>JBILPT010000002.1:0-188488 GCA_044373675.1 Crocinitomicaceae bacterium | reverse complement strand
AGTAGCTCAGTTGGTAGAGCACGACCTTGCCAAGGTCGGGGTCGCGGGTTCGAATCCCGTCTCCCGCTCGTCGATTGCTCGAGTGGTGGAATCGGTAGACACGCCGGACTTAAAATCCTGTGCCTGTATGGGCGTGCGGGTTCAAGTCCCGCCTCGAGTACAAAGCCCCCGCTTTTTAGTGGGGGTTTTTTAATAAAAAAACTTGTCAATTGGCTTCCACCTTTGACTTGTAGCGAAATCTCGAGTGTTTTTAATGCTCGAGATTTTTAATTTTATTTTAGGTTTTTCTATACATTTTCGAAAAGATTGGGAATATTTTTTTATTTAATATTTCAAATCAATTAAGTAGACTAATGCTAGTATTACTAAAGCTATTGCATTACCGGCATTCTTTAATTTTTTTCAAAAATAGAATCCTCTACCTGATATTTTAAGGACGATTGATAACTGCATTAGAAACAGCAATAAATAAGTAAATAATACCTCCTAAATTCAAATATACTTCTTGCAAAATTCCCAAAGAACTATTCCTGCGCAAACACTTACATTTAAGCTGTGTTTTGTACCAAATTGTGGGATTTCAATAACATAATTCGAACGATCGACAATTGTTTGTTTCACGCCATTTACTTCATTGCCGAAAATTAAGGCAAATTTATCCTCTCTTAGTTCAGAAATATTTTGAAGGAAAAGTGTTTTTTCCGCTTGTTCAATAGTGCAAATAGCTATGCCTTGAAGACTTAATTCTTGCACTAATTCTTCAATATTTTCGCGGTATTCCCAGACAATTGTTTCAGTTGCTCCCAAAGCAGTTTTATGAATGTCTTTATGTGGTGGGCAAGCTGTAATTCCACAGAGGTAAATTTTTTCAATGTTAAAAGCATCAGCAGTGCGAAAAAAAGAACCAATATTGTTTAAGGAGCGTATATCATCTAAAATCACAATAAGTGGATTTTTTACCTGAGATTTAAACTGCTCCTCGCTTAATCTATCAAGTTCCCAAAGTTTGAGTTTCTTATTGTTTTCTATGCTCATAATGTAGATTGTAAAGGTAAAAAACAATCAAGGTGTTCCAACAATAAATTTTTTCTTATCTTTATATTTGAAATTAACAATCAATACCCTTGTCGAAAATTAGCCCCGAAAAAGAGATTGCGGAAACACCTTTGATGAAGCAATACAATCAAATTAAAGCGCGTCATCCTGAGGCCTTATTGCTTTTTCGCGTTGGGGATTTTTATGAAACATTTGGGGAAGACGCCATAAAAACCTCACGGATTTTAGGAATCATCCTTACAAAACGAAAAAATGGTTCTGGACGAGAAATAGAACTTGCAGGGTTTCCCTATCATTCTTTAGACGTTTATCTTCCGAAACTTGTGCGAGCAGGACAGCGTGTTGCAATTTGCGATCAGTTGGAAGATCCGAAAATGACAAAAACAATTGTAAAAAGAGGTGTAACGGAACTTGTAACTCCTGGAGTTTCATTTAATGATCAAGTATTAGAACAAGGGAAAAATAACTTTTTGTGTTCTGTTTTTTTTGGTAAATCAAACCTTGGTGTTGCTTTCTTAGATGTTTCTACCGGAGAATTTTTAGTTGCTCAAGGTGACAAAGATTACATAGACAAGCTCTTGAGTGGCTTTTCTCCAAGCGAGATTATCTATCAAAAAAATAGAACGAAAGATTTTCAAGCAATTTTCGGAGAAAAGTACTACACTTTCCGCTTGGAAGACTGGGTTTTTGGAGAGGAATTCGCAACGGAATGCCTAACAAAACATTTCGGCACGAAATCATTAAAAGGATTTGGTGTAGATAATTTACCAGATGCTATTATCGCGGCTGGAGCAATTTTTCATTATTTAAATGAGAATCAACATCAAAAATTGGGACATATCAGTTCCATTTCACGCATTGAAGAAGAACGCTACGTTTGGTTGGATCGCTTTACAATTCGCAATTTGGAGCTCATTACCTCATCCAATGAAAATGCGATAACACTTGCAGATATTTTAGATAAAACATTGACCCCAATGGGCGGGAGACTCATGAAACGTTGGATGGTGCTGCCATTAAAAGACCAAAAACCAATTGAAGAACGCCTAGATGTCGTAGAATATTTAGTCGCAAATGAACAAATATCTTTTGAACTTGGAAAGCATTTACGTGAAATTGGAGATTTAGAACGCTTGATTTCAAAAGTTGCTGTAGGAAAGGTAAATCCTCGGGAAGTAATGCACCTGCGAAGGACACTCCTACAAATTCCATTAATCCAAAAAATAGTTAGTGATGGAGCGCCTGCCTCCTTGCAAAAAATGATGGAACAGGTTCATTCCTGTGAATCATTAATAAAGTTAATTGGTGAAACATTGGTAGATGAGCCAGCAGGACAGATTGGAAAAGGAATGGTAATTCGGCAAGGCTGTCATAATGAGTTGGATGAATTGCGAGAGATTTCTTTTAAAGGAAAAGATTATCTAGAAAACCTACAAAATAATGAGGCAAAGCGAACTGGAATTCCAAGTTTAAAAATTTCTTTCAATAATGTTTTCGGATATTATATTGAAGTTCGAAATACACACAAAGACAAGGTGCCAGAAGACTGGATTCGCAAGCAAACCTTGGTAAATGCGGAAAGATATATCACGGAAGAACTGAAAGAGTATGAAAGCAAAATACTCGGCGCCGAAGAAAAAATGCTGGTCATTGAATTACAACTTTTTCAAGAACTTGTAGTAGGAATGGCGGATTACATCCACCCAATTCAGTACAATGCACTTATCGTAGCTCGTTTAGATTGTCTTTTTTCCTTTTCAACCATTGCACAAGCAAATAACTATAAGCGCCCAGAAATTAACAATGGTTTTATTCTCGACATTAAAAATGGAAGGCATCCTGTTATTGAAAAACGACTTGCGCATGGTGAAGAATACATTGCAAATGATATTTTTCTCGACAATGAAACGCAGCAAATGATTATGATTACTGGGCCAAATATGAGCGGAAAAAGTGCGATTTTACGTCAAACTGCTTTGATTGTCCTGATGGCACAAATGGGGTCTTTCGTTCCTGCAGATAGCGCAAAAATTGGACTCGTAGACAAAGTTTTCACCCGCGTTGGCGCATCTGATAATATCTCCTCTGGCGAATCTACTTTTATGGTAGAAATGAACGAAACCGCAAGTATTCTTAACAATATTTCTGCACGGAGTTTGATTTTATTGGATGAAATTGGTAGAGGAACGAGCACCTATGATGGAATTTCTATCGCTTGGGCAATTGCGGAATATTTACACGAGAATCCAAAGGCAAAATGTAAAACCTTGTTTGCAACGCATTACCATGAATTAAATGAAATGCAAAAACAATTTTCGCGCATTCACAACTTTAATGTTTCGGTGAAAGAAATGGGAGAAAAAGTTCTGTTTTTAAGGAAATTAGTAGCAGGAGGAAGTGCGCATTCATTTGGAATTCATGTTGCCCGAATGGCCGGAATGCCAAATTCTGTTATTGCGCGCGCAGAACACGTATTAAAAGATTTAGAAAATTCCCATGCTTCTGTTGGTGGTAAAGCAAAAAAAATAGACGCAAAAAGCGCAAAAGATGGTAACATGCAACTTAGTTTTTTCCAACTAAATGATCCAGTTCTAGAACAAATTCACGAGGAATTAATTAATATCGACATCAATATTCTTACGCCAGTTGAAGCATTAATGAAGTTAAATGATATTAAAAAAATCATAGGAGGCTAATGGCAAGAGGATTCGTTTATAGTAAGTTTTTGCCGCCCCTTTTCTTAGGTCTAGTTCTTGTATCTTGTAAAATAGAGGAGGCAAAACCTGAAATAAGTAAAAAATTAGTGCTTGCTTCTGATTTCTTAGAGGCAAAAGATACAGTGCTTTTTAAGCGTTTTTCAAAAAAAACGGGTATTCGACTTAAAATCTTAAACTTAAATGCAGGTCAAATCACTCAAAAACTAAAAAAGGAAGGCTTTAATAGTACTATTGATTTAGTTTTTGTGAAGTCCTTAAATTCCGTAAAAATATTAGATAAGACTAAATTTCAGAAGCTAAATGCTAATTTTTTAAGGGAGAAAACTCCTTCTTTAAATGCATTTAAGAATGCCACTTGGTTGGTTGCTGGACTTGACCCCTTTGTTTTTTCATATATTCCAGATAGCACTAAACCAGCGAAAAATTACAGTGATCTTTCAAAAAATTTCTCTTGGGCAAGCCCACAAAGTAATGATGAGTTTTCAGTTTTACTTGCTCATAGGGGAAGTTATTCAAAGAAAGATGCTAAATGGAAAAAAGGATTTATTCAAAATAATGTTGCTTTTAATTCAGAAAATGACAGCGTTCAAAACAGGCAATTTTTAGTTATAAAACATAGTTTTTTCATAAAAAATAAGTCGCTATCACAAAATAAAAAAAGAGTTCTTCTTTTTCCAAAAGAAAAAAAAACTGCTTGCTATGCTGACAGGTGGTGTTTTGCTGTTGTTGATCAAGCAAAGAATTACGAAAGCGCTAAGACTTTTTTAATGTATTATTCAAAATTATCTTTGAGTAAAAACTTTAAAAAGCAACATGGTGTCTTCCCCAAAATAGATAAGCTCAAAAACCCTAAAATCTTTAACATAAAAGAAGAGGTTTTACTAAAAAACATGAGTTTTTAAGTCATGGGATGTTCTAATCACAAAATAAACTCTTCTTTTTTATATCTTTACAGGCAATGACATTTTCAGGAAAAACACCTTTTATTATTGGAATTTGTGGGGGAAGTGGAGCAGGAAAAACCACTTTATTGCGCAGATTATCCGACATTTTTGGCGAGGTAAAACCATCTATATTCTCTATGGACAACTATTATTTTCCAAAGAATATGCAAGAACTTGACAGTAATGGAATTGTGAATTTTGATTTGCCAACTGCCATTGACGAAGAGCGATTAACTGCAGATTTAAAAAGTTTAATGCAAGGAAAAGCAATTGAAGTCAAAGAATATTTCTTTAATTCGCCGCCAAACAAAAACGTATTGATTACCATTCAACCAAGCGCTTTTATAATTGTTGAGGGCTTGTTTCTCTTTCATTATAAAGAAGTTTTTAAATCGCTGGATTATAGCATTTTTGTAGATGTGGATCATGCAACACAACTAGACCGGAGAATCTACCGAGACCAAGAAACACGTGGTTATTCTCGAGAAGATATTCTTTACCAATGGGAAAATCATGTTTTACCTTGCTACGCCAATTTTATTGAGCCGTATAAGAATACTTCAGATTTTATTTTTCGGAACGACCAACATGCAGATGAAGATTTTAAGATCTTAAGTGACAAATTAGCCACTGTTAAATCAGTATTTAGCAGCTAGAGAAATTCTAAAAAGCCGCATTTTGTGGTGTTCTAGGGAAGGGAATTACATCGCGGATATTTGTCATTCCGGTTACAAACATGATCATTCTCTCAAATCCTAAACCAAATCCAGCATGAGGTGCTGTCCCAAATTTTCGCGTTTCCATATACCAAGACAATTCTTCAGGGTCAATTCCAAATTCTACACATTTCTGATGTAACATCTCATAGCGTTCTTCACGTTGCGAGCCACCCACAATTTCTCCGATTCCAGGAAACAAAACATCCATTGCAGCAACTGTTTTTCCATCATCATTCATACGCATGTAAAACGCTTTTATTTTTGCGGGATAGTCGGTTAAAATCACAGGACATTTAAATTCTTTCTCCACTAAATAACGTTCGTGCTCACTTTGTAAGTCAATTCCCCATTCTACAGGATAGTTGAATTTTTTCTTTTTATAATGATTTGAATTCATTAGTACTTCAATGGCTTCAGTATAAGTTAAGCGCTTAAATGGATTTTCGATAACGAATTTCATTCTTTCAATTAGCGACATTTCCGCGCGTTCTTGCTGTGGTTTTTGTTGTTGATCTTGTGCATCTCGCTCACTTAAGAACGTCAAATCTTCTTTGCAGTTTTCCATTACATAGCTACAAAGATATTTCAAGAAGGCCTCTGTTAAATCCATGTTGTCTTGCAAATCATTAAAGGCAACTTCCGGTTCTATCATCCAAAACTCTGCTAAATGCCTTGAAGTGTTAGAATTTTCTGCGCGAAATGTTGGGCCAAAAGTATACACTTGCCCTAAAGCCAGAGCCGCTAATTCTGCTTCCAATTGTCCTGAGACCGTTAAGTTGACTTGCTTTCCAAAAAAATCTTCCTTGTAATTAATTGTCCCATCCTCATTCAATGGGGGATTTTTTGGGTCGAGTGTAGAAACATGGAACATTTCTCCAGCTCCTTCCGCATCAGATCCTGTTATGATTGGTGTGTGGAGGTTGAAAAAACCCCTGTCGTTAAAAAATTTATGAATTGCAAAGGAAACAGCATGTCTAATTCTAAATACTGCACCAAAAGTATTGGTTCTAAAACGCAAATGTGCCTGCTCACGCAAAAACTCTAAACTGTGCCGCTTTGGCTGCATTACTGTTTTTTGAATATCATCTGGATGCGCGTCGCCAATAAGTTCAATGCTTGTGACTTGCAATTCTACTGCTTGTCCTGCGCCATGTGAAGCGATTAAAGTTCCACTTAATGAAACACAAGCTGCTGTTGTAATCCGCTTGAGAAGTGCATCGTCAAATTTTTCAAAATCAACAACTGCTTGTAAAGAGGCAAGGCAAGAACCATCATTAATTTGAATAAAACGATTGCTTCTAAATGCCCGCACCCAACCTTTGACTGTTATCTCACTTCCTAATTGAATTCCGGCAGAATTTTCAAGTAAACTCTTTATTTTTAATCGTTCCATGGTGCAAATTTATGTTTTTATAGGAAATAATCTGCAAGAAACTGGCAGGATTTACCAAGTTAGCAGTTGTAAGACAAAATAAATTCAGAATTACTCTTTACAGTTAAAGCCTATTTATTTTCCGTTCCAGTGAGTCATTGTTAAATCGAGACCCTGAACACAAAAACTTTTTATAAATTCTGTAGCCACAGAAATTCTAGCTGGTAATTCTAGCGCTTGATCTTTTGTCCATTGTCCAAGCACATAATCTGATTGCCGGCCTTTTGCAAAATCATTTCCAACACCGAAACGCAAGCGAGCATACTCAGTTGATTTTAATGTTTCTTGGATGTCTTTTAAACCATTATGTCCGCCATCACTTCCTTTCGCTTTCATGCGTAATTTACCAAATGGAAGCGCAATATCATCGGCAATTACCAATAAATTTTCTATCGGGATTTTCTCCGCTTGCAGCCAATAATTAAGGGCTTTTCCAGATAGATTCATGTAAGTTATTGGCTTTATGAAAACAAGCGTTTTTCCCTTGAATTTTCCTTCAGCCCTAAACGCTGCTTTGTTAAGCGAGAAATCTGCTTTTAGTTCTTTGGCGAGTTCATCAACAACCTTAAATCCGATGTTGTGTCTGGTTTCTTCGTATTCAGAACCGGGATTCCCTAAGCCTACAAGTAGAAATTTCATGCCTTTATTTTACCAATTTGGACAGGTATTACAATCATCTTTTGGTCGAAGATAAAAAATTCCACCAAGTACAAGATCACTTTGAAAATACCCCAAAGATTGTCGTGCGTAAGCGTATGGGTCATTCCCTCGAGTTTTTACGCGATGTTGATATAAAAATCCCACGCTATTATTTGCCTGAAGAAAGAAATTTCTAAAAAACTCTAGACGCAAGCCAAGATGCGCTGATGCACCAACTCCGGACATTGACAAAGTCGTCATGGATTTTTCTCCAGCAAAGGTGAAATCATTATAGTTTAAAACAAGTCCAGCGCCAAGACCTGAAACAGAGTAGATAGCAAATGCATTACTCGCACGGACTAATTTATCAATGTGACTAATTTCTGCACGAATATAATTCATCCCATTCGTGTTTTCGTAATGAAAGGTTGATTCATCTGTAGTTACAGGTTCTGCATTGTAATCTCCAGACCAAGACCAATTTGATGATGGATCAATTAAGGGATTTATTTTCCCAGATAATAAATATCTTGGTCCATGTACCATAACATATTTCATGTGGTCGTAACCAAAAGAAAGGGCCCATTTTTTTTTAAAATTAAAACCTATTCTAGCGTTAAACTGGGGAACAGTAAGTGTTGATGGATCTACATACGTTATAAAATCTGGAGAAGGCCGGTCAGTTGCTTGAACTCCAGCCAAGGAAAAATCATATCCCGGACCAAAAAAACTTATTTTGCTGTCAGTATAAAAACTTCTATTGTAGCCCCAATAAACAAACATAGCGCGCTTTGCTTGTGAATCTTTACTTGTTTTTTGACTTGCACCAAGAAACGGTAAAAAGATTAAAAATGATATAAAAATTAAGGTTTTCATCTCGCAATTATTTTTATCCATTCTTCTTGAGAAAGTATTTTTTCCAAACGGAAATGGAGTTTTTTATCTTTGCTAAACCATTCCACTAAGCCCAATCCTTCTGCAAATAAGGAAAGCATTTCAGCTTGATTAGCACTTTCTTTTCTTGTGTATGGATTTAATACTGTTTGGATTATTTTATCACTGAAAACTAACGTTTTTGTATTTTTTTCTAGAATAATTATTGATTTTTTTTCTAGAAATTTTCTTTTCTTTTCATATAAAATTACTGTTGAATCTGTAAGTCCTGAAAATTTTGAAGCAAACCAAAGCTCTTCGTTCAGATCCATGGGGAATAAGCCGTTTTTATAAATAAATGCTTTTTCTTTTTGTTGAAAGCGATTTACAACCATGTGGTCTAAGACATTTAAGGAGTCAATATTATAATTTAGAGCTTCTAAAATTCTAAAATCGCTAGAATAACGCTCAACAATTATGTGGTCTCCTGCTTGATCTGTAATCGTATAAATCCGATGAAATTCTTCTTCTAATCCATTTACAATATTTCGATATAAATAGACTTGTGGTTCCGATTTTAGCTGATAAAAATAAGCTGCATTTGGATTTATAGATTTAAAATCTGGTTTAGAAGTACAACCGAAAAATAAAACAAGGGTTAAACCTAAAAATAGCAAGCGCAAATAACTCATTTTGTCATCTTTAAAAATGATACTTCTTGTTCAGTTAAATGACGGTAATACCCGCGAGGTAGATCTTTTTTTGTAAGCCCTGCATATTGCACGCGGTCTAATTTTACAATCTGGAACCCTAATGCTTCAATAAGTCGACGGACAACTTGTTGCTTGCCAGAGCGAATTTCAACACCTACTTCTCTCGAAGTTCCTCCTTCTACATATTCTGCTTTTTCTACTTTTGTCTTGCCGTCTTCTAAGTCTATTCCTTTTAAAAGTTTTTCTAAATCTTCTTTGGAAACAGGTTTATTTACTTCTATATGATACATTTTTGCTGCTTGGTAGCGAGGATGCGTTAATTTCTTCGCCATGTCACCATCATTGGTAAATAACAACAGGCCTGTTGTATCTTTTTCCATTTTTCCCATCGGAAAAATTTGTTCTTTACACGCTTTATTTACAAGCGACATAACTGTTTTTCGACCTCTTGGATCGTCTATGGCGGTAATATAACCCTTTGGTTTATTCAATAAAACATAGCGCTTGGTTCCGAGATTAATCGTTTCTCCATCGTATTGAATAACATCTGTAGGCTGGATTTTAAATCCTAATTCAGTAACTACTTTTCCATTGACACTAACAACACCCGTTTGAATTAAAACATCCGCTTCCCTACGCGAACAAATTCCAGCATTTGACATGTATTTATTCAAGCGAACATTCTCCTCTCTAAAAGACGGAAGAGGATCTCCTTTCTTAACTTTTATTTTATAATCAATGTACTTTCGTTTGTCCCTATCAGTTACTGTTTTCGTTTTGTCAAGCGGGGTTTTCTCCTTTACTTTCTTAGAAATACTTCGAGAGCTAACAGGGTTTTTTTGTACGGCAGGTTTTTTTGTTCTCATAATATAGCTACAAAGATAAGGAAAGAGAAGTGAATGTTGCTAATTTCATGTTTTTTGAAAAAATTGAAAGGCTAGAAGTACTAAAAAATAAATTTTTGAATTCCTATCTTTGCACCATGCTCGAGGATGAAAAAATAAACTTAAGGCAATTTTTACCCTTGAAATATAGTAAAATGTATGTTTTCCGCTTTTGTGTTTACTTTCTTTCTTTTATAATCGCTTTTTATCTGCTGTTTTACCAAAATAAAAATAATAAACCTAAAGCCAAAGCTGCTCCACGTGAAATTCCCATAAAACAAATTGAACCTTAATGAAACTGCTATTTTTAACTTTTATTTTGCTTTTTTCTGGCGTAAAAACACACAAGCTTTCCATACATATTTCAGGAATTTCAAATATAAAAGGCAGCTTATTTATTGCCGTATTTCGTGCAACTGATGATTTTCCAGTTTTCGGAAAACAATTCAAAGGAATCATAAAAGAAGTAGAAGGAAAATCGCAAAATTATACCTTTGATAATTTACCCGAGGGAGAATATGCTCTTGCTATTTATCAGGATGTAAACAGAAATAAAATTTTAGATAAAAATCTACTCGGCATTCCAACAGAAATTTACGGCTTTTCAAATAATGCTAGACGAACCTTTAGTGCTCCATCATTTCAGGAGGCAAAATTTAAGTTAAATAAAGACCTACACCAAACTGTTTTTTTGAAGTAAACGTTTTTACATTAATAAAATATTTGGGGTAGATATAACTAATCATACAAACTATTTCTTCTTAACTTTGTTTTTGAAAAAGATAGTTAGCTAAAATGCCCGTTAATTTCTCCTCTTATTGCTCTGACTTATTTAATCGTAAGCGCCTACCGACAATAGAAGTCCGTATTGGAAATGTTATTGTTGGCGGAAATAGCCCGCTTTGTCTCCAATCAATGACAACAACAAACACTATGGATACTGAGAAATCAGTTGCGCAATCCATTCGAATGATTGATGCTGGTTGTGAAATTGTTCGCTTAACTGCACCGAGTAAAAATGAAGCCTTAAATCTTAAAAATATTCGTGCTTCACTCATAGAAAAAGGCTATTCCGCTCCATTAGTGGCAGATATTCATTTTACCCCAAATGCCGCAGAAATTGCCGCTACACTTGTTGAAAAAGTTCGTGTAAACCCCGGAAATTATGCTGATAAAAAGAAATTTGAGGAAATAATATACACCGATGAAAGTTACGAAGAGGAATTAATACGTATCGAACAGAAATTTACACCCCTGGTTCTTCTTTGCAAGGAAAACGGAACCGCAATGCGCATAGGAACTAACCACGGTTCGCTTTCCGATCGTATTTTGAGCCGTTATGGTGATACGCCAGAAGGAATGGTGGAATCCGCTATGGAATTCATTCGAATTTGTGAAAAAAACAATTATTTTGAACTTGTTATTTCCATGAAAGCAAGCAACACCTTAGTAATGGTGCAAGCATACCGCTTGTTGGCTGCTCAAATGCTAAAAAATGAACGATGTTATCCGCTGCATTTGGGTGTGACAGAAGCTGGAGATGGCGAAGACGGACGCATAAAGTCAGCCGTTGGAATTGGCGCCTTATTGGAAGATGGCTTAGGCGATACCATTCGTGTTTCTCTGACCGAAGAACCAGAATTTGAAATTCCTGTTGCACGAAAATTAGCACAGAAATACATAAATGAAAATCACTTTCCTTTGGCAGCATTTTCTGGTGCTTTGCCCTACGACCCATTTTCTTACACTCGGCGAATAGCAAAAAGCATTCAAAATATTGGAGGGAAAAACTTGCCTGTTGTAGTAGCCGACTGCTCAAAGAAACAAGAAATTTCACCTGCGAATTTTTATGGGTTTGGGTATAATTATTCTGTCCCATTAGACAAATGGAATCTTCAAGATTTAGCAGCTGATTACGTTTACATTGGAGAAAATAAACTTAATTTCGAAGTGCCTGGTACTTTGGGTGTAATCTGCGATCATGAAAATTGGAGTGCAAATTATAGCAAAAAATCAGGGTTTTATCCACTTGTTTCAGTGGCTGATTTAGATGACTTATCTACTGATACTATTGCCTTTTGTATTTTAAAAGCCGAGGAAGAAATTCCTGCTAAAATTGGAGATTTCCCAAATTTAATACTTGTTGTAAGAAGTGATTTTTCTAATAAAACTCAGTTATTTCGCAAATTTTTTATCGCGCTTTCGAGAATGAATTTTGAGCACCCTGTTCTTCTTCAATACAACTCTGATGAAAAAGATTCAGAAACATTTATCTTGAACGTTTCGAGTGATGCTGGATCAATTTTAATTGATGGTTTTGGTGACGGTCTTTGGCTGAAATCAATCCAAGCGCCAACCCTTGTAAATGCTACTAGTTTTGGGATTTTGCAAGCAACACGAACTCGGATTTCAAAAACGGAGTACATCTCTTGCCCTTCATGTGGTAGAACATTATTTGATTTACAAGAAACTACAACAAAAATTCGGCAACGAACAGCACATTTAAAAGGATTAAAAATTGGTATAATGGGTTGTATTGTCAATGGCCCCGGAGAAATGGCAGATGCAGATTATGGCTATGTTGGCACAGGCCCTGGGAAAATTAATCTCTACAAAGAAAGAAATGTTGTAAGGAAGAATGTTGCAGAAGCAGAAGCAGTGCAAGCATTAATCGACCTCATCAAAGAAAATGGCGATTGGGTGGAATTAACACATTGATATTTGTAACTAAGTTTTATATTTACACTACACTATAAAAATCTTCCTATGAAAAAACTATTTTTTTTAAGCACAATTTTATTGTTTTTAGGAACGACAAATGCTCAGAAAGTTTATTCTGTTAAATACCAAAGTCAAGCAGACGTAAAAGTTTTTGTTGTAAAATACGAGAGCCAAGCTGATCTTAAAGTATATAAAGTTGACTATGAAAGTCAAGTTGGAAATAACGATGGAAAATGGTTTTTCGTGAACTACGAAAGCCAAGCGAAGAAAAAACTCTTTTTTGTAGATTACGAAAGTCAAGCAGATTTAAAAATCTTTTTTGTGGATTACCAAAGTCAAGCTGGCTGGAAAAACAGTTCTAAAAAACAGCTCTTGTATTAAAGCACTTGGAGAAACTAGAAATTCTTGCCGTCCTTCTCGGTTTTATTTATCTATTTTTAATCGCGCGTAAAAAACGACTCGCCTGGATATTTGGAATAATAAGTTCTATGCTCTACTGTTATATTTGCAGCAAGAGTAATCTCACTATTCAAGCTTTACTTCAATTAATTTATGTTTTATTAGGCGTTTTTGCATTTTATAAGTGGGGGAAGGAAGCAGAAATTAAGATAAGAACTATTTCCTGGAAAAAGCATCTTTTAGCACTTATAATTGGATCAATAAGTAGTTTTGCTCTTGGGAGTATTTTTGCAAAAAATGGACAGTTTTTGCCATTTTTAGATGCTTTTATAGCAGTTTTTGCCATTTTTTCGACATTTTTGGCACTAAAAGGAATTTTAGAGAATTGGATTTATTGGATAATTTTGAACCTTCTTTCGATGTATTTATTTTGGGAGCAAGGGTTGAATTTTTCTGTTTTTCTGTTTTTTGGCTATGCCCTTACGGCAGTTTATGGTTTTTATCAGTGGAAAAAAGAATTGAAAGATGGACAAACAACTTAAAATTGCGTTTACCGGGCCAGAATCTAGTGGTAAAACAACCATGGCAGAATTAATTGCCGAAGAATATTCTACTTCTTTTATTCCTGAATACGCAAGAGAATTTTTAAAGGATAAAATAACTTATACACTTGCTGATTTAGATGAAATTGCTAAACAACAGGTAGAACTTTGTAAGGCCTCAAAGAACACGTTGGTAATTTCAGATACTGAAATGGCTGTGATGCTTATTTGGTCGCAGGAAAAATTCAAGGAAGTATCACCAACAATACAATCTTTTTGGGAAGCGCAGGATTTTGACCACCTTTTCCTCTGTGCGCCAGATATTCCTTGGGAAGCAGATAAACTTAGAGAAAATCCCTTGGATCGTGAGCGCTTATTTGTGCTTTATGAGGTAGTGCTTGAAAATAGCAAAAAGCCATTTACAATCCTCAAAGGAACAATAGATCAGCGAATTATTGCATGCAAAAAACAGATGGAATTGCTCTTAAAGAAGTAACTTTGCACTGTGAAACGAATTCTATTTATCGCTTGCTTGCTCTTGGTTTGTGTAACAATTAGTTATTTCATTCTCAATCCTGAAAAACAGAAGCCCCTTCCAATTATCAATCCAAAAGATTTGAATGAAGAAATGGTAGACCCCGAACTTCTGAGAATAGGTCAAGGCCATCAAATTGGGGATTTTAAATTTCAAAATCAAAACAAGAAGACTATTACGCAGAAAGAAATCAATGGGAAAGTATTTGTTGCGGAATATTTTTTTACAACCTGTCAAAGCATCTGCCCCTTAATGAACAAGCAAATGCAGCGAATTCAAGAGAAATTTAAAGGAAATGAAAACTTAAAAATTCTAAGCTTTACAGTTGATCCTGCTATTGACAACACAGATGAGCTAGAGAAATACGCAAAAAAAATGAATGCTAAAGACGATCAATGGCATTTTCTTACTGGACAAAAAGAAGAGCTATACAGTCTCGCTAGAAAATCTTTTTTCATTTTAAAGCCCGCCGAAGCGAAAAATTTAGGAGATGCTGGAAGTGATTTTATTCACACGAATAATTTTGTTTTAGTAGATCAGAAAAAAAGAATCCGTGGCTATTACGACGGAACTTCAGAAGAGGAGGTGACAAAATTAATGGGGCATATTAAGCAGCTTTTAAAAGAATAAGGTTATCCAAGCCCAAAAAACTATTTCTTAGAATGAGAGTTTTTTAACCCCTCATAAATCCAAATAATAGGAAGTATTAAGCAATAGTTGTAGAATAAATCTTCCAAGGGAATAGTTCCCAATCTAAATCCTACAATGTGATTTTCTGAATACCAAACAATTGGCTCCTCAGTAAATTGGCCTGTCAATATGCCGTTTACAAGCAGAAATGGAATGAGACAAACTATGTAGGTCAAAACAAATTGTGAGAACCATATTTTTTTTTGTTGCACTAGAAAAAGTGTTAAACCAAATGCAAGTGCAGTTGCTGATAAAGTATAATAATTATCTAGGTTAAATAAGGATAAAAGCAAGGCAGAGATACCAAATACATAGATAAATAAGAAGGAAAAGGTCTTTAAAGAAATCAATGGGAAATAACCCTTTAAAACTTCATGGACAAATAAACAATTGTAGGGAATTACAATAAAAAAAAGGATTTCTTCCAGTGGTAAATGACCAGCATAAATTCCCTGAAGGTATTTTGGAGTAAAACCCCAAACACCGATTGTTGTAAACCATTCATCCCAACAAATAAAAAAAAGTGCAACAAGTAATATACTTGGTAAAAGAAACCGCCAGTTCTTGTAAAAAGCTATTTTCTTATCGAAGCTTAATAAAAATGGACCAATAAATGAAAGGGTGATAACCCAAAAATACAAGCTCATTCTGTAGTGGTTTTTCTATCATAAACCAACTTTGCTTTCTTGTAAAATTCCCACGGGACAAGCAGCATTCCAAAGCATTCCCCCTTTTCTTTTCCTAAATGTTTGTGATGGATTTTATGTGCTTTTCGAATAGCGTAAAAATATGGGTGGTCAATGTCTCTTAACCATTTAAAACGCCTGTGAATATAAACATCGTGAATTAAAAAATAAGCCATTCCGTAAGCCGCAATTCCATAGCCAATCCAAACGGAGAAATAGTTTCCATACATCATTCCCAGCATAATACAAAGCCATGAAGGAATGGCATAAATAAGAAAGAAAACATCATTTTTTTCAAAAAACCCCGGCTCTACTTGATGGTGATCCTTATGGAAATACCACATTTTACCGTGCATTACAAATTTATGCGTAGCCCAGGCCATGAATTCCATGCCGAAAAAAGTAGCTAATAAAACAAAAGGGCCCCACCAATACATTAAAAACTAAAATTTAAGATTATAAAAAATACAAACATCGTAATAAACAATGTGTCATTGACTTTGTTTTCCTCCCACAAAGAAGTTTTTTGAAATGCAATTTGTAAAAACAAGCCAACTAAACCCCAACAAAGGTAATTATACAAAGGTATAACACCATTTTCCCATGTCCAAAAATCACTTTTCATAGCCACTGGCTCTATTAAAAAATCCAAGGCTACCATTAATAGCGTGGCAATAAGAAGAACCCATTTTTTATTTTTAGAAATCCTATTTGCAATAGCAGCCGCGGAAATAGTAACAAGACCCCAATTTAAGCCAATTACTAAGGGAATTCCTAAAAATTTTAGCCCGAGATTTTCGCCGTAGGAATAATTCCCAAATAATAATCCTGTGTGAATACCAATCCATTCAACAGCAAATCCCACTAACCAAGATGCTGCTAGAAACACATAGAAATCTTTTCTTCTTTGGTCTCTGGCTAATATGATGATAACAAAAGAAAGCGCTAAATTAAAAAAGGTGAGTTTTAAAAATAGCTCCCTTGTTTCAGGAAGGAGAATTCCAACAGTTCCTACCGCATAGAAAATTACTATTAGTGCTTGTAGATACGCTTTTTTTATCATTTTAGCCGACCGCGAATAGAATTATCAATTGTCTCCTCTAAAGTATAAAATTGGATTGGAATAGCCTGCATTAACTTGGTTTTATCGTAGACAATATTTTTATACGAGGAATTTGCTGTTTCAACAGAAAACCCATTCCTTTTTCTAGAAATTTGACTTATAAATTCTAAAACTGTTCCAGCAAATAGACTTAAGGATTTTGGAATAGAAATCTTTGGAGGAGCTGTGTTAAACCGCTTTGATAAGGCGGTGAATAAATACTGAAATGTTACATTCTCGCCGATACAAAGATACCTTTCAGAAACAATGTTTGAATTCATAAGTAAAGAAAGTGCACGCACTACGTCACGAACATCTACAACTGCATTGGATCCACTTGTATAAAATAACATGCCTTTTTTTGCCGAACGAAAGATGGATAAAGATCCTGATCGCCAATCTCCTGGACCTAAAATAACACAGGGATTGAGAATTACTGCTGGCAATCCTTCTTCTATTCCTCTCCAAACTTCTTTTTCTGCTGAAAATTTGGAAACAGAATAACCGCTAACATCTGATCCTGGAGTCCAAAGTGTTTCTTCCGTTGTTGCACCATTTGGATTTGAACCAAGCGCTGCGGTTGAACTAACATAGCACAATTTTTTAACGCCATTCTTTAGAGAATAATTAACAACATTCGCCGTAGCATTTCGATTTTCTTTCATACATGCTTCAAAATCAGCCTTAAAAAAAGACACTTTTGCAGCGCAATGATAGACGTAATCTACGTTCAGAAAAAGAGATTCTAAACTTTCAGGGTCGTTTAAATCACCTTTAACCCATATAATTTTGGAGAATAGAACTTCTGCATCGGGTGAATTATAGTAATGAAAAAGTTTTTCTACTAATTTAATTTTGTGCTCAGAACGATAAAGTGCCTTACAGTTTTCCCCGGCTTCAATAAGTTGAAATAATAAATGACTTCCCACTAAACCTGTTGCTCCGGTAATTAATATCATATGACGAAATTACAAATAATGCCCCGGCTTTTACAAAAACAAGGATTTAAGACTTGAAAATAAACGCTATTCCCTCTTGAATTTTTTTGCTGGCTTTGTCCAATTGTGCTTGCGTGTGTGCTTGAGAAATAAAGCCAACTTCGTAGCCACTGGGACCAAAATAAATGCCTTCATCCAATAAAAATGCATGTAAGCGATTGAAGTTTGTCATATCAGGATTAATTTCTTTTGCTGCAGATATCGACTTCCTACCATTAAATGAAAACCAAAAGATTGATCCTAAAGAAACTAATTTTAAGGGATAATTGTTTTCTTCTGTAAAGGCATTCACTTGATTTACCATATAGTGCGCTTTTTCTTCAAGCTCTATGTAAAAATTATTTTTTGCGCATTCTTTTAATTGCGCGAGCCCTGCAGCCATTGCAACAGGATTTCCAGAAAGTGTTCCCGCTTGATAAACCGGTCCGTCAGGAGAAACAAAAGCCATAATATGCTTTTTTGCTGCATAAGCTCCAACAGGCAATCCGCCACCAAGTATTTTTCCGTAAGTGACAATATCTGGAGTGATAGCATACAATTCTGCTGCGCCACCAAATGCTACTCTAAAACCAGAAATTACCTCATCAAAGATTAACAAAATTCCTAATTCAGAACAAATTTCCCTTAAAACTAATAGAAAATGCTTGTCCTGTAAAAGTAATCCATTGTTTGCGGGAATTGGTTCAATAATCACACATGCGATATCATGAGCATATTCAGTTAAGCAAGTTCTTAATGTTTCAATATCATTTAAAGGTAAAACCAGAGTTTCATTTGCAAAAATTTCAGGAACTCCTGCGCTTGATGAGGTACCAAATGTTGCTAGACCACTTCCTGCGTTTACTAAAAGTGCATCAACATGTCCGTGGTAACATCCATCAAATTTTACGATTTTTGTTTTTCCTGTGTAGCCGCGAGCCAAACGAATAGCTGACATTACTGCTTCTGTTCCCGAACTTGTAAAACGCATTTTATCGATAAATGGAATTCTATCTAAAATAAATTGAGCTAAGTCGTTTTCTTTTCTTGTAGGAGCTCCAAAACTTGAGCCATTTTCCAGTGTGCTGACAATTGAACTAAAAACTTGTGGGTGATTGTGGCCTAAAATCAAAGGTCCCCAACTGCAACAAAAATCAATAAATTCATTGTCATCTTCGTCCCAAATTAAGGCTCCATTTCCTTTTTTTATAAACAAGGGTGTACCACCAACAGACTTAAAAGCCCTAACGGGGGAATTCACTCCGCCAGGAAAAAAAGTTTTTGAAGCTTCAAAAAGCCTTGCTGATTCCGTTCTTTTTATGGGACTTGTAATCTTCATTTCTTTGTACATTTGTATCCGAACACAAAATTAGCAATAATCAGTAGCATATGCAGTTTGAGAACAACTTAGAATTTGCGCGTCAATTGGATAACAAAGATCCTTTAAAATCGTTCAGGGATAAGTTTCATTTTCCTAATTTTCACGAAAAAAAAATTCTCTATTTCACAGGGAATTCTTTAGGGTTGCAGCCCAAAAAAGCGGTAGAATATATTCAAGAAGAACTCGCAGATTGGGCGAAGTTTGGAGTTGAAGGGCATTTTCATGCAAAACGACCTTGGTACTCTTACCATGAAAATTTATGCGAGATGACAGCAAAAATTGTAGGAGCAAAACCCGTAGAAGTTGTTGTAACACATTCTTTAACAACAAATTTGCACCTCCTACTCGTTTCTTTTTATCGACCTCAAGGAAAACGAACAAAAATTATTTGCGAAGCAAAAGCTTTTCCGAGCGATCAATATGTTTTGGAATCACAAGTTAAGTTTCACGGCCTAACGCATGAAAATATTGTTGAGGTCTTTCCTAGAGCTGGTGAGGAGTTAATTCACTTAGAAGATATTTTAGCAAAAATTCAAGAACTTGGAGATGAATTAGCATTGGTGATGATTGGCGGGGTAAATTACTATACAGGTCAATTTTTTGATATGCAAAAAATAACTGCTGCTGCACATGCTGTTGGTGCAATCGCAGGTTTTGATTTGGCGCATGCAACCGGAAATGTAAATCTACAATTGCACGATTGGAATGTTGATTTCGCGACTTGGTGCGGATATAAATATTTGAATTCTTCCCCTGGAGGTGTATCTGGAATATTTGTGCACGAACGTCATGCTAATGATTCCTCTATACCGCGTTTTGCAGGTTGGTGGGGACATGATAAAGAAGCGCGTTTTCAAATGGAAAAAGGATTTCAGCCTTTAGCTGGGGCAGAAGGTTGGCAATTGAGTAATGCGCCAGTTCTTGGAATGGCAGCACATTTGGCAGCACTAGAAATTTTTGAAGAGGCAGGAATGGATAATATTGGTGAAAAAAGAGATTTAATTACTTCCTATTTAGAGTTTGTGATTGATAGTATTTCAGAAAAACACAGAGATAAATGCAGTTTTGAACTGATTACACCGCGAGACAAAAAACAGCGTGGCAGTCAACTTTCTATTAAAGTAATGGGACAAGGGATTGAATTATTTAAACGAATTTGTACGCTTGGAGTTCTTGCAGATTGGAGAGAACCAAATGTTATTCGACTTGCTCCTGTTCCTCTTTATACCAGTTATGAAGATTGTTTTCACTTCGGTCAGGCACTTGAAATAGGAATTTCCACTTCTTCATAATTTATATTTCCTTCTCGTTCTTTAATTCACTACTTCAAAAGAAAAAGAATCGGTATTTTTGCGCCAAACAATGGAACTTAAAAATTTCCTCAAATTATTTAGAGAATTTCCTCAAATTGATCAAACGGCAAAAGTATTAAGTCGTCCAAATTCGCACATCCATTGGAAAGGACATGTTGGCTCTTCAAGAAGCATTTCTGCTATTGCTGTGGCAGAACAAACACCCGGCCACCATGTTTTTATTCTAAATGATAAGGAAGAAGCAGCTTATTTTTTAAACGATTTAGAAGGGATTTATCCTGAAGATAAACGTATTTTATTTTATCCCTCATCGTGTCAAGTCCCTTATCAATTTGAAGAAATAGATAATGCAAATGTGGTGCATCGGGCAGAAATTTTAGAGCGTGTTGCAAGTGGATTTAATACATGGATTGTTACTTATCCTGAAGCTCTTTTTGAAAAAGTTCCAACTAAGAAAAAATTACTAGATAATACTTTACGACTGGAAGTTGGCAAGAACTATTCCATTGATTTTATTAATGAATTGCTTTTAGAATATCATTTTGATCGGGTTGATTTTGTCTATGAGCCTGGGCAGTTTTCCATTCGAGGTGGACTTGTTGATGTATTTTCATATGCGAATGACTCACCATTTAGAATTGAGTTTTTTGGAGATGAAATAGAAACCATAAGAACTTTTGATGCAGCTACACAATTGTCACTAAAATCTCACTCCTTCTTCAACGTAATTCCAAATATTCAAGGGCAAATTTCTTTGGAAGGAATTGGTTCTTTCTTTGAATTTATTGGGCAATCAGCAATCCTGTGGCTAAGTTCACACGAACGTTTGGCACAAATTATTTCGAGAGAATATGCTAAAGCAGAGGCGATATTCGACAAACTAGGAGACACTGTAAAACATACAATTCCTGCAAATCGCTATTTGAATGAAAGTGAATTAAAACAAAGTCTGGAAAATTATAAGACAATTGAATGGGGTTCTGATTTTTATTACAAAACGCAAGATATTATTCATTTTGATTTTACACCTCAACCTAATTTCAATAAAAACTTTGATTTATTAAAAACTGATTTGCTCTCGCGACAAGAAAATAATTTTGAGAATTTAATTTTTTCAAATCAACCTCGTCAGATAGAACGCTTGTTTCAAATATTTGAAGACATTGGTGGAGATGTTTCTTTTTCTCCTATGCACTTGGCTTTGCAAGAGGGTTTTATTTCTCCAAGCATGAAATTAGTCTGTTATACTGATCATCAAATTTTTGAACGCTACCACCGCTTTCGCTTAAAGGAAGGTTTCCGGCAGGCGAAACAAGCCTTGACATTGAAAGAAATTTACAACCTTCAAAAAGGCGATTATATTACGCATATTGATCATGGTGTTGGTCAGTTTTCTGGCTTGGAAACGATTGATGTAAATGGAAAACCGCAAGAGGCAATTCGCTTGATTTATAAAGATGGAGATGTCTTGTATCTGGGAATTCATTCCTTACACAGAATTTCAAAATTTACGGGAAAGGACGGGTCCGTTCCTAAAATGAACAAGTTAGGAACGCAGGCATGGAGCACTCTAAAAAATAAGACCAAAAAGAAAATTAAAGAATTGGCATTTGATTTAATTCAATTGTACGCTAAAAGAAGAAGTCAAGCAGGATTTTCTTATACTCCAGATACTTATTTACAAGATGAATTGGAAGCATCTTTTATGTACGAAGATACGCCCGACCAGAACAAAGCTACTCAAGATGTAAAAAAAGACATGGAAGCTTCAAGGCCAATGGATCGATTAATCTGTGGAGATGTAGGCTTTGGAAAAACAGAGGTCGCAGTTAGAGCAGCTTTTAAGGCGGTAGCTGACAATAAACAAGTGGCGATTTTAGTCCCGACGACAATTCTTTCAATGCAGCATTATCGTAGTTTTAAAGAACGCCTTAAAGATTTTCCCTGCTCAATTGATTATATTAATCGTTTTAAAGGGACTAAAGAAACTTCTGAGACTTTAAAAAAATTAGCAGATGGAAAGATTGATATTCTTATTGGAACACATGCTATTGTTGCAGAAAGAGTAAAGTTTAAGGATCTGGGCTTAATGATAATCGATGAAGAACAAAAATTCGGCGTTTCGGTAAAAGATAAACTTAAAACAATTCGTGTCAGTGTTGATACCCTCACTTTAACCGCAACTCCAATTCCAAGAACGCTACAATTTTCATTAATGGGAGCAAGAGATTTAAGTATCATTAACACTCCACCTCCAAATCGTCAACCCGTTTTAACAGAAATAATTTCATTCGATGAAGAGATTTTAAGAGATGCTATTTCGTATGAAGTAACGCGTGGAGGACAAGTTTTTTTTGTTAATAATCGCTTGTCAAACATCCGTGAGATTTCTGGAATGATCTCAAGACTTTGTCCTGGAGTACGAGTTGGCATTGGACACGGACAAATGGATGGAAAGCAACTTGAAAAAGTAATGATGGACTTTATAGAAGGCAGCTACGATGTTCTTATAGCAACAACAATTATTGAGTCTGGAATAGATATTTCAAATGCAAATACAATTATAATTAATGACGCGCATCACTTTGGATTAAGTGATTTACACCAGTTGCGGGGAAGAGTTGGAAGAAGTAATAAGAAGGGATTTTGTTATTTAGTTGCGCCAAAATTTAGCGTTATGACCTCTGAGGCAAGAAAAAGATTAGAAGCCCTGGTACAATTCTCTGATCTTGGTTCTGGCTTTAATATCGCAATGAAAGATTTAGATATTCGTGGAGCTGGAAATATGTTGGGAGGAGAACAAAGTGGATTTATTTCTGAAATTGGCTTTGAGATGTATCAAAAAATCCTAAACGAAGCTATGCAAGAACTTCGAGAAAGTGAATTCAAAGAGCTTTTTGATGATCGAAATACGGATTCTTTTCAATCTTTTGTTCAAGATTGTATCTTTGAAACAGATTTAGAAGTCCGAATCCCAGATGATTATGTAAACAACGTAAATGAGCGCCTAAGTCTTTATCAAGAACTTGATAATTTAAAGAACACCGAAGAATTGGATACGTATGCCCTGCAGCTAAAAGATCGATTTGGACCAATTCCAAAAGAAGTGAAAGAATTGCTTTTTTCGTTTCAATTGCGCTGGCTTGCTCAAGAATTAGGCTTGGAACGCTTGGTTATTAAATCAACTAAATTAGTTGGGTATTTTATTTCGAATTCGCAATCTGAATTCTTTGAAACACCGGTTTTCTCAAATTTATTAAACAAGATTTCAGCTATTGGAGAAGGTTATCGCTTAGTGCAGCAAAATGAAAAACTTCGCTTAGTAATTGAACCAGTCAAACACATTAAAGATGCATTTGAGAAACTTAGTGTTTTGAATGCCAATAAAGCAGAAAAACTATAAAAGATCATTCGCTAAATTCGCCAATTCTGACCTCTCCCCTTTTTCTAATTTCACATTGGTAAATAACGCTTGATTTTTTAAGCGGTCGATGAGGTAAGCTAAGCCATTGCTATTTTCATCAAGATAAGGCGAATCGATTTGATGAACATCCCCCGTAAATACAATTTTTGTGTTCTCACCAGCTCGTGTTATAATTGTTTTTACTTCATGTGGGGTAAGATTTTGAGCTTCATCAACTATAAACATTACGTTTGAAAGACTTCTTCCACGAATGAAAGCAAGTGGGGTTATTACAATTTTTCCGTTTTCTTGCATTTCCTGAATAGCCCGATTTTTTTTCTCGTTGTCTCCAAATTGCGACTTTATAAACTTCAGATTATCCCATAATGGTTCCATGTAAGGCCCGATTTTATCATTAACGTCCCCAGGGAGAAAACCAATTTCACGATTTGAAAGCGGAACAATTGGTCGTGCAAGAATAATTTGATTGTAGCTTTTATGTTGTTCTAGAGCTGCTGCAAGAGCGAGTAAAGTTTTTCCTGTGCCCGCAACACCTTGAAGCGCAACTAATTTAACATCATCATTTAAAAGTGCGTGAAATGCAAAAGTTTGCTCGGCATTTTTTGGTTTAATGCCATAAACAAATTCTTTTTCTATTCGCTCAATCTTATTTGTAAGGTGGTTGTAAAAAGCTAGTGAAGAGGTTTTTCCATTTTTTAAAATGTAGTAACCATTTATTTCTTTTTTATCTCCCAAAATACCATTTTCATCGATGACTCCTTTAATAAAAATATCCCGAATTATTTCTGAATCTACATTTTCAATTCCATACGAGCTAGCTCCTTTTAAATCGTCAATGTTTACTTTTCCTGTTTCATAATCTTCAGCCATTAATCCTAAAGCCTTTGCTTTAATTCTTAGATTAATGTCTTTTGTGACAAGAATAACAATGTGCTTTGGTTCTTGCTCTTTTAAATACAATGCTGCATTGATGATTTTATGGTCATTTTTTTCCGCTAAAAAAACATGCTCTGCGTTAATCAATTTTGGCTGACTATCCATAACTATCTTAAATTTCCCAAGGAGCTTTCCTAATGAAATCCATTCTTGTAGTGAACCTTTGATTGAAAGTTTGTCAATAAATCGAATTACTTCCCGGGCACAATAGTTTTTAGTGTCATTGCCAACTTTAAACTTATCAAGTTCCTCCAATACAGTTATTGGAATGGTAACATTGTTGTTTTTAAAATTTGTTATAGCTTGATGGTCGTGCAGAAGGACAGAGGTGTCAAGCACAAATATTTTTTCTTTTTTCAACATCTTTTTTTTATAAATTTAATTATAAATGAATCTATGAAGAAGCTATAAAAATTAGAATATAGACAATAAAATGTTCATATTAACATTTAGTTAATTTTAATAATATAATTGAGGAAAAGCACTCTATTCAAGCAAAGAATAAATCATAAAAATCCAAATACTAGCTACAAATTTTTAAAATTGACATACTAGCTTTTTTTGAAAAAAAAACATAAAATAAACAACGTTTTTCAGTTAATTTCGTTTAATAATTAATTATGCAAACTAATATAAAACACATTTTTATTTCCTTGCTTCTTATAAGCTCAACTATTAGCTTTGCCCAATTAACTACGAATACAGGAATCAACCCACAAGCACTTGTTCAAAATACCTTAATTGGACCAGGTGTAACGGTTTCAAATATTACATTTAATGGCTCTCCAAGTTCAATAGGTTCATTTTCTGGAACAGGGACTAATCTAGGGATTGCCAATGGAATCATAATTACTACCGGAACAGTTATTGACAATGGAAATGGCCCTCACGGTCCAAATAATCAAGCTGGAGCTGGTCAAACAAATGGAGGCGCAGGGTCAACGTTACTTTCTGGAATAATTGGTGGAGGGCAAACCTATGATGCCGCAATTTTAGAATTTGACTTTATTCCGTATTCCGATACTGTTCGTTTTAAATATGTATTTGGTTCCGATGAATACCCTGAATTTGCGCCACCAAATAATTCTAGTTTCAATGATGTATTTGGATTTTTTATTGCTGGTCCAGGAATCACCGGGTTACAAAATATTGCACGTCTTCCAAATAATGGAAGCATTGTATCGATTAATAATGTAAATGCTATAACCAATCCCTCATTTTTTAATTTTAATGGGGATGGGACTTCATCTCCGTACAATTCATCTCCCTTTTACATTCAATACGATGGCTTCACGGATGTTTTAGAGGCAGTTTCAAGTGTTCAATGCGGACAGACATATCACTTAATATTGGCTCTTGCAGACGTTGGTGATGGTGATTATGACTCAGGAATTTTTCTTGAAGCAAATAGCTTAACATCCAAAACACCCGTTGATTTAGATTATACAATATCTCAATCATTATTTTCTAATCCTGACTGGATTGCTGAAGGTTGTGTTAATGCTACCGTTACTCTTTCACGTCAAACAAATCTTTCGACACCCTTAACAATTCCAATTCAAATAACCGGAACCGCAACAAATGGGCTTGATTTTTCGGGAGTGCCTGCAAGTATACTATTTGCTCCTGGTCAAAGTTCTGTGAGTTTTACTATAACTTCTCTTTATGACAATCTTACGGAAGGTTTGGAGACAATAAGTTTAGTTTTCCCATTAATAGATCCTTGCGGAAATGTGACACCCTTGATTTTAGATTTATTTATTCAAGATATTCCTCCATTGACCGTACAAATTAATGCAACAACAATCAATTGTCCTGGCGACAATGTTGTTTTAACTACAAATATTACTGGAGGACTCGCCCCCTTTTCCTATTTATGGAATACCGGAGCTCAGACACCTACGATTAATTTCACTCCTTTAGTAAGTGCATCTTATTCGGTTGAAGTTTCAGGGACCTGTTCCAATCAACCAAGTTCAGCTAATATAATGGTAACCGTTCCAGTCTTCCAACCTTTAACGATTAGTGTAAATAATGATATTACGGAAATATGCCCATATATTCCAGTACTTTTAGATATTACTCCAACTGGTGGTTCTGGAATCTACACTTTTGAATGGCTAGAAAATACTACTCTAATAAGCTCACTTGACACCGTGACTGTGAGTCCATCACTTAGTACGAGCTTTGTCGCTACTGTTACTGACAACTGTGGATCAGTTGCTTCAGAGACCGTGATATATACAATAACAAGTCCTCCTTTGATTGTAACTACAAGTCCAGCTATTGAGATTTGCCCTGGAGATAGTGCTTTCATATCAGCAATAGCAAGTGGAGGATATGGAAATTATTATTACTTATGGGAATTTAATAATACAACTGTAAATTCTCTTTGGGTTTATCCATCTGTGACTACAAATTATGTTGTAAATGTGTCAGATGAATGTCAAACTTTTTCTGTCCCCGCAATAGCATCAGTGATTGTAATTGAACCAAATGCAAATTTTGAAATTAGCAGTAATACTTTAATGATAGGATTGCCTATTGCTTTTCAAAACACTTCGACGAATGCTTCATTTTATTCTTGGAGTTTTGGTGAAGGGACAACTTCTAGCTTGGTAAACCCGATAATTACATACTTCATTGATTCCACTTATTATATTACGCTAATAGCCACAGATAATAAAGGGTGTTCTGACACCATTACAAAGCCAATTACAATTAAAGAAGAACTTTACATTTATATACCTAACGCATTTACCCCAGATGATGATGAGCATAACTGCTATTTTTATGGAAGTTTTATTGGGATTAAATCTTTAGAAATTTCAATTTATAATCGTTGGGGAGAATTGATTTTTGAGGCTGCCGATTTAAATTTTGAATGGGATGGGAAATACGGTAATACTAATGTTCAAAGTGGAACTTACTCTTGGCGAATTAATTATGTAACAATCAAAGGCCAAAGCGAAACAATAAGTGGACACGTTAATGTTATTAGATAATTACTCGCTAGAAATAATTTCAAATAACTCATTTAAATTCGGCGAAATAATTACTTCAATTCGTCTATTTTTTGCTTTATCAGACACATCAATTGGCAAAAATTCGCCACGTCCTCCTGCCATAATTTGAGATGGAGTCATACCAGAGTTGTTTAGTAAAATTTGAACTACAGATGTTGCTCTTAAAACTGATAACTCCCAATTATTCTTTGGAGATATACTGCTATTTAATTTGTCAGTGTCTGTATGCCCCTCGACAATTATTTCAAGATCTTTTTCAGATTCTAGCGCCTTGCCTAATTCAACTAAAGCCCTCACCCCTTCTTCTTCAACAAATGTACTTCCTGATTTAAAAAGTAATTTTGCTTCCAAACTAACATAAATTTTACCGTTTTTTTGAACTACTGATAATCCTTGATTTTCAAATCCCCTAAGGGCATTTGCCACCTTCGCCTTTAGCAATTGAACTGCGGCTTCTTTTTTACGAATAGCTTCTTCAAGTTCATTTACACGTTTTTCGCGCTCTATTAGTAAGCGTTGTTTTTCTTTTAATTCTTGATCTAATTTCAATAAAGCATCCTCCTTAATCTGAAGCTCATTATTTTTTGCTTCTAATTGGTTTTGTAGTTCTGCTGTTTCTCTAGCACTCAGATTTTTTAATTTATCAAAAGATTTCTGTAGTGATTTATACTCGCCATCTATTATATTATAATTCCTTAGTAATAAACGGTATTTGTTTCCTAAAGCAGTTGTATCTAGAATAAGCTTTGATAAATCCCTACTCGCATTGGCGAATTTTGTTTGTAAATCTTTTGAAAGGGCCTCATATTCTCCACTACTTTTTTTGAATTTTGCTAATTCTTCCGAACAAACTTTTTCACGCTCCAATAAATCCTTGTATTTTTTTGCTGGAACACACGCTGAAATTAGAAGTAGAACAATAAAAAATTGTAGTATTGAGAATAAATTTTTCATAACGAATATTTTTTTACAAAATTCTTGAAGAAAAGGTAATTAAACACGATTAACATAGGATACTTTTGAACATTCAATCTTTCATAAAAGAGCTATTTTTATTTCGTGTCCACATACTTAAAGAATCTTGTTTTTTGATAACGATTTTGTTTTCATACCTTTGCCAAATTAAAAAATTGAGGCATGGCTGAAAAAATGGCTACGATTAAGCAAGCAAAAATTTTAAACGAATTAAATTCTGAAAATCAAGAGACTGCTTTAAGCGCATTAAAATTACTTGAAACTGATGGCAAATTAGCTCTCATAAGTGAATTATTTGAGATTTATCGGAAACAAAATAATACAGAAGTTAAAAAAAAGATATTAGAGTTTGTCTCCAACATACAAAAGCAAGAGGCGGCAGCTGAAATAGTGCGTTTGATTGAGAAAGAGGAAAATTCCATATCTAAACAAGAATTTTTAGCAGTAATTTGGAATAGCAAACTCGATTTCAGTGCTCATTTAGCCGATATTGTTTCAATAGCTGTTCATGGAGATTTTATGCAAGCATTAGATTGTTTAACAATTATTGAGAATATGCCTGGCCCTTTTGAGGAACATCAACTTTTAGAATCCCAACTCTATTTAAAGGATTATTTAGATAATCGAAATGAAGCTGAGACTCAAAAAAATCACTTTGTAAGTGAAATAGCTTTGTATATAAAAGAGCAAAATGAAGGTATTGATGCTGATTTACTTTTTGAGTAATCACTTACAATTGCCTACTTTTACATAAAACTTAACTATGTTATTATCAATGACCGGCTTCGGGAAATCAAACGGAGTTTTTGAATCGAAAAAGGTTTCTGTTGAAATCCGCTCTTTAAATAGTAAGGGTTTGGATTTATCGCTTAAAATAGCTTCTCCATATAGAGATTTAGAAACCGATATTCGAAAAATGCTTTCCGAAAATTTAGACCGCGGAAAAGTTGATATTGGAATTTTCATAGAAAGCACAAATGAAAGTCTCAACAACATTATAAATAATGAAGTAGCTACAAAATACTATTCTGCAATAAAAAAATTAAATGAGTCTTGGGGAGAGGCCCCTCAAGATTATTTATCAATTGTTTTGCGCATGCCTGAAGTATTAAATACTCAGACTGCAGAATTGACGCAGGAAGAAAAAAAATGGATCTTAAATTTAGTAAATGAAACCTGCGGAAAGCTAAATGATTTTCGTGCTCAAGAAGGAGCTGCTCTAAAAAAGGAGTTTGAATTAAGAATTGGTGAAATTCGTTCGTTATTATCTCAAATAGAAGCTTTTGAAGATATCCGAATTCTACAAATTAAAGAAAGAATTCTTAAAGGATTAAAAGAATTAGAGCATCCAGGCCTCGATCAAAATCGCTTAGAGCAAGAAATGATTTTTTATATAGAAAAGCTTGATGTTTCAGAAGAAAAAATGCGCTTAACAAATCACCTGAATTACTTTATAGAAACCATGAATTCTCCTCTTTCAGGTAAAAAATTAGGTTTTATAGCACAGGAATTAGGACGTGAGATTAATACCTTGGGAAGCAAGAGTAATCATGGCGACATGCAAAGATTAGTTGTTGAAATGAAAGATAATTTAGAGAAAATCAAAGAACAAGTACTGAATACTTTATAAACAATGATAACCGAAGCAAAAGAAGGAAAATGTATCATTTTTTCGGCGCCATCTGGAGCAGGGAAGACAACAATTGTGCGTGCACTTTTAGCTGAAATGAATCAATTAGCATTTTCTATCTCTGCTTGTAGTCGCGCTCCGAGAGGAACAGAAAAAGATGGCGTAGATTACCACTTCATTAGCTTAGAAGAATTTCAAGCCAAGATTCTCGAAAATGATTTTGTTGAATGGGAAGAAGTTTACACGAATAATTATTATGGAACTTTAAAAAGTGAATTGTCACGTATTTGGGATTCTGGAAAAACAGTTGTATTTGATGTGGATGTTATTGGTGGACTACATTTAAAAGAGATTTTTAAGGAAAATGCACTTGCAATTTTTATAAAGCCCCCAAATCAAGATGTTTTGGAAGATCGCTTACGCAAAAGAAATACGGAGACAGAAGATAAAATTCAAATTAGAATTAAAAAGGCAAAAGAAGAAGGATTAAGAGCCGGAGAATTTGATGCCATCATTGAAAATAATATTTTAGAACAAGCGGTAGATTCTGCTCGTAAGCAGGTCTTAAAATTTTTATCACGATGAAAATTGGTCTGTATTTCGGTACTTTTAATCCTATTCATGTAGGTCATTTAGTGATTGCTAATTATATGGCAGATTATACTGATTTGGATCAGGTTTGGTTGGTAGTTACTCCTCAAAATCCTCTAAAAGACAAAGCAACTTTACTTCCAGATTTTCATAGACTTGGGATTGTTCGTGCAGCAATAGAGGACAATAGATTATTAAAAGCAAGCGATATAGAATTTCATCTGCCTAAACCAAGCTTTACCATTACAACTATCACACATTTAATAGAGAAATATCCGACAAATGAGTTTGCAATTATAATGGGAGAAGACAATCTAAGAACTTTTCATAAATGGTACAATCATGAAGTAATTTTGCGGAAACATAAAATCTATGTTTATCCACGCGTACTTACAATTCAGGAAGAACAAGAAGTAATATCGATGAGTGCAGCATTAATTAACGATTACAAATCACATGCGAATGTTATTTTCTGTGAAGATGCCCCTGTCATGAAAGTTTCCTCTAGCTTTATTCGTCAAGCAATAAAAGATAAAAAAGATGTGCGTTATTTATTAACTGAACCCGTTTATAAATACATTGACGAAATGAATTTTTATAAATAAAAAAAGGGAGTGTAAAACTCCCCTTTTAAAATTTTAGCTAAGATTTATACTTATTGCTTTATAAATTTAACGGTTTTGTTTCCACTTGCATGGCTAACATTTACAAAATAGATTCCCGCTTTTACAGCTGATAAATCAAATGTTGTATTTAATACATCTTTAATTTCTCTTTCGGCAACAACTTTTCCTTCAATATTTAGAATTGAAATTTGGTTTGCTTTCATAGATGCAGTAATCCCTTCAATTTTAATTTCATTGTTTGCAGGATTTGGTGAAACCGTTATCGGTGCAATTATTTGCTCAATTGTACCAGCATTTCCAAGTTCAATTGAATAACCATCAAAAGATGTTGATTGAGTAATTGGAACTGGAGGAATACCGGGAAATAAAGAAATTAAAACTGTTATATCAAATTCAATTGCTGCAGGATAAGAACCAGCTGCTGCTACTGAGGTGCCATATATATTCGCGCAACCATTTGAACCGCCAAGGTACTCACAAGATGAAATGTTACAAACATAGGCAAAACCCGCAGGTAGGCCCGATACATTTGTTATTTTAAAAGATTGAATAGGTGCTCCTACTAACATTGCTGCTTCAGGAATTACCGCTGCAATTTCATCTGTAATAGTTGAGGGAACCTTAAAATTAACATCTGTTGTATAAGGCACACTTACTAATGCTGCGGGGAAATTTGTAGCTGGACTTGGCCAAACACCATAAGTAGAATCTTGAAAACTTGATCCTGGAGTGCACGATTGAGCACTTAGATTATTTGCTGTAAATACGGCAAAAGTTAAAGAGAGTAATAGTAGTTTCATATTTTATAGTTTTGAATTAATATTCAAATTTAGTTTTTATATAACAATTACGCTTAAGATAAACAATTTAGTTTTAAACTAATTTAAGTTAGTTTACTAGTTGATAAGAATATATCTTTAGTTTAATCTTGAATAATCTCTACCTTTGTCAGCATGATTCTATATAATGTAACGGTAAGCGTAGACCCATCAAAAGCAGAAGAATGGTTGAGTTGGATGCGAACAAAGCACATCCCTGATGTTATGGCTACATCTTGTTTTATAGAGGGTAAAATCTCAAAAATACAAGCGGAAGAAGAGGAGGGAATTACTTTTTCAGTAATGTATCTTTGTTCCTCAGAAGAATTAATGGAAACATATAGCAAGCAACACGCTCCATTATTACAAAAAGAACACTCTGAAAAATTCCAAGGATATTTTGCAGCTTTTAGAACTTTATTAACTGTAATTGAAGAATTTAAATAATATGTTTGTAAGACCAAAAAAGCATCTTGGACAACATTTTTTAAAGGATAAAGGAACCTGCGAAAAAATAGCAAAGCAGTTAACAAATCACCATAATTGTAAAAATGTAGTTGAGGTTGGCCCTGGAATGGGAGCTTTAACAGAATTCTTAATAAACGATAAATCGTTAAATTTATGGTTGTTGGAAGTAGATTCTGAATCAATTGATTTTTTGCGCAATAAATATCCAGAGCATCGTGATCGAATTATTTGGGGGGATTTTTTAAAAATGAACCTTCAAGAAGTTATGGGAACTGAACCTTTCTGCGTAGTTGGAAACTTCCCTTATAATATTTCTTCACAGATACTATTTAGATGTTTGGAATACCGCAATCAAATTCCTGAGATAATGGGAATGTTTCAAAAAGAGGTTGCTATTCGAATTGCTGAAAAACCAGGAACAAAAGAATATGGAATTATCAGTGTGTTTCTACAAGCCTTTTATGATATTCATTATTGTTTTACAGTAGATGAACATGTTTTTATACCTCCACCAAAAGTAAAATCAGGTGTAATTCGCTGTACTAGAAATGAGAGAAAAGAATTAGATTGTAATGAAAAATTGTTCTTTCAAGTGGTGAAGATGGCGTTTAATCAGCGAAGAAAAACCCTTCGGAATTCCATTAAACAACTTTTAAAAGGGAATGAGCTTCCTGAGAAATTTACGAATGAACGCCCAGAACAATTATCTGTAGATGACTTTGTTGAATTAACCTTATTTATTGAAAGTTTCTCCTAGCTTACGGCGAAAAAAGATCTCCACTTTGCTTTCTTTGAAGTTCTACTCCTTTTTGAAACATTTTTCTTATTTTCTCTTGCCCATTTGTATCAAATGCAATGAACCATCCGTCTTTTAAGCCATTTTTATAATTTATTTCGTAAATGGGTTCTCCTCTTCTTCCAAATTGTTGAAAAATTCCATGAAGCTCACCATTTTTATAGTTTGAAATAATTGTTGGGATGACTCCACCTGGATAATAATCATACCAAGTTCCATTTTTTAGCCCTTTTTTATAAGTGCCTTTTGCTTTCTGTTGAAAATCTAGTTGTGAAAAAGCTTGGTATTTTCCGTGTAATTCACTTATTGTTTCCTTCATTCCAAAAACAGCAATAGCATTCATTTTATTTTTTCGCGTAATAATTTTATAGTTTGTAACTTCTTTTAATCGACCATTGTTATAATAATCCGACCAAGTTCCGTTTTTTAGACCTTTTGAATAAAAACCTTTTGTGACTAATGTTTTATCTGGTGTATATGAAAACCAAACACCATTTAATTTGCCATTTTTAAAAAATGATTTGTTTTTTAAAACCCCATTTTCCCAAAAATTAAACCATTCTCCTTCCTCTTTTCCATTTAAGTATGAACCTGTCATGAGTGTTGCTCCGTCCTCATACCAAGTTTCCCACAAGCCATTTTTTAGATCATTTCTATAAGAGCCTTTTCGTTCCTCTTCCCCATCTTTGAAATAATAAATCCACTCACCAGTTTTCTTGTTGCGTTCAAAATTGGCTGTGTATGAAACTTCACCCGTTGGGAAATAATAAATCCACTTGCCTTGTTGTAAGTCATTTTCAAAGTGCCCAATCATTTCTCTATTTCCATTTGAAAAATTCCAGACCCACTCCCCAGTTTTTTCGCCCTTTTTATAATTACCTTTTGTATTAATTAATTGATCCTCATAATAAACGATATATTCTCCATCAAGAGAGTCATTTTTGTACGCTAATTTTTTCTCGAGATTGCCTAAAAAACTATAAAATGCCCAAACACTATCTTTTTTTCCTGCTTTAAAAGATCCACTAATTGAAAGCATCCCATTTGCTGTTCTTTCTTCAAACAAGCCAGTTTTCAGCCCATTTTTGAAGGTGTATAATTCTTTTGTAACACCATTGGAATAAAGGGATTTAATAAATCCATTACCATCTTTAATAGTTTGAATGTGTAAAGAATCATTTTCATAAAAGGAACGAAGATAGATTGTATCTTTTATAACCTCCTCTACTGATTTTTTTTTACCATTATCGTAGTAATATTCCCAAATGCCATCGGGACTCCCAAGATCATAATTGCCTGAAATAATAAGTTGGCCTTCTTCATTCCATTCTTTAAAAGAGCTGTCAGGAACATTGAAGGTGAAATAAGTTTGCTGCTTTATTTTTTTAGTTGGAAAATAAATTGTTTGTAAGCCATGAATTCTATTCCGGTAGTAGTTTCTTTCTTCTTCTAGAATACCATCGTAAGAATAAAAAAGCCATTTTCCGTGCTTTTCAGTCGTATTTCCACGCCGCTCATTTGTATAATAAGATCCTGTCGCTTGTAATTTTTTGTTCCCTTGATCCCAAAATAATTTAACTTTTTGTGTTAAATTTTCTTTCTCTACTTTCTGAGAAAAAGTAGGATTTAAAAATAGAAGAAATAAAAAAAGACAGCTTATTTTATACATAAGTGAATTGAAATTAAAGTTTTTAATTAGCAAGTATAATTTGAAAATTCTTAATAATTTGAAAGATTCCAGTGAGAAAAAAGATTAGCCCGATAAGAATGTTTAAGGCATTTAATAAGTTTTGGTTTACAAGAGTCCTAAGTCTTTTTGCTGTAAAAACTTTTAAAACATCAATACTAAAGTAAGTGCCCAAAAGAATAGAAATGAATAATAGAATCCAGGTATTTGGGTTTTTTGTATTATCAGGAACAGATTGAGCTGCAAGGGATAAAATACTTAACCAATAAAAAATAACAGCTGGATTTGCTATATTTAAAATAAAGCCTTTTAAACCTAATAATAAATAGTCTTTTGGAGCTACACCAACTTCTTTACTTGTATTTTCTGCTTCCAGTGTTAAATCAACCATTTTTGATTTTTTAAAAAAATAAAAGATTCCATAAATAATGAAGATTGACCCTCCTATAAATCCAACTATTAATTTGTTTTCACCGGAATTAATAGAGCTTATTTGATCAACAAAACTAAGGGCGAACATTATATATAATATATCACTAATAAAAACCCCAATATCCAATGCTAATGCAGCTCGTATACCTTTAGTAATACTTGTTTCTAAGAGAACAAAAAATACTGGGCCAACCATCACGCTGAGCAAAAATCCAATACCTATAGCTTGTAAAAAAAATTGCATAGAACAAACTTAATATTTCTTTTTCGGTTTATTTCAGATAAAAAAGTGATTGTTCAATACTGAAGTGTTGATAATCCAAGTAAACTCACTAAATTTGCATGAAAATAATATCTTATGAAGACAATCTCTGCCAACGAAAAATTAGATGTAATTATTGCAAGCGTTGAAAAAAGTGGATTAAAGGCCGCAAAATTAATTGAGAATTTAAAAGATTTGCGCGAATTGGCTTTAAAAGAGCAGGATCCACTTGTTGTAAAAGTGCTTCGCTTTACGTATGAATTTATTGCAGAGAACAAGGTTTTTGACGTGCAAGCGCAATATGAAGAAGATGAAGAGGGAAATGAATATCCAATTGAAATCGAAGATAAAGACAACTTATTGTATTTATTGAATCTACTTAAAAACGCGGAGCATAAAATTAACCGTGAAGAAATAAAAGATTATAGAACTTCTTTGAAATTAGAATTATATTAAACTTTATTTGTCTTTAATTGCAAAAATTGCAATATTTTGAATTGCTGCTGTGTTCAAACGGCACATCTAAGTCGTAGATTTCAGAAATAACCTCCTCCACAAGTTCTTTAAATAACTCCGGAAAATCTTCTAATCCATTCTTGTTTTTAAATTTTAATTCAAAAGGCTTCGTTAAATTTACCAATGAATAAATTGCTGCTATATCGGGAAGCACCTTATATTTTTCTTTGAAAAAAATAGAATACAGAGCAAGTTGCAGGCTGTGTTTCGAGGAAGCAAAAGAAGCTTTTATTCCATCTTCAGATACTTTAAATTCTACATCTTTGTCAGTAACTTTTCCTGTTTTGTAGTCTATTACGCGGTATTTACTCCCAATCTTGTCAATTCTGTCAATATATCCTTTAAAATTTATTGTTCTTTTTTCTCCATTTAATTCGATTTCAACTGAACTTGTCATTTCAGCTTCTACTTGTTCTATAAAAACAAGCTCTGTTTCTTTTTCGAGAAAACGCTTTTCTGCTAATAGCGTATTTTTGGTAATTTTCATTGCCATTTCATAGCTTAAAAGATTTTTCCCTTTCAAGAAAAGCTGTTCATCTCCATTAAAGTAATTTAAAAATTCCTGATGTAAAATGCTTTTATAGTTTATAAGCATTTTTTCTAAATCTTTTATTTCTAAATTTTTTGGGGCAGGAGTGACAGGTTCCCCTTTTTTATCTCGCTGTGCTAAAGGTTGAAATAATAATTCTAATGTTTTATGGATTAAAGAACCAAATGTGCTCGATTCAAGATCTTCTTCCACGGCCTTTTCTTCTCCAAATTCTACAATGTAGCGGTAATAAAAATCAAGTGGACATGTAATGTATTTATTAAGTCCCGAAGCAGAAATACTCCGTTCAAAAAATGTATCAAGACGAATTATTATTTCTTCTTGTTTGGCTACAATTGTTGCGGGAAGAACTTGAAGTTCAGGAAAAGGCACCGAATAAAAATGCTTTTTAAGTTCTACCGTTTTAGTATAATTTGCCAACTCAAGTTCTAACTGTAGTAAATACCTGCTTGCTTCATTGCTGCTAATTTGCTCAACTGCAGTGGTATAAGTTGCAGTAAAAGTTTTACACTTGTGTAATAAGCGATAAAAATGATGGGCAAATAAACCTTGTTTTTCACGGAGCGAAGGTAAGCCAAGTCCATATCTTAAATCCATTGGAATAACAGAATTTAAGACATTTGTATTTGGTAATTTTCCTTCGTTCAAACCGATAATAATCAGGTGTTCAAAATCTAAAAGCCGTGTTTCCAAAAGCCCCATAACTTGCAGTCCTTGAATTGGATTTCCGTGATAAGCAATGCTTTTTCCTCCCCAATGTTGAAAGAAAAGTAGCTTAAAACTTCTCAATGCAATTTTTGGAATTCCTTCTTTTAGTATCTGTTCAAATTCTAGGAGTGCTTCATCAAAAACTTGTATAATATTCCGCTCAAATTCATTAGTTACAGGAAGTAATTCTAATAAAACCTTGTTTAGAGAACGAATAACTTCCATAGCTTTTTTCCAATCTTGATCCCAATCTTGTGATATTAACTGAAGGATTCTCTGAGTTTGAGTTCCTAAATCTAACTTTTTGCAGTTTTGAAAAACTTTATTTTTCCTTATGGTTTCTTGCTCAAGGGTAACTAAGATTCTTTTTTCCTCACGATTAATTGCTCCTAAAGTAAATACGTGGTTTATAATTCGCTGTAAATCTTTGTAATAGATTGCATTTGATTTAAAGCGCGATTTATTTTCTTGAACATCAAAAATGAGCTCTACCCATGTCTTTATGGGGGTTTGATTTAAAGGAAGTCCCAGGGTAATATTTGCCTTTCCTACAGAAACAGGAATATTTTTAACCATTGAACTAATTAAGGTTTCATCTGCTAATAATACGAGGGTGGAATCCAATTCTGCAGGGCTTAATTTTGAAAGTTCTGTAGCAGCCACCTTTACTTGTCCCGTATGCTGTGCGCACTCAACAACATTCAGAACAAGATTTTTATCACTTAAATGATCTCCGATTATTTCAGGTTTTCCAATTTCTAAAAAATCTAAATTTTTCCTTATAAAAGCACCTGCTTCATGAATTTTATTTTCAAAATAATAGACATCTGCATCTACCAAAAAACTCGCCTTCTTTTGTATTAATAAATTTTTTATTATCCTTAATTCTGACTTAGAAAGGGCATTAAACCCTGCAAAAATAAAATGTTGCTTTTCATTTCCTGAAAGAACCACATTTGTGTTTTCAGCAAGCTTACGATAAGCCAAGCCCGCTGTTATTGTATTTTTAGCCTTTAGTTTTTTATGGAGTTCTCCATAGTATTTTGGCAAGCGATCCCAAAACTCCATAAATTTTACCTGCGAAGCTGAAAAGTTTTCTTCATCAATTTTCCAACTCTCTAATTCTTTAATCGCTTTTAAATTTTTAAAGACCTGTTCATGATCCAACATATACCGATCAATATCATCAAAATCACTAAGAACAATTGTACCCCATGTTTGAAATTCCTCAAAAGTAGCATCTTTTCCCTCATCAGTTTCAAGGTACATTTCAAAGAGATAAAGTAGAAGTCGTGTTTTATCAATAATTGGTAGCGAATGTTTTTTTACCCAACGATCAATTGTAATTATTTCTGGTGAGAAGATCGGCTTACCATAACAGGTAAATAGCGATTGCGCCAAATATTTAGTTGCCCTTTCTGAGGGAAGAACAACCGTAAGATTTCTCAAGTCAAAATTATTTTCTTTGATATATCTTGAAATTTGGTCAATGAATTTCATACTACATAAATTAAACTCAATGAATTATTCAAACCAAACATTGTCAAAGAATTTTTTTGGTCTATCTGAGTGCATAAATTTATTTCCACCATATGTTTTAAGTACAGCAAAATGTTTTTCACTAAAAATAATACGAACCCAATTTAAACCCTCTGGATAGGTGTCTGAAAGTCCCTCAAATAATAGCGTGCCATCATCCAATATTTTTTTATTGAAATTTATATCGGGTGGACTTGCTATATAGATTGTTGCAATTTGCTCAAAAGACAGAGTGGAATCATTTGGCACAACATCAATAATATAAGAATTCCCTTGGCCGTATTCTCTGTAAATTAAACTCAAGCTCCCATCTGAATTTTTTTCTACAAAAGGTTTTCCATGAAAATTTGCATTTAAGCCACTTGTTAAATCATTAAATGTATAAGACCGGAAGGAGTTGAATTTTTTTTTGGCAAGTGTTTTATTTTCACTCCTTGACCATAAAATTGGTCTTAAGCGATAACCTCTTGTTCTCAGAAGATTAATTACACCTTCACTTCCTGCTAAATGCCCTGCACCAATTGCACAGAAAAAGGAATCTTTTTTCCTTAAAAGAGAATCTAATTTATGAGCCATTTTATTGTTTCTGTCAGTAATTAATGCTGTAAATTGGTTCTTGTCAGAAGCTAAATTTGCCCTTATAAATCGCTCTATTGCCGTAATATCTCCCTTAAGATAGAGCTCTATTAGTTTTTGATTAGAGAAATCATTAAACGCATCATTAATAAAAACACGTTTTGTAAAATTTAATTTTGCTCCCAAATTAAGTTGATCCTTCACATCTTCAAGTGCAAAAAATTTCTTGTTTGCATTGTGACAATACTCCTCTAATGCAGCGTCAATAAATTGGGGCATACCATTTTCATCGCCATAGGTTGTTCTTGAGGCAATTTCTGATGCTGTGTATGCTTTTCCATCTTTATCATACAATGTATTTGGCAAATCTTCTCTTGAATCTATATCTTTAAATAATTCAAATATATCTGCTTCCAGAATAATAAGATTAGCTCTATCTATGGCATAATAAACTGAGTCTGATAGATCAAAAATTCGCTTGTCATTGGAGTGCAATGTTCCAAATAAGTACGATTTTTCTTTTATCCCATTTCCAGAAATCTCCCATAAAAGCTGTTTATTAACATCTACAAATTGAGAATATGCAAGTGAAATAAAAGCAGTAAAAAGAAATAAAATAAGGAATTTCATATACAATCAAAGATAGTAAAATATACCGATCAAATAAAAACACGAGACACATTCACTTCACCAAAAGAATAAGGCAAATAAGCTAAAGATGGAATTGCTTTTGTTAAAATTATTGGCGCTTTACTGCCAAGGCATATTTTTCCGTGAGTTCCTTGCAAACCCATAGCGTAAGCTGAATTTATTGTTAATGCATTTAAGGCTTCTTCTGGTGTCATTTTCATTTTTATACATGCCAAAGACCAGATCGTAAATAAATTATAATTTGGAGCTGATCCAGGATTAAAATCACTTGCTAGAGCCAGGGGTAAATCTGCTGCTATTATTTTTCGCGCGTCACCAAAAGGAAGACCGAGAAAGTGCGAACAGCCAGGAAGTAAAGTAGGCATACAATTACTATTTTGAAGGGCAGAAATATCTTCTTCGTCAATTTCCTCTAGATGGTCTACGCTCAAAGCGCCTAGATCGATCGCTTTTTTAACTCCACCGAGTATTGTAAATTGATTTACATGCACTTTTGGAATTAAACCATATTCTTTCCCTGCACTAATTATCTCAGCCATTTCATCAACTGAGAAATAATTCTTTTCGCAAAAAACATCGATGTATTCTGCTAATTCCTCTTTTGCAATTAGAGGAAGCAGTTCCTTAATAATTAAGTCAATGTAGCCCCGATGATTTTCTTTATATGCAAGCGGGAATGCATGTGCACCTAAGAAAGTTGCTTTAATTTCAATTTTATTCGTTGCTTTTAGTTTTTTTATAACACGAAGCATTTTAAGTTCGGCCGTAACACTTAAGCCATAACCTGATTTAATTTCGATGGCTCCCGTTCCGCAAGCAATCATTTTTTTAATTCTTTCTTGCGCTGAATTAAAAAGTTCCTCTTCCGTCATTTCAGCTAATTTTGCTGCAGAATTTAAAATTCCACCACCTTTTAGCGCGATTTCTTCGTAGCTTATTCCATGAATTCTGTCAACAAATTCCTCCTCTCTTGTTTTTGCAAAAACAGTATGCGTATGTGAATCACAAAATGCTGGTAAAATAAAACAGCCTTCTGCATCAATTATTTCAATATCGCTTGAGCTTCCGATTTCTTTCCAATCATCCATTTTTCCGTAAGCGATAACTTCATTGTCTTCAAGGTAGAGAAAAGCATTTTTAACAATTGGCAATTCTTGCATATCTTTTCCTTTGCGGATAAGTGGTATATCTTCGCCCGCTTGTACTAAGCCTTTTATATTTTTAATGAGAATTTTCTGCATGCAAGAAATTTATTGGTAAAGATAGTATTCATAAAGTTTTAGTGGAAAAATTTATTTCTTTTTTGTATCTTCAAGTAAATTGAATTATGAAGAAAGAAGAATTAGGTCCTTGGGGTGAAGAAAAAGCAAAAAATTACCTTTTGAAAAAAGGATATGTTTTTGTAGATAAAAACATCCGATTCAAAAGATATGAAGTAGATATTGTAATGGAAAAAAATAATTTATTAGTTATTGTTGAAGTTAAAACACGAAATACTGCCGAAATTGGTGAACCTTGGAAGGCTGTAACTCGAGGAAAGCAAGGGCAAATCATTAAAGTTGCAGATCATTATATTCAATCAAACCAGATAGACAAAGATGTTCGCTTTGATATTGTTTCCATTGTCCACAATTCTTTCCGCACAAATATTGAACATTTGGAAGGGGCTTTTACTGTATAAACCGTTATACTTTTTTTAGCCCTTCATACCATTTGGCTGACAGCATTTCGGTAGTTTTTCAACATCTTCTTTTTTTGCCTTGCTTTCATCAGCATCATAACCAAGTTGATTTAATATTTTTTTTATCTCAAGCAAGGTGATTTTTTTAGTTGAAAATTTAACTTCTACTTTATTTGATTCTAAGTTCAATTCTGCAAACTTAATCCCTTTCGTATAGTTTAATTTTTCTTCAATACGTTCTTTACAGTCATCACATTGAGATGAGGTACTAATTACAACAGTTTGAATTTTTGGGGTTTTTTGACTGAATCCGTTTAAAGTTAAAAGGATGAATAGAATTGACAGCAGTATATTTTTCATGTTTAAAGATTTAAATGTTTATATGTTACTTTTTAGTTTTTGCAATGGCATATCGGATTCCGACATAAATATTTATTCCAGTTATAGGCATGAATATATTTGTTGCATCAAATTTACTGCCAAATGGATTAGCTGCATCAATTATCGGGTTTTTTTGTATAGAATTTGTGAGGTTTTCTCCACCTAGATAAAAGTCAAATTTTTTATAAATGTGGGTTATTTGTGCATTTATCATGGCGTATGTTGGGCTTTTCATATCTGAAATTAAAAGTGAGTCATTGGAAAAATCTCTTTGTATTGGCAATCGCGAGGGGCTAAATACAGAACACGTAAAATCATACTCCCAGCGTTTATTGCGACTGCGGTATGCTAAGTTAAGAAATCCCCTGTGCCTTGGAATCATTACTTGTTGGCGCATTTCATTCCCATATTTTGCCTGAACATCTAAAAATTTATAAGCTAAACGAACATCAAGATTTTTAATCGGTGAGAAACTAAATTCTGTTTGAAAGCTATTAGAAAAAGAGCTGTTTTTTAGATTTGAAAAAACAACAGTATTAACGGTTTCATCACGGTCTATAATTAGTTGATTCTCAAAGCGCGTATGATAAAAATCAAGAGATATGGTTGCTTTACGTTCAAAAATTTTCATTTCGTGGACAAGTGAGCCGCCAATATTAAAGGAAATTTCAGGTTTTGTCTCACTTGGGGCGATCCATTGCTTTGAACTTGCAAGTAGTGAAATATTATCAATAATAAAGTTTGGAACTCGCCATCCTTTTCCTGCAGTAAAACGTAGATCCGTCATTTCTGATAAAAGATATTTTAAATGAACCCGAGGAGAAAATTGTCCTCCAAAAATACTGTGATAGTCATAACGACTTCCAAAAACCCCTGTTAACCTTCTGCCTGTATAAGTGTACTCTGCAAAGATTCCCGGTACAAGTTCCATGCGCTTTTGTGAAAGAGTATCTGCCTGCTGTGAAATATCTATGGCAACAAAGCTTGTTCCAATTTTAATAGTATGATCGCTTGTTCCAATAATATCATCATAAATCACGTTGACATATCCTCTTTTTTCTAAACCAGAAAAAGTCTTAAGTCCAAAAAAACCATCGATTTCTTGGTGTTTTATGTTGTAGACAATTCCAAGAGATTGCATAGGGCGTTTTCCAAAAAAACCTGTTTTACCATAAATATCTATATGTTTAGAATTAATTAAAACCCCATAATTTATCGTGTCTACTTGATTTTCTTCATTGCGAAAAAAGGAAGTTTGTCCTCCCACTTTTCGGTCCCTGTAAAAATTTATACCGAATTGCGCCTCCATTTTTTTTCCTTTGTATGCCCAACGATTCATAAATGCGGTATTATCGCCTGTTGGCAAATCGCGAAAAGCATCTTTATTGCGATCAATATTACCATAAGTGCTTGAAACATGTCCTAAAAAGCCTGTGCTCCATTTGGGATTTAGAATTATCCCTTTATTGAAATTAAATTCCGATCTACCGAATATATTTTGATAAACATTCAAGTAGATTTTTTCCATTTCATCGGGTTTCTTTAACTCTAAATTCACAAGGCCGGCCATAGATTCATAACCGTTTACAACATTTCCAGTCCCTTTTGTGATTTGTATGGATTCTATCCATGTTCCTGACAAAGACGAGAGTCCAAACGCGCTTTCCAAGCCTCTTAAATAAGGAATGTTTTCCATTTGTATTTGTGTGTAAACACCATCTAAACCCATCATCTGGATTTTTTTTGCGCCAGAAACCGCATCAGTTATGTTTACATCTACACTTGCATTTGTCTCAAAGGATTCCGATAAATTACAACAGGCTGCCTTTCTTAATTCTATGGCAGTTAATTCTTCAACGTGCAAAGTTTTTAGACGTGAGATTGAATGCCCATTTTTGCGGTATTCTATAAGTATTTCAGGTAATAATTTGTCTGAATAAAGGAGAATATTTAGTGCCGTAAAACGATCTTTTTTACTTACAATGAGTGTATCTTGGTTGTATCCAAAGGCAGAAATAACCAAGGTGTCTGGTAATTCTTTTGGTAAAACTAGCTCAAAGGTTCCGTCTTCGCGACTTACAGTCCCTGTTTTAGCTTGTAAAAGCTTGATTTTTGCGCCGTAAATTGGTTTTTTTTGACTTCCATCAGCTCCCTGAATGAGGCCCTTAATTTGTGCATTGGCTATATTTGTAATACAACAAAAGGATAAAATAATTAGATAATAAGTTTTCATAAATTAGCATTTAAAAATTGAAATTAGCATTTAAAAATTGAACAAAAAGATTCTTGTCCTAATTTTTAAATACGGAAAACTTGGTTTTGAATTAGAATTGTTTTTCTAGATTTCGGTGGAGGGGCTTTCCCGTTGTTTATACATAAATGGATTTCAGCTAGTAAGACATTTTTAGAATGGTAAAAGATTGTAGGAATATCAAAGTCCGAAATTAAAATTTTGCTAATCCCATGATTTTGGATGTATTTCTCATCGAGCTTGACAATTTGAGTTTCATCACTGCAGCAAGTATTTTTATCTTCTTCTGCATAACAACAAGCATCTTCTTTTTCTTCTTCGCAACAAGCGTCAGAACTTAGATTGGAATTACAGTCGTTCGATGCTAAAAAAATAGATTTTGAAAGGCCTTCCTCACGACAAGAATGGGTAAATATAGAAATACCAACATTCCCAAAAAAAAGTAAAAACGAAAAGAAAATAAGCAGTACTTGTTTCATTAAATCAAAGTTATAGCTTTTCTTTGATTATTCAAAGTTCTTATAATAGTTGAAATAAATCGCTTACTCCAAGAACCCGAGAAATTGTAAATCCTTCAGCATATTTTGCGCCAAAAGGTCTTCCCACCGTCATCATTCTACCTTTTAGGAAGTCAAAGAATTCTTCCCCAGAAATAGGCGTATTTGGTTCTGATGATTGAGGATCAAAAAATTGAGATTTATAAGCTTGGATAACTTTGATTTTTGCGTCAGTAAATGCACTTACGTCTACTGCAATATCGGGTTGAATATAGTAATCCTGAATATAGTGCAAGACCAATCTTGGACGATAAGCCTCTTGTGTTTTTCCATCACATTGCGTTTGTATTTTTTGAAGTCCCGCCAAAAAACACGCATCAGCAACTAGTTTTCCCGCATTTCCATGATCTGGATGTCTATCTGTACAACTATTTGCAAAGACAATTTCAGGTTGGTATTTTCGGATTTCACGAATAATTTTAAGTTTATTCTCTTCATTTAGCTCAAAGAAACCATCTTTCATATTCAGGTTATCACGAATCGAAAGGGACAATAATATACTTGCTTTTTTAGCTTCTTCCGTTCGTAATTCTGCGGAACCTCTTGTTCCAAGTTCTCCTTTTGTTAAATCTACGATTCCTATCTTCTTGCCTTCAGAAATATATTTCAAGAGCGTTCCACCAGCTGAAATTTCAACATCATCTGGGTGAGCACCAAAAGCAAGAATATCTAATTTCATTCTTTTAGGTTTGCGTAACTTTCAATACTCGGGCAAGAGCAAATCAGATTTCTATCGCCAAAAGCGTTGTCCACTCTACGAACAGGAACCCAATATTTATTTTCTTTTAAATACGGAACTGGATAAACAGCTTCCTGTGGAGAATAGGGATAAGACCAATTTTTATTAATAATGCAATCTGCTGTATGCGGTGCATTTTTTAGAAGATTATTTTCTTTATCAGCGTGACCATTTTCAATTTCACGAATTTCCTCCCGAATTTTAATCATTGCGATAATAAAACGATCCAATTCTTCTTTGTCCTCTGATTCTGTTGGCTCAATCATCAGTGTTCCAGCTACAGGAAAAGAAACAGTTGGCGCATGGAAATTGAAATCAATTAAGCGCTTGGCAATATCTGCAACTTCAACCTCAGCAGTTCGCTTAAAATCCCGGCAATCCAAAATCATTTCGTGGGCTACAGTTCCATTTTTTCCGGTGTAGAGAATATCATAATGCCCTTTTAATCCAGCGGCGATGTAATTTGCATTTAAGATCGCATTTTCTGTTGCTTCGCGTAAACCAATAGCTCCAAGCATTTTTATGTAGCCATAAGAAATCAATAAGATGGAAGCGCTGCCATAAGGTGCTGCAGAAATTGCATGGATTGCTTTCTCTCCACCAGCTTTAATTAACGGATTACTTGGCAAGAAAGGCGCTAAATGTGCAGCTACGCCAATTGGTCCCATTCCAGGTCCACCACCACCATGGGGAATAGCAAAAGTTTTATGAAGATTTAGATGACAAACATCTGCTCCAATATTTCCGGGATTTGTTAGGCCAACTTGTGCATTCATATTTGCCCCATCCATGTAAACTTGACCTCCGTTTTCGTGAATTATTGAAGTTATTTCTCGAATTCCTTCTTCAAAAACCCCATGAGTTGAAGGATAAGTCACCATTAATCCAGCTAGAATATCTGTGTTTTCAAGAGCAACCGTTCGCAACTCTTCGATATCAATATTTCCATTTTCATCGCAACTTGTTACGATTACTTCAAAACCTGCCATAACTGCTGAGGCCGGATTTGTTCCGTGAGCAGAAGATGGTATAATTATTTTTTTTCGTTGAAAATCACCATTTGCTTCATGGAAAGCTTTGATAACCATTAATCCTGCATATTCACCTTGAGCACCAGAATTTGGTTGAAGAGACATTGCCGCAAAGCCAGTGCAAGCGCATAGATCTTTTTCCAAGAGCCGAAACATTTCATGGTATCCGGCAGCTTGGTCAATTGGTGCAAATGGATGCATATTTGCAAACTGAGGATTTGAAATTGGAATTAATTCACTCGCAGCATTTAATTTCATTGTGCAAGACCCAAGTGGAATCATGCTATGAACTAAAGATAAATCTTTGTTTTCTAATCTTTTTAAATAACGCATCATCCGAGATTCTGAATGATAACTGTTAAAAACAGGATGCGAAAAAACAGCATCTGAACGCAAGAAATCTGAGGTTAAACTTACAGAAGAAAGAGCTGTACAATTTGGAGCATTAAAAATAGATAGAATAGTATTGACATCATTTAATGTGTGCGGTTCACCAAAACTAATTGTCAATTCAGTGTCATTTAAATAATTAAAATTTAGACCTGCTAATTCTGCTTTTGAACGAATTGCTTTAGTGTCAATACATTGGATCCATATTGTGTCAAAGAAATTATCCGAGACAATAGTAAGTCCTACTTTCTTTAAAGCATCGGCAGTTGTTGTTGCTAAAGAATGAACATATTTCGCAATTTCCTTCATTCCTTCTGGACCGTGATAGATGGCATACATACTTGCCATTACGGATAATAATGCTTGGGCAGTGCAAATATTGGAAGTTGCTTTATCGCGTTTTATATGTTGCTCACGCGTTTGTAGCGCCATTCTCAAAGCAAAATTATCGTCTATGTCTTTTGAAACCCCGATTATTCGTCCAGGCATATTTCTTTTGTAATCATCTTTTGCAGCAAAAAATGCAGCGTGTGGTCCACCATAACCCATCGGAACTCCGAAACGCTGTGAAGAACCTAAAACAACATCTGCACCCATTGATCCGGGAGATTTTAATACAACTAAAGAAAGAATATCTGCAGCGACAGCAACTTGGATTTCGCACTCTTTCATTTTTTGAATAATGCCTGCAAGATTTGAAATCACTCCAAATTTATTTGGATATTGAAGTAAGGCACCAAAAAACAACTGATCAGGAGAAAATGTATTTACAGCACCAATATGTAATTCAATCCCTAAATTTTTTGCTCTACCAACAACAACATCTATTGTCTGCGGGAAAGCAGTTTCATCAATAAAGAATTTATTTTTTCCTTCTTTAACGTCGTTTCGACTTCGGGAATTAAAAAACATTAGCATAGCTTCAGCTGCTGCAGTTCCCTCGTCTAGAAGAGAAGCGTTAGCTATTTCCATTCCCGTTAACTCAATAACCATTGTCTGAAAATTTAATAAAGCTTCCAATCTTCCTTGGGAAATTTCAGCTTGATAAGGCGTATAAGCGGTGTACCATCCGGGGTTTTCTAAAACATTTCTCAGAATAACTGAAGGGACAATTGTTTCGTTGTATCCCATTCCAATGAATGATTTCATTACAACATTTTTCTTGCCTAGCTCAGCTACATGTTGTAAATATTCTTGCTCAGTAAGAGCATCTTCAACATTTAATTCGCCTGTTAGACGAATAGGAGCAGGAATAGTTTTATCAATTAGTTCTGCTAGAGAATTTAGGCCAATTGCTGCAAGCATTTTTTCTTGCTCTATAGCATTTATGCCTATGTGACGTTTAGAAAAAAGATTCATTAAAATAGAATAAAAAAGATGTTACAAATATACAATTCTAATAATGAACTGTCAATTAAAAACATATGATTTTAGAAAGTGTTCAGTCAATATCTGTTGTTTTTTTTATTTTTTTATTTAAGAATTCTTCGGTGCGCAATTTTGCATTTATCCGAATGTCATCCCAAAATAAATTAATATCTCCTGAGTGATAATCATCCATAGTAAAGGCTAGGCCACGAAATGGAAAATGAGGAATTGAAATCCAAACAGCGCCATCAATCACATGGCTTGAAAAGGACTGTTTGTAAAGTTTATTGTTTGAATATAAAAACCCTTTGTGGTCTTTTGGTTCTCCATCACTAGTGGTCCATGTTACAGGATTTATAACAGCTTTGCCTTTGTGCCACTTATTGTAAACTTTTTTATTTATTTTCTTTCTATGTGTATTCCAAGTTGTAAATCCCCCAATTTCAGTTGGATTTGTTGCTAGTTTTATCGAATTAAATTCATCTTTTTTAATTCCAATTCCAGGCAAATAGGCAGCAATGAGTTGTTTTTGAAGGTCTTTTCCATCAAAGAAATCTTTTAATAATAAATTTAAAATTGTAGATCCTTGGCTGTGTCCAGCGAGAATAATTGGTTTACCGTTATTGTAGTTTTCTAAATAAAATTCAAATGCAGCTTTTACGTCAGCATAGGCCAAGAGCAGAGCATCACGGCCCAAACCGTCTAAATGATCATAAGCGCGAATGTGTGCTTGTCTATAGAAGGGAACAAACATTCTTCCTGCGTCAACCCAAGCAGAAGCTTGAAAATTCACAGCTAAATCGATAATTTTTCGCTTTTGATCTGTATCGTCTAGTGGGATATTCCAGCGTTTATCTTTTTTACTTAAAAAAACTGTAGGATAAACATAAAAAACGTCAACTTTAGAAAAGAGCGATGAGTCTTTGTGGTGCTCTCTTAATCCGCTGGGATATAAACCAGGCAACACTGCCCAATTTTCCGTTTGTTCATAATTTGGAACTTGAGAAAATCCAAAGGAGAATTGGATTAATAATAAGAAAGCTAGGATGTGTTTTATAAAAAATTCCACTGTTTAGTGCTTAGAGAATCAATTAAACCAAACATTTTTTATCATTTCTTTCTCTGCAAATTGATTGATTCTTTCAATAATTATTTGCTTTCCGTTTAACAACTCTTCACGCATTACAGAGGAATCAATTGAAAGGTATAAAACTTGATTTTTAATATAAATTTCCTTCGTTCGGTGTGCAACTGCAGGCCCCATTAATTCTGGCCAAGCAGCAATGACATCCATTTCCTTCATTTTTTCATCCAAAGAATGAGCCTTCAAAAATTTAGCAATAATTTCCTTAATTGGTTGTTCTTTTGATGATCTTAACGATTCTTCACGCATAGTATAAATTTAGTCAATTATAACTTCTATTTCTCCATTTTCTAATTGAAATAATTTTTTTTCAATGGGAAGTGATTTAAATAGCTCAAGCATTCTCCTTGGATCAGTATCGGTCACTAAGACTTGACCAAAATAATCTGCTGTAACTAATTCGATTAATTTTCCTACTCGTTGATTGTCTAATTTATCAAAAATATCATCCAATAGGAGAATTGGCTTAAGTTCCTTGTGTTGTTTTAACCAATCATATTGGGCTAATCTAAGCGCTATTATAAATGATTTTTGTTGACCTTGTGAGCCAAATTTTTTAACGGGATACCCTTTAATTGTAAAAATGAGATCGTCTTTATGAATTCCACAATTGGTATACTGTGTAATGGCATCTTTTTTTTCTGAACCTGCAATTAACGAAGCAAAAGAAGCATCATTTAATTGGGAGCGATATTCTAGGCCAACAAGCTCTGATTCGCTTCCAATTTCTTTGTAAAATTTTTGGAAAACAGGAATAAATTCTTCGAGAAATATTTTTCTTCTTTGATGAATTCGATCACCGACTTCAATTAATTGAACATCCCAAATATCAATAGAATCTCTATCAAATAAACGGTGCTCGAACATGTTTTTCAGTAAAGCATTCCGCTGCTCTAAAATTTTAGAATATCGAACGATGTCTTCAAGATAATTTTTATTCAATTGCACAAGAATACCATCCATCCATTTGCGGCGCATTTCACTTCCTTCGGCAATTAAATCTCCATCATATGGAGAAATGAAAACAAGGGGAAAACGACCGATGTGCTCAGAGATTTTTTCGTATTCTTTTTTATTCAGTTTAATGACTTTCTTTGCACCAATTTTAAATGCACAATGCACATTTGTTAATTTTTGAGAAATATTCCAATTTCCAGAAATAGAAAAAAAAGATTGATCAAAGCGAATATTTTGCCGATCATTTGAATTTAAATACGATTTACACATGCTGAGGTAATAGATAGCATCTAAAATATTGGTTTTGCCACAGCCGTTATTCCCTACAAAACCGTTTAATCCGGGAGATAATTCCAGGTTTAGGGATTCGTAATTTTTAAAATTAGTTAGTTGAAGAGTTTGTAAATACATTGACGGACAAAGTTAGATTATTTTCTTCGTTTCTTTCGGTATTTTATTTGCCCGTCTTTTTTCTAATCTGGAATACCATAAAAAAAAGTAGCGCTGAGAAGAATGCAAATAGGATTAATGAATTATTGTTTATTTCTTTTTTTTCAATGAAATTCCCAGAAATTAATTCGCCACTCAGTTTGTCTCTTTCCTTTTTATTGTTGTTTTCAAGTTCTCTAATTTTAAGTTCTAGTTTAGCCTTAGCCTCTTTGAACTCCATAAGTTTCAATTCATCAATTTTAAATTCTATGGTCTCTAACTCTAATCCGAGAAGACCTTGCTTTTTGGCAAGTTGAAGACAGGAGTCGCTGTATTTTTCGGATAGGTTTTTGTCAGACTCCACAAAATAACCAGCAAGATTAAAATACGCATCAAAAATTTTATAGGGGATATTTTCTGCCTTTCGGTCTCTCAGAATTTTTTGAAATAATTCTAATGCTTGCTTTTTCTCATTACTCAAAAAATAGATTAATGCTTTATTGGTAAGCGCATTTAAATAAAAATAGCTTTTTATTGTTTTATTTGAAGCGGAAAAACTTTTTTCACAATATAATTTTGCTAATTCATAATTATCTTGTGCTAAGGCTAAATCTGCAAATACAGCATAAGCATTTGCTACAGCCTCCCATTTTTCATTTTTTGTTGCTAAAAAAATATACAGTTCTAATTCTTCCTTAGCTGCAATCAATTTCTTTTGAAGTATGTGAATTCTTGCTAAGTTGACTAAAGCTAAAAACGCATCTGTTTCGTTTGGAGAATCCTCGCCAATATCTAATGAAGTTTTATAATAGAATTCTGCTGTTTTAAAATCCCCTTTTAGGAAATAGGCATTCCCTAATTCATTCATGTCGCTTGTTAAAAGCTCTAAATCTTGCATGGAAAGAGAATAATTTTTAGCCGCTTTAAGTAAAAGAATACCATTGCTAAAATCGCCTTTTCTGACTTCATAAATTCCTAGAATACGACAACTAATTGCCCTTGTGAATGCGTTTTTATTACTGGATTTTTTCAATTCTTCCGCAAGGATTTTTAATGAGTCTATATTGTATCGGACATACTCCTGGCTTAATTCTAAAGCCATTTTAGCTTTCCTCAAGTGATTTTTTTCGTTTTTAAATGCCGGGGAATCATATTTATTTTGCCCAAAAGAAAGTGGATTACACAAAATAACAAAGCAGGATAAGGCCAAAACTACTTTTTTTCCAAGGGAAGATCTCTTTATTAACATTGAAACCAATTGAATTCATTGCAAGGATAGTTAACAATCGTTACTTTTGCAACAAAACAATCTGTTATGTCAAATGCATTTTACAATGTTCCAGTTGCTATAAATGAACCTGTTAAGTCTTATGCCCCCGGTTCACCAGAAAAAATAGCTTTAATTGAAAAGTACCAAGAAATGTACACACAAGAACCAATCGATGTTCCAATGTATATTGGCTCAAAGGAAGTTCGAACTCAAGCAAAAAAAGCATTGACAAGTCCTCAAGACCACAAAAAAGTCTTGGGATATTTTAATCTTGGAGAGGCAAAACATGTTGAAGATGCTATTAATGCTGCATTGGAGGCACGAACAAAATGGTCAAATATGCCTTGGGAACAACGTGCGGCAATCTTTTTAAAAGCTGCTGATCTTTTGGCAGGCCCTTTTCGTTATAAAATGAATGCTGCAACTATGCTGGGGCAATCTAAAAACGTTTTTCAAGCAGAAATAGATGCATCTTGTGAGCTAATAGATTTTTTGCGTTTCAATGTGCAGTATATGACTCAAATTTACAAGGAACAACCTGAGTCATCTCCTGGAATATGGAATCGATTAGAATACCGTCCTTTAGAAGGGTTTGTATTTGCAATAACGCCTTTTAACTTTACAGCAATTGCAGCAAATTTATGTGCTGCTCCTGCAATGATGGGAAATGTGGTTGTTTGGAAACCCGCAGATTCCCAAATTTATTCTGCACAAGTAATTATGGAACTTTTTAAGGCTGCAGGTCTTCCTGACGGAGTTGTGAACATGATAACTGTTGATGGTCCAGTTGCAGGAGATGTAATATTTAAACATAAAGCTTTTGCAGGCCTTCATTTTACAGGATCAACAGGTGTATTCCGTCATTTATGGAAAGAAATCGGATCGAATTTAGAAAAGTATAAATCGTATCCTCGAATTGTCGGTGAAACTGGCGGTAAAGACTTTATCATTGGACATAAATCTGCAAATCCTGCAGAACTTGCAACAGCAATGTCAAGAGGAGCTTTTGAATACCAAGGCCAAAAATGTTCGGCTGCTTCAAGAGCGTATATTCCTAGTAATTTATGGCCTGAGGTAAAAGCAATTTATGTTCAGCAAGTAAATTCCTTTAAAATGGGAACTCCTGCGGATACTGGAAATTTTATGAATGCAGTTATTGATGAAAGGTCATTTGACAAAATTGCAGGATACATTGATTATTGTAAGGAGCAAGCTGATGCTGAAATCATAACTGGTGGAACTTACGATAAATCCATAGGGTATTTTGTTTCTGCAACAACTGTTGTAACAACAAATCCAAAATTCAGAACCATGTGTGAAGAGATTTTTGGACCGGTTCTTACAATTTATGTCTACGACGCAGAAAAATTTGAGGAAACACTGTCGCTTATCGATGAAACTTCTGAATATGCATTGACAGGTTCGATTGTATCTCAAGATCGTTATGCAATTGCATTAGCGACAAAGAAATTGGAAAATGCTGCAGGAAACTTATACATTAATGATAAGCCAACAGGAGCAGTTGTTGGACAGCAGCCTTTTGGTGGAGCAAGAGGATCCGGCACAAATGACAAAGCGGGTGCAAAGATGAATTTATTGCGCTGGGTTTCTGCCCGAACGATCAAAGAAACTTTCGTTCCTCCAACTGATTATCGCTATCCATTTTTAGGATAAAGAAAAGCTTAAGATTATTTGTTCAACTTGCTTTAAAAGTGGTGTTTGTTCATCATTTAGAACTCGAAATTCAGTAAGCTGGTATTTCTCTTCATCTGAAAATTGTGAATTCATTCTTTTTAGCACTTCATTTTCAGAACAATTATCTCTTTTCATGATTCTTTTTATTCGTAATTCTGCAGGAGCATATACTAAGATAATTGCGTCAAAATTTTTAAAAGATCCTGTTTCAAATAGAATAGCCGATTCATTAAAAACAAGGGAGTTATTTTGCGCCAAGGCCCAGAGATTAAAATCTTCACGAACGATTGGATGAATTAAAGCATTCCCTTTTTCACGCAGGGAATCATCTGAAAAAATAGCTTGAGCTAAAGCGAATTTATTTAGTTTATCATTTTGATAAATTTCTTCCCCAAATAAATGAATCAGCCCGGCTTTAATTTTTGGGTTGCTGTCCGTTAATTCTTTGGCGCGTTCATCAGAATTGTAAACCGGATAACCCATTGCTTTAATAATTTCTGCAACAAGACTTTTTCCAGCGCCGATTCCACCTGTTATGCCTATTCTTTTCATTTGAGAACGAATATAATCTTTTCTTGAAAACTATTGTAATTTTGTGGCATGCAGAAAGAATGGTTTGCTGAATGGTTTAACACAGAATATTACCACATTTTGTATCAAGATCGAGATGAAGAAGAAGCAAATCGCTTTATTTCAAATTTAATTTCTTTTTTAAACATTCCAAAAAATTCTAAACTTCTTGATTTAGCATGTGGAAAAGGTCGGCATTCAAAAATCTTAAACAGTTTTTCATACGATGTTTTAGGTGTTGATTTATCCGAAAACAGCATTTTAGAAGCTAAAAAAGAAACAACTGCAACACTTCGTTTTGACACGCATGATATGAGAAAGGTCATTCCAAAGCTAAAATTTGCTGCGGTACTCAACCTTTTTACGAGTTTCGGTTATTTTGATTCCCCTGAGGAAAATCAGAAAGTGTGTTCTTCGGTTTCAGAAATGTTAAATTCAAATGGAAAATTTATAATTGATTTCATGAATGCAGAAAAAGTGATCCGGAATTTGGTGCATTCTGAAGAAAAAACAATTGATGGAATTACGTTTAAGTTAGAAAGACGATTTGATGGTAAGCATATCTTTAAAGAAATACATTTTTCAGATAAAGGTCAAAACTTTCATTTCACAGAACGCGTTCAAGCATTGAATTTACAAGACTTTCAAGATTTGTTATCTACGAATTTTAGGATTCTAGAAACTTTCGGGTCTTTTGATTTAGCACCTTTTTCAGCTGCTAATTCAGATCGTTTGATTATTATTGCAGAATTAAAATCATGAACATAACACTCGTTTTTCTTGGATTATTTCTATCTGTAATAGCAGGTGGTTTGATTGTGAGTTATTTTAATGCAACGAATAAAAGTCACGTTATAAAATTGGCACTTTCCTTCAGCGGAGGATTTCTTTTAGCAATTATTTTCCAGCATTTGCTGCCTGATTTGTATCATGAAGGTGCAGAAAAAATCGGGATTTGGATTTTACTTGGCTTTTTAGTTCAATTGGTCTTGGAGTATTTTTCTGGAGGCATCGAACATGGGCACGTGCATGTTCATAAAGGACAAGCATTTCCTTTTATCTTATTCCTTGCTTTGTCTGTTCATTCTATTATAGAAGGAATACCTCTTGGAAATCAATATGCAGGTATTATTTCTGAGCACCAGCATGCAAATGGCTCGCTCTTTTGGGGAATTATCTTCCACCAAATACCGGTGTCTATTGCTTTAATGACCTTGCTAATCAGCACGAAATTATCTAATGTTTATTCTTGGCTTGTTCTTTTGGCTTTCGCAGCCATGACACCAATCGGAGTTTTATTCGGATTTTATATAAGTCCTTCACAAATTGGGCTTGATGTTCCAATTATTTTGGCTGTAGTTGTAGGAATGTTTTTACATATTTCAACAACCATTATTTTTGAAACAAGCGAGAATCACAAGTTTAATTTTATAAAATTAATCAGTATTCTTCTTGGCTGTAGCCTTGCAATAATAATGTATTGACCGAAATTAGAACGGCAAATCGTCTGATTCCTCTGTACTTTCAGAAGTAGCATTATTTGTTGCACTCATAGATGCTACAGGTTCAGATCCAAGTGACATTGGGGATGGTCCGTCTGAAGGAATAGCAGATCCTTGCCCAGCTTTTTCAATTCTCCACGCTTCCAATGAGTTAAAGTATTTTACTTCTCCCGTTGGACTTGTCCATTCTCTACCTCGCAAATTAAATGAAACTTCAATTTGATCCTGCACTTTAACGCTGTCTAGAAGCGAGCATTTATCTTGTGTTGCTTGAAATAATATATCTTGAGGATACATAGAGCTGGTTTCTGAAATTACAAATTCTCTTTTAGAAAATTTTTCAGAAATTTGTTGTGTTTCGCTGATTAGTTTTACTGTTCCGGTTAGTTTAAACATTGTTTTTTTGTTTTATTGTTATTATTAATTATTAAAGGAAAGCAAGGTGAGCCATGCCTCTTCCAATTTGTTTTCATCCAGTAAGCTTTTTGCTCGTTTGTGCAATTCTTCCTCTAAAGCAAGGGCATTGTCTTCTAAAGATACAAATAAATCACTTAATTCAAGTAATTTATATTCATTTACATATGTTTCATCAGGAATTTTTTCAATTCCCGCCAAATGCCCCAAATTATTCCCGCTTAAAATTTTTGACGATTTTATATCTACAGGTAAGGCATCAAATCCAATTCCACAAGTCGATATAGGCTTGGTTATTTCAAACATAGATTCAGCATTAGCACGACTATACCAATCTCCTCCCATTCGAGCTACAAGATCAATTTTTTGTTGGTCAATCATTCCATTAGAATCTAAAACCTCATCGTGAATATGAATTTTTACAACTTCACAAATAATCAAATTCCCTGCGCCACCTTCAGTTCCTAATTCTATTACTTCATTCACCTTACATTCAAATTGTACAGGTGATTCTGCAACTCGAAAGGGCTTCACATTAACTGATTTTAGTGCAGTAAATCCAGCTTTTTCAAATTCATTTACTCCAGGAGCATAAGGCGAACTCGCCAAACTCATTTGATGTACAATGTCATAATTAACAACATTGATAACAACTTCAGGAACAACTTTTACATTGTTATAAGTATCTTTTGTAGTATTTGTTCTTCCAGAACGAGCGGGTGAAAAAATTAATATTGGCGGGTTTGCACTAAAGACATTAAAGAAACTAAATGGCGCTAAATTTGGTTTCCCCTCCGCATCAACAGTAGAAGCAAAAGCAATTGGTCTAGGTCCAATAGCACCTAGTAAGTACTGATGTAATTTTTGAACAGGAAGATCTTTTGGGTCTATTGAAACCATTTAATTTTTTCTTAGGTCAAATTTAAGGACAATTAATTTTATTTACACTCCTTTTTTTATGAGTTATTCACACCTTTTGATATGACTTTTATATCTTTACTTATAATTCTTAAAAGTATGATTAAACCTCTTGTTTTTCTTTTATTTTCTTTAAGCTTAATTTGTTTTACAATAAACGGACAAAATCTAAAAGATAAGCAAGGTAAACGTACAGGAAAATGGGTTATTTTTAATTCTAAAGATTTAAAAATTGAAGAAGGGGTTTTTGTAAATGGAAGAAAAGAAGGGCAGTGGGTCAAGTATTTTGAAGATGGTAAAGCGCCAAAATTAAAAGGATCATATTCTAATAATAGGCCAGATGGCGAATTTATTCGCTATTATAAAAATGGGAAAATCAGAGAAAAAGGATCATTTTCAAAATCAAAATTAAAAGGAGAATATATTCGCTATCATTCTAATGGAAATATAGAATATATCGGGAGTTACAATAACTTAGGTGAAGAGTCAGGAGTGATTCAGTATTTTTACAAAAATGGCAACCTAGAGTTGGAATACACCATGAAAAACGCACACTTGAACGGAAAATTAACCCGCTATTTTGAAGATGGATCTTTGAAAACAAGTATTTTATTTTCCGAAGATGGAAATATAATAGAATCCAAATTATTAGAAAAAAAACTACCTGAAAAGAAAATTGTAAATGCAGGAAATAATACAGAAAATCCGCCTAACTTAAAAAATCCAAAAACAAAGGGAGTTAAATTTAATTTTTTCGGTTATAACAAGGTTTATAATGAAAATGACGAAATATGGATGGATGGGATTTTTAAAAATGGACAACTTTTGGATGGAAAAGTTTATAGGTATGATAAAGATGGGATTTTACAGAGAGTTTTAGTTTATAAAAACGGAAAGTACCATTCCGAGGGACAATTGTAAGGCCAATAAAATTTCTAATTTGAACAAATGATTTTTATCTTTGCTAGACTTTAAAAAAATACGAATGAAAGCATATGTTTTTCCTGGTCAAGGAGCACAATTTAGTGGAATGGGTAAAGAGCTTTACGAAAATTCTCCCTTAGCAAAAGAATTATTTCACCAAGCAAATACTATTTTAGGTTTTGATATTCAAAAGATAATGTTTGAAGGAACTGATGATGAACTTAAACAAACAAATGTTACGCAACCCGCAATTTTTTTGCATTCAACAATTTTAACTGCTTGTATTGGAAAATCATTTCATCCCGATATGGTAGCAGGGCATTCTCTCGGTGAGTTTTCGGCGCTTGTAGCAAATAAAACCCTTTCATTTGAAGACGGATTAAAATTGGTATATAAACGTGCAATTGCCATGCAAAAAGCATGTGAAATTCAAGCTTCAACAATGGCAGCAATTTTAGGTTTAGAAGATGAGCTTGTAGAAAAAATCTGTTCTGAAATTAGTGGAATAGTAGTTCCGGCAAATTATAATTGCCCCGGTCAATTGGTTATTTCTGGCGCAATTCCAGCTGTGGAAGAGGCCTGCCTCAAGCTTACAGAAGCTGGAGCAAAAAGAGCGCTAATTTTGCAAGTTGGTGGAGCTTTTCATTCACCATTGATGGAGCCAGCTAGAGAGGAACTTGCTGCTGCAATTGAAGGAAGCAATTTTTCAAATCCCATTTGCCCAGTGTATCAAAATGTCTCTGCCCAAGCTGTTTCTTCTCCTGAAGAAATCAAGAAAAATCTTATTTTGCAATTAACAGCGCCAGTAAAATGGACTCAAATAATGGAAAATATGCTTAAAGATGGCTGCTCAGAGGTAATAGAAGTTGGTCCAGGAAAAGTACTTCAAGGATTATTTAAAAAAGTCAATAGGGATATTCCTACTCAGAGCGCAGAGTTCATTTAGCCTTTTTAAATCAAATCTAACTTTTCTGAATAAGTCACTATTTATTTTTCTTTAGAACAAATTTATTAATCAAGATAATAAGTGCTGCTTGCGCAACAAAAATTAAGGTGATAGGAGGCATAAAATAAGGCCAATTAGTTGGAATAAACCATCCATTTGCTCCAATTGAAGTTACATGAAGGATATTTAAATAGATTCCAAAGCGACCAAAGCGATATAAATGCTGCAGGGGTTCTCTTTTTTGGAGGGAAGCGTAAAGTGGTAAGCTAAATAAAAGCAGCGAGCTAAGACCTAGAAAAATTGTTGTGTATCCGTCATTATTTAATTCTGAATTACTGTAAAATTTTGGGTATAAATCAGGATTTAAAATCACTAAAATCAACAAAATATGTATAAGAGCAAAACAATATCCTGTAGTGCCAAGTTGCCGCCTTTTGAGGTTAAATTTATCTAGCTGATATTGAGGAACCAGTGTTAGTAAAAATAAAGTTCCGGCTGTCCACGCAAGAGCTTTGTTTAAAACAAAAAAAGTTTCTGTAAATCCAATTAATTCTTTACCGAAATGGTACCTAATAATTGCATAGCTGTAGTAACTAAAAAATAATACGGGTATTAATTTCTTCATTTTAGTATAAAATCTCCCATAAAAATAAGCCATGTGCTGGAACAGAAACCGCTGCCTCTTGTCTGTTTTTTGCAGAAAGAATAGTTTGAATTTCTTCTGGAGGAATTTTTCCAGCGCCTACTTCTAAAAGCGTTCCAACTATTGCGCGCACCATGTTCCTTAAAAATCGATTAGCACTAATTTCAAAATAAAGCCCATTTGTATCAGTGTGCCATTTTGCAGAATAAACAGAGCAGATTGTGGTTTTTACATCCGTATGAACTTTCGCAAACGAACAAAAATCTTTTTCTCCGAGCAAGAAATTTGCTGCTTTGTTCATCTGATCAACATCAATTTTTTGTGGAAAATACCAGCTTAACTCTTCTTTAAAAGGATCTTTTTGAGGATGTATATAATAGCGGTACGTCCTCTTTTTTGCGGCAAATCTTGCATGTAAGTCACTTTCGACGGACTTCATTTCTTTAATAAAAATACTTTCTGGAAGCATTCTATTGAGTTTGAAAACAAATACTATGGGGTCTTCATTGTTTTCTAAATCGACATGAAAAAAATACTGCTTTGCGTGCACGCCAGCATCTGTTCTTCCGCAACCTATAATACCAATTTCTTTATTAGAATAAAGTTTTGAGAAGCAGCTTTCTATTGTTTCTTGAACGCTCACGGAATTAGCTTGGCGTTGCCATCCATGGTAGTTTTTGCCGTTGTAAGATATTTCAAAAAAATAGCGTGTCATAAAGAGACTGCCAAATTACGAAAGTTTCTTTTTTAACAATCAATTTATTGAGGTCAATCTTTTAAAAATGGGAAATCTAAATCGTTTAGGTCGATTTGGAAAATATCGTAATTAAATAAACCTTCAGTTTCATTCATTCGTGCAATTACTGCTTTTTTTAGTTGAGGGTATATTTGAAAATGAGTATCATCATTTACTGAATTGAAAGTTGCCCCAAGATTTACAGGATTTCCCCAAACGCCATTTACATTTTCACTATAATAAACATCATATCCTCCCATTCCAGGAAGAGCATCCGAACTAAAAAATAAAAATCTTCCATTTGGTACAATGAATGGTGTAGTTTCACGACCATCAGTATTAATCGTTTTTGGTAAATTTTCGATATCCATCCACACTCCATTTTTTTTATTAACAGAGTAGATATCAGTCATTGATTTTTCTCCATTTCGATCACTTACAAAATATAATGTCTGTAAAAAATCTCCATTATCATTAAAAACAGTATCCGTAATTGTTGCAGATCCATCAAAATAGGATGTGTTAATAGTTTTGGTTTTAATTAAATCGATTTTCTCAAAGAGAAATGTTTCATCTGAAAAAACTTCAAAAATATCAGAACTTTTAGTCGTTTTTTCTTTTGATGCAGATGTATTTACAGTCCCTAAACCATATTTTCCGTCTCGTGAAATATAGTTAAGTGCATCAAATCCTTCGGTGTTTATTTCGTCTATTGCTCGAGATGACAAAATCCAATCATTTTTCTCAGTTTCCCATTCGTAATGAACGATATCCTCAAAAAATTGTTGATCTCCAACGTTTTCATTATTTCCTTTTGATTCAGGAGTTCGTGCTGTAAAAAATAGATGTAAGCCGTCACTAGATAAAATCGCTCCATATTCATCAAAAGTTGAATTTACATTGGATGAAAATGGTATACATTTGTTCAATATTCCTTTTTTTTTTTGATCTAAAGCAAATTTACATTGTGCTAGATATATTGGAATCCCATAATAAGTTGCATTTTTTTCTCCAAATTCCTCCTTTGCTTTTAAATAGTAATTTATTGCTTCGTCGAGTGCTCCTATACGATGTTTTATTTGCCCTTGTAATAAAGCCAAGTCCGCAGATTTTTTATCACTGATTAACAACTCAGCCTTTTGGGCGCTTTCGTCAGCTGCATAAAAATTATTAAATTCAAATTCAGCCATAGCTACCCAAAAATAAGCTTCCCACTCTTTTGGGGCTTTTTCTACAGCAGCTTTGAATACCATATATGCTTCATTGATCCTCCCAGTTTCTAGTAACCCCTCTCCCTCTTCTATTAATTGCTGGCTCTTCAGTTGATTTATTTTACTAGTTTTTTCAAGTTGTCCTAGTGAGCTAAAACATAGAAAAAGTATGCCACAAAGTGTAATAGATTTCTTATTTATATTAGGTGTATTCATCTGCTTTAAATGGTGCTTTTTTTAAAAGTGTATGAGTATTATTAATCTTTCTAGTAGAGAAAGAACCATAAAAATAGTGAAAAACCCTAGAATCAAGATATTTTTTTGCATCTGTAATGTCACCAACTAAAAATAAATTTTTATTTAACTTTACAAACTGAGAGCATGATTTTTTCTTCAAAATTACCACATGTTGGCACTACTATCTTTTCCACAATGTCAAAAATGGCAGGAGATTATAATGCAATAAATCTTTCTCAAGGATTCCCAAACTTTCCTACGGATGAAATCTTAATCGAATTAATAAAGCAAAATGCAGAGGCGAATATTCATCAATATTTTCCGATGGCTGGCCTTCCAAGTTTATTAGAAGGGATTTCAAGCTTAGTTCATAAATGTTATAAAAGGGATTTAAATCCAACAGAAAATATTTTGGTTACTGCAGGAGCAACTCAAGCTATTTTCACAACAATTCAAGCTTTAGTTCACAAAGATGATGAAGTTATTATTTTAGATCCAAGTTATGATTGCTATGAGGCACCGATTATTCTTGCAGGAGCTAAGCCAATAAGAATTCCTTTAAATGCCTCTTTTCTGCCAGATTGGGAAAATATATTTAAGCAAACAAATGATAAAACACGCTTAATTATAACAAATAATCCACATAATCCAAGTGGATCAGTTTGGTCAGAAAATGACATTCATTTACTAGAAAAACTAATCTTAAAACACCCGAATTTAACTGTTTTATCGGATGAGGTATATGAATTTATAACCTTTGAAAAAGCTCATTTTTCTGTTAATTCTTCAGAGATTTTAAGAGATCGATCTGTAGTTGTTTCTTCATTTGGAAAAACATTCCATATTACAGGCTGGAAAATCGGATATATAATTGCCCCAGAAAAATTAATGATAGAAATAAAAAAAGTACATCAGTTTTTAGTTTTTTCTGTAAATAGTTTGGCCCAAGCCTGCATAAGTGATTATTTGAAAGTAACAAAAGTAGAATCCTTAGGCGACTTCTATAAAATAAAGCGAGACTTTTTCAGAGAAAATATGAAAAGTAGTCGTTTTGAATTATTTCCCTGCGACGGAACCTATTTTCAAATAGCTTCATATAAATCTATATCAAGTGAAAGCGACCTTGATTTTAGTAAGCGTTTGATAATAGAATTTGGCGTAGCAGCGATTCCTTTGTCTGTATTTAACGGAAATCAAGACGATCAAAAATTAATTCGTTTTTGTTTTGCAAAAGATGAACAAACACTTATTTCAGCAACAGAGCGCTTATGCAAAATTTAAGAGTTACTATATTTCAGGTTGATCAAATTTGGGAAGATAAGTCTGCAAATTATAGTTTGTACAATACGTTTTTTGAAAAAATGATCGATTCAGATCTTGTTCTTTTACCAGAACTTTTTCATACAGGATTTAGCATGAACTCAAAACAGTTATCCGAAGAATGGGAAAAATCTGAAGGCGTCAATTTTTTAAAGTTTTGGGCCAATAAAAGAAATACTGCGATTTATACATCTCTAATGATTTCAGAGAATGGAAAAGATTACAATCGTGGAGTTTTTGTGTTCCCAAATGGAGATGTATCCCATTACAATAAAAGAAAGTTGTTCACACTTTCAGGAGAGCATAATCATTATACTCCTGGAAAAAAACAAACAATCGTTTCTTATTTAGGTTGGAATATTAATCTTCAAATTTGCTACGATTTGCGTTTCCCTGAGCTAAGTCGTAATCATATAATTTACGAAAAACCTGCATATGACCTGCTTCTTTATGTTGCAAACTGGCCTGAGAAAAGAATTGCTCATTGGACTACACTTTTAAAAGCTAGAGCAATCGAAAATCAAGCGTATGTAATTGGAGCAAATAGAATTGGACTTGATGGAAAAGATTTATTTTATTCTGGAGGTTCATCTATTTGTGATCCAAATGGCAACACTATGGAATTAAAATCAGAATCTAAAGAAATACAAAGTGTTATTCTTTCTATTGAGGATTTAAATATAATTCGCGGAAATCTTCCTTTTTTAAAGGACCAAGATTAAGACGTTTAACTAAAACAAAAAGTCATTATAGGGATAGCGAATACGAAATATTGCCTTTACCTCTTCGTACAAGACAGACTTTAATTCTTCCACATTTTCTTTTTCTTGAGCTGAAATAAATACGCATTTTGTTTTATTCATTTTTGCCATCCAAGATTTTTTTAGGCTTTCTAAAGTTGTGATTTCTACTAAATCTTCAACAAGATTGTCATTTTTTGGGGCTTGATAAGCATCAATTTTATTAAACAAAATAATTGTAGGTTTTTCAGTTTTATCAATTTCATTTAATGTTTCATTTACCACATTAAAATGCTCTTCAAAATTAGGGTGAGAAATATCAAGTACATGAATCAATAAATCAGCTTCCCGGACCTCATCTAAAGTAGATTTAAAGGATTCCATTAATTGCTTCGGTAATTTTCGAATGAAACCAACTGTATCCGTCAAGAGCAAGGGCATGTTTTCAATTACGACCTTTCTAACGGTAGTGTCCAGCGTAGCAAATAGTTTGTTTTCTGCAAATACATCCGCCTTTGAAAGCAAGTTCATCACAGTGCTTTTTCCAACATTTGTATAGCCAACTAAAGCCACTCGGACCAATTGCCCACGATTTCCTCGTTGAATTCCCATTTGCTTGTCAATGTCTTTCAAACGTTCTTTCATTAGGGAAATTCGCATTTGAATAATCCTTCTATCCGTTTCAATTTGAGATTCACCAGGTCCACGCATTCCAATTCCCCCTTTTTGTCGCTCAAGGTGAGTCCACATTCTTGTTAAACGGGGAAGCATGTACTGCAATTGAGCTAATTCAACTTGAGTTTTGGCATGAAATGTTTTGGCGCGGCTTGCAAAAATATCTAGAATTAAAATTGTACGATCTAAGACCTTGCATTCTAATTCTCGTTCAATATTGCGTAATTGGGATGGCGAAAGTTCATCGTCAAAAATTACTAAGTCTATATCTGCTGCTTTAATGAATTGTTTTATTTCCTCTAATTTTCCTGTTCCAACATAGGTTTTGGGGTTAGGATACGGAAGTTTTTGAAGAATTCGATGCTTTGTTATGGCACCCGCCGTCTCAGCAAGAAACTCCAATTCATCAATGTGTTCTATGGCAATTTCTTCGGTAATGTCTGTATGAATTACGCCAACTAATAGGCAATGTTCTTCTTTAGCATCGGAAGTAAGATGTCCTTCACTCATTATTTCCTTAAAGATAGAACATGATTAACAACCAATCCCTGATTTTCCTTTGTCCCCAAAAGTTCATTCATTGGAGGCATTGCATTTTTTCCATTCGCTAAAATTTCATTGATTTCGGAGATACTAAGTGTCGATTTTGAGAGATCTTTTGCTCCAGAAGAACCTAATTTTCCGTCTTCTCCATGGCATGAAGCACAGTATAAGATAAATAAATTTGCGGATTTTTGAGCAGGTGTTTCTTGTGGAATTGTATTTTTTTTATCTGGCTCACTTGAACAAGCAAACAAAATACTGAATAATAAAAAAGCAACTAGTTTTAGAACCATCCCCCACCAAGAATTGATCTAAATGGCCAAGGAATGAATAATATAATAATTATCAATCCAAGTGTATAAAATATGCGAATAGCTTTAAATTTATCAGTATAATTTTCCCTGCGTTTTGCTTTGCTATAACCAATTGTAATAAGGGTAATTGCCAATAACATTCCTACTAAATGCTCCATTCCATAAAATCGAAGTAAGGGATTTTTCATCCAAGCATCAATAAATTGAACTTTATCAGAAAGAAAATATTGGAATAAGCCAATTAACAATTGAAGGTGAACAGTAATCAAAGCGAATAAATTTATCATTTTATGCTTCTTCTCAAATGATTTAGCAGTAAAAGCATTTACTACTGCGAGGAGTAAAAATAGTAGAACTAGCCAACGAAGTCCCGAATGACTGTGATTTAAAATAGAATTTAAGGTTTGCATAAAAATAGTTTAATCATTTAACTTTAAAACTGCTAAGAAAGCTTCTTGTGGCACTTCAACACGACCAACTTGTCGCATACGTTTTTTACCTTCTTTTTGTTTTTCTAATAATTTTCGTTTTCTAGAAATATCGCCGCCATAACATTTTGCAGTAACGTCTTTGCGTAAAGCTTTAATAGTTTCACGAGCAATAATTTTTGCTCCTATCGCAGCTTGAATTGGAATTTCAAATTGCTGGCGTGGAATTAATTCTTTTAATTTTAAACAGATTCGTTTTCCAAGATTAAAGGCATTGCTTCTGTGAACAAGCGCGGAGAGTGCGTCTACTTGTTCGGCATTCAGCAAAAGATCCATTTTAATTAAATCTGATTCCCGGTAGCCAATTGGATGATAATCAAAGGATGCATAGCCACGAGAAACAGATTTTAAGCGATCGTAAAAATCAAAAACAATTTCCGCCAAGGGCATTTCAAATGAAATCTCAACGCGGTCTTGGGTTAAATAAATTTGATTGGTTAATTCACCTCGTTTTTCAATACACAAGGTCATAATAGAACCGACATATTCTGTTTTTGTGATAACCTGTGCTTTGATATATGGCTCTTCGATTCTTTGCATTCCAGAAGGGTCTGGTAATTCAGAAGGGTTATTTACAATTATTGCTTTATCTGGATCTTTTCGCATATAAGATTTATACGAAACATTTGGAACAGTTGTAATAACTGTCATATTGAACTCTCTTTCCAAGCGTTCTTGGATAATTTCCATGTGCAACATTCCTAAAAAGCCACAGCGAAATCCGAAGCCTAAAGCAGCTGAAGATTCTGGCTCAAATACCAGGGAAGAGTCATTTAATTGCAATTTCTCCATGGAATAACGCAATTCTTCATAATCTTCTGTATCAACAGGATAAATTCCTGCAAAAACCATTGGTTTCACATCTTCAAAACCCTTAATTGCAGTAAGACATGGATTTTCTGCCAAGGTAATTGTGTCGCCAACTTTTACTTCATTGGCTTGCTTGATCCCTGAAATAATATAGCCTACATCTCCCGCACGAACTTCCTTTTTTGGTAATAAATCCATTTTTAAAATGCCAATTTCATCCGCGTGGTAATCTCTTCCTGTATTTAAAAAGCGTATTTTTTGACCTTTTTTCAAAACACCATTTCGGATTCTATAATAAGCAATAATCCCTCTAAATGGATTAAAAACAGAATCGAAAATCATTGCTTGTAAGGGCTCATTTTCGTCTCCTTTTGGAGCAGGAATTCGATTGATAACAGCATCTAAAATTTGGTCAACTCCCAAGCCTGTTTTACCAGAAGCTTGGATAATATCTTCGATTTTGCAACCGATTAATTCAATTATTTGATCCGAGACTTCCTCTGGCATTGCGCCGGGTAAATCCATTTTGTTTAGTATCGGAATTATTTCTAAATCGTGCTCCAATGCAAGATATAAATTGGAAATCGTCTGTGCCTCAATTCCTTGAGATGCATCTACGATTAATAACGCACCCTCGCATGCTGCAATTGATCTAGAAACTTCATAGGAAAAATCTACATGACCAGGGGTATCGATTAAGTTTAAAATATAATCTTGACCCTCGTGCTTGTAATCCATCTGAATAGCATGACTTTTTATCGTGATGCCTCGCTCACGCTCTAAGTCCATGTTATCCAATGCTTGAGCTTGCATATCGCGATCTGCAATTGTATTTGTTACTTGCAATAATCGATCTGCCAAAGTGCTTTTACCATGGTCGATGTGTGCGATAATACAAAAATTACGGATGTGTTTCATGTTCAGTCTGCAAAAATACACTATTTTAAAGAGAATTCAACGTTTTCATTCTTAGATAAAGTTGTTGAAAAGGGATACTAATAAAACCGATTTATTCCCACTTCCTTAGAAATTGTTCCCTCGCCAAGTAAATACTCTGCCATCTCTTTTGCTAATGTTGGAGCCATAAGATATCCCTTTGCTCCTAAACCATTAAAGATAAATAATTTTTTGTGGATTTTATGTTGCCCTAAAACAGGTCTTCTATCTAATACTGTTGGACGAATTCCTGCGACTTGATCTATTACTTTTATTGGTAAATCAGAAATCACTGAAAAATTCTCAAGCAACAATTCTCTTGCTTCCTTTGTGGTATTTAATGAGCCGTCTTCCCATTCGTAAGTTGCACCTATTTTAAAGGTATTATTCTCCAAAGGCAAAACAAAAGTCTTCCGATTTAAAGATTCATTTTCTGGTAAGTCTTTACACCTAATTGTAAGGGTTTGACCCTTTGTTTTTTCTATTGGAATATCAAAGAAATAAGGGATTTCTGCATTATTTGAGCCACAGCAAAAAATAATTTTATCATATGAAATGTCTTTATAAATACCACCTTCAGCATTAAAGTCCTTTTCACTAAAATTTTCCTTAAGCAAAAGTCCCAAGGATTCAAAATAGTTAATTTGGGAAGTATAGTAAGTTTGTGCTTCAATCCAAAAGGCCTGCTTAACACGGCCACTTCCAAAATCATTTTTGGTTAATGAATAATTTAAATCTTCAGTAGTAAGAATTTCTAAATATGCTGAATATTCTTTTTCAAATTGTCTTTTTTCCCAAAACTCCTTTTCTTGAAGAGAGGAAAATAAACGTCTTAAAAACAAAGGTCTTATTAATTTGATGTTTAAATCATCTTCAAGATTTTTATAATATGCTATTGCCTCTTTTAAGAAATTGTCAACACGCCATGATTTATTCATACGACGAAAAACCATTGGATTGATTATTCCAGCTGCAATTGATGTTGAATTATTTTGACCCGAATCGATAAGGGTAACTTGCTGCTGTTTTTCAAGAAGCCGTTGGGCCAAAGATGTCCCAGCTAGACCAGCACCTACTATTAAAATTGATAGCTTTTCCAATGATTATTTTGCGATTGCTAAACTAATAATACTTATCTTAAGTTCAGGATTATTTGCTAATAATTCTCTTGAAAGCTTCTCTACAGTTAAACCATTTCTGTTAGATCATAGCCAATCTGATTTTAATTATGGAAAGTCGAATAAAACTTTCTTGTTTTCTTATTATTTTTGTTTTATTATTAGTTTTAGACTAAACTAAATTTTTATGAGGACAGTAATTTTATCGATTTTTCTATTCTCTTCTTTCTTGTTATTATCTCAGGATGAAATTTTAAAATCAATTACTTCAAATTCCACTGGGCTATCTATTAAAACTTCTAAAGGTGTTTATTTCCTTAACTTTTTTCACGATAACATTTTAGAAGCTGAATTTCGATTTGACAACGAATTAACTTCTACTGTTTCTCATGCAATAATTTTGCCATTTAAAAAAGTTAACCTAGAGCGCAAAAAAGACAAAAATCATTCATATTTATTTCAAAAAAAGGGAAATGTTGAGCATTCAATTTCTATTGGTGTTGATTCATTACCTTTTCAACTTTTCTTCTATTTTAACGGAGATCTTCTTGCAAAACAAAAGGCAAATTTAAGCAATGAGAATTTTTTTAAGGTTAATCTAGAAATTTCAAAGAATGAAGTTCTTTATGGCGGAGGTGCGAGAGCCCTTGGGATGAATCGCAGAGGGCAAAAGTTAAAATTATACAACCAAGCTCATTATGGATATGAAACAAATGCTCCACTAATGAACTACTGTATTCCAATGTTTATTTCGTCTAAAAAATATGGTGTTCATTTTGATTCCCCTGGAGTCGGTTTTTTGGACTTAGATAGTTCTAATGATAACGAAATTAAATTTGAAGCCATTGGAAAACGAAAGGTCTATCAAATTTTTGCAAATAAAAATTGGGTCGAGTTAATTCAAAATTGGACTGAATTATCTGGTCGTCAACCCATGCCCCCGAGATGGGCCTTTGGTAATTTTGCGAGCCGTTTCGGTTATCACTCGGAACAAGAAGCACGTGAAGTGGTTTCTAAATTTAGAGCAGATAGCATTCCTTTAGATGCGATTGTTTTTGATTTATATTGGTTTGGGAAAGATATTCAGGGAACATTGGGTAACTTTGCTTTTTATACAGATTCCTTTCCTACTCCGCAGAAAATGATTAATGATTTTTCAGATCAGAACGTCAATACTGTATTAATAACAGAACCTTTTATTCTTACTACATCTAATCGTTGGCAGGAGGCAAAGGATAAAAAATTACTGGCTGTTGATAGCTTAAATAACCCTTTTACCTATGATTTTTATTTCGGAAATACCGGCCTAATTGATATCTATGCGCCCCATGCAAAAAAGTGGTTTTGGAATATCTATGCTGAACTTGCAAATATGGGGGTCAAGGGCTTTTGGGGAGATCTTGGGGAGCCAGAGGTTCATCCTAGCAAATTGTTTCATGGCAATGGAATACCAGCTGATCAAGTACATAATATATATGGGCACGATTGGGCACGATTAATTTATGAGGGATATAAAACTACTTTTCCATTAGAACGACCCTTCATTCTAATGCGAGCAGGGTATTCAGGTTCTCAGCGTTTTGGAATGATCCCATGGACAGGCGATGTTAATCGCTCATGGGGTGGATTAAAACCTCAGATGGAACTTACCATGCAGATGGGCATGCAAGGAATTGCTTATATGCATTCTGATTTAGGAGGATTTGCTGGAGCAAATGATGATTCTGAATTGTATGTTAGATGGCTGCAATACGGTGTTTTTCAACCTATTTTCAGGCCTCACGCGCAGCAGGAAGTGGCTAGTGAAGCCATTTTTAAAGATGAAAATACAAAGCAACTAGCCAAAGAAGCCATCGAATTGCGGTATCAATTACTTCCTTATAATTATACTTTGGCTTTTGAAAATCATCTCAAAGGCACGCCACTTATGCGCCCTGTTTTTATGGAAAATACTCAGGCATCGTGGGCGGATACGATCACAAATGAATTCATGTGGGGGCCGAGTTTGTTGGTGAAGCCAATCACAAATCCAATCCTTGAAAATACGCTACCTCTTCAGGTTGTAAGAGCACCAAAGGGAATATGGTATGATTTACGAAGTGGTAAACAACGAATGGAAAATTATCAGCCAAATCAATTTAATAAACATGAAGCGCATTACCTCATGCCAGGCGATTTATCTGGGATTCCTGTTTTGGTAAAAGGCGGAGCGTTTATCCCCATGTCTCCAACTATTCAATCAACCAAAGATTATGCTGATTCATCGGTAACTATTCATTATTATGATGCTAAGGATATTAGGGCTAGCCAAGGACAGTGGTATGAGGACGATGGACTGACCAATGAGGCTTTTGAGAAGGGCTTATATAAACTTCTTCGCATGACCATGAAACAATCGAATAGACAATCAACCTTGCTTTTTATTCCAGAATATGGAAAAAGTTGCTTACAAATGTATTTTTCATTTGAAGTATGTATCCATTCTAAACGAATACCTAAAAACCTCATTTTAAATGGAAAGAAAAATATACCGTTCGTGGTTGATCAAGAAACCCAAACCATTCGTTTTATGACGTACTTGAGGGATAAAAAATCATGTATAAAGATTAAATGGTAATTTTTTTTTCTTTGTGTCAATTTAACATAAAGAAATATTTTATATTTGTAAGTAGATTTAATTTTAAATTGATGTTGCTATGACAAGAAAAATATTTTTTACAACACTTTCATTGTTATTTCTTTCCTTAATTAGCTTTGGGCAAACACAAAGTATAAAAGGAAAAATAACGGATATTGGCGGACAACCAGTTTTTCAGGCAACCCTTGTTTTAGAAGGACAAGGTATTGGCGCACAGACCAATGAAAATGGCGAATTTGAAATTAAATCTGTTCCGCTAGGAGCTTTTGTTTTAATCGCTCGTGCCACGGGTTTTGTTACATATAAAGAAGAAATTATTCTTTCTTTAGGAAACAATGTTAATCTGTCCATCATATTATCAAATGAACCGAATGAGTTAGATGAGGTTGTTGTTATAGGTTATGGAGCCACCAGAACAAAAGACTTAACAGGAGCTGCTACCGTTATCTCAGAGAAAGACTTTCTGCAGGGCTCATTATCAACCCCAGAACAATTGATTATGGGTAAAGTGGCGGGATTGAAAGTGACTTCCAACGATGGTGCTCCAGGATCCGGAAGTACTTTACGTCTTAGGGGTGGAACTTCTATTAATGCGAGTAATGACCCCTTGATTGTTATCGATGGTGTTCCAATCGATAATGGTGGAATTGCTGGCGCAGCTAATCCTTTGTCATTGGTTAATCCTAATGATATTGCCTCTTTTGTTATTTTGAAAGACGCTTCTGCTACTGCTATCTATGGTGCGCGTGCGGCCAATGGTGTTATACTTATTACCACCAAGAAAGGCAATGCAAGTCAAAAAGAGGTTCATGTGACCTTAAATTCCAAAATTTCCACTTCCACCATTGCTAAATATGCTGAGGTATTATCTGGCGACTCTCTTCGATCACTTATAAATAGACAGGGAAGCCCAACACAAATAGCACTTTTAGGATCTGCGAATACAGATTGGCAAAAAGAGGTATTTAGAACTGCCATTACCACAGATAATAACGTATCTATTACAGGAGGCATTATCGGATTGCCTTACCGTTTATCAGTAGGGAATCGACTTGAAAATGGTCTGCTCAAGCGAGACAACATGAACAGAACATCATTGGGGCTAAACCTAAATCCAACGTTTCTCGATGGAAATTTACAATTGGAAGTTAATCAGAAAATGGTTCAATCGCGTGCCTTTTTTGCCAATAGAGGCGCTTTAGGTGCTGCTTTCTTCGATCCAACTCAAGCTGTTCAATCTGGAAATAACGATCTTTTTCGTGGCTATTTTGAATGGATAGATAATGGCAAACCCAATGTTTTGTCTGCTCGCAATCCTCTGGGTTTAATCAAGCAGTCTGCAGACAGAAGTGTGGTCAACCGCTACATTGGAAATGCTAAAGTGACCTACAAAATGCCTTTTCTTCCAATGCTAAAGGCTACAGTCAATTTAGGGACAGATCAATCAGAAGGAACAGGCTACACCATCACCGATTCCTTATCTGCTGCGGGGTATTTTACCCAAGGAAGTTACAGTGAATATCGCCAGACCAAAGGGAATAAATTAATTGAGGCTTATGCCAATTTTAATACGGGTGAAAAATATAAAGAGCATCTCTTAGATTTAACTGCTGGGTATTCGTATCAAGATTGGTTTACTTCAAGTCCCAACAACCCAAGTTATAATCAAGCTCAAGATTCTATTATTGGACTACCGGCAGCCAATCCTTTTTATACCAAAAATGCCTTGCTTTCTTTTTATGCGAGGGGTATCTATACATTAAAAAATCAATTTGTTGTGAATCTCTCGATGAGAAGAGACGGTTCCTCCCGATTTAGTTCAGAGCAGCGATGGGGCTGGTTTCCTGCCGCTTCTGCTGCTTGGTTGCTCAGCGAGGGGTTCTTGAAGGACATCAAAGAAATCAGTATGCTAAAAATCAGGGCAGGTTATGGAGTAACAGGGCAACAAGATGGAATTGGAGACTATGCTTATATTGGAAATTACTTTGAGGGTGCGACAAATGCCCAATACGCCTTTGGTGGTCAATACTATACAGTTTTTCGTCCTGCTGGATACGATGCCAATTTAAAATGGGAAACAACAAGTAGCATCAATATCGGATTAGATTTCGGAATTTATAAAGATCGCTTCTCAGGTTCAATTGATGTGTATAGAAAATCAACATCCGATTTGTTGGCCACAGTAGCGGTGCCAGCAGGAACCAACTTTACGAATGAAATTTTGACGAATGTAGGGGGTATGCAAAACCAAGGAATAGAGGTGAGCCTAAACACTGGACTGATCGCAAAAAAGAATATGCGCTTAGATTGGATGGTCAATTTTACGAGAAATTTTAATGAAGTAACCAAGTTGTCGCAAATCGAAGATCCTAATTCACCTGGAATTTTAGTCGGAGGCATCGCAGGAGGCATTGGGAATCAAGTGCTGATTCACCAAGTTGGACAACCTACTTTTACCTATTTTGTGTACGAACAGCAATACGATAAAGATGGGTCACTCATTGAAGTAGGTCAAGCCGCTTCAATAGACATGAACGGAGACGGTATCGTTGATCCATTAGACAAATGGAAGGATACAAACGCATTTGTTGATCGAAATAACGATGGCATCATTAACGTCAAAGATCGATACTATGCTGGCCAAGTGGCACCGAAGTTTTTTATGGGAACCGCGCTTAATTTTCAATACGGGAAATGGAATGCGGGTGTGTCTATGAGAAGCGAGATAGGCGGAACGATTTATAATAATATCCACTCGAATTCGGCGACATTCAATGCCATTGATGGTACTAAAAAGTTTTTAAGCAATATCAGTTCCTTGTTCTATGAGGACGAAGTACAAAAAACAACGACCAATCAACTTTTATCAGATCATTATCTCGAACGGGCAGATTTCCTGCGAATTGATAATATCAGTGTAGGGTATAATTTTGGTAAATTAGGATTCACAAAGGATAAAGTTGGGGTAAATGTTGGTTTTTCCGTTCAAAATGTATTCGTGTTCACGAAGTACTCTGGACAAGATCCTGAGGTTGGCGGTGGTGTTGATAATAATTTTTATCCAAGACCAAGGGTGTACACCTTGAATTTAAACTTTGATTTTTAACTAATTAGCTATGAAAAAAATAGTCATTTTCTCTTTGTTGCTTACCGGAATCACTTTTTCATCGTGTAAGAAACAACTAAACCAATCGCCAAAATATGGATTAAATGCTGAGGTAGTGTATAGCGATCCCGCTAACTATATCAAGGTATTAGCAAAACTGTATGCTGGTCTTTCTATGACTGGTAATCAAGGTCCTGCGGGTCAGGCGGATATTGCGGGCATTGATGAAGGATTTTCAGGCTATGTTCGCGTCTTGTGGAACTTACAAGAGCTACCTACCGACGAGGCCATTTGTGGTTGGAATGATCCCGGTATTCCAGAATTAAATAAATCTCAATGGAATGCTGAAAATGTTTGGGTCAAAGGAATGTACTATCGGATTTATTATCAAATTACACTTTGTAATGAATTCATTTGGCAAGCAAGAGATGAGAAATTAGCGGAAAGGGGTTTTAGTACTGCAGATGTTGAGATGATACGTAAATTTAGAAATGAAGCACGCTTTTTACGCGCCCTGAGTTATTATCATGCTTTAGATCTATTTGGTAATGTACCCTTTGTAACTGAGTTGGATCAAGTGGGTGCTTTTCAACCGAAACGAATAGAAAGAGCGGCATTATTTCAATATGTAGAGGATGAGTTGCTTGCTATTGAAGAGCAATTGTTACCTGCCTCTTCCGCACCTTATGGACGAGCATCTCAAGCTGCTGTACAGTCGCTTTTGGCTAAATTATATTTAAATGCAGAAGTCTACTCTGGAACGCCTCGATATAACGATTGTGCCACGTATTGCGAAAAAATAATTAATGGAAATACGTATCAATTGAGTTCAAATTATCAAAGCTTGTTTTTAGCTGACAATAATACTTCACCTGAGATTATTTTTCCAGTAGTATATGATGGTTTATATGCCCAAACCTATGGTGGAACTACCTTTTTAATCTGTGCATCTTTGGGTGGCTCAATGGTTGCTGCAGATTATGGTGTAAATGGTAAATGGGCAGGCTTGCGTGCTAAACCAAATCTGGTAGATAAGTTTTCCGATTCAACCTTAGATTCAAGGTATTTGTTTTATCGCACGGGTCAAGTGAAGGACATTACAACTATGGCTACCTTCTCTAATGGTTATGCACTTCCAAAATTTAAGAACAAAACATTGGCGGGCTTAAATGGCTCAAATAGTTCAAATTCTCCACATGTAGACACTGATTTTCCTATGTTTCGTTTGGGCGACATCTATTTGATGTATGCTGAAGCTAAACACCGATCTGGAGATGCAGGTACTGCGCTTCAATATGTAAATATGTTGAGGGAAAGGGCCTACGGAAATAATGGCTATAATTTAGCCTCTGTTTCATTAAATGACATTTTAGATGAGCGCGCCAGAGAGTTGCAATGGGAAGGCACAAGAAGAACAGATCTTATTCGCTATGGTCTATTTACAAGTGGATCATATTTATGGCCATTCAAGGGTGGAGATGTTGCGGGAGCGGCTGTTTCCGATAATTTTAACCTGTTTCCACTTCCAACTTCTGACATTATTTTAAATCCAAATTTGATCCAAAATCCAGGGTATTAAATTGCTAGACTTACGCTAATGATTTTTTGATAAGGGTTTTATAAAAACACATAGTGTAAGTTTGACACATTGGATTTATTTACTTAATTTTATACTATTCAATTTGTTATTGATGCACAAATTCTTTAAATTTATTTTAAATTTTAAGTAGAGAATCGTTATGAATAAATTCAACCTCAAAGGCGTTTTTTTTTATGCTTCATTATTTCTAACTATTCTAAATTTCTATGTTTTAGGGCAGCCCGTAATGAAAGCTCCCGAATGGACTAAAAATGCAACTATATACGAAGTAAATATTCGACAATTTACTCCCGAAGGCACATTTGCTGCTTTTCAAACACATTTGCCTCGATTAAAAGAGATGGGGGTTGATATTCTTTGGTTAATGCCCATTCATCCGATTGGAGAATTAAATAGAAAAGGGAGCTTGGGCAGTTATTATGCTGTGCGCGACTACAAAGGTGTAAATCCTGAATTTGGTACAATTGATGATTTTAGAATGTTAGTCAAAGAAGCTCATAGGCAAGGATTCAAACTAATCATTGATTGGGTTGCTAATCATTCTTCTCCAGATAATAATTGGGTCTCAGAAGGTCATAAGGATTGGTACACGCTCGACTCACTTGGAAATCTTCAACCTACTATTGGCACTGATTGGTGGGATGTTGCAGACTTAAATTACGACAACAATGAAATGCGCAATGCAATGATTGACGCAATGAAATACTGGGTTCAAGAAACTGATATTGATGGCTTTAGATGTGATGTTGCTGCATCAGTACCCATGGATTTTTGGAATGAGTGTAGAAATCAATTGGATAAATTAAAACCTGTATTTATGTTGGCAGAAGCAGAAGGTCCTGAATTACATAGCGCTTTTGATATGACTTATGCGTGGGAGTGTCATCACATATACAATGATATCGCTAAAGGCAAAAAATCGAGTATAGACATACGTAAATATATAGAAGATGAAAAAAAATATCCGCCTGGAGCTATTCGAATGCAGTTCACCTCTAATCATGACGAAAATTCTTGGAATGGAACAGATAAAGAAAGAATGGGGGATGCTCGCTTTGCTCTTGCTGTTCTTAGTGCTACTTTGCAAGGAATGCCTCTTATTTATAATGGGCAGGAAGCTTCACTTGATAAAAGACTTCGTTTCTTTGAAAAAGACACAATTGATTGGTCTAAAATGAATATGGTTTCTTTTTATTCCAAATTAATGCATCTTCATCAGTCTAATGAAGCAGTTTGGAATGCTCCTTTTGGTGGCGATGTTCAATTTATTTCCGATGGTAATGATCCCAATATTTTGGCTTTTATTAGAATAAAAAATGACCATAAAGTCCTTTGTATATTCAATTTAGCGAATACTAAATCAAACATTACATTAAATGGGGGAGAAATTTCAGGAACGTATTTAGATTTATTTTCTTTAAAAAAGAAAAAAATTAAAGAAGGAACCAAGATAAATCTTGACCCATGGGCTTATCGTATATATCATTTGTAATCCTTTTTATTCATGAATAGTCAATCGAAACCTAATTTATCTTTTTGGCAAATCTGGAACATGAGTTTTGGATTCCTTGGAATTCAATTTGGCTTCGCTTTGCAGGGAGGATATATGTCCCGAATATTTCAAACTTTAGGTGCTGAACCTGAAGATATTCCTGGATTATGGATTGCAGCACCGCTGACTGGCTTATTGGTTCAACCAATTATCGGATTTTTATCCGATAGAACTTGGTCTCCAAAGTTTGGTCGCCGAAAACCGTATTTTTTAATTGGAGCTATTTTAAGTTCATTGGCTTTGTTCTTTGTCCCTTATTCCCCTGTTTTATGGATGGCTGCAGGTTTCCTTTGGGTTCTAGATGCCTCGATTAACATCAGTATGGAGCCTTTTCGTGCTTTGGTGGCTGATCAATTGCCAGAGAAGCAAAGAAGTTATGGTTTCGTCATGCAAACCCTTATTATTGGAATTGGAACTTGGGTGGCATCTAATTTGCCTTGGTTCGTTAGTAAAATGGGGTTTACTGACAGTACCGATATGCAAGGAATTCCCAATAATGTCAAGGTGGCTTTTGGAATCGGGGCTTTTGTTTTTTTAACTAGTATTCTCTACACTATTTTTACCACCAAAGAATATCCTCCTGAGGATGAGGAGGCGTTTTACCAACAAAAGAAAAAGGGGTCCTTTTTAAAAGATTTTTTCTATTCAGTTTCTAATATGTCTTCTACTATGTTAAAATTGGGATTAGTTCAATTTTTTAGTTGGTTTGCTTTTTTTACCATGTGGAGTATGGCTACACCTGCTATAACTGAATATGTTTATCAAGCAGCAGCACCAAATAAAATCAACTTTAATTTTCTACTTCAAGCTGAGAAAATCGAATTTGAACGCTTGAATTTAATCTATCAAAATGCAGCTGATGATGTGGGTTCAAATATGGGAATTTATGGTTTAAGCTCTATGGCCTTTGCCTTAATCCTAGTATTTTATTCGGCTTCGAGAACGGTGAATAGAAAATGGATACATCTAGCCTCTTTAGTTTCTGGTGGATTTGGTTTTATTTTAATGAGATTTATTCCCGATCCAACCTACCTTTGGCTTTGCTTTGCTTTAATTGGGATATCTTGGGGTAGTATTTTGTCTATGCCTTATGCCATGCTTTCTAGTTCAGTAGATACGACAAAAATGGGTTTGATGATGGGGCTATTTAATATGTTTATTGTAATTCCTCAAATATGTGCCGCCCTTGGAGGTATTAATATTCTATCCCCAATGTTTGGAACTTCTCCTATTGCGCCTATGCTTTTGGCAGGAACCTCCTTGCTAATAGCTGGATTGTGTAATCTATTTATCACCGACCAAAAAACAATTCGTGGTTAATATATCGGGCCTTATCTTCGATTTAGATGGGGTAATTGTGACCACAGAGCGCAATCATTTCTTAGCTTGGCAACGTACTGCAAAATCCTTGGGAATAGTTTTCACTGAGGCACACAATGAAAACTTAAAAGGCGTTAGTCGCATAGACTCTCTTAAAAAAATTCTCGAATTGGGCTCTAAAGCCTTAACTAAAGAAGAATTTGATATTTTATTGAAAAGCAAGAATGATTTTTATTTAGATTCTATCAAGGAATTGAATCAATCTGATTTGTTGCCAGGGGTGCTTGATTTGTTATCTGAATCTAAAGCAAAAGGAATTAAATTGGCCGTTGGTTCATCTAGCAAAAATGCCCATCTTATTCTTCGTTTACTAAAAATAGACCATTTATTTAATGTAGTTATCGATGGAAATATGGTTGAGTTTCCTAAACCACATCCTGAGGTCTTTTTAAATGCAGCAAAAGCATTAGCGCTCAGTCCATCGGAGTGTATTGTTTTTGAAGATGCTGAGAGTGGCCTAAAAGCAGCAAAAGCAGGAGGATTCATTGCTTTTGGAGTAGGAAATCCAAAAATTGCTAAATTAGCCGATACCTTTTTGAATGACTTAACCGAATTTAGTTTAGATATGTATGTATAATTTATTTGAACTAGATGAATGGAAAATCATCGAACGCTCTTTTGATCCGCTCAAACAAAAACAAGCGGAAAGTATCTTTAGCATTGGCAATGGATGTTTTGGCCAACGAGCAAATTTCGAAGAAACCTATTCAGGCGATTCCCTAATTGGGAGCTATGTTGGCGGTGTTTATTATCCCGACAAAACAATAGTTGGTTGGTGGAAAAATGGCTATCCTGAGTATTTTGCTAAAGTGTTGAATTCCTGTAATTGGATTGGAATCAATATAGAGGTGAATGGGGAATTTTTGGACTTGAATAAACAAACAATTCTTTCCTTTTACCGCGAATTGGATATGAAACAAGGTCTTTTAATTCGAAGATTTCGGGTTCGCTTTGACTCTGGTAAAGAATTGGAAGTGGAATCAACCCGTCTTTGTTCTATGGCTGATGATGAAATGGCTGCTATTCGCTATTCTGTTACCCCAATTAATTTTAGTGGTAATGTAAAGTTTACACCCTATTTAGACGGTAAGGTAATGAACCATGACTCCAATTACGATGAATTTTTCTGGGACGAGGATAGTCACAAAGTTGATTTGCAAAAAGGGTATGTATGTACAAAAACCAAAAAGACGAATTTTACTGTTTCCACAACTATGCGTTTTTCCTTTTGGAAGAAAGATGAACTATTAACCATTCATCCAAATACATTTTCAAAAGAATTTTACGTTGAAAATAACTTCGAGTATTTTCTTGAAAAAGGGACTAAATACACTCTAAAAAAATATGTTTCAATTACATCTACAATTAATCATACCGAGTTTTCGGTTATTCCAAGGTCGATTAATAAAGTAAGAGATGCTTATGTAAATGGATTTGATAAACTCCTAGCAGATCATGTTTTAGCGTGGCAGCAAATTTGGGATAAGGCAGATATCGTAATTGAAGGAGATTCCGCGGCGCAACAAGCAATTCGTTTCAATATTTTTCAATTGTATCAAACATATACAGGCAAAAATGAAAAATTGAATATTGGTCCAAAAGGATTTACTGGAGAAAAATATGGTGGAGCTACTTATTGGGATACAGAGGCATACTGTTTACCTTTTTACCTCAAAACTGCTGATCCATCCGTTGCAAAACAATTGTTGATATACCGTTACAATCAATTGGATAAAGCCATTGAAAATGCTCAGAAACTTGGATTCAAAAATGGAGCGGCACTTTATCCTATGGTGACAATGAATGGGGAAGAATGTCATAACGAGTGGGAAATTACCTTTGAGGAAATACATAGAAATGGTGCCATTGCCTTTGGTATTTACAACTACGTCCGCCATACAGGTGATCACAATTATTTGAAAAAATATGGTTTTCCAGTTCTTCTTGGGATTGCAAGGTTTTGGTCGCAACGTTTCAGTTGGTCAGATAGTAAGAAAGCATTTGTAATGTTGGGTGTAACTGGTCCAAATGAATACGAAAACAATATAAATAACAATTGGTATACGAATTACATCGCGAGATGGTGTATTGAATACTGTTTAAAAATTAACGAGGATATAGGAAAGGTTCATGGCATGGTCATCTCCGAAAAGGAATTGGCAACTTTTCGCGAAATAGTTGGAAATGTTTATTTACCAGTATTAGAAGGGACAAAAATTTTCCTTCAACAGGATGGGTTCATGGATAAAGAACAACTTTCGGTATCTGATTTACCCTTGAATGAACGGCCTATTAATAAATATTGGTCTTGGGATCGAATTTTGCGTTCTATTTTTATTAAGCAAGCGGATGTGCTACAGGGATTGTATTTATTTGAGGAGAACTTTGATTCCGAAACCATTCGAGAAAATTTTGATTTTTATGAGCCTAAAACGGTCCACGAGTCATCCTTGTCACCTTGTGTTCATGCGATTTTAGCTGCGAAACTCGGCAAGATCGATAAAGCATATGAGCTATATTTACGAACGAGTAGGTTAGATTTAGACGATTACAACCACGAGGCTGATGAAGGGCTTCACATCACAAGCATGGCCGGCACATGGATGAGTTTAGTCGAAGGCATGGCAGGCGTTCGGATTACCGAATCGAGCCTGTCTATAAATCCTATTATTCCTAAATCTTGGTTGAGTTATCGTTTTCAAATACGCTATCAAAACAATCCCATATCGATTTCTGTTTCTCAAATCGCCACTGAATTAAAGAACTTGGGGGAAAACAATATATCAGCCTACTTAAATAACCATCTTTATACCCTTAAAAAAAATGAAAGCATTACCGTTTAAAGGATTTCTTTTGGTCGTATTTATTCTTTGGGGATCGAATTTAAATGCTCAGGTTAATCCAACCAACAGGCAGTTAGTCTTACAGGGTTTTTGGTGGGACTATTGGAACGCTAATTATCCCAACGGTTGGTCAAATTATTTGGCTGAATTAGCACCGAGATTAAAAGATATGGGCATTGATGCGGTTTGGATTCCACCCACAATAAAAAATACAGGAACTAATAGCGTTGGGTATGCACCTTTCGACCATTACGATTTAGGAGATAAATACCAAAAAAATAGTGTAAAAACAAGGATGGGAGACAAGGATGAATTGCTACGAATGGTTGCTGTTTTAAAAGCCAACGGAATAGAGGTAATTCAAGATATTGTATTAAATCACATCACCGGAGCTGGTTCTGCAAGCAGTGGTGGTGGCGGGCAAGATGTGTCTGCTTTAGATGATGGAACAACCAATAAGTATAAGAATTTCCGCTATGCATGCTATGCCACTAGCGCAATCAATGAAACCGCGACGAATTATTTAAGTCGTGCTGGTCGATTCTCTAAAAATTGGCAGAATTTTTATCCTAACAACAACAATATATGTTGCACCAATGACTTAAATTCTCCTTTTTGGGGCCCTGATATTTCATATGAAAGCAATGCCTTCGGATTGAGTGGCAATGCAAGCTACAACCCAATTCAAACAACTGATTACATGCGATCGGGAATGAGGAATTGGTTGATATGGTACAAAAAACAAGTGGGTTGGGATGGAGTTCGTATTGATGCGGTTAAGCATTTTCCAAACTATATCACTGAAGATTTTTTATGGAATTTACAAAATAATGCGCTCTGGGCAAATGGAACGAACAATATGTTTGCGGTTGGTGAGTATGTGGGGAATATGTCAGAATTAGATAACTGGGTCAATTCCGTTCAAAATAGAGCAGGAACCTTTGATTTTTCACTGCGTTTTGCCCTGCAAGATGTGATCACTCAAAATGGGAATTATAATTTAGGTAGTATTCCAAGTGCTCAACAGACCAATCGACAGAGGACCGTTCCTTTTGTCAATAACCATGACACTTACCGCCCCACATTGAACACGGTTGGAAATATTACTGGATGGAATGCGGGTTCGCAAATTGGAACCCAAATAGAGGTGATTAATCCCCGGGCGAGTTTGGCCTACGCCATTGCGCTTGCGGTTGATGGGGCGCCTGAACTATTTTTTGAAGACTTGTTCAATATTGGATACAACGGCAATCGTTTCAATCACCACCCGAGTGATATTTCTGAGCTAACGACTCACTCCGATATTGAAAATATAGTATGGTGCCATCAGAACCTCCATTTTAAAGAGGGCGCTTACCTTGTGCGTCTGCAAGCACAGGATGCATTGGTTTTAGAACGTTCAGGAAAGGCATTGATTGCGGTTAATGACCATTTTACAAATTGGCAAAACGTAACAGCCATGCAGACATCTTTTGCTGATGGAACGATTTTAAAAGATTATTCTGGTGCCCATGGTAATACTCAAATTACAGTAGCGAATGGGGGCAAAGTAGATTTCACTATTCCACCCTGCGATGGAACGGCTCCGGAAGGGAGGAAGGGATATTGTATTTGGGCTCCGGTAGGACAAAGTACCAATTATATCCGTCCAGCTAAGTACACGACACAGGAATGGGAAATGGACGATGATTTGGGAGATAGTGGTATAGCTTCTTTACAACAAGGCGGAAAACTACCTGCGAACAGTAGAACCTGCAGGGTAGTGGGACGTGTTTTTTGCGATACAGCAACGACTGTCACCATCAATCTGTATCCATCTCAACCCACATTACCCATAACCATAGAATTATTAGATGCTAACTGTGAAATCGTAGACACGTTATCAGGTTCTGGGAACTTGACTTTTAGCTATTCTGTTGGCCAAGTAGGCTGGCATACGATAAGAATTAGAAATGGTACAGATAATCAGGTAGGTCAAAAATGTTGGGTGAAAGCAAACTATAAAGCGCCACAAATTGTAAATACAGCTGTTGTAAAGAATAAGTGCGCATGTTCTTCAATTGCTGGCATTAACGAAATCCAAGGGCTGGAAGCTTTAATCTATCCAAATCCTGCAACAGACGAATTATATTATGAATTTGGCAATAAGCTAAATGATAACTATAGAATTCAAATTATTGATTTGGAAGGAAAAATTCTTTATACAGATAGCATATCTAATTCAAAAGGGAAAATTGAAGTTTCAGCAATTAAAAATGGATATTATTTCTTCACTATTTTAAATTCAAGCGGCGAATTTGTAGTCAAACAGTTTACAAAGTATTAATTTATTTATTCAATCAATTTGAATTTGATTGAATTTTGACTGTGTTAAAATTACTTTTAGAAATCTTATCTATAATTTTTTTTATTCGTTAAAAATTTGTCCAGTTTTACCTTTTATTAGAAGGATATTAGAAATGTTTGTATCTTTTTTGGTAAATTATACCTTAGCAAATTACCCCCAATTAAAAATTCAAACTTTATTAGAGTTCTATTATCCATGCCGTTTTTCCTGGAATAGTTAATGTTTTCTGTGAAAAATCTACGGATAGGTCACTTAAAATCTCTTTTCTTATTGGAACGCTTTTGAGTTGAGATACATCGAGTGACTCCTCGAATCGATCTAAGTTGATCTTTTGTTCATCCATAGAATTATTTAATACTACCATTACGCGTTTTGAACTTTGAAGGCTATTTTCACCTTCTTGAATTCTGAAATAGACGTATACATTATTTTCTGGTACATACTGAACCAGTTTGCCTTCATGAATGACTACTTGATTTTTGCGCCAATTCAATAGTTTTTTTGTGAACTGAAAGTAGGCCTCTTGTTCAGGAGTTCTTCCCTCTCGACCATTTCTTCGTTTATCATCGTTGGCATAAAAAGCCGTTTGCTTGTCAGTTTCCCATCCTCCAGGAAAATCCCTTCGGATATCTGCATCTCCCACTTCCTTGGATCCTTTCATTCCGATTTCAGAACCATAATAAATCTGTGGTATTCCCCTAGTTGTTGATAGTAAGGTAAGGGCTAGTTTATAATCTGCCAGGTTCGGACATATCTCGTTAAATCTTTTGGTGTCATGATTTTCCATAAAGACCAATAAATTATTAGGATCAGCATAAAGAAAATCGTTGACGAAATTTTCATAAATACGCACCATTCCTTGATCCCAACCTTGTTTTGTTTCGTTGAATGCTTGAGTGATTGCATCATGTAGGGTGAAATCCATCACCGAAGGCAAACCACTGTTGTAGGAATCTAGCGCACCAATGGGACTTTCTTTTTGCCAATAAGAAATTTGCGCTTGATTATGCAGCCAGATTTCGCCAACGACATTTAAATTGGGGTATTCCTGCATGATGGCTTGCGTCCATTTGGCAATGGCTTGTTTATCATTATAAGAATAAGTGTCAACCCTAAGGCCATCTAGGCAGGCAAACTCTATCCACCAAAGCGTATTTTGAATTAAGTAATTCAATAGTAGAGGATTCGATTGATTCATATCTGGCATGGAAGTATCGAACCAAGCATCTTCGGATGCGCGAACGTCGCTTTCTGACGCATAGGGATCCATTTGTGTGCTAGTGCGGTAACTTGATCGTGTAAAAGTAGGGAATTCATGAATCCATGTTTTAGTTGGCAAGTCCGTCATCATCCAATGCTTACTGGACCAATGATTGGGCACCTCATCTTTGATCACTTTTAAACCTTGACGGTGAGCTTCTAGCACCATTTCCTTAAACCAATCGTTCGATCCATAGCGCGGATCCACTTTATATAAATCAGATTGCGCATAGCCGTGATAGGAATAAGTTGGTTCATTATCCTCTAGCAAGGGGGTCGTCCAAATGGTTGTTGCACCTAATTCCTTGATATAACTTAAATGTTCTATTATTCCCTGAAGATCTCCACCATGGCGACCGCCTGGTAAATCGCGATTACCCGGCTCTGTCATTCCCACGTAGGTGTCTTGGCCTGGAAGCAAGTTCGCAAAGCGGTCAGGCATCAACAAGTAAATCACATCCTTAGACGAAAATCCCTCTCGATTAGCTGATTGATAGATTCGTTCTTCCAATTTGAATTCAAAACGCGCCACTTCCTTCTTCTTTTTATCTGACAAAATAATTGGATATGTTCCTGCATTTTTATCTTGAGTTTCAACAGTAATAAAGAGGTAATTCGGATTTTCAGTTTTAATAATTCCAAGCACATTCAATCCTTGTACACTGGGGGTATAATTTGCAATTTGTGGTCCATGCAGCAAAACTTGAACCTGATGGTGCTTCATCCCTACCCACCAATTCCCTGGCTCGACATGACTCAAAATAATTTTCTGAGCGGATCCTTGCCATGCCAAGGCCATTGTACAAACGAAGAAAAATCTAATCATCATGGTTCTACGGAATATAATTGTCGGGTACTTCCGTCGCTATACCGCACCAAATAAACTTGATTTGCAGGTGGTTCTGGTAAAACGCGACCAAGTACATCATAGTATGAAACTGGAATTGGAGCATCTAAATCAATGGATTCAGACAAACTGAGTGAGCAAGGATTCGCCAATCCTAAGTATGAGGATTGACTTAATGCCGACGTACGGCGCAAAGTAACGTGCTCACTTAGGCTAACAGGTATGTGGCTGCCCCAATCCTGAGTAATGGCAGACATAAAATCAGAATTGGTAAATCCATAGTCTAGTCCTTTGTATGTATCCGCAAGTGCAGACGGCGCGATAATATCTTGAGTTTGGCTCCAAAGAGAAAGCAAGAAAGTTGGATTAAAAAATTGTTGACAGTGTAAATCAATATAATAAGAAAATCTGTCTTTAAAGTAAGGCACTTGCATTAAACGATTGTACAATGGGCGTTGAGTATTGGAGGATGCCCATGTGTAAATATTGCGTGTTTGCCAATTAATAGAAAACCAATCTACACCGAAGGTATTGTCTAAATCGTACTCAATGAACACGAACTTACTATCTGATGGCCTTTGGTAGAGGTAAAAATTATTTTTATTTCCGATGTAGCCATCCCAATGGGCGGCCAATACCTCAAGCGCCATAGTTTTTAGACAAAGGTCCACATCCAATACTTCTTGAATGGCGCAAGGAAATTCTGCATTAGAAGTGTTATTTAAAACTTCTATAAAATGAATTAATCCTGAATAATCATTCAGATCTTCGTTGGTTTTAAGTTCATACAGTGGGACATAAGAATTGGGGTTACTACCTAAATTAGTGAGATCGGCACCATAGCCTGCCTTGTATAAATTACCGCTATCGTCTCCAATAAACCGAGCTTCTAAAAACTGATCGTCAAAGTGTTCAACATTGAGGTATAATCCTTTATAAGTTGTGTTTATATACAATTCTATATAAGAACTTCGCGCAACAGGACAAGCAGCCCATCGTAGCATTTCATGACAAGTACGGGCTCGCATTATGGAAACGTCGTTATGTTCTCCATTGAGATTCATGGATTTTAAATCTTTCCACTTCTGACCAGGAACATAGCTATTAAAGTCTAATTTAAACGATTTTTTAGCGGATTGTAAAGAGGTATTTCCGCGCAACCGAATACCTATGGAGGGCAGTGTATCTGAAAGAGTACTACTGATATAAATGAACGATGCGGGAAATTCGTAACTTGAGCCGGAACTATCGCCAACCATGGTATTAAAATGTTGGGGGCTCATTGTGATATAAATTTTCGCCACCTCATCTTGTTTAAAGGCAGCCGAATTGGTAGGATGCACCAATTGTGAAATAGAACCAAAGGAAAACACTAAAAATATAACCGAGAACAAAATCCTCATTTTACTATAATTTTCGAAGTGAATTTATTTCCTAGATGCAGCACTATTAAATAAGTTCCTGGAGGAATCTGTATATTTTTCCAATCTACGGTATTCACACCAATATTAGAGAAGCCTTTTTTGGAATCTACTAGTTGACCTTCAGAAGTATACCATTGAATCTCGAAGGGCAGAAAGCCATCTGCATTAAAGGATAAGCTCAAGCTTTCATCAAAAGGAACAGGATAAACCTTAAACTCAAAAGCTTCGTTCTCTAATTCTTCTAAGCTCGCCACGGAGGTAATGTATGGTTTAGGTAATTTAATATCGGTATATACTCGGTACTCGCTAGGCTGTAAAATGATTCCGCTATTCACGTTGCTGACGTTGAGGCTATCTCCTGAAAAATATTCATACCACCAACCGGTATGCTGAAAAGCTGGAATGGCTGAAGCCACGTTTACATCTACATTCACCAATGAAATTCCGTTCATGCTAGAATGATTCATGATCATGCGTTTGATACCCGCTCCTAAACTGGCTTGAAAATTCAAGGAGCGAAAGGTTTCGTAATTATTGCGTAAGGCCAAGGTGGCTTTATAAACATCTAATAATTGTTGGCGACGTCCCTGCTGTAAATAGTTCCAAAGAATTGGTTTATTACAAACACGACAAGGATAATCTATTGAAATATCGTAGCCGATTTCACCAAATTGCCAGATCATTTTCGGACCAGGTTGGGTCAAGAAGCTCACTGCTAAACCCTGCATTCTTCCCAAAGCGGTATAAGGATCTTTTGCATTGTGTGAAGGATTTATCGCGTTTCCATAGGTAATGGCTTCGAACATCAATCTCTCTTCATCGTGACTTTCCATGTAAGTAATGAGGTGTGGCAATGACCAAGTTCTGTTGGTATAGATACCGTTCATTAAACTTGAATTAGCGATATAACCTTTGGCAGCATTTTGATAGCCAGAAGTAACGTTTCCCCATAGCATCATTCCGTATTCGGCTAATTGCTTTTCTTCCGAGTTATCACACCAATGTTCTAAAATTACATAAGCGTTTTGCTTCACTGACCAAATGGAATCCGCCATTCTTTTAAGGATGTTTATTCGAGTTGTGCTAAAGCCATTCCCATTGTTTATAAATCCTTTGGTGTAATCAAATCTGAATCCATCAATATTATACTCATTTAACCAATAAGTATTCACTTGATCAATATAGTCTTTTGTAGCTTGACGAGTATGATCAAAATCATATCCCCAACAATAAGGTTCGTGTGGACAAATAGCATTAAACCAAGGACTGTTTGCTGCGGGACGATTGTTAACTGCATCCCAATACATATTTACCATTGGATTTTGACCAAATGCGTGATTTAAAACCATATCAACGATAACAGCAATTCCGCGACCGTGACATGAATCAACAAATTCTTTAAACTTCTCTGGTGAACCATAATATTTATCCAATGCCATGTGGAATGATGGGTTATATCCCCAACTTTCGTTGTTTTCAAATTCTCCAGGGGGCATTAATTCAATTGCATTAATTCCTAATTTGTCTAAATATCCTAATGTATCTATTAAGGTTTGGTAATTTCTTTTTTGAACAAAGTCTCGAACGAGTAATTCGTAAATTAATAAATTCTTATTTTCAGGAGCAGTAAAGTTCGTGTTTTGCCAATTGTAAGCTGGCGAGCCAGGATGCATAACTGTTACAAATCCCGTTGTTAATCCTGTTGGGTATGGGTGGGGATTAGGGTAGGTTAATACACCAATAGAAACATCATTATTTTTATCTAAAATAAGTGGACTCATTGGATCAGCAATTTTTATAAGGCCATCAATATAGTACTGATAAGCATACTTTTGACCAGGGATTAAATTACCGATGGTTTTCCACCACTTTGAGGAATCAAGTGAGCAGTACATATGATAAGAAGCAGAGGGCAACCAATTATTAAAATCTCCAAGAACATACACGTTATTTTTTTCAGGTGCATATAATTGAAGAAGTACTGTGCTGTCGTTTAAATAATTAATTCCATTTTTTGTTCCCTCAGGAGGGTTTTGATAAATCACTTGTGGATTTACCATATAAAACACACTGTCTTCAACGATAGAGATCCCATTATCAGCGACGAGATTGAGCCAATGGCTACCTTGATTGAGGGCAGTATGATTGTGATTTAATACCAAACTATTTGTTGAAGTACTCAGCAAAATACCATCTTCATATAAACTTAAAGAACTCGGCTGATTCGCTTCTGATTGAATTGAAATTGTTTGATTTAGATTAACGATAAGACCGTTGTTAGGATGAAAGATCGCTGCTTGTAAACCACCATTTGTTGGATATATATCATAATAAATATCACTTCCATCTAAATTTCTACCAACAATAGTACCTGAGGCATTTCTAAATACAAAAGCTAATTTAAGCAGGTTAGTTCCGTTTGGAAAGCCATAAAATTGCGGGATATTAATCGTTATGGAATGTTTATTATTCCCCAATGAAGTCATTAGAACATTTTGATCGGGAGTCCCCCAAACCCCTTGAACAAACTGCCAATTTGCTGGAGAAGTACTTGTTGATGTAATTAATCCTGCATGACAATAAACAGGTGTAACTCCGACCAATGCTGCATTGCCTTCAGAAGCATCATAAATAACTGTAATATTATCATTACTCGTTGGAAAAGAAGGATTTATATCTAATATCTGAGCTGTGACATGATAAGAGTAAAAAAGAAAAATAAAGAATATAAACAATACTTTCATAATGAATACTAAAAAACGCTATAAAAAAGGTAAAAAAAAGCCTAAGTGTAACTTAGGCTTCTTTAGGCTAAAAAATGGATTAATTTTTAATTATTTTTCCAAATACAGTATTTTCACCTGCTGTAATTGTGTAAAAATAAGAGCCTCCAACTAAAGTTGCAGCATCAATCATATTTGTTATAGACGGATTAACTGATTTTGACATAATCACTTTACCTGCTAAATCAACTAAAGTAAATACTGCTTCAGTAGCATCATTTAAATTAAATTTAACATGAATTGCATCTGAAACTGGATTAGGATAAACAGCTAAGTTAGTAATGGCATTTTCTACTATACCCACATTACAAACTGAGGCACAATTATCCCAACAATAAGTAACGGTTATATTAGATGCTGGAATTTCTAAAGTTCTATTGACATTCCCATCGTTATCAGCTACACCACAACCAGCGGTTACAATTGTATTTAAAGGATCAGTACCCTCATTCATACCCCAGTTTCCGTTAACAAATTTGTACGTTAGGTTTCCAGCAGCAGGAAATGTAACAACAATTTCCCAAATATTGTTTCCTATGTCTGTCATGGCAGAACCAGCAGTTGTTGGTGACCAATCGGCCATAGGACCTCCATTGGCACTAGCACCATTAAAAGAAAAATTACCGGCAACACGAATACCTGTAGCGTCGATTGTTGCTCCTCCAGCAACATAGTCAGTGACATCTACTTGAAAAGTCACGTCTGCTTGAGCGAAAGCCACAGCACCCACAAAACAAGCAGAGATTAGCGTAAAGATTTTTTTCATAATAAAAGATTTAAATGGTTAATAAATTAATAATATAAATTTGATGTAAAATTATATTTTTTTTTTTGAAATGCAATTTTATATCAACTAAAAACTTTATTCAAATGATAATCGGCCAGAGAGTCAATAGGTCTTCTTATAATTTGACCAACTGTTAGTCCGTTTTTTTTGCATATTTGTTCTAATTCTTCAGAAAGTAATGCAGAAATAGAACCTACAAATGAGATTTCAACCTCCCTACAATTAGCATAACACAAAACATGCCGATCAATAAATAGTTCAAGTCCATGCTTGATTAATTTTTGGCAATAATCTAAGTGCTTATATTTTATTAAAACTGGGCTCATAGAGGCTAAAAAAACATTTGCATTTGCTTCCATATAAATTTTTTTAAAAATTTCATCTTTGTTTAATTGCATAGATACAAGTTCAGAGTGAAGTTCTTTTGGTAATTTTCGATAAAGAAAGTCTGTCAAAATTTGTTTGCCAAAAAAACTGCCACTTCCCTCATCGCCTAGTATGTATCCTAAAGCTGGAACTTCTTCGGAAAGGTTTTTTCCATCAAAATAAACAGAATTTGATCCTGTTCCTAAAATACAGGCAATCACATCTTTTTTTCTATATAAGGAAAGGCCTGCTGCATAAAGATCATGATTTACAGAAACTGATGCTTGTTTAAAGACTCTTAAAAACCCATCTTTTACTGACTTATTTAATTTGTCGGATGAGCAACCGGCTCCATAAAAATATATTTCAACTTTTTTTTGAAAATACTCTTTTAAAAAAGGATCATTGATTAAAGTATCTTCAATAAATCCTGAAGAATGAAAAAATGGATTAAACCCCATGGTAAAATGTTGCACCCTTTTTTCTCCTTCAATAATTAACCAATCCGCTTTAGTTGATCCACTCTCAATAATTATTAACATAATCTTAATTTTTGCGTCAAGTTTACACAAAGTTAGTGTCACTTGAACATTTAGTATATTTATTTTGAGTTGTAAATATAAGGATAAGTTAAAAATAAAATAATTTTCTTTTAATTTTTGAGACATAAAGCAAATTGACTACGGGACCCAAAATCAAATATATTTTTTTTGTTTTTTGATATTCAGTAACTAAAAGCTCTAATTAATCTGTTAACTAAAAAACATTTAGAATCTGATTAATTTTTATTTCTTTTTACCCTAAAGATTTCTTATCTAAATCGCCACTTACTAATAAAATTGAATTTTTTCCAAAGATTACTTGGCGATTGCCAAACTAATAATACTTATCTTAAGTTCTGGGTTATTTGCTAATAATTCTCTTGAAATCGCTTCTATTGTTGAGCCAGTTGTAACCACATCATCTACAATGGCAACGTGTTGAAATGGAATAGCTGATGTTGTTCCACTAAAAATTGAAGCTACATTTTCCCAGCGTTGAAATCGGTTTTTTTTTGTTTGACTTTCAGTATGTTTTATTTTTTGAATACTTTTTTGAACGATTGGAATAGCCATTTCTTTAGAAATTCCAGCTGCAATTTTTTCACTTTGATTGTATCCACGTAAAAATTCTTTTTTAGGATGTAATGGAACTGGAATTAGAGCTTGAATATCACACATTAAATTATTCTCCTTTAATTTTTTACCAATGATGTGCCCCATAAAAATCCCCAAATTAGCTTTGTTTTGATACTTTAAGGCGTGAAGTATTTTTTGTGAGGGCTTATCTTGTTCAAAAAACAGCAAAGCATAAGTCCTATAAATTGGGACCCTTCCCCAAAAAATTTTATCTAATGAGCTTGATTCTTGCCCAGATTCGAAATAAGTAAATGACAACTGAGAAAAACAAAAATGACAAAGATGCTCTTCTGATCTGCTTAATTCACAAGAACAGGATAAACACAAATTTGGGAAGATAAGATGAGAAAATCCTGCAAAAAATAGCTTGGTGTTTTCTTTAAATTTTCTGAAGAGTTTACCCATCCTACATTTCTCGTATTTGAACATTAACATGTTTAAAACCTTTATCGAAAATACTGATTTTATTTTTAAAATCAAATTAATTTTAGTCTCGCACATACTATCATTTTTTTTTAATAAAGAGCCCTTTTTTCAAAGAAAATTTATTAAAAAATATGTGAGAGCATGTGGATATCTTTCTTCGAGGTGTTAATAATCGCTAAAGATATTGCTGGAGATAGGATGCAAAGAATGAGTGTTGAAAACATTAAAAAATTGTTAATTTCTTTAATTTTTTTGACCAATATTTTTAACAAAATTTGTATGCTTCTTATCGCTTAAGTGAAATTCTTAAAAATTTCATTCTACAGCCAAAAAAAGAGGAAACAAAAACAAGTGCTGGGGTGTTAGAATCTGAAATCAGGAATTTGATTTTGATATTTTTTTCACTTTAAAAACCAAAATACAACAAAATAATGTCTTCAAAACACGAACCAATTTTAGAGTCCAACAACAGTCGCTTTGTCTTATTTCCAATTCAGCACGATGATATTTGGAGTTTTTATAAAAAAGCAGAAGCCAGTTTTTGGACTGCAGAAGAAATAGATCTTGGTGCAGATATAACAGATTGGGAGAACAAACTCACAAATGATGAGCGGCATTTTGTGAAACATGTTTTAGCTTTTTTTGCAGCATCTGATGGTATTGTAAATGAAAATTTAGCTGAGCATTTTTTATCTGAAGTACAGTATACAGAAGCTAAATTTTTCTACGGCTTTCAAATTACCATTGAAAATATTCATTCTGAAACTTACTCACTTTTGATAGATACCTATATCAAAGATACCGCAGAGAAAAAACACCTTTTTAATGCGATTGATACAATGGATTGCGTAAAGAAAAAAGCAGATTGGGCTTTGCGTTGGATTGATAAAGGTTCTTATGCTGAAAGATTAGTTGCTTTCGCAGCTGTTGAAGGTATTTTCTTCTCTGGTTCTTTTTGCTCGATTTTTTGGCTTAAAAAGCGTGGCTTAATGCCTGGACTTTCTTTTTCAAATGAATTAATTTCAAGAGATGAAGGGTTACATTGTGATTTCGCTTGCCTATTGTATACAAAACACCTTGTGAATAAGTTGACTAAAGAGCAGGTTAGAGAAATAATTATGGATGCAGTGACAATTGAAAAGGAATTTGTTACAGATGCAATTCCTGTAAAATTAATTGGTATGAATAGCGACTTAATGAGTCAATACATAGAGTTTGTCGCAGACCGCTTGCTATCAGAACTAGGAAATGAAAAAGAATACAATGCTACAAATCCATTTGATTTTATGGAAATGATTTCGTTGCAAGGAAAAAGTAATTTTTTCGAGAAAAGAGTTGGTGAATATCAAAAATCCGGAGTTTTGGCAGGTAAAGATAATCTGACGTTCACTATGAATGAAGAATTTTAAGTTAGAATATAAAAAATAGAATATGTACGTAGTTAAGAGAGATGAGAAAAAAGAAGCAGTAAAGTTTGATAAAATTACTGCCAGGATTATAAAAATGTGTTACGGACTAGATCCGCTTGTCTCGCCTGAATCTGTTGCAATGAAAGTCATCGAGGGGATATACGATGGTGTGTCTACAAGTGACTTAGATAATTTAGCGGCAGAGGTTGCTGCTGCAAAAACAATAGATCATCCAGACTATGCTTTACTAGCCTCCCGAATAGCTGTTTCTAATCTTCACAAAGAAACAAAAAAAACTTTTTCAGAAGTGATGAGCGATTTGTACTATTATGTTGATCCGAAAACAAACCAGAAAGCATCTTTGCTAGCTGATGATGTTTTTAATACAATCCAAGAGCACAAAGAAACATTAGATTCAAGTATTATATACGATAGAGATTTTAGATACGATTATTTTGGATTTAAAACTTTAACGCGTTCTTACTTAATGAAATTAAACGGCAAAATTGCTGAGCGACCACAACAAATGTTGATGCGCGTTGCGCTGGGAATTCATAAGAGTGATGTTGAAAGTGCCATAAAAACCTATCACCTAATGTCTGAAGGCTGGTTCACACACGCCACACCTACCTTGTTTAATGCAGGAACTCCAAAACCTCAAATGTCATCTTGTTTTCTTCTAACTATGAAAGAAGATAGTATTGAAGGTATATACGAAACGCTTAAAGCTTGCGCTCAAATATCACAATCAGCAGGAGGAATAGGACTTTCAATTCACAATATACGCGCAACAGGTTCTTATATTAAAGGCACAAATGGTACGTCAAATGGAATCGTTCCAATGCTTCGCGTTTTTAATGATACAGCGCGCTACGTTGATCAAGGTGGTGGGAAAAGAAAAGGTTCCTTTGCAATGTATATTGAGCCATGGCACGCAGATGTATTTGATTTCTTAGACCTAAAGAAAAATCATGGAAAAGAAGAGCAACGCGCGCGCGACTTATTTTTTGCCCTTTGGATTCCAGACTTGTTTATGCAGCGAGTAAAAGAAAATGGTGAATGGACCTTGATGTGTCCGCATGAATGCCCGGGTCTCTCCGATGTGCACAGTGCAGAATTTGTTGCTTTATATACAAAATATGAGCAAGAAGGAAAAGGAAGAAAAACTATCAAAGCACAAGACTTATGGTTTAAAATTTTAGAGTCTCAAATCGAGACAGGAACACCATATATGCTCTACAAAGATGCTGCAAATTCAAAATCAAATCAGCAAAATTTAGGAACAATCAAATCCTCAAATTTATGTACTGAAATTATTGAATATACTGCTCCAGATGAAATTGCAGTTTGTAACTTGGCATCTTTGGCTCTTCCTAAGTATGTTACGGAAGAGAAAACCTTTGATCATGAGAAATTATTTGAGGTAACCTACCAAGCGACCTTGAATCTAAATAAAATCATAGATGAAAATTTTTATCCTGTTGAGGCCGCTAAAAATTCAAATTTGCGTCACCGACCAATTGGTTTAGGAGTTCAAGGTTTAGCAGATACATATATTTTAATGGGCTTTCCATTTGAATCAGATGAGGCTAAAAAATTGAATAAAGAAATTTTTGAAACAATCTATTATGCGTCAATGACAGCATCTAAAGATCTTTCAAAGGAGCTTGGCCCTTACTCAACATACGAAGGGTCACCAGTTTCAAAAGGTATATTTCAACCAGACATGTGGGGAGTTACTCCATCGACACGCTGGGAATGGAATGTTTTAAAAGAAGAGGTGCTGAAATATGGTGTTCGAAATTCTCTTTTACTTGCGCCAATGCCAACAGCATCTACAGCTCAAATTTTAGGAAATAACGAATGCTTTGAGCCTTATACATCAAATATTTATACACGTAGAGTATTATCAGGTGAATTTATTATTGTAAATAAGCACTTACTAAAAGACTTGGTAAAAGCAGGATTGTGGAATAAAGATATGCGTCAGAAAATAATGACTGCAAATGGCTCTGTTCAAAATATAAAAGAGGTTCCACAAAATCTAAAAGCCCTTTACAAAACTGCTTGGGAAATTTCGCAGAAAGCGATTATAGAACAATCTGCTGATAGAGGTGCATACATTTGCCAAAGTCAATCCTTAAATATTTTCATGGAAAATGCCAATTTTGGAAAGTTAACATCAATGCATTTCTATGGTTGGGAAAAAGGGCTGAAGACAGGAATGTACTATCTAAGAACAAAAGCTGCAACAGATGCAATTAAATTTACAGTTGAAAAAACTATTGCAGCTGAGCCAGCAGCTATAAATATCGAAACACAACAAGCAGAAATTGCCTGTTCTTTAGATGATCCTGAAAATTGTGAAATGTGCTCAGGGTAGAAACAAGCGTAGTCTTAGTAAAACAGAATTCTTATTTCTTCTTTATCTGCTCTTTAATGAACAATTCTAAAGCGCCAACCATAGATGGGGCTTTGGGATGAGGTGCATGAACATCTAATCGAAGGTCGTGTTCCTTTACAGCGCTTGCTGTTGTTGGCCCAAATGCTGCAATAGCTGTATTATTTTGTTTAAAGTCTGGAAAATTTGCAAACAAGGACTTAATACCTCCAGGGCTAAAAAATACTAATATATCGTAATACACATCTTCTAGATCTGAAAGATCTGAAGCTACGGTTCGGTAGAGAATGACTTTACTAAAGGGGATCCCTTGTTCTTCTAATGTAGCTGGAATGTTATCGCGCAAAATATCAGTGCAAGGGAGTAAGTATTTCTCACCTTTGTGCTTCTTCATGAGCTCGGTAAGCTCTAAAATGGTTTGCTTACCATAAAATATCTTTCGCTTTCTATAACTTACATATTTTTGAAGATACAATGCAATAGCCTCAGAAATACAGAAATATTTCATTGTGTCAGGAACTTCAAAACGTGTTTCTTTCGCTATACGGAAAAAGTGATCAACTGCTACTTTTGAAGTTAAAATAATAGCTGTTTGTTCGTTAAGATTTACACGTTGAGACCTAAAATCTTTAGCATCAACTGCTTCAACCTTAATAAAAGGACGAAAGTCTATCTTTAATTTATACTTAGTAGCTAAATCAAAATAGGGAGACTTTTCTCCTTCAGGCTTTGGTTGTGAGACCAATATTGTTTTTATTGCCAAGGTAAACGCTAATTAAAGTTATTCAAGCAGCTAAAAAAATCTAAAAATATGCTAAATCTTTGACCATTATATTATAAAGCATCAAGGTTGGCATTATTTCTAGAGTGCAAAGGTAAAGAAATAAATAATACCATTTTACTCCAATTTTGAAACAAAGGGAAATCCCCCTGATATATCTGTATGCAAAAAGAGTCACTAACAGAAATAAATAAAAAACAGAAAAAGAAAGCGTAGATTGTTGATTTAGAGACCAAATTAATGCAAAAATTAAAAATAGTAAGCCTCCCATGTGCCAAATTTGTTTTGTTAGAATGCCTATTTCATCTGAGAGCATATGTTCTCCACTTAAAAGTGTTGCCAGGCGAAAACTTATTTGTTGAATAATAATTAAATAAGAACTTAACAACAAAGAGTAAAATATAGCTTCATTTCCAGAAACAAAATTTGTGCAAGCTAGAAAAAAACAAATTGTTAAAGAAAGGATAAAATTAATATTAAGAAGTATGGAAGTGCCAAAGCTAATTCGGTTTTCGTTATTTAAATTGTTTGAAAGCAATTTAAATTGAAAGAAATTTTTTGTAACACACCTGAATAAATCTGAATTATTGAATTTACTTAGCGCAATTATTGCAGCACACAAGAGTAAAATTGCCAATATTATTTTAATAGATTCGTTGCCTCTTTCAGTTATTTGAAAACTAACTGCAATAATATTTGTTGTAATACTCATGTACAACAAAATTAATTAGAAAATGAATGCTATGCGCAATTTAAGAATTTCTTACTTTTGTAGCACAAATATTTTCTTTTAGAAATAATAGTGATTATGAAAACAGACCTGTATAACCACCCGGACCACTATGCAATGGATGATTTATTATCCGAAGAACATAAATTAGTACGTGATGCTGCAAGAGCGTGGGTAAAGAAAGAAGTTTCGCCAATAATTGACGAACACTATGAAAAAGCAACTTTTCCAATGCACCTATTAAAAGGTCTTGGTGAAATAGGTGCTTTTGGTCCTTATATTCCGGAAGAATACGGTGGTCCAGGATTGGATCAGATTTCATATGGTTTAATAATGCAAGAATTGGAGAGATGCGACTCTGGCTTGCGTTCTACTGCTTCTGTTCAATCTTCTTTGGTAATGTACCCCATTTGGAAATATGGTTCGGAAGAACAAAAACAAAAATACTTAAGAAAGCTAGCGAGCGGAGAAATGATGGGTTGCTTCGGTCTTACAGAACCAGATTATGGCTCTAATCCGGGCGGAATGATTAGTAACTTTAAAGATGCTGGTGACCATGTAATTTTAAATGGCGCAAAAATGTGGATTTCTAATTCTCCATTTGCTGATATTGCAGTTGTTTGGGCTAAAGATGAAACTGGGAGAATCCATGGATTAATAGTTGAACGTGGAATGGAAGGATTTTCAACACCAGAAATGCATGGAAAATTATCGTTAAGGGCTTCTGCTACGGGAGAATTAATTTTTGATAATGTTAAGGTACCAAAGACAAATATATTGCCTGGTCGATCTGGCTTAGGTGCACCACTAAGTTGTTTGGATTCTGCACGATTTGGAATTGCTTGGGGCGCTCTCGGTGCTGCAATGGATTGCTATGATCAAGCTTTACGCTATTCAAAAGAAAGAACACAATTTAATGTTCCAATTGGAGCTTTTCAGTTAATTCAAAAAAAATTAGCCGAAATGATTACAGAAATTACAAAAGCACAGCTTTTAACATTTCGTTTAGGACAATTGCGCAATGAAGGAAAAGCCACAACAGCTCAAATTTCAATGGCGAAAAGAAACAATGTTGAAATCGCTTTAAATATTGCGCGTGAAGCACGCCAAATACATGGCGGAATGGGAATTACTAGCGAATATTCAATGATGCGTCACATGGCAAATTTAGAGTCTGTAGTAACGTATGAAGGAACTCACGATATTCATTTATTAATTACAGGAATGGAAGTGACCGGGATTTCTGCATTCACAAGAGAAATGCCCTAGTAGATATCTTCTTGGACATTTTTATCACCTCTTAATATTCTAATCCGCTTTATTGTTTCAGCACCGTAAAAACTTCCTTTGTAATCAATAGCTAGTTTTTTATAGTACTCCAAAGCTTTATCTTTATCTAATAGTATTTGCTCGTAAATGTCGCCTAATCTGAAAAGTGCATCATCTGCAAAAATATCCTTGGAATAAAATTTAATAATATCTTCGTAAAGCATGCAAGATTCAGCCCACTTTCCTTGCATTTCCATAGCTTTAGCTTTACGATATAGAATGTCATCCGCCAATGAATGAAGAGGGTAATTCAATTGGATACTGTCAAAAAGTGTGAACGCCTCTAAATATTTGTGCTGTTCTATAAGTAATTCTGCTGAAGAGAACCAAGTCATCGCTGTATAATTACTATCTAATCCAAAATTTTCTGTAATTGAAACTGATAAGTTCATAGCGTCATTTGCAATAATTTTAGAGGTAGATTCCTTCAGAATATTCAATTGACTCTGCGCAAAATCAAATTCGCCATCAAAATAAAAAATACGAGCGTTTTTATACTTTGCCTCATCGCCTATAGCTTCAAACTTAAAATCTTTATCTATCTGCATATACAGTAGCGACGCCTCCCAAATATCACCTTTCAGTACTTCAATGTCTGCTAACTGCATTTTTAGCTGAGCTCTTTGGATATCTGTTAAACTTTGTACTAAGATTGCATCTTGCAAAATTACTATTGCTTCAGCAGCACGATCTGCATAAAATGCTAAAATATGGGCCTGCTCATTTAAAATACCTATTGTAAATTTAGTTTTTCCTAGTCGTGCCAAAACAGAACTATAATCTACTAAAGTAGCATCAATTTCATTTTGATTGTAAGCTCTATTTGTTGTGAGCTCTGTAAATCTTGAATTAAGCAACAGCTTTTGCCCTTCAATAAAATATTGATTATCTGAACCTAAGGATATTATATAATTAAAACAATTTCTTGCTATATCATATGATTTATTCTCCAAACAAATATTCCCTAAGTCTAAAACTCTATAACCATCTCCCTTGATTCTTTTGTCTAAGGCAAGCACTTGCGTAAATGCAGAACTAAAATTTTTATTTTGAACGAATAACCAAATTAGCATTTCAGAATAAATAAAATTTGAATTATCCGCTTGTATTTTTTGAAGTAAAATTTCTTTTAAAATTAAATAGTCTTTCCCATCACTTTTACTTAAATCAATTCGGGAGGAAATAGCATTTTGAATGGATTCAAACATAGATGGCTGCAAAATCAAGTAATTAATATACTCTTCTATCATTAAACGGTTATTTCCAGTTAGAGAATATAAATCTGCATATTGAAAATTGAAAGGATAATAAGCAGCAATTTTTTTGCCTTTATCCAAGACTTTTTTTGCAAGGTCAAATTTTCTTTTGCCTACAAATAATTGGAATAGATTAATTATTTCTCCGGGATCTGCTGAAACAACTGAAAGTAATTCTTCATAGACTTTAGCAGATTTTTGGGGCTCATCGATATCTTCATAAAATTGACCTAACACCACTTGAATTTCCATGTCATTCTTATTCTGAGAGATGTACTTTTTAATGGTCTTTTCAGCAGTTTTGAAATCTTTTATTTGTATCAAGCACTCCAAATACCGTGTAAAATAAACTTTTGTGCTTTGTGAACTGTATAGTTTTTCATAATATGAAGTTGCTTTATCAAATTCACCATTTATAAAATAATGCTGAGCCAATTGAATGTCTGTTTCTGATTGAGCTGACAAAAAAACTGAGCGAAGTAAAAAAGTAAAAATTAAAAGGTTTTTCATGGTTATTTATCCTTAAATTTTTCTTCTAAACGAATTGAATAGTCATTTAATACAGGATGTAAACTATCAAAAGCAATCGCAAATTCTTTCTTTTTATAAATGTACTCATCTAATAGACTTTTAATTTTTTTTGTTTTATTCTTCTCAAAAGAAATGTACGCATCATACTTTTCACGTTGCCCAAAGCCATTTATTACATCGGATTTAAGTTTTCTTAATGTTATTTTTTCTTCCCGTAATGCTATTCTTATTTTTTCATAATCGCTATCTAAAATTATTAATGATTTTCGTGCTGCTTTGTAGGAATTCATTTTTTTTGCAAATTGATAATCTATGGTATCTGTAAAATAATATGACTTTATTCTTTTTATCACAGTATAAACTGCTAGCTTTTTTTCGGGGACATTACTAATTTTATTTTGAGTGAGAGTTATTTTTAGTTTTTCAACTGAATTAGTTAATCCATTTATTTTTTTTACCTGTCTGTCTTTTTCAATATCAGAGCAGGAGAATAAAATACTAAAAATGACTAAAAGAATACCAAAACGCATAGCTAAATAATTATAGAGTAAAAAACGAAATAAAGTCACATTTGTTTTAACCCAAAAATAGGTTTTTGATGTTAATTAATGGGATAATAACTGCAACATATAAAAGTAATAATTAAAGCAAGGGACCAACCACTATAAACTTCTAAAGGTGTGTGTCTTTGAAGAAAAAGACGAGAAGAAAGACAAAGGCCTGATGCAATAATTGCAATAGCAAAAAATAAGATGGGAAATCCATTATTTTCAAGCATAAAAACTGAAAGATAGCCAACTAAAATTCCTGCTCCTCCTCCATGCAACGATATTTTTATCCAGCGATTAATTATCATAAAAAGAGTAGTCACAATTGCGCCCGACATAGGAAGAGCATAAAAATATTTTGGGAGAATATTATTTGGTGCCTTAAAAATAAATAAGGTGAAAAGAACCATGCAATAAGCAAACATAATTAAGAGTGGAAAATTTCGCTCTTTGGAATCTTCAATGTCTATTGTAGATATTATTTTTCGTTTGTGTAACAGATAGAATGATATTCCTGGGGCAAGTGCACTAAAAAGAAAAAAGATTATTAATAGTTGACCTTTTAGGTCTAATGGTATTTGATACATTCCTTTACCGGAAAGTGATAATTCTTCGCTAGGAAAATATAAACTAAGATATATACCGTAAAAAGGCATTAGCAAAGGCAAAAAAAGCCATGAAAAGATATGAGCTAGTGTTTTTTTCATTACAGTTCTTTTCTCATTCGTGCAACAGGAAAATTTAATTGTTCGCGGTATTTTGCAACTGTTCGCCGGGCAATATTGTAGCCTTTTTCATTTAATAAGTCCATTAATTTTTCATCTGTCAATGGTATTTTTTTGCTTTCAGAATTAATTGCTTCTGATAAAATCTTTTTAACTTCTCGTGTAGATACTTCTTCCCCGCTATCGGTAGAGAGCGATTCTGAGAAAAAATATTTTAATGGATAAATCCCGAAATTTGTCTGCACATACTTGCTATTTGATACGCGAGAAATTGTAGAAATATCTAAGTTAACAATATCTGCAATGTCCTTTAGAATCATCGGTCGTAATTTAGCTTCATCTCCAGATAAAAAATAAGCAAATTGATAATTCATAATTGCATTCATCGTTAATAATAGTGTTTGCTGTCTTTGTTTAATTGCATCAATGAACCATTTTGCTCCATCTAATTTTTGGCGAACAAAAGAAACAGCTTCTTTGTCAGATTTTGTCGTCTTTGCTCCTTCTGAATAAGAACGCAGCATGGATTCATATTCACGACTAACTTTCAAGGAAGGTGCATTTCGGCTATTCAATGATAATTCTAACCTGCCTTCAGTTTCATTAATTACAAAATCGGGTGTAATTTGCAATTGATTTTTTGAGGATTCACGTAAAGAACCTCCTGGCTTGGGATTTAATCTTAAAATTTCATTAATAGCATCTTTTAAATCCTTGTCTTCAATTTCAAGTTTAAGTGCTATTTTATCATAATGTTTTTTTGTGAATTCTTCGAAGAAATCTTCTAATATTTTTTTTGCTGTAAAACGTGAAATGTCCCCGTCCTGCTTACGATTTATTTGTAATAATAAGCACTCTTGTAAACTTCGGGCGCCAACTCCTGCCGGATCAAAGGTTTGAATAAGGCCCAAAATACTTTTCACTTCTTGTTCTGAGGTAATTACATTCATTGAAAATGCGAGGTCATCAACAAGGGCTTCTAAGTCACGATTTAAATAGCCAGATTCGTCCAAATTACCGATTAAAATATCTGCAATTATAAATTCAGTTTCGTTTAAATCTAATAAATGTAATTGTTCGCTTAGTTTTTCTTGAAAACTTTGTTCCCCAGAAAGCGGAATTACACGTTCTTCATCATCCTTAGATTGATTGTTTGCATTTGTTTTATAATCTGCAATATCATCGTCTATGTAGTCCGAAAGATCGAATTCATCGTCTGTATCATTCTCTTCTGTGTCATCTTGATTGTCAAACTCATCTTCAAGTTCATCTGATCCCTCCTCTAATGCTGGATTTTCCTCAATCTCTTGTTTAATACGCTGGTCTAATTCCATAGTAGGAACTTGCAACAATTTCATTAACTGAATTTGCTGAGGCGAAAGGCGTTGTTCGAGTTTTTGTGAGAGAAATTGTTTTAATGCCATTGTGTTTGCTCAATACACTCAAAGATAAGGTATTTTGTATATTTTCCCCTTGAACTTTAGGATTAATTTACAATCTTTTGCTTGATTACCTGATATATTTCCCAAGTTGAGCGATCATATACATAAACCAAAATATGCATATTTGAAGCATTATAATTTCCATCTAGTTGATTTGGAACGACAAAACTATAATTCACATAGTATTTACCATCTATTAAATCGGAATTTTCAAGAATTCTTCCAAAAGCTTGATTATTAAGGTTTCCCCTATGAATGTCGCGGTGGATATAATTCTCGTTGTGTGAATTATCACTCATTTTTTGATCTCCCACCAATGAATCTTCAATTATGTATGCAACTATCCCCAATTCATTTGACAATGATTGATTTAATTTTTCTACCTCAACATGCAAGAAAGCACCTTTTGTTTCTGCATAATAATTCAATTTTGATTGGATATTTACATTTAAAACATTTTCCGTAAGCTGTGTGCTAACCATTGAAGACCAAGAATTAGGACCTTGAAAAATAGTGCCATTTGTTACACGATTTATCGTTCCTCTTGGATTCCCTGGAAATCCACCGTCATTTGTCCCGAAATAAGTGCCAATTTCTAAGCCTTGAGGATTTGTGAAATCTAATGGGTAATTTGGCGGATCTATTTGCTGAAAATCGCCGATACCTGTTGGTCCTGCATGAATAGAAGTTGTAAAAACACGGGTAGGATTTGCTAAATGTAAAGAATGAGCAAGATCTGCAGCTGCAGGACAAAACACACATTTATGTCCTGTAAAATCTTCAATTAAAATAGCGCGATTATTATTTGTGTTAGGTATAAATTCTGGCCACTCATTTGCAAGATAGTCACTCCAGTTTCCAGGATAAAGTGTTGTATCTAAATCTAAAACTTCAACTTCAGGATACGGATTTGAAACTCTGTCGCAACTACAAAAAATAAGTGTAGATAGAATTAAACAACTAAAAAATAAACTTTTCATAGTTAAAAACTTTGCGTGAAACTAAAGGTTAAGCCATTATTCGCGGGAACAAATCGGCAGACTCCACCAACACAAAATAAACCTGCTCTTTGGCGACCATAAGAAACTGTAAATCGAGTTGCATCTTTAATATATCCGCAAGTTATTATTGGATAATGTATGCGTTTTGATTCTATTGGATTTCCATAATTATATTGATCCATAAAACTGAAAAAATAACTCGGCGAAATACTGTATTCGACCAATATTGTAGCCCAATTTCCTTTGTCGTTTATAAAGCCCTTTTCTTTTTCAATAAACATGCCTTGTACTTCAGTACGGATAGAATGTGTCTTATTAATTTTATAAGCAGTTTCAATAACGCCTATATGAGATGAAATAATCCCGGCTGCATCATTTGATATTTTTGCAACGTCATTATTGATTGTAATGTTAAAGTATGAAAAAATGAAACTCAGATTTTTATTGATTTTTTTTGTCACGTTTACATTTATATCCCTCCAATACAAACTATCACTTTTATCAAAGGGTCTCGTTATGTAGGCAACACCTGTAGAATCTAGAGGATTAATAGTTGAGGTGTGTTTTATTGGTTGATATGTCGTAGAAATATTAAAATTCACAGAAGTTCCGTATTTTCCGCCAATTTTCGTTCCTTTTTTAAAGGTATAAAGAATATCTCCTTGAAAAGCTACTTCTCCTAATAACTGAGTAACATAAGGATATAAAGTGGAAACAAGATTATAGGTATGAGTTTTGTTTAAGGATGGTAAATAATTAATCAGAACATCTTGTAAGTCTTTCGTTCGGTCTGATCGGTAACTCATATTATCAACGGATTTACCCGATAACAATATTCCAAGTCCTTTTTTTGTATAACTAAGGTTAACTACAGAGGCATGGCCGTAATTATAAATTTTAGAATTATCATTCGAAGGGTCTTGTTCCTTGATGATGTATTCCCCATCTAAGGTTATATTTTTATAACGCAATTTAGCTCTTGCTCCATAAGCTCCTACATTTTTTGGTAAGATAAGCGATGGATCATCGTCAACCTGGAACTTACTTACGAAAGATGTTCCAAGAACCATTGACAAAGGAAAATCCTCTAATTTTTTTACAGCCTCGTTTAAGTTAATTTCTCCATCAACACCACGCACAATCCCATCTCCATACATTAATTTGCCTTGTTGAAAGGATAAGCGTTGGTAACCATATACCCCTTTTAAAATAACTCCTTTTTTTGGTCGTACAATAAGCCTCATTCCATCTAATAAATTATCATACCCCAAAGCGCGATCTTCATAAGCTCTTAACGCCAAGCCACTCCCAAATTGCTCGTAAAAAGTTCCAAGGGTTACATCCACTAAATCATTTGCATATCCAACATAACGCATGCCAATTCCTGTCCCATCAAAGCGATTTGGATATCCTTGAATACGAGGTAAGTAAGATTCTAAACGCAAACCTGCTTTGAACTTTCCATGCGTGTAAAAAACATTCATGTATGAATTAATAAGTCCTTTTTGATCTGGCTGAGTAGCGTCTATTAAGCTATCATTATTCAAATATTGAAAAGTGCTTTCAATATTTCCACTGATATTTGCTTGACTAAAGAAAAATAATGGAGAAAAGAATATGGAGAAGAAAAAATATTTCATTGACAAACTTTATTTCAAACTAAGTTTCTTTATTTCCTCATATAATTTTTCTTCATCTCCAGGAGCATAATTGTTATGTGAATAAACAATTGTTCCATCTGTATCAACTAAAAAGGTATGAGGGACATTGTTGACGCCCATTGCTCTTTTAAAATCTCCATTTGGATCAAGTAAAACAATGTACTCCCATGCTTTTCCATCGACATAAATAGCCACTTGACTTTTTGTTTTTTCATCATCAATTGATACCGCCACTAAAGTAACGCCAGTTTCTGCTTGCCAATCACTGTAAAGATCATTAATCGCATTTAATTCTTTTTTGCAAGGAGCGCACCAAGTCGCCCAAAAACTAAAAACTATAGGGCCTTTTAGACCTAATTCAGCTGTATTTACAACTTTCCCTTTGTAATCTTTTAATTTTATGCTCGGAAGTTTTTTGGTAATACTCTCATTTTTTTCTATCTCATTTTGGGCAAAAAAATGAGAAAAAGAAAGAAAAATAATTAGAAAAGAAAGATATATTTTCATTTTAGGAAATTTTAGGAAAAGTAAAATCAAAAACCTTGCCGTGCTCAAAGATATAAAAAAATCAATTAATTCAATTGAAAGCTTTGAACTAGCAAATTACTTTTAGTTTTTGTTTGTGTACTATTATTTCAAGAGAGGTATTCCCCTTTATTTCTCCATCTATATTAACTATTTCGGGATATTGAGTTTCAATTTTTATGTGATTTGTTTGAACATATCTCAAATAAGGACTATTTAAATGTTTTCCACTAAATATTTTAGGGAAAAGCAGTAATAGCTTCAATCTTGTTGTCTTTTCTACTATTAAAAAATCAATTAGTCCATCATTTAATTTTGCTAAAGGTGCCATCTTCATTCCTTTTCCAGTAAATCTGGTGTTACAAGCTAAAAGAAAACAATATTCTTTAGCATGAATCTCTCCATTGAAAGAAATTTTAGCAGTTAATACTGGGGGTGAAATTATTTTCATAATCGTTGCAATATTATACCTTGCAGGCCCAAAATAACGCATTTTTTCAGCTAAAGTATTAATGTGAGATACAAGTCCACAACCAATAATGTTAAAAGCCCACATGCTATTTTCGCTCATTTTAATTTCAGCTAAATCAATCAGCATTTCTTTCCCATTTAATAATCGTTGTGTAGCTTTTTCAACACTTAAACAATCGAGGTCGTAACAAAATGCGTTGCCAGTACCACAAGGGAAAAGCATAAGTGGTTTAGAAAGCCATTCTGGCTTTAGCATAATCGCATTTATTATATCGTGCATTGTACCGTCGCCTCCAAAAATGGCAATTTTCTGAATTTTATTTATTTCATAAATAGTCGTAAAATTTGAAAAATCTTCTTTATTTTTTCCTTCAAAAAATTCGGTTTCATAACCGTTTTCCCGCATTATCTCAATAGTATTTTTTGCTATTAACATAGCTTTACCTCTTCCAGCACAAGGATTTACTAAAAATAAGATGGTATTTGGAGACGAACTCATTCTTGAAAAACTATTTTTGAAAGATAAAATAATAAAGTCTAAAAGTGGTGATTCTTATTATAAGAACGTTCTTTTTTAAATACAAATATGGGAAAAGAATACGTTAGATTAATAACTTATGGTTAAGCTGCTATATTTCGTTAGCAGTTTGCCATTTAAATCTTTAGCGCTGATGTAATAAACATAAGTCCCAGCAGGAGAAAGCTCACCATTTGTTGCGATTCCGTCCCATGAAAAATTTGGATTGTTTGAGGTGTATATAGGTTTATTTGCTTGATTTAAAATTACTACCGAAAATTCTGTCACTTCACCAATTTTGATACTTAAGAGATCATTTTTGCCATCCCCATTTGGCGTGAAAATATTTGGTAAAAGAATAGTTGATTCATTTTCTTTTATTTTGATCTCAGGTTTAGCTACTATTTCGTTTGCTGAAGGGTTGGAATTTCGAATAATTGGGTCTTGTCGTTCTATTTTTTGAAAACTTTTCTCTGTAACAATTTCTTTATTTATATCACTTTTGTTACTTAGTTGGAAGTTAGAATTTAAATCAGAATCATTTTCAGGGGTTGAAAAATCATATTCGCAGTCAACACGCTGCTCTGCTTGTTTTGGAAGGAGTTTTTCATCTTTTTTTACTTCTTCTTTTTCTATTTTAAGCGAATCAATAGTAATAATTCTTTGCTCTTTCGGGTTCTCTTTTTTAATAGGTGTTGGAGCCGAATTTTTATCGTTTACTAAATAAAAAGTAACAAGTGCGACTGCAGAAACACTTGCAGCAATAATTATTTTAGTTGCAATAGACATAGATGAAGCTACTACTGAACTTCCTCCAATAGATGATGAAACAGAAGTCCATATATCAGCTCGAACAGGAACTTCGTGAGAAGTAAGTTTTTCCTGAAACAAATCTTTTATATAATCTTTTTCTATCATTATCTTTTATCTATTCTATTTTTTAAATATGCTCGAGCTCTAAAATACTGAGATTTTGATGTGCTATCTGAAATGCCCAGTTCAGCGGCAATCTCCAGATGCGTATATCCTTCAATCGCAAACATATTAAAAATGACTCTATATCCTGCTGGCATATCTTGTATTAGTTTCATTAAATCATCTGCCATCATTTGTTCTTGAACAAAATCATTGCTTTCTAATTTGTATTCTACTTCCTCAACGCTAACATTAAGTAGTAACTTCTTGTTTTTTTTTAATTCATCTAAGCAGGTATTTACCATTATTCTTCTAATCCATCCCTCTAAAACTCCGCTATTGTTATAATTTAAAAGATTAAAAAAAACCTTAATAAATCCGTCTTGAAGAGCATCTTCTGCTTTTTCGGTATTTTTCATATACCTCAAACAAACTGAGAGCATCTTTGGAGCAAATTTGTCAAACAACGCTTTTTGAGCTTTGGAATTTCCTTTCAAACATTCGTTTACCAATGACGTATCATCCATGACTCGGAATTATAGACTAATGAACTGGAAAGGAAGTTGCATACACTTAAATAAATAATTAAACTCAGCTAATGCTCAAACCTTTATAAAATTGATTTTCAAAAGCAAATATATCAAATTAGCAGAACATTAATTTGATTTGATTGCTTTGTGAGTATATAAAACAATAAAAAAATCATTCAATTAGGTAGTATAAATTTTAATAAAAAGAGCTAACTTTGACTTACAACTAAACTTTTTAACAATGAAATTATTTCTTCTTTCAATCTTCATAGTATTCGCTCAGTTTGCTAGTTCACAAATTAAATTAAACTCATCTGCCCCCTTAATGGATAAAGTCTTCCCTAGTACTCAGGAATCCACAATATCCTTAACTGACATTAAAAAAGAAAATGGCTTAATTGTGATTTTTAGTTGTAACACTTGTCCGTTTGTTGTAGGAACTGAAGATTTCCCTGGTTGGGAAAATCAATATAATCCATTATACAACATTGCCTTAAAAGCAAATATTGGTTTAGTTTTAGTAAATTCTAATGAGGGAAAAAGAGCTGGAGTAGATTCTTTTGAGGAAATGAAATCCCATGCAAATAAGATGTCTTATCAAATGCCTTATTTAATGGATGAGAATTCAGAATTGGCAAATGCAATGGAGGCAAAGACAACTCCGCATGTTTTTTTCTTCGATAAAAATAATAAGTTGATTTATGCTGGATCTATTGATAATATCTGGGACAATAAACGAAAGAAAGAAGAGAATTATTTGAGCAAGGCCATTCAATCTGTTTTAAATGGTAAAAAGGTTAAGCCAAATTTTACAGCTCCAAAGGGTTGTAGTATTAAAAGAGTATCAAAATAAAAATTAAAGTAACACAATGACAAAGTCTTTTTTACTACCGTTTTTTTTACTTTTAAGCTTAGTGATCTTTTCTCAGCAAGGTGATGGAGGGTTTCCTAAAACTTTTAAAGAAGTTATCGATTATAATAAAATCGATAAGCGTGTTTTTGATGAACCGAATATAGCTGCTTTAAAGATTGAAGATTCGCTAACTGACAATTCGGGAACTGCTCCTTGGCGCTTTGGATTTAATAATAATACGAATATCAACATCTCAAATTCTGGAACTTGGATTAATTTGCCAAATGGAGATAGAATTTGGCAACTTGTTGTTGTTTGTAAAAATGCATTAACGGTTAATTTAACTTTTTCTCAAACTATTATTCCTACAGGAAATGAATTGTATGTCTATAATCCAAGTAAAGACTTTATTCTAGGAAAATTTACAGCCTCTCATCTATATAATGGTGAGCTGGGAACAGAATTAGTGCCCGGAGAAATGACAATTGTTGAATATTTTGTGCCTAAAGAGTCTTCTATTGGAAATGTAAATATTTGTAAGGTTACGCATGGCTATCGGACACCAACTGAATTTTTACTTAAAGCTTTTGGCAGCTCTGGAGCCTGTAATGTTAATGTTAATTGCCCAGAAGGGGCAGCCTGGACACAACAGCGAAATAGCGTTGTTATGCTTGTTTCAGGGAGCAACGGTTTTTGTACTGGGGCCTTAATAAATAATACATTGAACGACGGGAAACCTTATGTTTTAACGGCTAATCATTGCTATAGTAATCCTGCCAACTGGATTTTCCGATTTAAATGGGAATCTACTTCTTGTATAAATCCTTCAACCTCTCCCACATTTCAATCATTGTCAGGAGCTGTTTTAAGAGCACAGGGAACACCATCCGACTTTTGTTTGGTAGAGATAACAGGAGGCTTAGTAAATGGAACTGTTCCAGCAGCTTACACTCCTTACTTTTCTGGTTGGGATAATACTGAAACAATTTCTCCATCAGCAGTTTGTATTCATCATCCTTCAGGGGATATTAAAAAAATTGCTATAGAAAACAATGCATTAATTTCTACAAATTTTGGAGGAAGTCCATCTAATAGTCATTGGGGTGTGCTTTCTTGGGATCTTGGAGTCACTGAGCCAGGATCTTCGGGGTCGCCACTTTTTAACCAAAATTTCAGAATTATTGGTCAATTACATGGTGGCGCATCAGCATGTGGTGCATCAGTTTTATCAGATGAATACGGGAAAGTAAGTGTTTCTTGGAATCCTGCGGGGAGTACGTCTAGCGGCCAATTGAAACATTGGTTAGACCCAAATAACACCAATGCAAGTTTCATAGATGGCTATGACCCATCAAATGCGCCAACAATAACGCTTGATGCAGGATTAAGTAATTCTTCTTTCATACAAACATCTCTTTGCGGTTCTAATTATATTCCAAATGTTACGATTTCTAATGGTGGCAGTCAAACAGTAACTACTGCAGTTATTAGCTATTCAATTGATGGGGGAACTGCACAAATTTATAATTGGAATGGAAGTTTAGCTCAATTTCAAACGCAAGTAATAAACCTTCCACCCGTTCAATTACTTCCTGGTAATCACACTTTTTCTGCTACTGTTTCTCAGGTAAATAATGGAGTTGATGAACTAGCCGTTAATAATACAACAAGTACTCAATTTCTTGCTCCAGCCATAAGTCAAACTTCAAATTTGCTCAAAGTTACCCTGCTAACAGATGATTATTCTTCAGAAATATATATGGAGTTACTTTCAAGCAATGGCACGGTAGTTTGGTTCGAAGGAAATGAAAGTTTTGCAGGGTCTTATGGGACAAATAATACTCCTGCGCCAACTGATCTTACAAGTCCACTCGTAGATAATACAACTTACAATTGGGATGTACCTCTATCACTTAGCGATTGCTATACATTTAATATCTATGATTATTACGGTGATGGTCTAGATGGATTCATGGCAGATGGTAGCTTGTCTTTGGCAAATCATAACAACATAAATTTTTATACACTTAGCATCCCTAATTTTGGAGCAGAACTTGGAATAGTTTTTAAAAATATTAGCACTATAGGAATAGTAGAAAGTGAAAACCAAGAATTGAATGTTTTTCCAAATCCAGCAAATGATTTACTGTTTATTAATTTACCTTCTTATGCAAATCAAATTAGCATTGTTGATATTTATGGAAAATTAATTTACAAAGAACCTGCATCATTAGAATCCCATGAATTAAAAATTTCTTCTCTAGCGAGTGGCACCTATTGGTTAAAAGTCGATTTAACAAACGGAAGAACAGCTTTGAAGCGCTTTATTAAACAATAATTTTCAAGTAGGGAATGGCTGGAATATACACACACATTCCTTTTTGTAAAGAGCGCTGCACATATTGCGATTTTCATTTTTCCACCTCTTTTGAGGTTTATAGGGAAGCAGTAATAAAAGCCATATCTCAAGAACTAATTCTGAGGAAGAATGAAATTTCTGAAAAGATTCAAACAATTTATTTTGGCGGCGGAACGCCAAGTTTGCTCTATAAATCTGAGTTAGAGCTTATTATTAACACTGTCAAAGACAACTTTATTCTTGGGCAGAACATCGAAATTACACTAGAGGCAAATCCTGAAGATATTTCTAAAGAGAATTTAATTCTTTGGAAAGAACAAGGAATAAATCGTTTATCAATTGGATTACAATCGTTTAAAGAAAGTGATTTGACTTGGATGAATCGTTCTCACAATGTAGCCGAGGGAATAAAGTCTGTTAAACTTGCACAATCATACGGATTTAAGAATATTAGTGTTGATATAATGTATGGACTTCCAAATTTAAGTTCGAAGGAATGGAAGGAGCATTTACAATCAGTTCTTGCGCTAAATGTTTCGCATATTTCTGCCTATTGTCTTACCATTGAACCAAAAACTGCCTTGTTTCAAGAGGTAAAAAAGAAAAAAATACTTCCTGTAAATGATGAAGTTCAAAGTACACAATTTGAGGAGATGATCGAATTCTTAGCGATAAATGGATATGAGCAATATGAAATTTCAAATTTCGCAAGAAATGAACAGTATTCAAAACACAATTCAAATTATTGGAAAGGAGTTCCTTTTCTTGGCATTGGGCCATCCGCTCATTCATTTGATGGAACACACCGAAGATGGAATATTTCTAATAATACAAAATATTATAAAAATGTTGGTTTAAATGATTCGTGGTATGAAGAGGAATTACTCAGCAAAGAAGACCAATGGAACGAACTTTTTTTAACAGGATTAAGAACAAAATGGGGCGTTTCTAAAGAAAAAATAAGTTTGCTTGGTGGTTTTTCTGAAGAAGAGGAAAAATGCATTAATAATTCTATTTTGGGAGGGGAGATTTTGGAGACTTCAACTGTTTTTTTGTTAACTAAAAAAGGTTTGCTTTTTGCAGATGCGATTGCTGAAAATCTTTTTCGTTTGAATGAAAGCAAATCTTTACTTTTGTAACCTATGAAAGAACAAAGTAAGCAAGCAAGATACGATCGCGCCTATTTGAGATTAGCAGAAAGTTGGGCGGAATTATCCCAATGTGTCCGAAAAAAAGTAGGAGCAATTATTGTAAAAGATGCAATCATTATTTCTGACGGCTACAACGGCACTCCAGCTGGCTTTGATAATACCTGCGAAAATGAATCCGGCGAAACACATTGGTATGTTTTACATGCTGAAGCAAATGCAATTTTAAAAGTAGCAAAGTCAACAAATAATTGCAAAGATGCGACGCTCTATTTAACACACTCTCCCTGCAAGGATTGCAGTAAATTAATTCTACAATCTGGAATTACAAGAGTCGTATTTAAGGAAAAATACAAAGACATTTCTGGAATAGATTTTTTAACGGATGCCGGAATTAAAATAGATCATATAGAAAATATCTCCAATGTCTGAAGCTCCAAAATCTAATTATACTTTGCCCCTTCTGTTGTCTCTTTTTTTAGCACTTGGACTTTATTTTGGGGGTATACTTAGCCATGGTTTTTCAAATAAAACAGAGAAGGCTGCCGATGTCCAAAAGCTAGAAGATATTTTGGATTTACTCGAAAATCGTTACGTTGATAAAGTTGATAAAGACAGGGTTTTTGAAGAGACTATTTCAGAAATGCTCCATAAACTTGATCCACATAGCAACTACATTGCGTCAAAAGATATGGCAGCAGTTAATGAATCCATTGAGGGGGAATTTGGAGGCATTGGAGTGCGTTTTCTCTTACTGCGAGATACAATTTGTATTACAAATATTATTGGTGGATCACCCTCAGAAATGGCAGGCGTAAAATCCGGGGATAAAATCATAGAAATTGAGGGTAAATCTGTTGTTGGTAAAAAAATAACCAATGAAAAAGTAATGCAAAAACTAAAAGGGCTCGCAGGAACAAACGTTAAATTTAAAGTCCTCAGAGGTAAAAAGTATAAATTATTTTCACTTCAAAGGGGAGCAATTCCATTGGAAACCATTACTTGTGCATACATGCTCAACGCAACGACAGGTTATATTTTAATAGATCAATTTTCTGTTCCTACCGCTCGAGACTTTAATATTGCTGCTTCACGATTGAAAGAAATGGGGATGACAAAATTAGTACTTGACTTAAGAAATAATGGTGGTGGCGTTTTAACAGCAGCAACAGACATTGCCGATGAATTTTTAAAGGGGGGACTTATTATGCTGAAAACAAAAGGGAGAAAAAGCGGAGAGCAAATATATAAATCGAATTCAGGGGGTTTATTAGAAAATACAAAAACAGTTGTGCTAATTAACGCATATTCCGCTTCTGCAAGTGAAATATTAGCTGGTGCCTTACAAGATAACGACCGAGCTATTATTGTTGGGAGAAGATCTTTTGGAAAAGGATTGGTACAGGAAGATCGTTTATTGCGAGATGGGAGTAACTTGCGCATAACTATTGCACGTTATTATACTCCTTCTGGACGTTGTATTCAAAGACCTTATAATGGTAAATACGAGGATTATATGGCTGATGAAGAGCGCTTTATTAATAATGAGCTGTATGTTCAAGATAAACGTTTGCTTGCAGATTCATTGAAATTTAAAACTCTAAAAGGGCGTTTTGTTTATGGAGGAGGTGGAATTCAACCAGATGTTTTCGTGCCTTTTGATTCTTCTGGAACCAGCTTTTATTTAACCTCCCTTCAGTTCAGCGGTGCATTTACTGCTTTTTCATTTGATTATGTAAGCGCTAAGAGAAACGTATGGAAAGATGCAAAAAGTTTTAATGAGCAATTTATTGTAGATGAAATACTCTCTAGACAATTTATAAACTTTGCAGCTAAGAACTTCAAGGTTGCATTAAACGAGAAAGAATACCAACATAGCAAAAAAAATATTGCTAAACTATTGAAAGCTGAAATTGCCCGCCAAATTTGGACTGAAGAAGGTTTTTACAGGACTATAAATCCACTTGACAAAGAATTAAATGCTGCGTTAAAAGAACTTAAATAAGCCCTAAAAAGATTTTCCTAGGTTTTTATTTGCGATTTTCGCAACTAAGACGCATTGATTTGTGAAATCAAATTATTTTTTTCTAATTTTTGTGCTTAATTTTGATTTAAATTCAAAATATTAAAAATGAAAAAACTACTATTAATCTCTTTCTTCTTTGCATTTTTCATAAAAATAAATGCTCAAAAAGATCAAGTAACCTTGAAGACAGGTGAGACGCTAACAGTCAAAATAGCTGAAGTTACACCAAGTCAAATAAAATTTTTAAAAACATTAGATGGTCCAGTTTATTCTTTGAATAAATCAGAAGTTTTTATGATTTTATATGAAGGTGGTAGAAAAGAGTTGTTTAATGAGCAAATAGTCATAGAAAAATCTAAGACTAAACAAGAAGATGAAGACGATGTGCTTAGTCCCTCAAAACGATATGGTGGACCGCGAATAGGACTTACCTATTTATCTGAAGGTTTTATTAGTGATAAAGTTGGGGCACAATTCATAAGTCAATTTGGTTGGCAGTTTGAAACACGTCTATTTAAACTTGCTGATGGTTCCGGAGCATTATTTGAAGTTATCCCAGTGATTGGTGGACTGGATCGCGGTATGTTTCTCCCAAGTATTTCTACTGTTTTTGGCTATAGACTAGCGAATGGGATTGAATTTGGTATTGGCCCTAATCTTTCCCTATCTGGTGTTGGTCTAGTATATGCTATTGGCTTTTCTTTTAAGTCTGGTGCAGTTACATTTCCAATTAATTTGGTTTTTGCGCCTTCATCTAGGAATCGGTATTATGAGGAATTTAAATATGGTAATAATGGCACTTTGATCCCTTCAGGTGAATATGAAAAAAACGGTTCTAGGTTGAGTTTATTAATCGGATTTAATTCCCGTAAAATGTAATTTTTATGAAAAATCTACTTCACTTTTTTACAATCTTATTATTTACATCAAAATTGTATTCGCAAGATACGCTTGTAAACAATAAAGGATTAATTATTTCAGGTACAATAATTGGCTCTGACTCTTTATTTGTTTCCTACAAATCAAATGATTCCCTTTCAAGTGAGGTAAATCTTGTAAAAAAATCAACTGTTATTCTAATTAAGCACCAAGATGGAAGATTAGAGCAGTTTTACAAGAATGATACTTTATTGACAAAAAATGGAGATAAGATCATTGCGAAAATACTAGAGATAGATTCTGACTTCTTAAGTTATTTTCTTTTTGACGGGAATATAAATTCTATTCAAATAACTCCATTGGCTTCACTATTTATGTACCAACTTTCTAACGGTGAAAAAGTAGTCATCACTGAAAAACCACAAGACAACACAGATTATAGCGCTTTAGGGGAGGCAGATGCTAATAAATATTATAAAACAGCTCCTGGATTTATTGCAGGCGAAGTTGTATTGGGTGCTACATGGTTCATTTATTTTATTCCTTTAATAACCGGTGTAATTCTTCCCATGAGAGATGCTGTTAAACTTGAATCATCAAGTAACCCAAATAATGCTCTTTTAAAATCAAATCCTGCTTATAAGAGTGGTTTTGAAAAAAAAGCATCTAGTAAAAAAATGGCTGCAGGTTTTAAAGCCTTAGGGGCTGGTTTTACTGGGTCGTTATCAGCCTTAATTGCAGTATTCTCCTTTGCTTTTTAATAATTTATTTCCACTGCAATCTCGTTTTTTCTGCCAATAACTTTCCATGGAGGATTGTACCCAAGATACTGAAATGTACCAACCTTAGTTAATTTTTCACGAGAAATTAAATTTTGAAGTTCTTGACTTTTCTCTTTAATTTTTTCATCTGAGGCATAACCAGAAAATTTTATTACTGCATATTTTTTTGGCTCAATTACAATTAATTGTACATCCCCTGAATTGGGTTTAGGGAGCGCCTCTAATTTGTAGTTCTTTGGCATTACAAATGCCATTTTTGTATTTTCTCCCATTTCCATAAAGACTGGAGCAGTCATTGAAATAGATTCATTTTTATCGTTTCCACCAAAAATATAAGATGCCACACGACGAAATCCCATGCTTGAAGATGCATCATAAGATGAAGAAGGAAGAATTGTTTGGGCAATAATCATCGAGTCGTATTGCCGAATTTCAAATTCATCGTATTTTTTTAAAACGGTATATTTTGGTGTTTCGATTTTATCGGATTGAAAAGACATAATTAATTGTGAAATAAAGAAAATACCAATTATCACTGCAAGAATTAGAAAAATTTTATTCATTTTTATTTATTTAAGTGTTTCTTTTTAAAAGCGTTGAGTCTGGGTTTACTCACAGAAATAACATATGGATTATCGGGGTTGTCTCTTTCAAAATTTTGATGGTAGTCCTCAGCCTTATAAAATTTTTCAAAGGCAACACATTCTGTAGTGATGGACTTAAATTTTTTATTAGTCAACAATTTTTGAATATACGCTTTTGCCTTCTCTTTTTCTTCATTTGAAGTATAAAAAATAACCGAGCGATACTGTGTTCCTTTATCTGGTCCTTGTTGATTTAAAGTTGTTGGATCGTGAGAGTTGAAGAAAACACGCAGTAGATCGTCATAAGAAATCAGTTTGGGATCATAAACTACTTTTACCGTCTCAGCATGACCAGTAGTTCCAGTACAAATTTGATTATAACTTGGATTTTTAACTTTCCCGCCTGAATACCCCGACTCAGCATATTCGATTCCTTTAACACTTTCAAAAATTGCTTCAACACACCAAAAACAACCGCTTCCAAAATAAGCAACTGCAAATTTATCTTGCTTTGTTTGACAATGAAGTATTGAAGAAAACAGTATTAAAAAAAATAAAAGTCTCTGTTTCATACTCTTTTAACAGATAAAAATTTAATTTGTTTAATTTTTTTCTATCTAACATTTTCTATTTCCTTGGATTTACTTTTTATAGAAATAGGACAAACAAATAAAATTAAAACCAAATTTTCATTTATTTGTTAGACAAGTATGAGATTTATTTGTGAGAATACCATAAAAGCGCTATTTTTGCAATGCAATTCATTGTTATTTATAATAAATCTAAATAAACAAGGCACATGATTACTGTAACAGATGCTGCAAAAAAACAAGCACTTCGTCTAATGGATGATGAAGGAAAAGATGGATTATTTATTCGTGTTGGTGTTGAAGGTGGCGGTTGTTCAGGTTTAATGTATCAATTGACCTTCGACAATGAAGAAAAAGAAGAAGATAAATCCTTTGAAGACAATGGTATTCGAGTGGTCGTTGATAAAAAAAGTTTTTTGTATTTAATTGGAACAATCCTTGATTTTTCAGGTGGTTTAAATGGTAAAGGATTTATTTTTAAAAATCCAAATGCAGATAGGACTTGTGGTTGTGGAGAATCATTTTCAGTTTAAAGTAGAGAAAAGCAAATAATGAGCAACTATACAGAAACCGATTTAGAAAAAGATTTACAAAATCAAGAATATAAATACGGATTTGTTACAAATATAGAATCCGATAAAATTCCTGTTGGCTTAAATGAAGATATTATTCGCTTAATTTCATCAAAAAAAGAAGAGCCAAATTGGATGCTGGACTACCGCTTAAAAGCATTTGCTGTTTGGCAGACAATGACTGAGCCCGAATGGTGTCATGTGCATTACGAGAAGCCAAAATTTGATGAAATAGCATATTACTCAGCTCCGAAACAGAGCAAGAAATATGAATCTTGGGAGGAAGTCGATCCAGAAATGAAAGCAACAATGAAAAAATTGGGGATTTCTATGGAAGAGCAAATGCGACTCACAGGAGTTGCCGTAGATTTTGTTATGGATTCTGTTTCAGTTGCTACATCTTTCAAATCAAAATTAAGTGAGCTTGGAATTATCTTTTGTTCTTTTTCAGAAGCGGTTAAAGAGCATCCCGAGTTAGTTCAAAAATACATGGGAACAGTTATTCCAACTTCAGATAATTTTTATGCTGCCTTAAATTCTGCAGTATTTACAGACGGTTCTTTTTGCTATATCCCAAAAGGTGTTCGCTGTCCTATGGAACTTTCAACTTATTTCAGAATAAATGAAGGAGGAACGGGGCAATTTGAAAGAACTTTAGTAATTGCAGATGAAGGAGCCTATGTTTCGTATTTGGAAGGTTGCACTGCACCTCAGCGTGATGAAAATCAATTGCATGCTGCAGTTGTGGAACTTATTGCACTTGAGAATGCAGAAATAAAATATTCTACCGTTCAAAATTGGTATCCTGGAGATAAAAATGGATTGGGGGGAATTTATAATTTCGTGACGAAAAGAGGAATTTGTGAACGGAAATCTAAAATTTCTTGGACGCAAGTTGAAACAGGTTCTGCAGTTACATGGAAATATCCTTCTTGCATCCTCAAAGGAGATTATTCTATTGGGGAATTTTATTCAGTGGCTGTTACAAACAATTATCAGCAAGCTGACACGGGCACAAAAATGATTCACCTAGGAAAAAATACAAAAAGCACAATTATTTCAAAAGGGATTTCTGCTGGAAAATCTCAAAATTCATACAGAGGATTAGTACAAATTCATAAAAATGCCAAAAACGCGCGCAATTTTTCACAATGTGATTCTTTATTAATGGGTGATACCTGCGGAGCGCATACTTTTCCATACATAGAATGTAAAAATCCCTCGGCAAAAATTGAACACGAAGCAACAACCTCAAAGATTGGTGAAGATCAATTGTTCTATTGCAAGCAGCGAGGACTTAGTGAGGAAAAAGCAATTAGTTTAATTGTAAACGGCTATTGCAAAGAAGTATTGAACCAACTTCCTATGGAATTTGCTGTTGAGGCGCAGAAACTTTTAGCGATTAGCTTAGAAGGAAGTGTCGGATAATTTAATATAAAAAGTAGATGATAAACATCGTTAATTTACATGCAGAAGTGGAGGAGAAAAAAATCCTCAAAGGTCTTAACTTAAATGTTAAAGCTGGAGAAATTCATGCTATAATGGGCCCGAACGGCTCTGGAAAAAGTACCTTGGCAAGTATCCTTGCAGGAAAAGAGGATTATACTGTGACTGCAGGAAATGTAGAGTTCGATGGAAAAGATTTATTAGAACTTTCTACTGAAGATAGAGCTAGACAGGGATTATTTTTAGCTTTTCAATATCCTATTGAAATTCCTGGTGTGTCGAATGTAAATTTCTTGAAAAGCGCACTAAATGAAATCCGAGAATATAGAGGAGAAGAGCCAATTTCAGCAAAAGAATTTTTGGCGCTAGTAAAAGAAAAATCAGCATTAGTAGAATTGGATAGTAAATTGGCAAGTCGTTCTGTGAATGAAGGATTTTCTGGTGGCGAGAAAAAAAGAAATGAAATTTTTCAGATGGCGATGCTCAATCCAAAATTGGCAATATTAGACGAAACAGATTCTGGTTTAGACATCGATGCTTTAAGAATTGTGGCAAACGGCGTTAACAAATTGCGCTCGCCCAAAAATGCTGCAATCATAATAACTCACTACCAACGTCTCTTAGATTATATTATTCCTGACTTTGTTCATGTTTTATACGATGGAAAAATCGTAAAATCTGGCGGAAAAGAATTGGCTTTAGAATTGGAAGAAAAAGGTTACGATTGGATTAAGGAGGAACTAGCAAGTAATGCCGACTAAATGGAAATAATGGAAAATATATCCAAGATACAGGCCTTTTCTTCTGAATTTAAAGAGACACCCCTTTGCTTCCCAGCAACTACAATAGCGGATGCAAAAAACACCTTGTTGCACTTAGATTTTCCAACGACAAAAACTGAATTTTGGAAATATACACGGCTAGCGAAATTGGCTCAACTGCGCTTACATCAAGAAAAAATAAGTGAGAATGAGCAAGTTGTCGCACCCTTAACAGATAAGGGTATTGTGCGCATAACCAATGGCTATATCACTTCTTTTTCAAAGGAAATCGCTGGTTTAACAATTACGCCATTTTCAAAATGCAGCGAGCAACAATTAAGTTTAATTGGAAAAAAAGCAGATCTGACGCAAAATATATTTTTAGCACTAAACACACTTTATTCGCAAGAAGGACTTTTCATTGAAGTGGAAGAAAATACTCAAATAGAAGGAGTATTTCAACTTTTATTTCATGCACATGGAGAAAATTGTTTCGCCCCTTTTCGCGTTTTTATTCATCTTAAAAAAGGCTCTTCTTTCAAGCTCATTCAGCAATTTACAGCAAGTGGAGAACACTTATTTTCCCTGCCGATTGTAGAATATCTGATTGAAGAAAATTCGCATATTTCCTGTGATAAATTACAAATGGAAAATGCTAGTTCATTTTTACTGTGTGAAGATTACAGTATTCAAAAGCGAAATTCTACTGTTCTGCTTAATACTTTTAGTATTTCTGGAGCCTGGGTTCGCAACAATAGTTCTTTTCTTATTGAAGGGGAAAACTGTGAAACAAACTTGAATGGCGCATACTTGTTAAAAGATTTACAGCACCTCGACAATCATACTATCGTAGATCACATTGCGCCGCATTGCAATTCAAATGAGTTATACAAAGGTATTCTCAGCGGAAAAGCAACAGGAGTTTTTAATGGAAAAGTATTCGTGCGACCCAATGCGCAAAAAATTTCTGCTTTTCAATCAAATGCCAATGTGCTTTTAAGTGATGATGCCAGTGTTAATTCAAAACCTGAATTAGAAATTTATGCAAATGATGTAAAATGTTCGCATGGTTCAACAACTGGTCAATTAGATGAAGATGCAGTATTTTACTTGCGCGCGCGTGGCCTTTCAGAAAAATCAGCGCGTTCACTCATCACTCAAGCTTTTATCGCTGAGGTTGTGGATAAAGTAGAGCAAATCGAAGTACGAGATTTTATTCAAAATAAGCTCGTTGAACTTCACGATTGGACTAATTAAACCTCTAATTTAGCTAAACTTAAAAAGTAGCGCCAAGACTCAAAAAATAGGTTCTTCCATTTCCAGGAAGTATTCCTGGGCCAGGATATCCTGTTGCCCTTCTACTTGCATATTTCTCATCTGTAAGGTTATTAACCCCAGCTTTTACATTGTAATACTTCAGGAATTTGTATGTAAGAGCTGCGTCCATTACTTGATAAGCTGGTAGTTTTCCGATAGTTCCTTGAGCATTCGACACTTCCGTGTTTTCTGCATCGGTATACACTGCAGCAACTTTACTCAATTGAATTGTCGCAGAAAAGCCTTTCAAACAATAAGATAATCCGAAGCGATGAATGTATTTTGGGGCATTTTCAACTTGTTTGTCTTGGATAGATTTGTTTGGATCGTTTGCAATAAGTGGATTTTCCCATTTTACATATTTTGCAGATATGAAAGAGTTAGAAGCGAAAATAGAGACAGCACCAATTTTTGTATTATCGGTAAAAATCCGGAAAACATTAATTTCAACATAGGATTCAATCCCTTTGCTAACAGAAGTTCCAATGTTTGTTTTGAAGAGATTTCCATTTTGGAGAATGCTTCCTATTCGATTGTCATAGTTCAAGTAGAAAAGACCAATATCAAAACTCAAATAATTTTTTAAAGTCCCTCGGAAACCACAATCAGCATTGAATCCACTTGCATCTTTTAAATTTGGATCTATTGTTTCTGTCGTTGCCGATGGACTTAGTTCTGAAAAAGTTACAGGGCGGTAAGCCAAGGAATAATTGCCATATAAATTGGTTTTCTCGCTTACCTTAAATTCGCCTCCAAGTCCGTAAAGAAAAAGAGTGCGTTCTTTTTTAAGTTGAGGTAAAGTGCCACTTGCATCGATATTTCCTTTTCTAGTATTATCAATATACTCAAAGCGAAGACCAGGAACTATTTTAAGTCTTTTTCCAAGTTGAAAGATATTTTCTGAAAAAACAGCCAAATTAGTTGTTGAGAATTCCAAGGAACGCCCATAAGAAGGATTCGTTAAGCTTAAATCAAAATCGCTCCCATTTGTTCCAACACCTTTTTGATTTCTAATTGTACCACCGTGATATGCTCTTACTCCTCCAGCAAATATGTTTTCTTTTCCAAAGAATTTATATTTAACTGACATTCTAGCTTCTGTTCCATAATTTTTATACTTATCTCGGTCAACTTGTCGATTATTATATTCTAAGCTTATTGGATTAATACTGTCTTTAGTTATAATAGAATTCGTGAACCCTACACTATTGCGTTCTGCGAAGCTTGAAAATGATTTAATTTCTACATTTATCTCTTTTGAAATAGCATAAGTGAGCGTTAAAGATGCAACATTATAAGGCGCTCCAAACCAATTTCTTGATCTAAATGATTGCTGATGATTTTCATTGTACTGCGCGTCTGAAAGCCCTCCCGCCTGCTGACTTTTATAATTCATGGAAGTATATTCACCACTTAAAGCAAACTTTTTTGTTACTTGATAGTTCACAGAAAAATAGCCTGAATTAATAGCGTATTGGCTATTATTTCGCCATCCATCAGCAGAGCGGTGATGTAAAAATCCATAATAGGAAAACTTTTTATGCGTTCCGCCAAGAGCATTGTAGGTATTGAATAAACCAAAGGAACCAAGAGTCTGTTGTGTTTCAAAAGAAACCATTTTAGTTGGATTTCCTTTTTTTATGCGATAATTAAGTAAACCTCCAAACTGCGGACCATATTGCAAGGAAGCCGCACCTCGAATCACTTCAATTTTTTCAAGTGCTTCCATTGGAGGTGTATAATATGTTTCGGGATAACCAAAAACCTCAGAACTTATATCGTACCCATTTTGTCGCACATTAAATTCCCAGGAACGATTAGGACTTAAGCCCCTTGTTGCAACGCCAATTTGAATTCCTGAGCCATCATTTTCCCAAATGCTCATACCCGGAACTTTTGCAAAAACTTGCCGTGTATTGTTGGTGCTGAGGTCTGCATTTAGGCGATTTAACTGAATTACTTCATTCTTTTTTCCTGTATAAATAACATTGTTCTTCAAATCTGGCATGCGTTCTATTTCGTTTGTAATTTGATTTTCTTTGATGAGAATTTCGTTTAAACTTATTAGCTTTTCACCTAGATTTGGTTGCGCATTTAATTGACAAAAAAGATAATTTGAAAAGATATAGAATAGAATAAATAGTTTATTCATAACAGCAGAATTCAAAACTTAAATTAAGCTGCAAAATTATTATTTAGAATGATTATAAACTATACCGCAAATATGGTATTTTGGTGATAAATATCTTAAAATCTTACCGCGTTTAGTTTACTATTTTTTAAAAACAGTGTCCCCTTGACTAAAATAAGAGTACTTCATAATTTTATCTCTTTTGAAAAATTCAATATAACTCTGAGGATTAGTTTCATTCCCTCTTTCCGATAGTAATAGAACTGTAATACTTTTATTTTTAGCTTGTACTACAAAATCTTCAAGTATCTCGATAATATCGCTATCAATATATTTGCTATTTCTCACGTCAAGTTCCAAAGTTATATCATTAGGAAGACTACCTAGTTGTTTTGCTATTGCTCCTTTATTTAAGAAAGTTACTTCTTCTGCAAAAGTCATTTTAACTAATTTATCATTTGTTTTATCGATATTTAGAAATAAAGAATTTTGATAGCTTTTTACAATGATTACGATTATCCCAATAAATAAACCTACAGAAATACCCCACAATAAATCTTTAACAACGATGACTAAAATTGTCGCTACGAAAGGAACAAATTGTGTCCAGCCTTTGGCCCACATTTTTTTGAATAAGCTTGGTTTAGCTAATTTATAACCTACTACTATTAGAACAGCAGCTAAAACAGATAATGGAATATGATTCAATATTTTAGGTAATGCTAAAACAGCAAGTAATAGTAAAAGGCCATGAATAATTGCGGATAGTTTACTTTTAGCGTTAGACTGTATATTGGCAGAACTTCTTACAATAACTTGGGTTAAAGGTAAACCACCTATCAAACCAGAGAGAATATTACCAGTTCCTTGAGCAAAAAGCTCACGATTAGTTGGTGTGACATGTTTATCCGGATCTAATTTATCTGTTGCTTCCACACTCAATAAAGTCTCTAAACTAGCTATTAAAGCAATGGTAAAAGCAATCGTTAAAACCTTTAGGTTTGTAATTGCACTAAAATCCGGAAAAGTAAGGAAACTGATAAAATCATTGAGATTATTAGCAACAGGGATTGAAACTAAGTGAATATCTTTAACAGCTAAAGTTGGATAATTATCAAAGATCAATTTGATTATTGTCCCAAGCAAAACAGCTACAATTGCCCCTTGTAGAACCCTAAATATTTTTCCTTTTTTTGCTAAAATAGAATCCCAAAAAACAATCAAAGCTAAACCCAAAAAACCAATTATAACAGATCCTGGACTTACATTGCTAAAAATATGTGAAATAGCAGAAAATGTATTTTCACCTGTTGCTTCTACAAACTCATCTGCCCCCATTGGTTCGGAATCATATCCAAATAAATGAGGGATTTGTTTTAAGATGATAATAATTCCAATGCCAGAAAGCATTCCAAGTATTACGCTATTTGGAAAAAAATAGCCTATTATTCCTAATCTTAGGATACCAAATAATATCTGTATTATACCCGATAAAACTACAGCCACTAGAAACACCTCAAAACTACCAAGTTCCGTAATTGAAGCGGCTACGATTGCAGCCAGTCCAGCCGCGGGACCTGATACGCCCAAATTAGAACCACTCAATGCCCCTACAACAATTCCTCCTATTACACCAGTTATCAATCCTGATAAAAGTGGTGCTCCTGATGCTAATGCTATACCTAGACACAAAGGTAAGGCAACAAAAAATACAACGATACTCGCTGGAAAGTCACTTTTTAGATATTTAAGATTCATTTTTTTAAAATTTAAATTAAGAAATAAAAGCTGTTTCTGAATAGAAAGAAACTTTTCCTGTTGATAAATCATGCATTCCACCAATAATGCCAATTTCTCTATTTTTAATCATCTGTTCAAGAATAGCACTTTTCTCCATAATTGCTTTTATGCTTCTTTTCACATTGATAGCAGCAACATTTTCAACAAAATCTGCATTTTTGGAAGTGCGATTATCTTTGGTTTCGACTTCGTCATCTACTGAGGGTTTAATCTTGGCAAGCAAAGCTGTTAAATTTCCCATTTCTGCATGGTCACAGGCTCCTTTTACTGCTCCACATTTACTGTGTCCAAGAACTACAATTATTTTTGAGCCAGCTAATTTACAAGCAAATTCCATACTCCCTAATATATCTTCATTGATAATGTTACCGGCAATTCTCACGCTAAAAATATCCCCGAGTCCTTGATCAAAAATAAGCTCAGCAGAAGTCCTACTATCAATACAACTCAAAACCACAGCAAATGGGTGTTGTCCGTCAGAAGTTTCATTGACCTGTTGTAGTAGGTTACGATTGGTTTTTAAGTTAGAGACAAATCGCTTATTTCCATCTTGAAGTATTTGTAATGCCATAGATGGTGTAATGGCATCTTGTATTTCTTTTGTTAGTGTTTTCATTCTTTTAGTAGTTATTATAAGATTAAATCGTTAGGTTTTTACACGAGTCTGATAGGAGTTTAATCCCTAGACACATGTCATTTAATAAAAATATATAAATACTTTCAGACAACTAGCACAGAAAATATTTAAATAAATTTTACTGTTTAGGACAGTTTTTCCGGAGGAGGACTTAAAAAAGCGAGTGCTGGAGAATGGTAATTGAAGAGAAAATTATCACAATTTGAAAGCAAAGAGGAAACAAAAATTTGAACTGGAATTGGAATATGAAACGAATCATTCTTAAGGTTTTCTTCTTCCTTTACTTCTTTTTCAGATTCTTCATTCTCTTCTTCAAAATCAATTAACACGATTTCAGAAATTTCCTCATTAAACGAAGGAATATAGAATGACAAAGATTGAACTACAATCGAAAGAAAAACAAGAAAAACTAAAGATAATTTGAAAAGTTGTTTCACACTAATTTTTTACAAAAGTAAAAAATTGTTTTTAAAACAATCGCTTTTTTGTAAAATATACTTGCTTCAACATCTTATTAGCCAGCAGAGAAATTTAGGAAGGAATACTAATTCGAAAAACAGTTCCCTTATCAATTTCAGATTTCAGCACAAAGACTTTCCCTTTGTGGTATTCTTCAATAATCCGTTTTACAAGCGTGAGTCCAAGGCCCCAACCTCTTTTTTTTGTGGAAAATCCCGGTTGAAAAATTGTTTTAAATTGCTTTGGCGTCAATCCTTTTCCTGTATCACTAATGTCAATGTGAACGAAACCTGACTCCCTAGAAATCTCAATGGTTAAATCTCCTTTTCCATCCATGGCATCAACGGCGTTTTTACAAATGTTTTCAATCACCCATTCAATCAAGGCCGTATTGTGCTTAACAATTACAGGAGCCTCTCCAACAAGGGAAAAGCTGATTGTGATTTTATCAGACAAACGTGCGCGCAAGTAATCCAAATTATTTCCAATGGTTAACATTAAATCTTCGTCTGTTAATTTTGCACCTGAGCCGATTTTAGAAAAGCGATCTGTTATTTTTTCTAAGCGATCTAAATCTTTGTGCATTTCTTCGATTACCATTGGATCTGTTTTACTTGCTTCTAAGTGTTCAACCCAAGCCATCATTGAAGAAAGTGGTGTTCCCAATTGATGCGCTGTTTCCTTTGCCATGCCAGCCCAAACTTGATTTTGTTCTGCTTTACGAAAGGTAGAAAACATCAAATAACCAATGATTACAATTAATGCAATAACACTAAATTGAATGTAAGGGAACCAAATTAATTGACGTACTTCTGGACTATCACTAAAATAAAGTATCTTTTCTCCTGAACCAAAATTGAGTGTTAAAGGAGTATTTTCCGCAGCTAAGGATTTAATTGTGCTTTTTAATACTTCCTCTTTTAGTTGTTCTGGAAGAAAATTACTTGCTTCAATTGCTTGTGTTTTTTTATCGATTAATAAAACTGGAATTAAATCAGAATTATCAAGTAATTGACTCGTAAAAGAAGATAGAATGTCATCACTTTCCTTTTTTAGACGAAGTAACTCACGAGATTCGCCATAAACAAAAGTCATAAACATTCCTCTATAAACTTCAATTTCAAATACACGCCCTGCCAATTTCCATTCCTTTGCTAATTTTTGTAAAACAGAATCACTTGGAATTGCATTCGCAGAATCGTTAAGCGCTATGTTTCTCTGCTGCGCAACGGAACCATCGTCATTTAATAAAATAACAGGAATATCTTTGTTGTTTTTGATGATTTTAATTGCAAAATCAAGATCTTGATTCATTGATAAGTCTGAGCCACTTAAAATTGTTCTTTGGGCTTCTTCTATTAGTAGAATTTTTTGTTTTTCTTTCTCGCGGAGTTCATTAAAAATCTGATTTGTTAACTGTACAAGTTCTCCCTTTTTCTTTATTGCTTCCGCCCATTGTCGTGCCTTTCCTCTCTCTCTTAGCGATATTTTTTCTATCATTGAATTCGATACAAACAAGGAAGCGCCAATTATAAATAGTGATAAAAGGAGCAAGGTGATTTTCCAACGTTGTTTGTGCGAATAGAGATTCATCCCTGCGAATTTAAGGGAATTTTTACCCTTTTTCTATTTTAATACAAAGAAATCACTTTAGTTTTAAATGCTGGGCTTAAATTTCTTCAATATTGTGTTTATTCCTTTTTTTGGATTTTATAAACTTCCCTTAATAATATTTTCACTTATCTTTAAGCCAAAATAGTCGCTATGTACCAAAACCTTCTTGTCCAAACAACTAAAAAAGTTACAACAATTACGATTAATCGCCCAAGCCAATTAAATGCCTTGAATAAGGAAACGATTTCAGAGTTGCACAGTGCTTTAGATAGTGCAGACAAAGACAGTCAAGTAGGTGTAGTAATAATTACAGGAAGTGGAGAAAAGGCTTTTGTAGCAGGTGCAGACATTAAGGAATTTGCTGATTTCACAATTTCCCAAGGAGGGGAATTAGCAATGGTAGGTCAGCAGACACTTTTTAGCTTTATTGAAAATATGGGAACACCAGTAATAGCTGCAATAAATGGCTTTGCTTTGGGCGGAGGTTTAGAATTAGCAATGGCTGCACATTTTCGGCTTGCATCTAATAATGCTAAAATGGGACTTCCTGAAGTATCTCTCGGACTAATTCCAGGTTATGGCGGCACACAACGCTTGGCGCAATTAGTTGGAAAAGGAAAGGCAAACGAAATGATTTTTACCGCGGGCATGATAAAAGCAGAGGAAGCTTTGCATTTGGGCTTGGTAAATTATGTTGTTGAGCTAAGTGAATTATTACCAAAATGCCAAGAAATTGCTCAAAAAATACTTCAAAATTCCCCATTGGCAATAAGTGCAGCAATAAAAGCTGTAAATGCCGGTTTTACAGATGGTGAGAATGGTTTTCAAACCGAAATAGAGCAGTTTAGCCTTTGTTTTGGCACAGCTGATTTTAAAGAAGGAACCAGTGCATTTTTAGAAAAACGCAAAGCTAATTTTAGGAGCTAATGTCAAATCCTATTAGGAGTTTAATGAAGCAAACCGCTGTTTACGGGCTATCAAGCATCGTGGGGCGTTTGTTAAATTATCTTTTAGTTCCTCTTTACACAAGTGTATTCATAAATCCCTCAGATTATGGAGTAGTTTCAGACTTATATGCCTGGGTGGCATTTCTTCTTGTATTCCTAACTTTTGGAATGGAAACTGCCTATTTTCGTTTTATTCAGGATGCAGAGAATAAGGAAAAACTTTTTCAAAATGCACTTTTCACAGTTTTAGGATTTAATGTTATATTCTTCTCAATAATTCTATATTTTAACAATCCTATTGCATCATTTATGCTGTATGATGACCATAACGAGTATATCATCTTATTAATGGTAATTGTTTGCATAGATTCTATATCCGCTCTTCCTCTTGCAAAATTGCGCTATGAAGAAAAAGCGAAAAATTTTGTGCTTATCCAGTTCACTTCCATTCTAATTAATATAGGCCTAAATCTATTTTTTATGCTCTATCTTTTCAATCCCGATCAGCCGGAGGAAGGGATATTGTTTATCCTACTTGCAAATCTTTGTTCTTCCTTAATAAAGCCTTTGCTTTTGTATACTTCATTCTTAAAATTACGCCTAACTTTTGATTGGAGATTGGCTAAAACAATGGTTCTTTATGCTTTACCACTTGTAATAGCTGGTTTTGCAGGAATTGTTAATGAGACTTTGGATCGAATTTTACTCAAGCAAATTTTATATGACCCTGGAATTCCAGGTTCTTTGGATGCTGCAGAAGCTCAAGTGGGAATTTACAGTGCTTGCTATAAATTAGCGATGTTGGTTACTATATTATTACAGGCGTACCGCTATGCAGCAGAGCCCTTTTTCTTTAGTCAAATGAAAAATGAAGACCGTAACAAAGTTTACGTGAAGGTTATGAATATTTTTATTGCTCTCGTGTGTTCTGTTTTTCTTTTAGTTTCTCTTAATATCGATATTTTTAAACATTTTATCAGAAATGAAATCTATTGGCAGGGACTAAAAGTTGTTCCAATTTTACTTTTAGCAAATGTTTTTCTTGGAATTTATTACAACCAAAGTATTTGGTATAAACTTAGCGGAAAAACAAAATTTGGCGCTTATATTACCATTGGAGGAGCATTAATTACAGTGGCGGTAAATCTAATTTTTATTCCTGCTTATGGATATATGGCAAGTGCATGGGCAACACTTCTAGTTTATTTTTTACAAATGGTCTTTTCCTATTTATTAGGTCAAAGGCATTTTCCAATTCCCTACAACCTAAAAAAATTCTCTGTTTATATTGGGCTAGCTCTTGTTTTGTATTTTATGGGAAGTAAAATTGAAACTGCTTCATTTGCCTTACAATTTGTTCTTCAAAATAGCTTGTTATTATTTTATTTGGCTTTCATCTTTTTGCTAGAACGAAAAACATTTAAATCTTAAACCTTTTAACTTTTTCAGTGTTATTGTCTTAGTTATTGTAGCAATTTATTAAATTTGTATCAACTAGTAACTTATGTCTATTTATAAAGCGGGTCCTTTTTTAGAGCAGATAAATATTCCCTCCGATTTACGAGAAAAATTTAAAATTGATGATTTAGATCAAATCTCAAATGAATTGCGCCAATACATTGTTGATGTTATTTCAGAAATTGGAAATAGTCATTTTGGTGCAAGTCTTGGCGTCGTTGAATTAACTGTCGCTTTGCATTATGTTTTTAATACACCTGAAGATCAATTGGTTTGGGATGTAGGTCATCAAGCATATGGACATAAAATACTAACTGGTCGTAGAGAACAGTTTCATACAAATAGGCTAAAAGACGGCATTTCTGGTTTTCCTAAAAGATCTGAAAGTGAATACGACACCTTTGGTGTTGGACATTCCTCAACTTCTATTTCGGCAGCTTTGGGAATGGCAGTTGCAAGTCGTTACAAAGGAGAAAAAAATAAACAACATATTGCAGTAATTGGAGATGGCGCAATGACAGCGGGTTTGGCGTTTGAAGGCATGAATAATGCTGGATTTGAAAAAGACGCAAATTTGTTAGTTATTCTAAATGACAATTGCATGTCGATTGATCCGAATGTTGGAGCCTTAAAAGAATATTTGACGGATATTACCACTTCTCATACCTATAATAAAGTAAAAGATGAGGTTTGGAACTTATTAGGTAAAATATCAAAGTTTGGCCCTGATGCTCAAACAATTGCCTCTAAGGTTTCAACAGCACTAAAGGGAAGTTTACTCAAGCAAAGTAATTTATTTGAATCTTTAAATTTTCGCTATTTTGGACCTGTTGATGGCCATGATGCGATTGGTTTAGCAAGAGTCCTTGAAGATTTAAAAGATATTCCAGGTCCAAAAATTTTACATTGCCTAACAAAAAAAGGTGCTGGCTACAAATTTTCTGAAGAAGGTGACCCAACAAAATGGCATGCTCCAGGTGTTTTTAATAAGGAAACAGGGGAAATAGTAAAAATTATTCCTAAATCACCTCAAGCTCCAAAATACCAAGATGTTTTTGGTTATACAATTGTTGAATTAGCTGAAAAAAATTCAAAAGTAATGGGTGTAACTCCCGCAATGCCTTCTGGTTCGTCTCTAAATATAATGATGAAAGCGATGCCTGATCGTGCTTTTGATGTCGGAATTGCTGAGCAACATGCGGTAACATTCAGTGCTGGTTTAGCAACTCAGGGCTTAATCCCGTTTTGTAATATTTATTCGTCTTTTATGCAACGTGCCTACGATCAAGTTTTGCACGATGTAGCTCTTCAAAATCTAAACGTCGTCTTTTGCCTAGATCGAGGAGGTTTAGTTGGTGCTGATGGTGCAACGCATCACGGTGCTTACGATTTAGCTTATATGCGTTGTATTCCAAACATGGTTGTTTCTGCACCAATGAACGAAGAAGAATTGCGCAACTTAATGTATACAGCACAATTGGAGAATAAAGGTCCTTTCTCTATTCGCTATCCGAGGGGAAATGGTGTAATGACAGATTGGAAAACTCCTTTGAAAGAGATCAAAGTCGGAACAGGCCGAAAAGTTTGTAGCGGCGAAGACATTGCAATTTTAAGTATTGGTCACCCTGGAAATTTCGCTCAAGATGCAATTACTTTAATGAAAGAATCAGGAATTTCTATTGCACATTATGATTTGCGTTTTGTAAAACCATTAGATGCAGTTCTTTTGCACGAAGTATTCACAAAATTCAAAAAAGTTATTACGGTAGAAGATGGTTGTTTGATGGGAGGATTTGGTTCTGCCATTATTGAATTTATGGTCGATCAAAAATATAATTCCGAGATTGTTCGTTTGGGAATTCCAGATGAATATATCCACCATGGCACACAAGAAGAACTTTGGGAAGATTGTGGCTTTGATGCAAAAGCCATTGTAAAAGCGATAGAAAAGATGCTTTCGATTAAAGTTGTTGAAAAAAAATCTACGCAGGAGGCAGTTTAAGTTTTTTAATTATTGTATTTTGTACTCTAATTTAAAAATTTAATCGTGAAAAAAACAAATATTGGGGCTTTCGCCACACTCATATCAATCTTTTTCTTTTGGGGTTTTGTTGCTGCTAGCAACGACATATTAATACCTGTTTTTAAGAAAGCATTAACCTTAAGTCAATTTGAATCACAATTGATTTCCTTAGCCTTCTATATTGCTTATACTGTTGGATCCTTAATGTATTTTGGTATTTCTTCTTTATTGAAAAGAGATATTTTAAATGTTATTGGATATAGAAATGGTTTGGCTTTGGGATTAATTATATCCGCTTTAGGGACTTTACTCTTTATTCCGGCTTCAAATAATGCCTCTTTCCCTTTATTAATTTCAGGACTATTCACAGTAGGCTTAGGATTTTCTTTACAACAAATTGCAGCCAATCCTTTGGCTATACAAATGGGCGATCCATCAAAAGGAAACATGCGTTTAAGTTTAGCTGGCGGCATTAATAATGTTGGAACAACCATCGGGCCTGTAATCGTTTCGTTTGCCATTTTTGGCGGTTTGTCCTCTGGTGCAACGACGACTTTAAATTTACAAGCAGTACAAACTCCTTATCTTTTTCTTGGAGCTGCATTTGTAATTGCTGCAATATTTTTTAAATTTTCTTCTGTTCCAGATAGACTTACTGAAGAAACCGAAAATAGTGGTGGAAATATTATGGCAACATTGAAGTACCCGCAAGTCCTTTTAGGAATGATAGCAATATTTGTTTACGTTGGCGTCGAGGTCTCTACAGCAAGTAATCTCCCTGAATTTATGAATCAAAAATTGGGAACTGAAGAAAGTGCCGTTGCCCCTTTTGTTTCTTTATTTTGGGCAAGTTTAATGATTGGACGTTGGACTTCTGCTGCTGGGGCATTTAATCTTACTGAAAAATTAAAGTCCTTGTTAGGTTTTATTTTACCTTTTGCAGCTTTTGGAATTTTCTTAGGTGTTAACTGGATAGCAGGAAATTCTATGGCGCAATTCTACCCATATCTTGGAATTGTTGTTTTGTTAATTATTGCTGATAAATTAAGTAAAGGCAATCCAGTGAATCAAATTATGATTTATTCTGCGCTAGGAATTTTAGCCTTGATTATTGGTATTTATTCTTCCGGAATGACAAGTGTATTTGCCTTTATTTCTGTAGGTTTATTTTGTAGTACGCTTTGGCCTTGTATATTCACGCTTGGTATTGCAGGTTTAGGAGAAAAAACAAATACAGCATCAAGTTTATTAATTATGATGATCATGGGCGGTGGATTTATTTCTACTGCACAAGGTGCACTTGCTAGTAACGATTTATTGGGTATTCAACATTCTTATTGGCTTGGAGTTCTTTGTTTTGCTTATTTATTATTCTTTGCTTGGAGTGTAAACAAAAAACTTAAAAAACAAGGAATCACTGATTTTTCTAAATCTGGATCTGCACATTAAATAAAGAATCTCTTTAACTATGATGTACCGTATTGAATTTTCAGATTTTTTTACCTCCGCTTTTTCTGTAGATTGTATAATTTTCGGTTTTTCGGGGAGTAAAATTAAAGCTTTGTTAATAAAACGCGCCATGGAACCTTACGAAAATTTCTGGGCTGTCCCTGGAGATTTAGTTTATCCTGATGAGGATTTACCTCAGGCTGCACAAAGGGTATTGTTTGAATTGACAGGCATGAAAGAGGTCCAAATGCATCAATCTCAATCTTTTGGAAATCCGAATAGGCATCCGCAAGGTCGTGTTATCACAATTGCCTATTTTGCCTTGGTTCGAATAGATGATTTTGAAGTAAAAGCGTCTTCATGGGCTGAGGAAGTAAGTTGGGTTTCCTTAGATGAAATTCCAACTTTAGCTTTTGACCATAGTCATATTCTCTCTTCCACCTACGAGCTTTTAATTCAAAAATTAAAAACAGAACCTGTTTGTTTTGATATGTTGCCAGAGCGCTTTACCCTCAATGAAATGCAAAGTCTGTATGAATTTGCTTTTGAAGTTGATATGGATAAGGCAAATTTTAGAAAAAAAATAAAGTCTGTTCCAATGCTTGCGCATGATGAAAAACAAAAAAATGTAAAACATCGACCTGCGACATTATTTTCTTTTGACCGAAAGGATTATGAGACAATCAAGGTTAATAAAGATTACCAGTTTAAAATGTAATTACTTTTTATTGGTTATTTATTACCAGTGTACTTCCTGTCATTTCAATTGGAGCTGCTAAGCGTAAACGGTCTAAAATTGTTGGTGCAACATCTGCCAAAATTCCATCTGAAAGCTTTAATTCTTTTTCTTTTGTCACTAAAATAATTGGCACAGGATTTAAACTATGAGCAGTGTTTGGGCTTCCATCTTCATTTAGTGCAAAATCTGCATTTCCGTGATCAGCAATAACTAAAAATTCATAACCAAGTTCAAGGCCTATTTCAACAACAGATTTTAAACATTGGTCTACTTTTTCCACCGCTTTTACAATAGCGTCGTACACTCCTGTATGACCAAGCATATCTGGATTTGCAAAATTTAGACAAATAAAATTGGGCTGTTTATCTTGTATATAGTGAATGATTTTGTCCTTCAGTTCAACAGCACTCATTTCAGGTTGTAAATCGTAGGTTGCAACTTTTGGTGAGTTCACCATAATGCGTTCTTCCAATCGAAATTTTTCTTCTCTACCGCCACTAAAAAAGTAGCTGACATGAGGATATTTTTCAGTTTCTGCAATACGAATTTGTGAGAGATCCATATTGGAAATAACTTCTCCTAAGGTATTTTTTAAATTATCTTTTTCGAAAGCTACGTGTATATTTTTAAAACTTGAATCGTAATTTGTCATACTACAGTAGTACAAATCCAAGGGTTGCATTTCAAATTCCGGAATTGCTCTTTGGCTTAAAGCAATGGTGATTTCTCTTGGTCTATCAGTTCTGAAATTAAAATTAATTACGACATCATTATCGCAAATTGTTCCCTCAGGATCTACAATAAAAGGTTCAATAAATTCATCACTGATATTCGAAATATAGGAGGCTATGATTCCCTCACTGGCAGTATTAAATCTCGCTCCTTTTCCATTAACCAAAAGGTCATATGTTTTCTTTATTCTTTCCCAGCGATTGTCTCTATCCATTGCAAAATATCTCCCACAGACGCTTGCAATTTTTCCAGTACTTAAGGTTAGGTGCTCTTCCAATTCTTGAAAAAAGTGTTCTGCACTATTGGGGTCACAATCTCTACCATCTGTAAAACCATGGATGTATACATTTTCAACTTGCTGTATTTTTGCTAATTCACATAATGCATAGAGGTGTTCTTGCGAACTGTGCACGCCACCTTTTGATACTAATCCAATCAAGTGAAGTTTTGAATTTCTTTTTTTGACTTCCGCCATTGCTTCTAGCAGCACTTTATTGCTAAAAAAATCCCTTTCTCGTATGGATTTATTGATCCTGGTTAATTCTTGGTATACAATTCTCCCAGCACCAATATTTAAATGGCCTACTTCAGAGTTTCCCATTTGCCCGTCTGGCAATCCAACATTTTCACCGAATGTTTTTAATGTTGCATTTGGATATTTTAGAAGGAGTTCATCCATGAATGGCGTATTAGCTTGTGCAATTGCATCTGAGATTGTACCATCTCCAAGACCCCAGCCGTCTAAAATTATAAGTCCAATGTGTTTTGTCATAAGGGTAAAGTTACTTCAAAAGCCGCCCCTTTTGGTAAATTTTCCTTGTATTGAATAGAACCGCCATTTAATCGTGCGAATTCAGAAACAATGAACAAGCCCAAGCCACTTCCTTTTGCACTTCTTGTTTCCTCATTGCCGATACGGTAAAATTTAGTAAAAATATTTTCTCTTTCAGTCAAGGGAATTCCTGGCCCCTGATCTTTTACGCCAAAAACAAATTCTTTTTCATTTTGAAAAGAATATAGTGTTATACAGGGATTAGTCCCGGAATATTTTACGGCATTTTCGATTAAGTTTTCGATAATTGTCTCTAGCATAAATACGTCACCTTTTACAATTGTATTTGCTTGGATTTCACTAGATACACTTTTCAAGGACAAGCGATTAATAATTTTTATGCTTAATTCTGCTAAGTTGATTTCAGTTTTTACAGCTTGAAGTGCATTATTTTCAACTCTTGAAGCATTCAGAATGTTATCAATCAAATTTTCTAAGCGTTCATTTTCATTTAAGGTTTTAGTGATTAATTCATTCCTTTTCTCTTGAATTAACTCCCGTTTTAAGAGTGTTTGTAAAAGTAGTTTACTAGAAGCAATAGGAGTTTTTAACTCGTGGGTAATTGAAAGTAAAAAATTCGACTGTCTTCCGGAAAGTTCAAACTCCTTTTTAATCGCACTTCGGATTTTATAAAGCCCAAGAAGTAAAATGAGAATAAAAACCGACCCCTCTCCCAAAATCATTAAAACCCTTCGATTTACTTGTTCATCTGTATTAGCTGTATTTTGGCTAAGCTGAATGAGGTGAAAACCCCACCAAATAAATTGTAATAGGATATATGCACTGAGAAAATAAAAAATTACAGTTGTTTGTTTCTTCATAGAAAAAAATCACTTTGATTTTTTGGAACTTGATTTTTTAAATATATTTCCAACTTCTCTTCCAATTTTTTGAATGGTTTCTACTCCAGCATTAATTGCAGTAGAAGAAATATCATTGTAATTTTCATTCATCTTATCTAGTTCCATTCCTGGATAGATAAAAATAGTATCATTGTTTGGACACGCTTTTTCAATTTTGTCAGCAAAAGATTCAGTACCTAAATCATAAGAAACAGAACCAATTCTTGCTCCACAAAATACAATTATTCCATGGTCTTTTTTGTCAAAGTATAAAAAGAAATCATCTACATTTTCTATTTCTTGAAAATGAATATTAAAATCTAATTTATTCGCTAATCCAACTTTTTCAAAGCGCTCATGTGTAGCATTACTTGCGTATAGCTCAATTGAAATGGTTAGCTCTTGCGCTAAGCGTATTACTCTTTCAACCCAAAGAGCAAAATTAGCTTCTAATTCAGAAAGTGGCGGTGCAATTACTATTACTTTATCGTAGGAAACAGAAGGATTGTCTAGTTGACAGAAAAAGATTGTTCTATCGCAAATATCTAACAAATGAGCGCGGTCATCTCCAACTATTCTCGATAAAAGATTTTTGTTCCTACTATCGTTCAGTACTACAATATCGGCTACTAATTCTTTTGCCACTCGCGACAATCCGGAAGATACATTGTGATCTATAGTAGCAATCGTATTTAGTTTTGATTCATGTCCAGAAAAATGCTTTACAATATCCTCTAAAGATTTTCTAGATTTTCGAATCATCCGTTCAGCAGCAGCATCATTTGGGTAAACACTTACTACAGAAATAGGATTAATTACTTTTTGATCTGAAATAAGTAATGCAAAATCTAATAACTGTTCATTTCCACTTAATTCGTTAATAGAAACAATAATATGCTGATTTCGAAGCCTTGTTTCATTTTCATCTAAATCACTTTCTTCCGAAATTTGAATGAGTAGCTTTTTCCCTGCAGCCTCTGTTACAAAAGAGGAAGTCATACAGGTAAATAATATTAGTATTACAGTTCCATTTACAATGTTAATGTCAAGTATTCCATTTCCATTGTTATATCCGACCATAATTATAGCCAGTGTTGCTGCTGCATGTGAGGTACTCAAACCGAAGATTATTTGACGTTCATTATTTGACATTTTGAAAATCCATTGGGTAACAAGTGCCGCTAACCATTTACTGAATATTGCAAATGCAGTTAAAACACCAGCGATAATTAAGGGCCAAGTTCCATTAAAAAAAGCCCTATAATCTACTACCATTCCAACAAATATTAAGAAAAAGGGAATAAAAAGGGAATTGCCTATAAAATCAATTCGATTCATTAAGATAGAATTAGTAGGAATCAAACGATTTAACACCAAGCCAGCGACAAATGCTCCTATGATGCCCTCTACACCTGCAACTTCAGCAAGAAAAGCCGAAAAAAATACTACTGACAAAACAAAAATATACTGTGAGGTTTTCTCACTATCTAACTTACTAAAAAACCATTTTGCAATTCGTGGAATCAAGAGAAACATGATTGCAGAAAAAATCGAAAGTGAGGTAATTAAAGTCAGCCAAAATCCAAAATCTAAATTCCCTTTTTCAGCACTCGTTATAATCGCCAGAATAATTAATACTGCAGTATCTGTTAATATTGTTCCACCAACAGTGATCGCAACTGAAGAGTGTTTTGCTAAGCCATATTTACTTATAATAGGATAGGAAACAAGGGTGTGAGTTGCAAACATACTTGCTGTCAACAAACTTGCCAAAGGAGAAAGATGTAAAATTTCAGAACAAATAGGGTAGCCTAATCCTAAGGGAATAATAAATGTTAATCCTCCAAAGATTAAACTTTTATTTATTTGTTTTCGAAAACGATTGAGATCAAGTTCAAGTCCCGCGATAAACATTATGTAAAGCAATCCGATGGTAGAGAAAAGTTTTATGGATCCCTCTTGCGCCATTGCATTTTCTCCAATTATCCCTAATCCTTTAGGTCCGATTATAACTCCAGAAATAATTAAGCCAATTATATTTGGGATACGAGCTTTGCGTAATAAAATCGGCGATAGTAAAATAATAAAGAGCAACAAAGAAAATAACAAAACAGGATTTCTCAGCGGCAAATGAAATGCATTTATGAGGTGCTCGAAGAAATAATTCATTTTAGCTTTTAAATTAATTAATTTACTTCATAGTGAGGTATGTACTACTAATCTCTTACCTCAATATCCCATTGAAATCCGTATCATTTGTCTCTGGACTAAGATTTGGCCCACTTGTTTTACTAAATCCATAATGTTCAGCCATTCCACCCAAATTTATTTGAAGATTTAATAACTGCATATTTCCATCAGTAGATGAATTTTCTAAATCAGCATAAATTCGCGGCATGATTTTCTTATAAACGTGATTAATACTTTTAAAGATACGTTTGGCTAATTCACCCTTTGGATCTCCTCCCAACTTCTTTTCTGTAGCCACAAAATGCATTTTAAAGCAAGCATCTAGAGCTGCTATTAAATCTTCATTATTTTCTGGATTTGCGGCAAATGAAGAACTACTATTTTCAAAATAGGCAAAAATAGATTCGTAGTTAGCCATTAATTTTAATCCCAAATCCGTAGCTTTCTTTTTATTTCCTGCCAAGAAATAAAGTTGTACATATTCGTGCAAGCTTCCACTACATTTTGCGTTAGCTTCCTCTCCTTGATATGAATAGTTGAGATGTGATGAATTTATTTTTAAGGAGGTAAATGGGTCACATTGGTTAACTTCTCCAAAATCTAAAACATTTTCCAATGGCATTAGATCAAGTGATTTATCTAAAAGAAAGATTGCTTTTTTAAAGTCTTTTTTAGCAATAAATTGTTCTGCTAGGAGAAGAAAATTTGAACGGTATTGCTGTGTATGTCTTCGGGCATAATAATCTGTCAAAACCTTTGGATCATTCATTTTTCCATATTCATATGTTTGGGTAATATTTTTGTACATTTTTGAAAGATTGTAGAACATTGGTTCTCCTCCCATTGGGCTTAACTCATAAGCAACACCCACTTGTTTAATATAGCCGGCGCTTAATAATGCAATAGAGAAAGAGGATCCTCGGTTACTTGAGAAATAAATTCCGCGTTTCCAATCATTATTTGCAACAATGTCCATCATCATCACCTCATCTCTTGCCAAATAGCTATCTCTTTCTGTATTAAATTCAAAGAGGATATTACTTGGGCATTTTGCTGCTTGACTTTTATTAATTGTACCTGCTGCGAGTGCATTTTTTTTGTTAACTTTTAAGCTGAAACGGGAAGACGGGAAAAAACTAAGTTTTCCACCACCATTTAATAAAAAGTTTTTATCATCACGAACAAATGCCATTGCATCTTTAAAATCTACAGATGACCATGGAGTTTCAAATTCTTGAAGGAGACGTTGAAGATCTTGTCCTGCATTTCCTATAAATTCAACTTCTTGACTTTGAATTCCTTGGAATAATTTAATTGCACCAAAATATTTTTTGAGAACTGTGCCATTAAGATCACTGATATCGTTGTTTGTCAAATATCCTTTTGCTACCTCAAAATCAGCATTTTTACAGGATATATTAGGTAAAATTGAAGCAACTTTCAAATTAAAAAGTTGAATTGCTTGTAGGGCGTTTTGTTTGTTATTTTTCAATCGGAGATCTACAATTTTACGAAGCATATCCTCATTACTATTTCTACTTACTAACTCCAATAAATTAATAAAATAGATTTGATCGGTATTACCAGCATACATCAATATTTGGTCTTCTCTAAAATTAATTGGTAATGGATCAGAGTCATATGCTTTCATTTTCATTTGATTCGTATACCAATCGGTGCCCATTAATGAAAGATTGCAAACACGCACATCAGTTCGCTGGCCTTCTACTTCTTGCAAATACCAAAGTGGGAAGGTATCATTATCTCCATTCGTGAAAATAATTCCATTTTTACCGCAAGATTCCAGGTAATTATGAGATAAATCATGCGCTGAAGTTTTTCCACTTCTATCGTGGTCATCCCAACCTTGATAAGCCATTAATACAGGGATTACAAGTCCAATACTTCCAGCAATTACGGCTCTTTGAAAATCTTGAGTAAGTATTTTCTTCCGTTGAATAAAGTCATAAATTGCATAAACTCCAATTCCTATCCACATAGCAAAGAAGTAGAATGATCCAGCATAAGCATAATCTCTTTCTCGAGGTTCAAAAGGTTTTTGATTTAAGTAAACTAAAATTGCAAGACCTGTAAACAAGAAAGCCAAGAAAATAACAAAGGCATCTTTTGGCGCTCTTGAAAAATGGAAAAACAAGCCTATTAGTGCTAGAATTAGAGGCAATAAAAAGAATTTATTGTGTGATGCATTGTCTTTTGTGTAATGAGGGGCAAATTCTTGACTCCCTAAACGAGCTTCATCTAAAAAGTTAATGCCTGAAATCCAATTTCCACGCATGTCATCTCCGTGTCCCTGAATGTCATTTTGTCGACCTGCAAAATTCCACATAAAATAACGGATATACATCCAATTTACTTGATATGAAAAGAAATAACTCAAGTTTTCACTAAAAGAGGGCAAGCGCTTTCCATCCCTTCCGATTTCAGAGTCTGTTCCATCAGTAGGATCGTAGCCCGACCATTTTTGGTAACCTTGAATATGATTTTGGTTATCTCCGCTATACATTCTTGGAAAAACTGTTCCTTGTTCATATGTTGCTACAGCGTTTTTACGCACTGAAGAATTACTCTCATAATATTTCTCCTCCATTGAGTACACACCATCGTTTTCTTTCATCCAAACAGCAGCATCTTTTTCCTCAGTAAACGCTTTTACCTCTTCATCATTTTCAGAAATCACAAAGCGCCGCAAAAAATAAGGAGACAAATCTTTCCACTCATCTCTATTGGTTAATTCTGGCCCTTCCTCTGTCATTATCTCTCCTTTTTTCAAGGAATTCCAATAGTTGCCATAAAGAATAGGTGCTGAACCATATTGCTCACGCTTCAAATAAGAGTGAAGCGTTACCAAGTTTTCCGGGTCATTTTCATCTAAGGGAGTATTGGCATTTGAGCGGATAACAATTACTGCAAAAGAACCATAGCCAATTAGCAAGAAGATTAACCCCATGAAAGAATTATATAAAATCGTGTTGCCTTTTTTTCGAGCATATCTTACGAAAAACAAGCATACAGCAATTAACAATATGAAAAAGAAAATCGTGCCTGAATAAAAAGGCAAACCCAAGGAATTTACGAAAGCTACCTCAAAAGAACTCGCTAAAGAAATAGAACCTGCTATGATTCCTTCTTGTATGAAACCAAGTAAAAATATTGAAAGAACTCCAGTTAATATAAGGCCTTTTACAGAACTTTCTTTGTAGACGCGGAAATAAATTACGAAGCAGATTGCAGGAATAACAAGAATTCCTAAAAGGTGAACACCAATTGCTAAACCCAGTAAAAAGAGAATTAAAATCAACCATCGATTTGGACTTTGATCCAACGACAAAGTACCATTTTGAATTAAGGCCATTTCCTCATCCCATTTTAGTATTGCCCAAAAAACTACAGCAGTAAACAAAGAAGCCATTGCATATACCTCGCCTTCTACTGCAGAAAACCAAAAAGAATCTGAGAATGTATAAGCTAAAGAGCCAACACCAGCAGACAGAAAAATTGCCATTTGATCACCTGAAGATAATTCACTTTTTTTGCTAAGGATCATTTTTTTAACGAACAAGGTCAAGGACCAAAACATAAATAAAATGGTAAAAGAGCTAGAGAAAGCGGATAAACGATTTATCCATACTGCTACATTTTCTGGAGCAGCAAAAAAGGAAAAAAGTCTTCCTAAAACCATAAATAATGGCGCGCCAGGAGGGTGACCAACTTCTAGTTTATATGCTGCAGTAATATATTCTCCGCAATCCCATAAGCTTACTGTAGATTCTATTGTGATTAAATAAACAATAGAAGCAACTAAAAATACTCCCCAACCTAAAATTGTATTCCAACGTGCGTAATTTGTCATTTTATTATCTAATAGTTATTTATCAGCGAAATTAAGAATATTAATTTTCAAATAGCCATTTTTAGTAAGGATAACAATCAATGCCTCAATTATTTTTCCGTAAAGTTTCAAAAATTTAAAATTTGTTCTTAAATTTGCCACCTCAATTGGAGTTTTCTCCAAATTTGATTGACCCATGGTGTAACTGGCAACACGTCTGTTTTTGGTACAGAAGAGTCTAGGTTCGAGCCCTAGTGGGTCAACACTTAAAAACAAAAAAACCCTTGATAAAATTATGTTTCAAGGGTTTTTTTAATTCCTTTAATTCTAAACTTTACTTTGGCAGATGAAGTCTGTTGTTGGCACACTTGTTTTAGCAATTGCTGTGAAACCACCATCTATTTCACTAAAATTTCGGTATCCTCTACTTTGGAGAATACTTGCAGCAATCATACTTCGGTAACCACCTGCACAATGCAGAAAGAAATGCTCATTTTTGTTTAAATTTTGAATCCACTTATTGATAGTAGTAAGTGGTTTGCTATAGGCTTCAGCAACGTGATTAGCGGCATATTCTGTGTCTTTTCGAACGTCAACTACCACAGATTTCTCAGGGATAAATTTTTCGGAAAATTCGCTGCTATTAATTCTATGAATTTGATCAATTTCTTTTCCTGAATTTTTCCATGTTTCAAAACCTCCATCAAGAAAACCAAGAATAGTATCAAAACCAACTCTACTTAAGCGAGTAATAACTTCTTCTTCTGTTCCAGGCTTTGCCACCACCAAAATAGCTTGTTTTACATCTCCAATCATTGCGCCAACCCAAGGTGCAAATTCACCATTTAGGCCAATATTAATCGATTGAGGAATGAAACCTTGGTAAAAGTCACTGCTATCTCTCGTATCAAGAATTAGTGCGCTGGTAATTTCTGCTAAAGCTTGAAAATCAACGCAAGAAAAGGTCTTCAACCCTTTTTCTTTTACCATTTCAAAACTTTCGTAGCCCTTTTTATTCATCGCTACATTAGCACCAAAATAAGCAGGTGGTGGAAGTAACCCATCCGTAACAGCAGCAACAAAGGATACTTTATCCACTTGATTGAGCGCATAATTCATCTTCTTTTGATTGCCTAAGGTATCAAGCGTTTCCTTCATCATGTTTTTTCCGCATGCAGACCCAGCTCCGTGAGCAGGATATACAATAATATCATCCTCAAGAGGCATTATTTTCTCCATTAAACTTTCATAGAGAATGCCCGCTAATTGATCTTGCGTAATATCTGCTGCTTTTTGAGCTAAATCTGGTCGACCAACATCTCCTAAAAACAAGGTGTCGCCAGAAAAAAGCGCTGTATTTTTTCCATTTTCATCGATAAGTAAATAACAAGTACTTTCCATCGTATGTCCTGGCGTATGAAGCACCTTTAGCTTTATTTTTCCAATTTCAAAAATCTGCCCATCTTCAGCAATTATGCATTCAAATTCGGGCGCAGCATTCGGACCAAAAATTATGGGAGCATTTGTTTTTCGGCTCAAATCCAAATGTCCTGAAACAAAATCTGCATGAAAATGAGTTTCAAAAATGTATTTTAGTTTTACCTTATCTTGATCCAAACGCTCAATATAAGGAGCGGTTTCTCTTAAGGGGTCAATTATAAAAGCTTCGCCATCACTGCTTACATAATAAGCTCCCTGAGCCAAGCATCGTGTATAAATCTGTTCTATTTTCATAGTAATACGGCTTAATTCTAGTTACAAAGGTAATTTATTCAATATAAATAGACCACGAAGAAGTAAAAGTTATTCAATAAGAAATGTCCTGAAACTTTATTTATCTTTGCAAGCATCTTTTTTTGATGAAATTCAATGGCTATTATTAGCAAAACAGATTTTTAATAAAACTATTATGGAGGAGTCTAAGAAACTAAGCGATATAAAAGATTTTGGGGAATTTGCCCTTATTGATCATTTAACTAAAAATTTTTCATTAAAAAATGCTTCAAGTTCTTTTGGTGTTGGTGATGATGCGGCAGTAATTTCGATTTCTGAAAATGAAGTTTGTCTTCTTTCTACGGATATGCTTGTTGAAGGTGTTCATTTTGATTTGATGTATACTCCAATGAAACATTTGGGCTATAAATCAGTTGCTGTAAATGTTTCTGATATTTGTGCAATGAATGGAATTGCAGAACAAATAACTGTTTCAATCGCAGTCTCAAGTAGGTTTTCTACTGAAGCTCTTGAAGAATTATACGCTGGAATTCATTTGGCTTGCGAAAATTTTAAGGTGGATTTAGTTGGTGGAGATACAACTACTTCTATTTCAGGTCTCACAATTAGTATTTCTGTTTTAGGCCGAGCCCAAAAAGAAAATGTTGTTTATCGAAGTGGTGCTAAAGAATTTGATTTATTAGTTGTTACTGGTGATTTAGGTGCCGCATACTTGGGTTTACAATTATTGGAAAGAGAAAAAGATGTTTTCAAAGCAAATGCACAAATTCAACCTGATTTAGACGGTCACGATTATATTATTGAGCGCCAATTAAAACCAGAAGCGCGGGTTGATATTATTCGTTTTTTAAAAGAATTAGGTGTTCAAGCTACTGCGATGATTGATGTCTCTGATGGTTTGGCTTCAGAGATTTTGCATATTTGTAAAGCAAGTAATGTAGGATGTCATTTATACGATGAGAAAATCCCAATTGATACTAAAACTTCTATGACCGCGATAGAATTTAATATGGATCCCACTACCTGCGCTCTAAATGGTGGTGAAGACTACGAATTACTTTTTACGATTAAACAGGAAGATTTCGAAAAAATAAAGGGAAATCCGCATATGACTGTCATTGGACACATGACTGATAAAAAAGACGGAGTTTATTTAATAGACAAAAACGGATCTGCTTTGAGTCTAAAAGCACAAGGCTGGAAGCATTTTTAATCTACCCTAGGAAGATGAATGATTTCTTTCTTTATAATTGAAATTGTAAATTCCCCAAGAATTTTCTCTTGAATTTTCTCTGCTTCTATTAAAGTTCGAAAATCCCCAACTAATAAGTTAAAATTGGGTGCTTCAAAATTCATGTAAGTATCAATTTTTGGGAAGAGATTAGAGAATTTAGTGCGCGCGTTGTTTACTACAACTTTATCAGAATCAAAACAAATTTGAATCCTGTAGCCTCCCATAATGGAAGTTCTTTTTTTCTCAACTAATGCATCTATTCTGTTATCCTTGTATACATTTATTTGACCAAAGATTTTAGCGTTAAAATTCAGGAGTAAGAAAAGCAAAAAAAAAGTTTTTAGAGACATATAAATTTTAATTTCAAAATTAAACTTTTTATTGCTTCAAAATTTAAAATTGCCATATTATTTAGAATCATTTTAAATTAGCTTTTTTTTTATTTTTTTTGTCACAATAGTGTCATTGAATAGTCTTAATCTTCTAATTTTGCAGTCGTAAAAACGCTTTGAATTCGTATTTAATAAAAGAATTTAGTAATTATTTTGATGAAAATATCTAATATTCAACAGCTTAATCGTTTTAAACAACTAATATTTTTAGTTTTAACGGTAGCTATTTCCACTTTTAGCAATGAGCTTTTTGCTCAAGGAGAAGGCTTATTTAAGGCAAAATGTGCAGTTTGCCACCAACCGCATAAGAATGGTACGGGTCCAAAATTGTTTGAGGCAAGAAAACGTTGGGAGGCAGCTGGCGAAGGTGCTCTAATAATTGAATGGGTAAAAAATAATGCGAAATTGCGCGCAAGCGGTAAGTCTGCTCGTGCAAATGAAATTTTTAATGAATACAAAGGTTCGGTAATGACGGCCTTTACGGATTTAAAGGACGAAGAAGTTATTTCGATTCTTGATTGGGTGGATGCGCAACCAGATCCTGCAACTGCCGCACCAACAACTGGAGGGCCAGTTACACCAGGAATCGTTCCTGAAGAAGAAAGCTCACTATCTTGGATATGGATTATCTTAGGAGTAATGTTTGTTGTAATCATTATGGCAGTTGGTGGTGTTCGCCGTCAATTAAATATTGCAACTTCAGATAAATTAGATGTTCAAGAGAAATTAACTTATGGAGAGGAATTTAGAGCTTGGGCATGGAAAAATAGATTATATGCCGGAATTTCAACACTCGTTATTTTTATTTCGTTAGTTGTTGGAGTTTTACAAGGATTATCAAGAATAAATGTTGTGGAGAATTATCAACCTTCACAACCAATTGCATTTCCCCATAGTGTGCATGCCGGACTTAATGGAATAGATTGTAAATATTGCCACAACTCAGTTACTAAATCAAAGTCTGCTGGTATTCCTACTGTAAATGTTTGTATGAATTGTCACAAACAAATTTCAGGTGAAGGAAAACCTTATGCGTCAGAAATTAAAAAGATTTATGCTGCAGCTGGATGGGATCCAAAAAATGGCCCTACTGGTGCATACAATAACAAAACAAAACCAATTGTATGGAATAAAGTACATGTCTTACCAGATCACGTTTATTTTAATCACTCTCAGCATGTTGTGGTGGGTGGAGTTGATTGTAAGCAATGTCATGGCGATATGACTCAAATGCAAGAAGCAGTAAAAGTTCAACCTATATCTGAATTAAATAAAATTGAAGGAAATATTAAATTATCAAAGCCTACTTTAACAATGGGTTGGTGCATTGAATGTCACGGAGCAAAAGATGTTCCTCTTGGTAATGGCAAAAATGCATATTACGATGAAATTCACAGAAGATTAAAAGACAACGACAAAACACTCTATAGAAAATACCTGAAAGATGGTAAAGTTTCTGTGAGTGAATTGGGAGGTTGGGAATGTGCAAAATGTCACTATTAATTATTAATATTCTTGTCGAAATATAGACTATGGGAATGACGAAAAAATATTGGAAGGGTCTTGAAGAATTAAAGGAAACACCTGCATTTATCAAGAGTAAGGATCAAGAATTTCCGAATCAACAAGCGATTGAGGAATTTTTGGGCGATGATAGTTTAAATGAATCCTCTACAACTAGAAGAGACTTCTTAAAATTTTTAGGGTTTTCTGTAGCTGCAGCAACAATAGCATCTTGTGAGGCGCCGGTTACTAAAGCTGTTCCGTATGTTGTAAAACCTGAAAACGTTACTCCAGGAATGCCAACTTGGTATGCCTCTACTTATTATGATGGCTGCTCTTACACGAGTATAAAAGTAAAAACTAGAGAAGGAAGACCGATTTTTATTTCAGGAAATAAGGATTTTGGTTTTACAAATGGTGGAGTAAATCCACAAATTATTGCTTCTGTATTGGGTCTCTACGATAGCGAAAGACTAGCAGAACCAACAATTGATGGCGTAGCTAAAAGTTGGTCTTCAGTAGACTCTGCAATATCTTCTGCTATAAAATCTGCGAAGAAAGTTGTTTTATTAAGCAATACAATTATTAGTCCTTCTTTAACTCGTGCCATTGCTGAAATGGAGCTTTCCTTGAATGCACAGTCTCCATCAAAATTTGAACATATTCAATACGATGCTGTATCCTATGCCGCTATGCGAGAAGCAAATTTAAAAAATTGGGGAGCAGCAATTATACCAAGTTATGATTTTTCGAAAGCAAAAACAATCGTAAGTATTGATGCTGATTTCTTAGCTACTTGGTTATTACCAACAGAATTTGCTGGGCAGTATGGACAAACTAGAAATCCTGACAATAAGTGGATGTCTAAACACTTCCATTTTGAATCAGTTATGTCTGTTTCTGGTTCAAATGCTGATGGTAGAGGAATGATTAAACCTTCTGAACAAGCTTCTGTTTTAGCATACTTAATTAAAGGAATGGGTGGAAGTACTTCTGTATCTTCTAACCTAAACCCTGGTGCTGAAATAATTGCTGCACGGGCCTTGAAAGCTCTAAAGCTTTCTAAAAAAGAATCTCTTGTAGTTTGCGGTGCTAACAATGTTGGACTTCAACTCTTAACAAATAAATTAAACAATATTTTGCGTGCTTACGGGACAACAATAGACGCAAATAATCCAATTCAATTATATAAGTCTGAGGATGGAAAAGTTCAAAAATTTGTTTCCAATGTCATAGCAGGAAAAGGTCCAGATGTTCTTTTAGTATTGGGTGTAAATCCAGTTTATTCTTTGCCTAATGGCGCTGAATTTGGGAAGGCATTAAAAAAGATAAAAACCCGTATTTCTTTTGCTTCCCATATGGATGAAACAGCAAGTCTTTGTAATTATACTTGCTCTGATCACCATGCTTTAGAAGCTTGGAATGATTACACAGCAAAATCAAGTGAATATGCGATCGCTCAACCTACAATTCGTCCACTTCACAATACTGCATCTGCACTTGAATCGATATTAGTTTGGTCGGGAAAAGCAACACGAGGAGGAAAAGACTCTGCAGTTGCTTATGATTATATTAAGAATACATTTCAGGGCTTATTTCCACTTGGAGATTTTGCTTTTACAACGCACAATAGTTGCGCTGCCCTTTCTGTATCGCCAGCGGCTTTAACTTTTCAGGATGCAGCGATAAGCTCTTTACCCCAAGCAGGAGATTTGGAAGTTGTTTTTTATCAAAAAACAGCTATAGGCACTGGATTGAATGCTGCAAATCCATGGTTACAGGAAATGCCAGATCCAATGACAAAGGTAACTTGGGATAATTACATTACCATGAATCCACTTGATATGGAAAAAGGTGGATTTGTAACGACTTATGACCAAGAACATGGATTAAACTTAGCAACAGTTACAGTAAATGGAACATTTATAACTTTACCTGTTTATCCATTGCCAGGTCAAACTTTAAATACTGTTGGAGTTGCTCTTGGTTATGGTAGAGGAGCAAATGGAGAAAAAATTGGAAAAGCTGCATTTCAAACAAAAGAATATGGTGGTTATGAGCTTTCTGAAAATGGAAATTCAAAACCAATTGGTGCAAATGCTTTCCCTTGTGTAGCAATTGAAAATGGAACGTATCAATATTATGGTTCGGGTAAACTTTCAAAAGTAGATGGAACGTATATCATCGCTGCAACTCAAATTCATCATACAGTAATGGGACGTCACTCGATTGTTAGAGAAACAACACTTGACATTTTTAATAATAAGGATAAAGAGGCTTACAATCCAACATTTACATTACAGAGATTAAACAAAGAAGGACATCATGAAGATGCTCCACTAGCTGAATTTGATTTATGGGATGCACATCCTGTAGAAAAAATTGGTCATCGATGGGGAATGACAATTGATCTTTCTTCTTGTATTGGTTGCGGTTCTTGCTTGATTGCTTGTCAATCTGAAAACAATGTTCCTGTTGTTGGAAAAGATGAGGTGAGAAGAGGTCGCGAAATGCATTGGTTGAGAATTGATAGATATTTTGCTTCCGATGAAGAGGCAACAGTTGGACTTCGCAAAGACAAAGAAACTTTCTCGTATGATAAAGCAGAGCTTGCGGCAGAAAATCCTAAAGTAGTTCACATGCCAATGATGTGTCATCATTGTAATCATGCTCCTTGTGAAACAGTTTGCCCAGTATTAGCTACAACTCACAGTAATGAAGGATTGAATCAAATGACTTATAATCGTTGCATTGGAACACGTTATTGCGCAAATAACTGCCCATATAAAGTTCGTCGTTTTAATTGGTTTAATTACCCGTCATACAAGAAGTTTACTGAAGTAAATCCAGCACAAGATGATTTAGGTCGTATGGTCTTGAATCCAGATGTTACAGTTCGTTCTCGTGGTGTAATGGAAAAATGCTCTTTCTGCGTTCAGCGAATTCAATCGACAAAATTAGTTGCTAAAAAAGAACTTCGTCCAATTATAGATGGAGAATTTGCAACAGCATGTTCAGATTCATGCCCTACTAATGCAATAATCGTTGGAGATTGGAATGATGTAAATTCAAAAATTTATTCTAGTTCAAATGAGAAACGCTCATATCAAGCATTAGAAGAAGTAGGAATCAAACCAAATATGTGGTACAAAGTAAAGGTTAGAAATGAAGAGAATGCTTTACTTGATGACTTACAAGTTGTCAAGAAAAAAGCTCATCATGGAGAAAAAAAAGCACATCATTAATTGAAAAATAACTCGCAATGCAAAAGGAAGCAGTAATAAGAGAGCCCCTCATTTTAGGTCATAAGACTTATCATGATATCACGGAAGATGTTTGTCGTCCGATTGAAGACAAGGCTCCAAAAATGTGGTATATTCTTTTTGGAATAGCTCTCATTATTGGTTTGTATGGCGTTGGCTGTATTTTGTACTTACTTGGAACTGGCGTTGGTGTTTGGGGCTTAAATAAAACGATTGGTTGGGCTTGGGATATCACGAATTTTGTTTGGTGGGTTGGTATCGGTCATGCCGGGACATTAATTTCTGCCGTTTTATTGCTCTTTCGTCAGAAATGGAGAATGGCAATTAACCGCTCTGCAGAAGCAATGACCATTTTTGCTGTATTTATGGCGGGATTGTTTCCTCTGATTCACATGGGTCGTTTGTGGGTAGGATATTGGGTATTACCCTTACCAAATCAGTTTGGTTCTTTGTGGGTAAACTTTAACTCACCACTTTTATGGGACGTATTCGCAATTTCAACTTACTTATCAGTTTCGGTTGTCTTTTGGTATATTGGCTTAATTCCTGATTTTGCAACTATCCGTGATAGAGCAAAGAAACCACTTTCTAAAAAAATGTATTCTATTTTATCATTTGGTTGGTCTGGGCGAGCAAAAAATTGGAATCGTTTTGAAATGGTTTCTCTTGTTTTAGCTGGTCTTGCTACACCTCTTGTATTTTCTGTTCACTCAATTGTATCATTTGACTTTGCTACATCAATCGTACCGGGGTGGCACACAACTATTTTCCCTCCATATTTTGTAGCTGGAGCAGTATTCTCAGGTTTTGCAATGGTTCAAACATTACTATTAATCATGCGAAAAGCGATGAGCTTGGAGGCATATATCCATACAAAACACATCGAGTACATGAACATTGTAATCATGGTAACGGGCTCAATTGTAGGAACGGCTTATATCACAGAATTATTTATTTCTTGGTATTCTGGAGTTGAATATGAAGCATATGCATTCTTAAACCGTGCAACTGGTCCTTATTGGTGGGCATATTGGTCAATGATGACATGTAATGTTTTATCCCCACAATTAATGTGGTTTAGAAAATTAAGAAGAAGCTTATTATTCACGTTCTTTATTTCTATTATTGTGAATATCGGAATGTGGTTTGAACGCTATGTTATTATTGTAACATCATTGCACCGCGATTATTTACCATCAGCATGGAGCATGCATTATCCTAGTCATATAGATATTGGAGTTTATATTGGAACAATTGGCTTGTTTTTTGTGTTTTTCTTATTGTTTGCTCGTTTCTTCCCTGTTTTAGCCTTAAATGAAGTTAAGACAATATTGAAGGGGTCTGGGCAATCGTATAAAGAATCACCGGATTATCATAAACACCATTAATAGTTTAAAAATGACAGACAAGGTAATTTATGTAATGTATGACGATGATCAAGTGCTGAAAGATGGCGCAATGAAACTCGTTTCTAAGGGAATTAAAATCTCAGAGGTTTTTTCTCCTTTTGCAATTCACGGAATTGACCCAATAATCGGCATTAAAAATACGCGCTTAGGAATTATGGCATTCTTGTACGGTTTAACGGGCCTAACACTTGCAACTGTTGGAATGCGGTTTTTTATGGTTACAGATTGGCCAATAAACGTTGGAGGAAAACCAAATTTTACCTATTTACAGAATATCCTTGCTTTCATTCCTGTAACGTTTGAGTTTACTGTTTTATGCGCAGCGCACGGTATGGCGATTACTTATTTGTTACGTAATAAAACACTTCCGGGGATGCCAGCTCAAAATCCTGATCCTCGAACTACAGATGACAAATTTGTTATAGAAATTCGCTTGAGTGAAAACTCGATGAAGGAAGCTGATTTAGATTTGTTATTAAATGAAACAGGTTATATAGAATTAGATAAAAAAAATATAGATTAAGAATTTTAAGTTCATTTTAAGATGAAAAAAACAATAAATACGGCAGTCAATTTTTCAATAATAGCATTCACTATTTTGCTTTTTGGCGCTTGCACCTCTGATCCAGATAGTTCAGGCTACGAATACATGCCAGATATGTATCGATCACCTTCTATTGAAACATATGTAGACTACGGTGAAATTAGGGGGCGTGAAAATAAGGACTTAAAATTAAAATTATCAGCATTAACTCCACCTCGCAATACTATTCCTTTCTGTGGAACAGATTCAACAGAGGTTAGACTTATGCTTCCAAATCTTAGAAAAGCAAACGCTGCCTGGAAAGAATCACACGGATTTTATGGAGTTGATCTTAGTAAAGATGACGAATACTTACTTGCTGCAAACGATATAAATCCCTACAAATTAACAGCCGCGAATTCTGCTAGTATGATGACGAACGGAAAAGAACTTTTTACAGCAATGTGTCAGCATTGTCATGGTGAAAAAGGAGATGGAAATGGTCCAATGGTTACTAGTGGAGCTTACGTTGGAGTGCCGAATTATGCAACGCTAACAGCTCTTTCTGATGGTCAACTGTATTATTCTATTTACTATGGTAAAAATATGATGGGGGCACATAATTCGCTTTTATCGAAAAAAGAAATATGGACCTTAGTGCATTATGTCCGTCAGTTTCAAGATCCGAATTATGGCAAATTTGATGCTAATGGAACCGCAATGAAATCAGTTGTTGCTGACTCAACAATGAATTAAATTAAATAAGCTGAAGGAATGGAATTTCAAATCAATAAAAAAGCCAAAAATTTAATATACGGTCTTATAGGAGTAGGACTTTTATTAAGTATTATTGGTGTGATTACCGGAATGGGCGATGCGCATTTTAAAACGCGTTTAATGACCAATGGTCTAATAAACGGCTTTTTCTTTTTCGCCCTTGGCTTGGGAGCATTGTTCTTTTTGGCTTTGGCTTATGCTACAGAAACAGGATGGTATGCTTCTGTTAAACGTGTAATTGAAGCTGTTGCAGGATTTATCCCTACAGGAATAGCAATTTTTGCATTTGTTCTATTGGTAATTACCTTTATGGATGGCGCACATATTTATTTATGGATGGATCCTGAAACAGTTGCAAATGATGAAATTATTCAAGGAAAATCGGTGTATTTAAATAAACCTTTTTTCTGGTTTCGTACTCTAGTTTATTTTGCTGTATATATCATTTTCTTAAATGGATTCAAAAAAAGATCGCTAGAAGAAGACAGAATTGGTGGCACGGAATTACATTTTAAGAATTATAAAAAAGGCGCAACTTTCTTAGTCTTTTTTGCTGTTTTCAGTTCAACTTCTTCATGGGATTGGTTGATGTCAATTGATGTTCACTGGTTTTCTACATTATTCGGGTGGTATACTTTCGCAGGAATGTGGTGCTCCACAATGGTTATTTTGGTAATGACAACGCTCTACTTGAAAAAGCAGGGTTACTTGGAGAAAGTAAATGATTCTCACATTCATGACTTAGGAAAATGGACTTTTGCTACATCTTTCTTGTGGTCTTACCTTTGGTTTTCACAATTTATGTTGATTTGGTATGCAAATATTGGAGAAGAGGTAACTTACTATGTAATGAGAATTGAAAATTTTAAGTTCTTGTACTTTGCGATGTTTATTATAAATTTTGCTTTCCCAATGTTGATCCTAATGTCAAGAGATGCTAAAAGAAATGCTGGCATTTTAACCTTTGTCGGTCTAATAATTCTCTCAGGTCATTGGTTGGATGTATATATTATGGTTTCTGCTGGATCTTTAGGCGCTAATGCAAAAATTGGTGCTTTGGAAGTTGGGATGGCAATGATGGCAGCTGGGATATTTATTGCAGTCATCCTTAAAAACTTAACAAAAGCACCTTTGACCCCAGTTAATCACCCTTTCTTAGATGAAAGTATTCATCATGAAATTTAATAACGACTATTAGCAAATAGAAAATGGAAAAATTAATAATTTTAATAGTAATCATCTTAGGTGCAATTGCCCTTGCTCAATTGATAAGAGTATACGAGCTTTCTTCTAAGTTGAGGAAATCTGGAGAGCATGAAATAAATAATAAAGACAATCATATCAATGGCTTGTTAATGTTTGTTTTTATGATACTTTCTTTTGTTGGCTTTTTTTATTTGATGCTAAAATATGGATGGACAGGAAGAGGATCAGCAGCTTCTACTCAAGGTGTAGAAACAGATTGGTTGTTAAACCTAAATTTTATTATCATATTAATTGCTTACTTTATCACTAACTTTTTATTGTTTTATTTCTCTTATAAATACGTTAGAAAGCCAGGTGTGAAGGCTTATTTTTACCCACACAATAATAAATTAGAGATGATTTGGACTATAGTTCCAGCAATAGTTTTAGCAGTTATCATAATTTTGGGTTTAAAATCTTGGACAAAAATTACATCTCCTGCAGAAGCAGATGCTATAAGAATTGAATTATTTGCAAAACAATATGATTGGACGGCAAGGTATGCTGGTCTTGATAATGAATTAGGAAAGTACGATTATAAGTTAACTACAGACAACAACGAGCTTGCCTTAATAACTTCTAATACAATTGATTCTTCAATTGCAATAATGGGGAAAGAAATTTTATCTCTTACAAAATTATTAAATAATCGAGATACAATTCTTAACGATTCAGTAATTGTCGTTAGAAGAAATACCTTATCTGTTAAGGAAAGATTATTTCGATTGGTAACTCAGATAAAAGAAAATCATGATAAAAAAGCAGATGCAGCTGTCTGGGATGATATTATTCAAAAAGATACCTTGTACCTGTGTAAAGGAGAAAATTATGAGTTTAATTTGCGTGCTAGAGATGTTTTACATTCTGCGTATTTCCCTCATTTTCGTATCCAAATGAATGCAGTTCCTGGTATGACTACACGCATGAAACTTACGCCAAATATGACTACCGAGCAAATGAGAGCTGAAAAGAACAATCCTAACTTTAATTTTGTTTTAATGTGTAATAAAATATGTGGAGGCGCTCATTACAAAATGAAAATGATTGTCGTTGTTAAGGATAAAGCATCATATAAAAAATGGATGGCTCAGAAAAATAAAGAAACTTTTAAAATGAAGTACTTTCCTGCAGCAGAAGAAACTGCAACTCCAAAGGATTCATTGATTAACAAACCATTAATTTAAATTAAAAAAGATGGCTTCAACAGCACACGAAGAACACGGGCACGGTCATGATCATGGTGGGGATCACCACCACCACGAAGAACACTTTGTTTCAAAATACATATTCAGTCAAGATCATAAAATGATTGGAAAGCAGTTTTTAATGACTGCAGTTTTTATGGGTGTTGTAGCAATGTTGCTTTCAATTCTTTTTAGAATTCAATTGGCCTGGCCAGGAGAAAGCTCTGATTTCTTATCTTTTTTCCTTGGTGAGCAATGGGCTCCTAATGGCGTTTTAAAGGAAGACATGTACCTAGGATTGGTTACTATTCATGGAACGATTATGGTTTTCTTTCTCTTAACAGGAGGCTTATCTGGAACCTTTTCAAACATATTAATACCACTGCAACTTGGTGCTCGTGACATGGCCTCAGGATTCCTAAACATGCTTTCATTTTGGTTCTTCTTTGCCTCTTCATTAATAATGCTTGGTTCCTTGTTTATTGAGACTGGACCTGCAATGGCAGGTTGGACAATTTACCCACCATTATCGGCCTTACCGCAATCAGTTTCAGGTTCAGGATTAGGAATGACTCTTTGGTTGATTTCGATGGTAATTTTTATTGCTGGCTCTTTAATTGGAAGTTTAAATTATATCGTAACGGTATTAAACTTAAGAACAAAAGGTATGACAATGACACGCATGCCTCTTACGATTTGGGCGTTTTTTGTGACAGCAATTCTTGGTGTTTTATCTTTTCCAGTATTATTATCTGCTGCTTTATTACTTACAATGGACCGCTTGGCAGGAACAAGTTTTTATCTTTCTGATATAGTTGTTGGAAGTGAAATGTTAGCAAATCATGGCGGGTCACCGATTTTGTACCAACATTTATTTTGGTTCTTAGGACATCCAGAAGTTTACATCGTATTATTACCTGCATTAGGTCTTTCCTCCGAAATAATTGCTACCAACTCGCGGAAACCTATCTTCGGTTATAAAGCAATGATAGGCTCAATATTAGCAATTGGCTTTCTATCGTTTATCGTTTGGGGACATCACATGTTCGTAACTGGAATGAATCCTTTCTTAGGAAGTGTCTTTGTGTTTACAACTCTTCTAATTGCAATACCATCCGCCGTTAAAGTTTTTAATTATATTACTACGCTTTGGAGAGGATCCTTGGTCTTAACTCCTGCAATGTTATTTGCAATAGGACTAGTTTCTACTTTTATTTCTGGTGGTGTTACAGGAATAATTCTTGCAGATTCTGCTCTAGATATCGCGTTACATGATACGTATTTTGTGGTTGCACATTTTCACATTGTAATGGGAATGTCTGCTGTATTTGGAATGTTTGCGGGTGTTTATCATTGGTTCCCAAAAATGTTTGGAAGAATGATGAATACACGTTTAGGATATGTACATTTTTGGATAACAATTATTGGGGCATACGGAGTATTTTTCCCAATGCATTTTGTTGGTTTAGCTGGAGCCCCTCGACGATATTATGATTCTACAGTTTACAATGAATTTGATCAAGATACTTTTGCAATGATTATGGACTTAAATGTAATCATTACAATTTTTGCAATTTTTGCTGCTCTTGGACAGTTATTATTCTTGTTCAATTTTTTCTATAGTATTTATCGTGGCCCAAAAGCACCACAAAATCCTTGGGATTCAACAACTTTAGAATGGACAACTCCAGTAGAACATCTTCATGGAAATTGGCCAGGCGCTTTACCAGAAGTTCATCGTTGGCCTTATGATTATTCAAAACCAGGGTCGGATGTTGATTTTATTCCCCAAAATGTGCCTTTAGCAAAAGGGGAAGAAGAACATTAATCAAATTAATCTTATGAAATCCCTCTTGCTTTGCGATAGGGATTTTTTAATTTTCAGTAATTAAGCTCGCTTTCTACAATTTGAAGTTCTTCGTAAAACCTTTCGCCAAAAGCTCGAATTAAAGGCTCTTTTAAAAAACGGTAAACGGGAACATCTAATTTACTTCCGCAGGCGCATGCTGGCTCACAAATTTTCCATTCCTCAAAATTAAGCGCTTTATAATCGTCAAATTCCTTAACACGAATTGGATATAAATGACAAGATATTGGTTTATTGAATGGAATCACACCTTCCCGAAAGGCTTTTTCTATTGAGCATTTTGCAGTTTTTGAGGAATCAAAATAAACAAAAGCACATTCTTTATTATTTACCAAGTTTGTTGCTGGTTCTTTCCCTGCATCCAAATAATAAACCCCATTTTTTTCTACTGCTTCAATTCCTTTTACTTCCATAAACGGTTTTATTGCCTCGAAATGTGTTTCTATCTGTATTGCTTCTTCGAGCTTTAGTGGAGCACCTCCATCTCCCTCAATACAGCAAGCTCCTTTGCAAGCACTTAGGTCACAAACAAATTTCTTTGAGAATATTTCTGTTGATATTATTTTATCGTCAATTTCAATTAACATCTTGTAAAGTTAGCATTAGATTTACTAGAATTGAGTATTTACAATCGTACCAGTAAAATATTTTAATATTAACAATCAAGAATTCATTTGAAGTGAAAACTAATTGGCCTTGAATTTAATGGTTTTCGCTACTGAAATGAAACTGTTAATTTTTAAAATTTCTGTAAGAACATTTTTGAAAAATTTCAGTTTCAGAAAGGAGTTAAAATTGTTCGCTACGAGTTGTAAGTAATTCTAAAATTATGATTTGCGAACAAAATAGAAATTCAGAGCCTTGACTTTTTTGTTTCTTTTTTTGTCAAGAAAAAAAGAAAGGAAAATAGATTACTTTCTCAAATTGAGATTATTGTTCGCGTTATGAATTTGATTAGTGGGAAGAAAGCGCACACTCGATTCTAGAATTAATAAATGTAACGAAAGGTTAAATTTATTCTTGGATCATTAACTTTTTTAGTCTTTGCAATTTGGTGTTTCCAATAGTGTTGGATAGCACCTTTCATAACTAACAAACTTCCATGAGTTAGATTATAACTTATTTTTTCCTTTGTTAAATTGTGTTTTAAATCAAAGCGCCGGGTTGCACCTAAACTCAAAGATGCTATTGTCGGATTTTTCCCTAATGCTATTTCATCGTCTGCATGCCATCCATTTGAATCTTGACCATCTCTATAAAGATTAACAAGAACACAATTAAATTTTTCCCCACAAATTTTTTCTATTTGCTCTTTTAATACAAGTAGTTCTTTTGTAAAATCATGGGTTTGCAAGTCAACTCCAGAATAGGAATAAATACGTTTTTCACTTGCAAAAAAAGCTTCGAGTCTGGGAATAGAGTGGGTTTTACCGAAAAGTTTTATTGTTCCTTGTTGAAATGGTAAGCTTGATATAAAATCTTCGAAAAGTATATCCGCCTGAAGTTTATCTAAAAAAAGATCAGCATACATAATTTCACCGTTTTGCACTTTAGTCGTAGTCATAAATATTTTTTGAATTCTATATAGACAGAAACATTTTTAATAGTGTAAAGTTCTGAAATCGCTAGTTTGCTTTCAATTAAATTTAGTGCTTAAAATTAGATATTGAAGCATTATTAGGATTATTCAAATAAAAAACTGTATATTTGTACCACTATTGTGATTGGTTAAATGAGAGGGGACGAAAGTCCCCTCTTTTATTGAGAAATGATAAAGAAAGACCTTATAACGAAATTGATTGACGAGCGCATTGCAGAATTAAACAATGGCTTGTATGTTGTTGAGTTAACAATTTCTCCTTCAAATGTTATTCGAGTTGAACTTGATAAGGTTTCTGGAGGAGTAACTGTTACAGATTGTATGTCGGTTTCTAGAAATGTTGAGCACAATTTAGACCGAGAAGAGCAAGATTTTGAATTACATGTTTCTTCTGCGGGCTTAGATAAGTCACTTCGCCATATAAAGCAATACATAAAAAATATTGGTCGCGAATTGGATGTAGTACTGCAAAATGGAACTAAGTTTTGTGGTGAAATCGTTGAAGTAACTGAAAATACAGTTATTCTTTGCCATCGAGAAATGAAAAAATTAGAAGTAAAAAAAAAGAAGGAATTAGTTGAGGAGAAATATGACCTCGCTTTTTCAGATATAAAAGAAGCAAAAATTGTAATATCCTTTAAATGATTATTTATGAATAGTGTGGAACTTACAGACTCTTTCTTAGAGTTTAAGGAATTAAAAAACATTGATAAACAAACTATGCAACATGTCTTGGAAGACGTATTCCGTGCTATGTTGAAGAAAAAATTCAATACTGATGAACACATCGATATAATTGTAAATATTGATAAAGGTGATGTTCAGATTTTTTTGAACAAGGAAATTGTTGATGATGGTGAAGTAGAAGATATAAATACTGAAATTGCATACAGTGATGCCATTAAAATATCTCCTGATTTTGAAATAGGTGAAGAAGTAACAGAAGAATTTAAGTTCGGAGATTTTGGTAGAAGAAATGTTCTTTCACTGCGTCAAAATTTGATTTCTAGAATTCTAGAATTAGAAAAAGATCATTTATATAAAATATACAAAGAGCGTATTGGTGAAATTGTAACTGGAGAAGTATACCAAGTGTGGAAAAAAGAAATTCTTGTTTTAGATGATGAGGATAACGAATTAATCTTACCTAAATCTGAGCAGATTCCAATGGACTTCTTCAAAAAAGGAGAATCGGTTCGTGCTGTGGTTTCTAAAGTAGATATGAGAAATAGCACTCCTGTAATTATTCTCTCTCGAACAGCCCCTGAATTTTTAGAGCGCTTGTTTGAATTGGAAGTTCCTGAGGTTTTTGATGGACTTATTACAATCAAGAAAATTGTTCGTGAACCAGGGGAAAGAGCGAAAGTCGCTGTAGAATCTTATGACGACCGAGTTGATCCAGTAGGAGCATGTGTTGGAATGAAAGGTTCTCGAATTCATGGAATTGTTCGTGAATTACGAAATGAAAACATTGATGTAATCAATTACACTACAAACAACCAACTACTCATTCAAAGAGCACTTTCTCCTGCTAAAGTAACTTCAATGGATATCTTGGAGGAGGAAAAACGCGTTAAAGTTTACCTTCGACCAGACCAAGTTTCTTTGGCGATTGGTAAAGGTGGAAATAACATTAAACTTGCAGGTCGACTTTGTGGCTATGAAATTGATGTATACCGAGATGGTGAAGTAGATGTTGAAGATGTTGACTTAGAAGAATTTGTTGATGAAATTGACAACTGGATAATAGACGAATTAAAAGCTATTGGTTGTGATACAGCAAAATCTGTATTGGAAATGACAGTTGAAGATTTAACTCATAGAACGGATTTAGAAAAAGAAACGATTGAAGAGGTATTCCGTATTTTACGTTCGGAATTTGAATAAGATAATCCTCTAAAATAAAGGATAGATATGGCGGGAAAACCGATAAGATTAGGAAAAGCAGCAGGAGAGCTAAATGTTGGATTACCAACAATAGTTGAGTTCCTTGTCACAAAAGGAATTAAAATTGACTCAAATCCGAACACGCGTTTGGAGCCCGAGCATTTTGATCTATTGCTGAAAGAATTTGCAGCGGACCAAAGTATGATGGAAAAGGCTAAAGGAACATCTAATCGCAGAGAGCGAAGAGAAACTGTTACCATGAGCGATATCGCCCCGGAGGAGAAAAAAGTAATTAAGGAAGAGGAAGAAGAAGGTGATGCAATTAATCTTGAAGAAATAAAACGTAAAGTATTTGAAGGACCTCAAAGTGATACTACTAAAATAATACCGCCAAAAGTATCTGACATATCCGAAAACGAGGATTCCTCTGCTATAAAAGAGACAAACAAAGTTCAGATAGTTGGAAAAATAGATTTAGATGCTTTGAATTTGCGATCTCGACCGGAGAAAAAACCACTCGAAGATCCAAAAAAAGAAAAAGTAACTGTACCATTAGAACAAGATAAACCAGTTGAAGTTTCATCACCAGAAGTAATAAAAGCTCCTGAAATTGAAACAATACGTTTCCAAAGACAAGTTCTTACAGGAACAACTGTAATCGGAAAAATTGAATTACCAGTTGAAAAACCGAAGGCCACTTCAGCTGCTGCTGACGATTCAAAAAGAAAAAGAAAAAGAATTAAAAAGGTTGAAGTTCAACCGGCAAAAAGTACACCAGGAGCCACTACAAATCAAACATCGGGCCCATTAAAAACTGAAAAGAAAGAAGTCTCAGAGCGTGACATCCAAAAAGAAATTAAGGACACTTTAGCACGACTTTCAAATCAAGGAGGGAAATCAAAAGCTTCCAAAAATAGAAGACAGAAAAGAGATACCGTTGCCCAACGCCGTCAAGATGAAATGGATATGGCAGAATTGGATGATAAAATCCTAAAACTCACAGAGTTTGTAACTGTTTCTGAACTTGCATCAATGATGAGTGTTCAACCAACTCAAGTAATTTCTGTTTGTATGTCCTTGGGAATTTTTGCTTCTATAAATCAACGTTTAGATGCAGAAACAATTCATATTGTAGCGGATGAATTTGGTTTCGAAACTGAATTTGTAAGTGCTGAAGTACAAGAAGCAATTCAAACCGTTGAAGACCGTGAAGAGGACTTAATTGATCGTCCGCCAATTATTACTGTAATGGGACATGTGGATCATGGAAAAACTTCTTTACTTGATAAAATTAGAAATGCGAATGTTACCGAAGGTGAAGCAGGTGGAATAACCCAACACATTGGTGCTTATTCTGTTACCTTGAAAGACAATCGAAAAATGACTTTCTTGGATACTCCGGGTCACGAGGCTTTTACTGCCATGCGTGCTCGTGGAGCTCAAGTAACAGATGTTGCAATTATTATTGTAGCTGCGGATGATGATGTTATGCCTCAAACAAAAGAAGCAATTTCACATGCTCAAGCGGCAAATGTTCCAATGATTTTCGCAATTAATAAAATAGATAAGCCTGGAGCAAATCCAGATCGTATTCGCGAACAACTTTCTACAATGAATATTCTTGTAGAGGACTGGGGCGGAAAATACCAGTGTCAAGAAATATCTGCAAAACAAAATCTTAATATTGATCTTTTATTGGACAAAGTTCTTTTAGAAGCTGAAATGTTGGATTTGAAAGCAAATCCAAATAAAAATGCTGTTGGAACAGTAATTGAATCTTCTCTTGATAAAGGAAAAGGATATGTGACTAACATGTTAGTAGAAGCAGGAACAATGCGTGTCGGAGATGTTATTCTTGTTGGTCGTTATTATGGAAAAGTAAGGGCAATGCAGGATGAAATAGGAAATAACCTTGTTGAAGTTGGTCCAGCTCAACCTGTTTCTGTTTTGGGTATTGGTGGTGCTCCTAACGCTGGAGATAAATTTAATGTTTTGGATGATGAAAAAGAAGCCAAAACAATCGCCCAAAAAAGAGAGCAATTATACCGTGAACAAGGACTTCGTACAACAAAACATATTACTTTAGATGAGATTGGTAGACGTTTAGCGATTGGAGATTTTAAGGAATTAAATATTATTGTTAAAGGTGATGTGGATGGTTCTATTGAAGCGCTTTCAGATGCATTGATGAATTTGAGTACTGAAGAAATCCAAGTTAATATAATTCATAAAGGTGTTGGAGCAATCTCTGAGGCTGATGTAAATTTAGCTTCTGCTTCAGATGCGATTATTATTGGATTCCAGGTACGTCCTTCTCCGGCTGCTCGTAAATTATCAGAGGCTGAACAAATAGATATTCGTCTATATTCTGTAATTTATAAGGCTATTGAAGAAATTAAAGCCGCAATGGAGGGAATGTTATCTCCTGATATTGAAGAAAAAATAACAGGATCTGCTGAGATTCGTGAAACATTTGACATTACAAAAGTTGGAACTATTGCGGGTTGTTATGTCTTAGATGGCTCAATAAAACGCAGTTCTAAAGTACGCGTTATTCGTGATGGAATTGTTGTTCATACTGGTCTTCTTGGCTCATTAAAACGATTCAAAGATGACGTGAAGGAAGTTAAAAATAATTACGAATGTGGTTTAAATATTGATAAATTTGATGATATACAAGTTAACGATATTATTGAGGCTTTTGAATCATTTGAAGTAGCAAGAAAGTTATAATTCTTCCAATTTTTGAGGGGCTATAGATTTAATTTGTATTTTTGAACTATTAAAAATAGAGAAATATGTTTATTTTAGGAGTTGTTGGCGGAGGCCAAATATTGGTAATTGTTCTAGTAATCGTATTGTTGTTTTTTGGCGGAAAGAAAATTCCAGAATTAATGCGTGGTTTGGGCAAAGGTGTAAAAGAATTTAAAGACGCATCAAAAGGAGAAGACGCAAATCCTGAGAGTGAAGATAAGCCAGAGAATAAATAATTACAATGTACCGTACGATAACAGAAGTTAAGGAGGGTTTACTTTCCGGAGATACTGTTTTATCTCTTACGAAATTTTACATCGAAAAAATTAAGCAGAATTCGCACCTAAATGCTTTTTTAGAAGTGTTTGAAGAATCTGCAATTGCTGCAGCTTTGGGTGTTGACGAGAAAATAAAAAACGGAACTGCAGGGAAACTTGCAGGAGTAGTTATTGGAATCAAAGACAATATTTGTTATAAAAATCATAAGGTTTCAGCAGCATCAAAAATATTAGAAGGCTTCGAATCAATTTATACTGCAACTGCCCTACAGCGCTTATTAGACGAAGATGCAATTGTAATTGGACGATTAAATTGTGATGAATTTGCCATGGGAAGTTCAAATGAAAATTCTGCCTTCGGTCCGGTTGAAAATAATCTTAAAAAGAATTATGTCCCTGGTGGTTCTTCTGGTGGATCAGCCGTTGCGGTTTCTGCAGGTTTATGTACTGTTTCGCTAGGAAGTGATACGGGTGGTTCTGTCCGACAACCAGCGTCTTGGACAGGAACATATGGAATGAAGCCGACTTATGGTCGTATTAGTCGCTACGGATTAATCGCATACGCTTCGTCTTTCGATCAAATTGGCACCTTCACAAATTGTGTTGAAGATGCGCAATTACTTCTTTCAATTATGGCTGGAACAGATGAGTTTGATGCAACAAGTTCAACAAAAGCATTAAAATTTGAGGATGCAGATTTTTCAAAGAAATATCGAATTGGTATTATTAAAGAATGTTTTGATCATTCTGGTTTGGATGAAGAAATTCGCTCACATCTTCAGAAAATTATTCAGGATTTAAAGCTTAAAGGGCATGAAATTATTGACTTGAGCTTCCCATTTATAGAATATTTAGTTCCTACTTATTATGTTCTCACAACCGCTGAAGCCTCTTCAAATCTATCGCGTTTTGATGGTGTACATTTCGGTTATCGCAGCTCAGAAGCAAAAGGTGTAGATGAAACCTATATTAAATCTAGGTCTGAGGGATTTGGAATGGAAGTGAAGCGTCGTATTATGGCGGGTACTTTTGTACTTTCCCATGGTTATTATGATGCCTATTATTCACAAGCTCAAAAAGTTAGGCGCGTTTTAAAAAATCACACGAATAAGATGTTTGAAAAAACAGACATTCTTCTTATGCCTTCCACTCCTGGCACTGCATTTGAAAAAAATGCAGTAAAAGACCCCATTCAAATGTATCTTCAAGATATATTTACGGTGCATGCAAATCTTACAGGAAATCCAGCTTTAAGTATCCCCTTAGGCAATCATTCTAATGGTTTGCCGTTTGGAATACAGATAATGTCTACTACTTTTGATGAATCAACACTATTTCAATTTGCTAAAATTTTGGAGGACTTATAAATGAAAAAATCACTTTCCTTATTCCTTATTTTTTCTGTCTTTTTCTCATTTGGACAAAGGCCTGCACACCTCGTAAAACCCTCTGATTCGTTAGATCCAATTGCTTTTATAAATACTGTTCAACAAAGTTTAAATTTATTTTATGCTGATTATGCAGCCGATTTGACCTATGATTCTATTATCAATTCTTTAAAATATGAGCCAGATCAAGCTCCAGCTTTTTCTGATGATATTTATTGTTCGCGTTTGGAAAAAATGAGTGCTATGAGTCCATTTCATATGGATTGTAATGCTTTCACACTTTCAACTATTCGATTCTTTGCTGCTCAAAGAAGAGGCTTTATCCGTGTAGCTTTAGGTCGTTCAGCACTATATTTTGATATGTTTCGAGATAAACTTGTTGAATATGGCTTGCCAATCGAACTTCGATTTCTTTCTGTTATTGAAAGTGGTTTGCGTCCACAGGTAAAATCAAGGGCTGGTGCTTTGGGCTTATGGCAATTTATGTATAAAACAGGCTTGTATTTTGGCCTTGAAGAAAATTCATATATTGATGATAGAATGGATCCCGACAAAGCAACGGATGCCGCATGCCGGTATTTAAAGCAGTTATATGGTATTTATGGTGACTGGAATTTAGCACTTGCTGCATATAATGCTGGTCCGGGAAATGTAAATAAGGCAATCAGACGTTCAGGTGATAAAAAAACATATTGGGAAGTTCGCCCTTTTCTTCCAACTGAAACGCAAGGATATGTTCCAAATTTTATTGCAGCTGCATATCTGATGACCTATCATGCTGAGCACAACATTATCCCAATGGAAGCCAAAATTCATAATGCCCAATTGGATACAATGTGCTTTAAAAAAGGTGTTCATATGAATACAATCTCACAAATATTAGCTTGGGACTTGGATGAGATTAAAAGCTTAAATCCAGTATATAAATCCACCTATATTCCAAAAACTACTCCTGCCCGTTGTGTCACTGGACCTCTTGAAAAAATATCACTTTTGGTTAGCATTGAAGATTCTCTTTATTTGCTTGAAAAATCTATTTATGATCCTGTCTTACTTCCACCTTTACCTGTTGAGGTTTCAAATGATTCTTTAAAGATAATTGAGATTGCTAATGTTCAAGATAGTCTAATAAATAAAGAAAATCTTAAGTATCACAAAGTACAATCCGGGGAGAACCTAAAAAATATTTCTTTAAAATACAATGTGACGATTGAGCAATTAATGGAGTGGAATGCATTGAGAACAACAAATATCTATATTGGTCAAAAACTAAAACTTTATAGCCTTGAAAAACCAGTAATTGAAACGGTAGTTCCAAAACCCGTTAAAAAATATTATAACGTAAAAAGTGGAGATTCTTTTTCTCGTGTGGCTCAAAAACATAATTTAACACAAGGTCAACTTCAAAATTTAAACCCTGGAATTAATATTAATAGAATTACAGTTGGGCAAAGACTAAGAATAAAATAATTGATTATTATGCATTTTAAAAATTCATTTTTTTTATTTTTTGCTTCCATTTTCTTTTTGTCTGCTTGTGGTAGAAAATTCAAGGATACTGGTCTTAATGTAACTGGAAAAGTTGGAGAAATATTAGTGGTATGTGATCAGGCAATTTGGAATTCTGAGATTAAAGCGCACTTAGATTCCCAACTGACTCAATTTATCATGCCCTATTTTCCTGATGTTACAACTTTTGAATTGATTCATAGGAAAACTCAAAATTTTGATGGAGCAATTCGTAGACATCGTAATATCCTTTTTTTAGAAATCGATTCTGAGCGAAAAGAAAAGTTCGGGCTTATTCAATCTAGAAAAGATGTTTGGGCAAATCGTCAATTAGTTATTGATCTTAAGGCAAAGGATTATAATCAGTTACTTGAACTTTGTAAGGAAGGAATGCAAGCAGTTCACGCTCAATTTGATCTTGCAGAATGGAAGCGAATTCTACTTAATTTTCAGGCACAAAATAATAGACCTATTCAAGTTAAAATAAACAAGAATTTCGGTATTAATTTAGCTTTACCAGATGCCTCCACTATAGTTACTTTAAGACCAAATTTCTATCGTCTTGAATTGCCAACTGCATCTCGACCAATAGAATTTATTGGTACAGGAACGCAAGATATTGGTTCGGTTTTAACAGGTATTATGATTTACCAATATGATTTTCTCGATTCTTCTCAATTCTTATTAGATAATTTATTAAAAGCTCGTGATACAATGCTTCGCTATAATGTGCCTCATGAATCTGAAGGTTTATATATGGGAACTCAGTATAATAAATTTGTTTTTCCAGAATCAACGGCTACATTTAATTATAATAAAAGCGTTAAGGGAACAGAAGTTAGAGGAATGTTTCAATTTACTGGTAAGGATGTTCATTCAACTGGTGGCGCTTTTTGGGCCTTTCATTTCCTTCATCCGAAGTCAAAAAAACTCATTTGTATTAGCGGCTATGTTGACGCACCTTCTACAACTAGTTGGACGCAATCCTTGCGCGAAATCCAAGCAATTTGGAAAAGTGTTGAAATTTTATAAACCCAATGAATTCTAAACTTAGTGCAGTAATTATCACCTTCAACGAAGAAAGAAATATTCAACGCTGCATAGAATCTTTACTTCCAGTTGCAGATGAAATTATTGTTGTGGATTCTTTTTCAACTGATCGAACAGAGGAAATCTGTAAGTTATATGGTATAAAATTTTTTCAAAATGTTTTTGAAGGCCATATAGAACAAAAAAATATTGCCTTGTTGAAAGCAAATCACGACTGGATTTTATCGATAGATGCTGATGAAGCACTCTCTGAAACATTGCAAAAAGCGATTAAAAAAAGTCTTGAAACACCTCAATTTGATGCGTTTGCGATGAATAGATTAACTAATTATTGTGGAAAATGGGTAAAATATTGCGGTTGGTATCCTGACACAAAAGTCCGCTTGGTAAAAAAAAGTAAAGCTTATTGGACAGGAACAAATCCACATGATAAATTAGAATTAAAAGAGAAGTCGCATGTGGGCAACTTACAAGGGGATTTATTGCATTACTCTTATTATACAAAAGAAGATCATTTCAAACAAATCGAGTATTTTGGTAATATTTCTGCAAAGGAGCTATTTTTAAAAGGAAAAAACATCTCTGTTTTTTTACTTTATTTAAAAGTTATTACTCAGTTTTTTAAAAGTTATTTTGTAAAAATGGGATTTCTTGATGGAAAAACGGGGTGGCTCATATCGTCTCGAAGTGCTTACGCAACTTTAAGAAAATATCAGATTTTAAGAAAAATGCACCAATAAAATCATGGATAAAATAATAATCTCACGTACAGATAGTATTGGCGATGTCATTTTAACCTTGCCACTTTGTGTATGGTTGAAAAAGCAATTTCCTCAAACAGAATTGGTTTTTTTAGGTCGTTCATATACTAAAGACATCATTGCCTGTTTTGATGTAGTTGATACATTTTTGAATTTTGATGATTTTTCAAGTCTTCCAACAAGCGAACGAATAGCGAGATTAAAAGCAGATTGTATAATTCATGTTTTCCCTAATAGAGAAATAGCGGCGCTTTCCAAAAAAGCAAAAATTCCAATGAGAATTGGAACTGCACACCGTATTTTTCATTTGTTAACATGTAATTATCGTTTAAATTTTAGTAGAAAACGATCTTTATTACATGAGTCACAATTAAATTTTGAACTTCTTAAGCCCTTAGGATTTAATGAAACACCAAGTTTTGATTCCTTGTTTCAATCGTTGAATCATTTTAATATTCCAACTATTTCTCTACCAACTGAATTTTCTGGTATTGATTTCTCAAATACAATTATTTTACACCCAAAATCTCAGGGAAGCGCTGTGGAATGGCCACTTGAAAAATATATTGAATTGGCAAAAGTATTAGTTCAACAAAAAAAAACAGTGATTTTTACAGGAACAGAAAATGAGGGAAAAGAATTTAGCGCCATTCTCCCAGTTCATCCGCAAATAATTGATAGCTCAGGGAAATTAAATCTTAAGCAGTTGATTTTCTTAATTTCAAGTTGTGAAGCACTCGTTGCTTGTTCAACGGGCCCGTATCATATTGCTGGCATTAGCGGAATAAAAGCTATTGGCTTATTTTCTCCTCGCAAGCCAATTCATCCAGGACGGTGGAGAGCTTTAGGGGATAAATCAGTAGCACTGGTTTTTGATTCTTCTTGTAGTAACTGCAAGAAAGGAAAAGTATGTTCTTGCATTGAAAATATTAGCGTTCAAAGTGTTCTTTCAGCTATTAATGAAGCGCACTAATATCTTTTTATTTTTCCTTCATTCTTATTGCTTCCTTTTCTCTTGTGCCTTTGTTTTCTCTCATGGTATTCACGAAAACTCTCCTGTTTTTTTGGAATTTTCTACTGCTATAGCACTTGCTGTTTTTGGAGTTTACAATGCCCATCGATTATTGAAATTTCATCAATCAAAGTTAACTATAGAAATGAGCGCTTGGCTGAGTAAGAATCTTCTAGCTATTCGCAGTTTTGTAGTGTTTGGATTAGCTTTAAGTTGCGTTTTATTCATTCATATATTTTCTCTTTTTTCTTCAGCTATTTTTTTATTGGGAATAACTCTTCTGCTTTCGGCTTTTTATAGCGGTTTATTTTCCTATTTTATTCTTAGAGAAATCCCTTTTTTAAAGGCACTATTGGTTACTATCTCTTGGTTTATTGTTTTAGTTTATATTCCAAAATCTTACGGGCATAATTTCCAATACATTGATTTTTCTTTCCTCATTTTATTTTATGCCTTGACGCTACCAAGTGATTTAAAAGATGTAAAATTTGACCCTGCTTCTTTTAAAACAATTCCTCAACTTATTGGCAGTAAAAAAAGTTTGCTTCTTTTTAATGTCCTCATGGCATTATTCTTACTATTAAATTGCATAAATGATCGTTTAAACCTTTTCTATTCAATTAGTATTCTACTTTTCTTGATTCTATTAACGCGGTATTATCTAGTAAAATCTAGTTCTTTTCGCCTTGAGTTATTTGATTTTAGTCTATTTTTAGTAGGACTAGGATTTTTGTTTAGCACTAGGTTTTAATATCTCTAGGTAACTTTTGAAATTACTTTAGCAATATATCTCTTTGGAGTTTGTTGAACTTTATATCTTTGTAAAATAATTTACCAAAATGGAATACAATTTTCGGGACATAGAACATAAATGGAGAACTTTTTGGGCTAAGAACCAAACGTATAAAGTCACCGAGGATAATTCGAAAGAAAAGTTTTATGTTTTAGACATGTTTCCTTATCCATCTGGTGCTGGCTTGCATGTCGGACATCCCTTAGGTTACATTGCTTCAGATATTTATGCGCGTTATAAACGTTTAAAAGGCTTCAATGTCTTACATCCGATGGGATACGATTCTTTTGGTTTACCAGCTGAACAATATGCAATTCAAACTGGCCAGCATCCTGCTAAAACTACCGAGGAGAATATTGCTAGATACAGAGATCAATTGGATAAAATAGGATTCTCATTTGATTGGTCTAGGGAACTTAGAACGTCTGATCCAAGTTATTACAAGTGGACACAATGGATTTTTAAATTGCTATTTAATTCTTATTATGACTTAGCAAAAGATAAAGCAATTTTAATTGATACATTAATTCAAGAATTTGAGAAATCAGGGAATTGTAATATTCTTGCAGTTGCAGATGATTGTGATCTTTTTTCTGAAATTGAGTGGCAAAAATTTAGCGCACATCAAAAAGAAACTATTCTTCAAAAATACCGGATAGCTTATTTGGCTGATACTTGGGTAAATTGGTGTCCTAAATTAGGAACAGTTTTAGCAAACGATGAAATTGTGAATGGCTCATCCGTTCGAGGAGGTTTTCCAGTTGAACAAAAACTCATGCGCCAATGGTCTATGCGAATTAAAGCGTATGCTGAACGCTTATTGGTTGGTCTTGATACAATTGATTGGTCTGATTCTATAAAAGAACAGCAAAGAAATTGGATTGGCAAATCAAAAGGAGCATCTCTTACTTTTAATGTGGAAAATTCAGATTTAAAAATCGAAGTTTTTACAACACGTCCAGATACTGTTTTTGGTGTAACGTTCATGGTACTTGCTCCTGAGCACGAATTTGTAAAAGAAATTACAACAGCATCCCAAAAAAAGCAAGTCGAAGAGTATATTAAGTCTGCAGCCTTAAAAACGGAGAGAGATCGCCAATCAGATGTGAAGAATATTTCAGGTGCTTTTACAGGAGCTTTTGCTCTTCATCCATTTACCGGCGAAAAAATTCAAATTTGGATTGGAGATTATGTTTTAGCAACATATGGAACTGGTGCTGTTATGGCAGTTCCATGTGGAGATCAGCGCGATCATGATTTTGCTTCTCATTTTAAATTGGAGATTCGCTGTATTTTTGAGGGAATTGATGTTTCCAAAAATGCATATGCGGAAAAAGAGGCGCTTATTGCAAATTCTGAGTTCTTAAATGGACTAGAGGTAAAAGCTGCAATGGATAAATGCATTGAAATTATTGAAGAACGTAATTTAGGAAAAGGAAAAATAAATTTCCGCTTAAGAGATGCTGTTTTTTCAAGACAACGCTATTGGGGAGAACCTTTTCCAATTTTTTATAAGGATGAAATACCTCAATTAGTGGCTGATAAAAATCTACCGATTGAATTACCTCTCGTTGATAAATACTTGCCGACAGAAGATGGCGAGCCTCCTTTAGCTCGTTCAAATCCGAAAGACTGGAATTATTTTGAGGGCGATAGAATGGAGAATAACACAATGCCGGGTTGGGCTGGAAGCTCTTGGTATTTTTTGCGCTACATGGATCCGACAAATGAAAATGAATTTGTTGCACGCGAAAAAATTGACTATTGGAAGAATGTTGATTTGTATATCGGCGGATCAGAACATGCTACAGGTCATCTTTTGTATGCAAGATTTTGGACAAAGTTTTTATTTGATTTGGGTTATTTGCCTTTTGAGGAACCCTTCCAAAAATTAATAAATCAGGGTATGATTCTCGGTAGAAGTAGTTTTGTTTACCGAATTCAAGGGACAAATACATATGTCTCAAAAGGAAAAATAGGGAATTCAAATGTTCTTCCAATTCATGTAGATATTAGCTTAGTAGACAATGACTTCTTGAATATTGAAAGATTTAAAAATTGGTTGCCAGAATTCAAAAATGCAGAATTTATCATGGAGGATGATGGCTGCTATTTGTGTGGTTCTGAAGTTGAAAAAATGTCTAAGTCAAAGTTTAATGTTCAAACACCTGACGAATTAGTGGATAAATTTGGTGCTGACACACTTCGTATGTATGAGATGTTTCTTGGACCTTTAGAACAAAGCAAACCTTGGGATACAAAAGGAATTACAGGCGTTCACGGATTTTTGAAAAAATATTGGCGTTTGTTTCATGCAAATACTGGTTTTTCTGTTTCTGATGAAGAACCAAGTAAGGAATCACTTAAGACAATTCACCACACAATTAAACGTATTCAAGAAGATTTAGACCGATATTCATTTAATACTTGTATTTCAACATTAATGATTTGCGTGAATGAACTTACAGATCAAAAGTGTAATAAGCGACAGATTTTAGAACCACTTACAATTCTTTTATCTCCTTTTGCACCTCATATTGCCGAAGAAGTTTGGAGTTTATTAGGACATCCTCCTGGCTCTATTTCTTATGTGCAATTTCCAGTTTTCGAACAAAAATATTTAGAGGTTTCAGAATACGATTATCCTGTTTCATTCAATGGTAAGTTTCGCTTAAAAGTTACCTTACCTTTAAATATGACTGCTGCAGAAATTGAATCTCATGTTCTAGGACTCGAGCAAGTAAGCAAATGGTTAGAGGGCAAACAACCTAAGAAAGCGATTATCGTTCCTGGGAAAGTCATAAATTTCGTTTTGGGATAGAAATTTTGTTTCTTTCTTCCCTTGTAATTTCCTTTTTATTGGGAAGAATCTGTTGTTTTCTTTTAACCCTATAAATTTAACCAACTTTTAATATTTCAAGACAACAAATCCATGTTTTATGATATCTTCACCGCCTTCATAGGTAGCTTTAATTCTATAGAAATAGGTTCCTTCTTCAACCGGATTTCCATTAGAAGTCTTCCCATTCCATCCTCCTTCAGGATCGTTATATTCATAAATAACATTCCCCCATCTGTTTAGTATAACACAATTAAAATTTGCAATTCCAGTAGAATTTATAGAGAAAAAATTATTTCCTTCAGTAGAAGATAGTACAATAATATTTGGTGCTGAAATGTCACACGGTTTAATACCTATAGTTGCTATATCTGTTACTTCATAACAGGCATTTTTTAAGTGAAAGATATAAGAACCAGCACCAGAAATTATTCTTGGAATATCAGTAGATCCATTTTCCCAAAACCAGGTTGTATTTGGAGTATAATTAGCTTGTAAGGTCCATTCGCTATGTAATGAGTCAATGGGAGTATTGAGTATTAATGGTGCCAATTCAAAAATAGAACCTGGGCAGATATTTGTATCGAGAACCTGCGTATAAATATAAGGAGGGAATTCGATGAGTTGAGTTAATGTAATATTACAAGCATTATCAGTAAACGAAACAGGATAAATGCCTGCATATTCTGTCGAAATCTGAGGATTATTTGCAAGTGAATCTGAAAAATAAATTAAAGTATCTGACGAACTCCAAACTCCTCCATTTGCAGAAATTGTCCCGTCTACCTCTAAATTGTAATTACAAGCGATCGGATCTAAAAAAATTGCTGGTAAATTAATAAAGGTGAGTTCGCTAGAGACATTATTTTGACAAATACTATCTGTAAAAATGATTGTATAAACCCCTGGATTATTTGCATTGATAAGTGGGTTTAATGCATTATCAGAAGGAGAAAAACTAAGAGTGTTTTGGGTAACAGATGAGCTAAAGGTCCAGTTTCCTCCCAATTGATTCACTTGGGTACCGTTTACTTGAAAATTTAGTTGACACAGAGCGGAATCATTAAAAATAATCGGATTAATTGGTAAACTTAACTGAGTACTCAGGGTTTGTTGACATATATTATCTGTGAACGAAATTGTATAAATACCAGGTGTACTTATAGAAATAAGTGGATTTAGCGAATTTAATGCACTAAAAGTTATTGAATTTGAGCTAGCAGACCATGTGCCTCCTTGAGAGTTTGTTCCATTGACTTGAAAAGTATTCTGGCAAACCAAAGTGTCATCAAAAATACTTGAGGAATTGGTGCCAAAAATTGTAAAAGTTGTATCAGTACTACAAAGCCCTGCTGAATCTAATAAGTTGATAGTGTAAGTTCCTGCAGCTAAACTATTGGCAAATTGATTATTAAGCGTTGGATTAATAAGGCCCCAACTTACAGTTGAATAAGTAATCTGGTTTGGAATACTCAGAGTGACTGAGGTGTCCGGTGGACAAAATGCAAATGGCCCTTGAAGGTTTATAGGTAATGGGTTAATAACATTAAAAGTATCTGCAATGTGCTTATAACATCCATTCTTACTAACTGTAACTCCATAAAATTGAGAACTATTTATACTACTTGTTGGTATTGATGTAAAGTCATCCCACAGATAGGAGTCATAAGGTCCGTTAGAGACGCTAAAATCAATGCTTCCGCAAGCATTAGTAGTAAGTAGAATCGCTGAGTCAAGATTATTTACAATAGTATCAATAACAATTATGAATGTTAAACTAGTTACACCTGGTGTAGGTAAGGCATTATCTGTTGAGGTAATTACAATAGAATATGTTCCCATAGTAGCCAAACTTCCTACAGCACGAAGCACTATATTTGCAGTATTTCCTGGAGTATTAGAAAGCAATTGTAAGCTGCTTAAACCTCCGTTGGAGTATGTTAAATTTGTAATTTGATTTACTTCTGGAGAAAGAAAATTGATGCTAAAATCTGCAGAATCACCTAAAGCACAAATTTTAAAAGTATCACATGATGATATTCCTTCCGGAATAGGAGGGATATTGCCTAAATTAGAGGCATCAAAAGCAAAGCTTTTGTAATCTAACCAACTAATACCATCAGGATTACCCAATGCACCATCAAAATCAATTCCTGGATGATCAAAATATGAAATTAAGAAGTAGGAATTACCATCTCCTGAATTTGCGCCACAGGTAGCAGGTATCCCATAGAATCCATTTATTCCAGAGGAGGCATCTCCGGTAGTCCATTCCATATCTTGATAGCAAAAAGCAACATTGCCACCCTGTATCACTGGGTCGCTGCCGTTGGTAATGATGAGCTGAAAGGTATTCAATTTGTCTCCATGCATATTGAAGTAACCCACATCTTCCCAATTAATATATACGGCAGTGGGGGTGATTTTATAAACTACCTGTCCATTCCCGTTTCGAGTATCTACATCTGCCCAAAATGGTGCTACAATGGAGTTGATGGTTGATGGAAAGGCAGAGGCAGAAAAGATCGCCATTGGACCATTGAAAGTGATGTTTCCGTTGTTATTAATGTAAATCCCTGTATAATTCGTGCCGTAAAGATTAAAGCTAAAGGGAATCGGAATGTATGTAGATGAGCCATCGTCATTTGGTAGCATAGCCAAAGTATAAGTGCCATCTGGCTCAACATAACAATTACAAGCATTTGCTTTCTCTTGGTTTACCGGCTTAGGCTTTTTATTTTTTATAGGGTCTTTTAGAGAAATACTGGGATTTGATAAAACATTCACTGTGCCAAGCTGTCCGCTAGCTTTCAATTGATTGTATAGCGGAGAATCTACAAGTACTTGACTAATAATGATTTTGGTAGTTAAGGACATTAATAGGATTAAAAATAGTTTTTTCATTATATAATTATTTTAATAATTAAGACTCAAATTGTTAAAAAAAAGTTGCTTTTAAAGAGAAATGAACAATCAACTCACATATCAAAGTTAATTATTTGAATTAGTTTTGTGAGGAAGAAATAATATATAATTAAAAGCATGGAAATATCAAAATTAGAGGGGATTGCTTCTCAGGTTCGAAGGGACATTGTTCGCATGGTGTCGGCTGTTAATTCAGGTCATCCTGGTGGTTCTTTAGGCTGCACAGATTTTTTGACATTTTTGTATTTTGAGGCGATGAACCATTCAGCTACTCCGTTTTCGATGGATGGAAAAAATGAGGACCTATTTTTTCTTTCCAACGGACATATTTCTCCAGTTTGGTACAGTATTTTAGCTCGCTCAGGTTATTTTCCTGTTGCTGAATTAGGGACATTTAGAAAATTATCTTCACGCTTGCAGGGTCACCCTTCAACAGATAAAAAGTTACCTGGAATTCGAATGGCTTCAGGTTCTCTGGGACAAGGATTATCAAATGCCCTTGGTGCAGCGCAAACAAAAAAATTAAATAATGATTCTTCAACGATATTTACACTTCATGGTGATGGAGAATTACAAGAAGGTCAGATTTGGGAAGCAGCAATGTACGCAGCGGCCAATAAAGTAGATAATATAATTGCTACTATCGATTTTAATGGCAGGCAAATTGATGGGGATGTAGAAAATGTTTTGTCTTTGGGTAATCTTGAAGCAAAATGGGAAGCTTTCGGCTGGGAAGTACTTTCAATGAATGGACATGATTTTGAAAATATTAGAGAAATTATGACTCTTGCAAAAAGTAAATTAGGAAAGGGGAAACCCATTGTAATTATTATGAAAACAGAAATGGGACAAGGTGTTGACTTTATGGTAGGTTCACATAAATGGCATGGCATTGCTCCAAATGCAGAACAACTTGAAGATGCATTAAAGCAACTTGAAGAAACCCTCGGAGATTATTAGTGAGAAAAGCACTATTCATATTTTTCTTTTGCCTTTCTGGTCTTTTATTTAGTCAGAAAACAACGCGTATTCTCTTTATTTTGGATGCTTCAAATAGCATGAACTTAGATTGGGATAAGCAAACACGGATGGCTGCCGCTAAAGAGATATTGTCCCAAGCCATTGAGAAATTAAGGGGCGTTGAAGATTTAGAAATCGCTTTAAGGGTTTATGGTCATCAATCAATGATAAATAATGAAGTGCAAGATTGTAATGACACAAAATTAGAAGTGCCTTTTGGAAAAGATAGAATTGATGCTATTAAAATAAAAGTGAAAGGTTTAACCGGAAAAGGTGCTACTCCAATTGCTCGTTCCTTAGAAGCTGCAGCAGGTGATTTTCCAGATACTCTTGCACGCAATTTTATAATTTTAATAACAGACGGCTTAGAATCGTGTGATAATGACCCTTGTGTAGTTGCAAAAAAATTAAGGGAAAAAGGAGTAAAAGTTACACCGTTTGTGATTGGGCTAGGAATGGATCTTTCTTATTTGGAAAAATTTAATTGTATTGGCACATTTATAGATGCTGAAAGCAAAGATTCCTTTAAAACTGTTCTAACCAGCATAATACAAAAGGCCTTAATTAGCACAAGTGTTCAGATAAACTTAAATACAACTTTAAAAACCCCAACTGAAACTAATGTAAGCATGTTTCTATTCGAAGCAGGCACAAAAAAACTAAAATATAGTTTTATTCATACTTTAAATCGATATGGAAATCCTGACACACTGATTATAGATGCTTTATTGAAATACGACTTGGTGGTTAATACGCTTCCTAAAATTGAAAAAAAGAACCTAACAATTACAAAATTTAAACACAATACAATAGAAGTAGATGCTGGACAGGGATTCTTAAAATTAAGTAGTGCAATTTCTGAAAATCTTTCTAATCTAAACATGCGTGTTATGTTGAAAGGTCAAACTACTACTTTGAATGAACAAACATTAAATTCAACTCAAAAATACCTTGTTGGATCGTATGATGTTGAAATTTTTACACTTCCTAGAACATATAAGACCATTGAAATTATACAAAGTAAAACAACAACAATTAATGTTATTGCGAGTGGAACTTTAAATTACATTGCTGAAAAAGGTTTAATTGGCCAGATTTTTACTGATAAGGGTGATCAAACATTTGAGTGGGTGTGTGATTTAAAAGAGGGTTTTAATAAAGATTTATGGAATCTACAACCCGGTTCATATAAAGTTATTTATCGCCAGAAAGACCAAAAGTCTACAGCATATACTAAAGAAAAGAATTTTAAAATAGAATCAAATAAAACAATTACATTAAATTTATAAGTATGTCATTTGAAATTTTAGGGAACAAAGATACCCGCTCAGGTTTTGGAGAAGGCCTATCAGAATTGGGAAAAATGAACCAAGATGTTGTTGCACTTTGTGCAGATTTAACGGGGTCTCTAAAAATGGACGCTTTTCAAAAAGAACATCCAGAGCGCTTCTTTCAAGTGGGAATTGCCGAAGCAAATATGATGGGAATGGCTGCAGGAATGACTATCGGAGGTAAAATTCCATACACAGGAACTTTCGCCAATTTTTCAACTGGGAGAGTCTATGACCAAATTCGGCAGTCGATTGCTTATTCTCAAAAAAATGTGAAAATATGTGCTTCACATGCTGGCTTGACATTGGGAGAAGATGGTGCTACTCATCAAATATTGGAAGATATCGGAATGATGCGAATGTTACCAAATATGACTGTTATCGTGCCTGCAGACTTCAATCAAACAAAACAAGCGACAATTGCTATTGCGAAGCACTATGGGCCAGTTTATTTGAGATTTGGTAGACCAGTAATGCCAATTTTTGTGAAACCAGAAGCAGAATTTATTATTGGGAAAGCAGATATCCTTCAAGAAGGAACAGATGTTACTATCATTGCTTGCGGACACTTAGTTTGGAAATCGATAGAAGCAGCTAAAATTTTAAGTGAACAAGGAATTTCAGTTGAATTAATTAATATGCATACCATAAAACCTTTGGATGCTGCAGCTATTTTAAAATCTGTGGCTAAAACTTCTTGCGTAGTTACTGCAGAAGAACACATGCGTAACGGTGGCCTCGGAGAAGCTGTAGCACAAGTGCTTGGAGAACATTTACCTAGACCACATGAATTTGTAGCTGTAAATGATACATTTGGTGAAAGCGGCTCACCAATGGAATTAATGACAAAATATGGTATTGACACGCAGAATGTTGTAGCTGCTGCTTTAAAAGCAATAAGCAGAAAATAAGATTTTCTTAAACGTGTAAAGCACGGTTTTCAGTAGCTGCTAGTGCTGCCTCTTTAATACCTTCTGAGTATGTTGGATGCGGATGGCAAATACGAGCCATGTCTTCAGCTGATGCATGAAATTCCATAGCAGTAACTGCTTCCATAATTAAATCTGCTGCACGAGCGGCAATCATGTGTACCCCTAAAACCTCATCTGTTTTAGCATCTGCAATAATTTTAATAAATCCTGCTGTATCCATACTTGCCCTCGCACGACCTAAGGCTTTAATTGGAAAACTTCCAACTTTGTAAGATATACCAGCTTCTTTTAATTCTTCTTCTGTTTTTCCTACTGCAGCAATTTCAGGCCAAGTGTAAACAACTCCAGGAATTAGATTGTAATTAATGTGTGGTTTTTGACCGGCTAACAACTCAGCAACATAAACTCCTTCATCCTCTGCTTTATGAGCTAGCATCATCCCACGAACAACATCGCCAATTGCATAAATATGAGGGACAGCTGTTTGTAAATTATTGTTTACCTCAACTTGCCCGCGAGCATTAAGTGCTAGTCCAGCATTTTCTATGTTTAGTCCACTTGTGAAAGCTTTTCTTCCGACAGCAACTAAGCAATAATCTGCTTCAAAATCCACAGATTCACCTTTCTTATTGATTGCCGTCAGGACAACTGACTTCCCCTTATTCACAACCTTTTGAACTTTGTGTTCTAACTGAAATTTAAAGCCGTCCTTTTTTAATATTTTAATAAATTCTTTACCAATAGCGCCATCCATTGCGGATAATATAGAAGGTGAATTTTCAATTACTTCTATTTCTGAGCCTAATCTACCATAGACAGAACCCAATTCTAGACCGATAACGCCACCTCCAATAACAAGCATTTTCTTGGGGATTTCATTTAAATCCAGGGCCTCTGTTGAGGTTATGATACGTTTTTTATCTGGTTCCATTCCAGGAAAATAATTTGGCTTTGAACCTGTAGCAATTATGATGTTTTTACCCTGGATGTTAGTTTCTTTACTGTCTGCTGCAGTGACTTTCACGTTATTTTTATCGATGAAGGACCCAAGCCCTAAATGCACATCAATTTTATTTTTGTCCATTAGAAATTTGACCCCAGCGCACGTTTGACTCACCACATCATTTTTACGTTGAATCATTTGCTTTAAATTTGCTTTAAGGTCTTTTAGTTCTATTCCATGTTCTCCAAAAGTATGTTTTGCATTATTAAAGTGCTCTGATGAATCCAATAAAGCTTTTGATGGAATACAACCTACATTTAAGCAAGTACCACCCAAGGTAGCGTACTTTTCAATAATTGCAGTTTTCATTCCAAGTTGCGCACAACGAATTGCAGCAACATATCCACCAGGTCCAGAACCAATTATAATTACATCGTATGAGTTCATATTTATTATTTGGGTACAAAGTTAAAACAACTCTGCAAACAAAAATAATTGAAGCTAAAAAATTGGTACGGTATTAGCTTAATTTTGAAGATTCGTATTTTTAAAAATTCTTAAAGCTTATTCTTTGGACATAGGGTCATTTGTCTTCCAAACTTCTATGTATTGATTTGAATTAATTGGATTTATAGTACGTATTAGTTTATCTATAAAGCTTGGCTCACATTTCTTAACTAATTTTAATCTTGGATAAATAGTTTTATATTCTTCTATTCTCAGAGTTAAATCTTCGTCTCCAAAAAAGAAAATATAATCATACTTGCTACCAGCGTTTACCTCTAATGATTGTGAAGTATCTACCCTTTCTGTAAAAATACAATTCCAACTATTTGCATAAAATTTTGGCATTTGAGAAGGTTTTGTTTCGCGTGATCCCTCCGATAAAATTCGCTCACTTTTAATTGAATTATTGTACAAACAATACATTGCTTCGACCCTTGATTTTTTAGAGAAATGAAAGCATGCAAGTACTACAATCGGAATATTTAGTATCCAAAATATGCGATAAGAAAAGCCCCATAATTTTGCCCAAAAATTACTTTTTCTTAACTCTTCAAATCCAATAACACCTAAAATAATAAAAAATGGAAGTATGGTTAAAATAAATCTTTCTTGACGATTAGGGTAAATAGAATGAAACAAAATGAAAATTAGCGTGGGTAAAAAAAATAAAAAATACTTCTTGTAAGATTTTAGAAATCCAATCCAAATAAGAATCCCCAAGGGAAGAATAAATACTCCCATCAACACATAGAAATACATAAAGTAATTTGAATTTGGCTGATAAGCCATTCCTTGGTCCAAATTATAGGTGAAATACGCATAGAATTCTGCAAATGGATAACCCCAAATTAGATAATCGACAAGACCTTGAGTTAAAACAAACATTAAAATTAGACCTGCAACATACCATGAGAATTCTTTAAATTTCCAATTAAAAAAATAATATGCTCCAATACCAATTGCAAAAACAGCAATTTGATAGCGAAAGGAAAGAGCAAATCCAATTGCTAATCCAGCATAAAAAAAGTTGTATCTGTTTGTTAAATTTTCCCTAATTAATAGCCAAGAACCATACATCAAAAAAGGAACAGCTGCTAACTCAACTAAATTTCTGACAGACATAAATGGCACAACTGTAGCAAAAGCCAAGAGCCAAGCAACAATTATTGCATTTTTTGTATTTGATAATTTTTCGCTGATTTTAAAGGCAAAATAAATTACAGCTAAAGAAATAATTCCGTGAATTAGGCGATTGAAAAACATTAATAACATAGGATTTACAATTCCCATAAATTTAAAGGTGTAGAAAAACAAAAAATTTAAACCAACATAGGTAAAACTATGTCCTTCAGGTCCTCCTCTATTTCCCTCAGACCATGGAAGCCATCCATTGTAATCATAGCCGTCAACCCATGAAGCAGACGCTTCAATTACTAAAAAATGGTCGTCGTGCATGCCATATCCCTTCGAAAAAATCGCGGCAACTAAACGAATAAAAAAAGCAGACCACAAAATAGTCTTAAGGGAAGAGAAATTGATTTTAAGGATATGATTTAAATTCATCACTTTTTTATAATTCTTTAAAATTCCTATAAAATTGAGTTAAAAATGCAGCACAATTTTTTATTTCTTGTTTTTTGTCTTTTTTGGAATAATTATTTTCCAACTCTTTTTTTGTGTCCATGTGATAGATATAATTCCCCTTATTTGAAATCCAGCCATATCCTCTATTAATTGTATGCAATGCAAATTCTGGAGATTTTGGATTTAATAAATCCTTACTCCAAGGAAATTTATTAAGGTCTCCTCTCACTTGGTAAACTAATGTTGCTGCAATATCAGACTGCGATCCTATTTTATGTTGTTTTGTTCCGCAATATTCTTCTTTTAATGCTGCTCCCCAGATTAAAAAAGGAATACGAAAGAAGTTTTTTGAGCTCGGATTCGGTAAGCCAGGTGTTGGATGACCATGATCAGCAACAAAAATAAAAGCTGTATTTTTAAACCAAGCTTCTTTCTTACATTTTGATATGAAGGATCCTAAACACTCATCAGCATAAACCATTGAATTCATGAAGTCTGCTTCATCCCCTGAAAAAATAGCTTTCTTTTTCTTCGGGTGATCATAAGGCGAATGCGTGCTTCCTGTGAAAACACAGTGTAAAAAAGGTTCTTTTGTCTTATTAATTTTCTGCAGAAATAGCTTATAAAGATCTTCATCAAAATAATTTAATTTTCCTTTTTTTAAATTTGAGGGAAAAATCTTTTCGTCATAAACATGCTGGAAACCATGATCCATAAAATATCCTCCTATATTTTCATATTTTAAATCGCCACTGAATAGATAATTTGATGAGTAGCCCTTAAGTTCTTCGTTGATTGTATGAATCTTTCGATGCTTTTCTGGATGCATTGAGATTGATATTTCAGGTAAAGCTGGGTAGCCACTAAAAATACTCGAATTTCCTATTTCTGAAGTTCCGCCACATGCAAAAATATTACTAAATAAGATCCCTTCAGATGCAAGTTTGTCAAAATTAGGTGTGCTTTTTTGCGTCTTACTTAAGCAGCTTATTGCGTTTGATGACCAACCTTCCAAAACTACAACAACGATATTTGGCTTCTCATTTTTAAAAATAAATTCAGTGTGGGTTTTTGGATAATTATAAAGGTGCTTAACTATTGATTCAGCTTCTTTTTGTTTAATGTCTGGCATAAACTCGTCTATTGAAGCTCTATTATGTAATAAATAACTTTGGGTAAAATAGTAAACAGAATTTACAGCCAAGTCATTTGAAATATGATTCTTTGAATAATATGCAGAGGCAATATTTAAAGGTATTTGCTGAATCCCCCCACGTATTAATAAAAAGAATTGAGCCAAAAAGATGAAAAGCACTAGTACTCCTGAAAATATGCGTTTTTGCCATCCTAAACAAGTATTCAGTTTTAATTCTAAAAATAAGACGCGAACAAGAAAAAAGGCTATAATTATTTCTAATAGTAAGTAAAAGAAAAACCATACAAACATAGAGAAGCCCGCTGTTCGGAAAATCTCATCAGGATTTGATAAATGCAGAAAAACTCGCGTTGTTAACTTATGATTCCATTCTGTATAGGCATTAATTTCACCGCAATGAATGAGAGCTACGAATAAGATTTCCATACTCAAAAAAGTATAAAAAATAGGTTTCGACCATTTTCCTGGCCATATATAAGTTAATACTAAAATCAATAGAGGGATTGCGCTCAAAGCTGCGGCACTAGCTAAATCAATTCGAAGAGAATAAACAAATGCTAAAAGCCATTCTCCAAAAGAAACATTTGTAAATTTTCCAGCATTGTGAATAGAGAATAAAATCCTGCCTGCATCGAAAAATAATATCCAAAATAAAAGGAGTTTGAAAATGGAATATACCATATTTTTCATGATCATATAGCTGCTATTTTTTTTGTTCTGATTTGCTGCGCTTGAATAATTCCATATTTGCAACATCTGGAATTGAATGCCGAATAAGACCATTTACGAGCGGATAAATAATTGATTTTGTTTTGAGCTCTTTCGTTAAGATTTGTTCTTTCAAATCAACGGAATCAATAAAAACTAATAATCCACCAATAAAATATGCCCATTTTATTAAACCAAGTGCTGCCCCCAATAATTTATTTACTAAAGACAATTGAGCGATTTTTATGACCTGTTCTAGTGCCTTTCCCCCAAAATAAATACAAGCGCCTACAAGTAAAAAAAGAATTAGAAAAGAAAAGGCCAGAAGATATTCTGGCATTGAATCAGTTTGAGTAGAAATAAAGCGGGTAAATTTATCTGAAAAGTGAAAAGCAGCATAAAGACCTATCAATAATGCTAAAATTGTGAAAAGCGCCATGATAAATCCCTTGGTAAAAGCTCTCCAAGTTCCGTATAGCAGTGGTATAATTAAAATAATATCCAATATATTCACTTTGGAAAGTTAAGGCAAGAAATCAAAAAAATAAGTCTAAATCAAAAATCTTCTAAACAAATACT
>JBILPT010000045.1:0-10532 GCA_044373675.1 Crocinitomicaceae bacterium | reverse complement strand
TAAACTGGTTCGCCAAAGTATTTGTAGGTATCAACGTTATCTTGTCGTTTAGGCGTAGCCGTTAATCCCAACTGAACTGCTGGTTCAAAGTAATTCATAATGGCTCTCCAATTGCCTTCATCGTTTGCACCACCTCGATGGCACTCATCAATAATGATGAAGTCAAAATAATCTGGTGGATAAGACCCAAAGTAAGGAGCTGGATTGCCTTCTTTATCAGTACCACTCATAAAGGTTTGGAAGATGGTAAAGAAGATACTTCCGTTAGTTGGTACATTTCCTTTTTTCTTGATTTCGCTGGGTTTAATGCGTACTAAAGCATCTTCTGGAAAGGCTGAAAAGGAATTAAATGCTTGGTCAGCTAATATGTTTCTATCTGCTAAAAATAAAATACGAGGTCTGCGACTGCCATCACGCTTTAAGTTCCAACGAGTTCGAAACAATTTCCACGCAATTTGAAAGGCAATAGCCGTTTTTCCAGTTCCAGTAGCAAGAGTAAGTAATATACGTTCTTTATTATTTGCTAATGCTTCTAAAGTGTTGTTTACAGCAATTTCTTGATAATATCGCAATTGCCAAGTACCACTTTTATTTTCAAATTGAACATTTGCAAATTTTTCTCTCCATTCATTTTGAATGGCAAAGGTTTTATTCCATAATTCCTCTGGCGTAAGGTAATTATCAACTAAACCTTCAGTACCAGTTTTCATACAAATGCTATAAATCTCTTTACCGTTTGTTGAGTAGGTAGTATCTAACTTTAACTTATCTGCATACTGTTTGGCTTGTGCCACACCTTCGCCCACACCTAAATCATTACTTTTAGCTTCTACAACTGCCAGTTTAATGCCCTTGTAAACCAATATATAATCGGCAATCATAGGTTTTGAACGACTTCCACCAGTTTGGATTTTACCGTCTGTAATTTTTGCATATTGCTCACGAAGGATTTTTGAACCTTCAACAACTCCCCAACCACAAGACTTTAGCTTTGGTTCAATAAGGTTTGCCCTTGTATCTGCTTCGTTCATACTAATGCTTTTGCTGTTTTTAACTCCCCACTAAACGCCTTCTGCAAAAAGGATTTCTTGAGTTCTTCTAAATCATTTATTTTTTGATTGTAAATGGCTTCTAACTTTTTTATTTCTGCCGATAAGGCATCCAACTTTTGAACAATGTTTTTTTGTTCTTGGAGGGGCATCCATAAAAATGGCTCATTTTTATAATCTTTAAAGTAGATGTGTGGAATGGCAGCACCTTGAACATATTTTTTAAAATCAACAGACATCAATGAATAATTTAGATAGTCTAAGTCTATATCATCATTAGGTAAAATATATTGTAAAGTTCCAATTACGGAGGTAAATGCATCCATTTTGGTAATTCTTCCAAAGCCAGAACCATCTTTAACAATTGATAAATATGGTTTATCTCTATGATAGAAACTTACATTTTTTATCAACCCACTTGCCCCAAAAATCGGATAATCTCCAACTTCATCGGTTAACTGATTTTGAGAAACATTTGACGATTTGCTGCAACAAACTTCACCCAACGTCTTTTCAGCCCAACCCTCCCCCTTTTTTTCAAATACCCCTTGCAAATAACTTTCAAAAAGTTCTTTAACGTTTTTGAGGTTTTGTTCGGCATTTGCTTTTGCCTTAGCAATGGCGGCAAAGGATTCATCTAATATGGCTACGATGCTTTGTTGCTCTGGAAGGGGAGGAAGAGGAATTTGAATTTTTGAATAATGAGAATACCCATAATTAGGTTGTTGACCAGTTAAATGAGAATTTAAGCTATCTTTAAAAAAGGTAGTTTTTGTTAAATAATATAAATATTTATTACTTCCTAAATCATTAAAAAAACGGAGTCTTAATGTGCTTGTATTTAATATTAATTTTTCATTCAATTCATAAATTGCCGATTTGCCCCAACTACCTCCAGAACAAGCAGTAACAATATCCCCATAATTGATTGTAAAGTGTTTATATACTTTTTGATATTCATCAATAGATATATACTTTTTTGATTTCTCTAAATCAACTTCTCCTTCAAGAATATTTGTTACAGTAAGAAATTGTATTCCTTCATTACAATATTGATGCTTTCTTATTCCAGGACCTTCTTGTATTATTGAAATATCTGAGAGATAGCACCAAACCCAATTTTCTGGAATATTAAAGAGTTCTTCTTTTATTGGATAAATATGATTATCTTTTTTATCCATTAAATGTTTTTCTGAAATTAATTTCTTTTTTTCAGATTTTAGATGTTCTAACAATTCAGTCCCAGTGATTTTAGATATAGATTTATTCAAACTCATATTAGTTCCAAAATTGAATTTAAAATATCAGCACTTTCTTCGTCTAATGCTTTCATTTCTTCCAAAATTTCTTGAGGTTGGCGTAAAGCCGCTTCTTCTTTTTTGTTTGGGTTTTTGGCACTTAGGTCAAAGGTGTTCTGGTCAATATCTTTTATATTAATGCTCCAAGAGTTTTCGCTATCTGCTTTTGTTTTTTGTAATTCTACAAAATCAGCTAAATCTTTTTCGTTTAGGGCATTGGTCTTACCCAAATTTCTATCTAAGTTCAGTTGGTAAAACCATACTTTTTTTGTAGCACTTCCTTTTTCATAAAACAACACCACTGTTTTTACACCAGCACCAGTAAATGTTCCACCAGGCAAATCTAACACAGTATGTAAGTTGCAACTTTCTAACAATTGTTTACGTAATGCCACAGAAGCATTATCGGTATTGCTTAAAAAGGTGTTTTTAATTACCACAGCAGCCTTACCACCAGCCTTTAGTATTTTTATAAAATGTTGTAAAAATAAAGAAGCAGTTTCACCCGTTTTAATAGGGAAGTTTTGTTGAACTTCTGCACGTTCTTTTCCACCAAACGGAGGGTTTGCTAATATAATGTCGTAACGGTCTTTTTCTTGTATGTCTGCTAAGTTTTCAGCAAGTGTATTGGTATGTATAATATTTGGTGCTTCAATTCCGTGAAAAATCATATTCATTGTACCAATAATGTAAGCCAATGACTTTTTTTCTTTACCGTAAAAGGTTCTCTTTTGTAAAATTTCTACATCAGTAGTGGTTAGTTTTTTGCTGTTTTGCAAATAGCTAAATGCTTCACATAAGAAACCAGCACTACCCACAGCACCATCATATATTTTATTTCCTATTTCTGGAGCAACCACTTTTACAATTGTGGTAATTAATGGTCTTGGTGTGTAGTACTCACCACCATTACGCCCAGCATTACCCATATTCTGTATCTTGGACTCATACAAATGGCTCATTTCGTGCTTTTCAGCGTGTGTACGAAAACGAAGTTCATCTATACGGTTAATTATTTCACGAAGGTTATAACCACTTTGAATGCGATTCTTTAGCTCACTAAATATCTCACCAACTTTATATTCAATAGTATCTGCACTAATGGCGTCTGCCTTAAATTTTTTGAGGTAAGGAAATAGGTGAATGTTTACAAAATCGGCAAGGTCATCTCCAGTTAAAGCCTTGTGGTTGTCTATTTTACCATCTGCTCCTTTTGGAGCTGCCCAAACATTCCATTGGTATTCGGTTTCAATAAGTGGCTTGTATTGTTTTCCAGTCAATTCAGCAGCAGTTGCTTTATCATTTTCTAAATCATCCAAGTACTTTAAGAACAAAACCCAAGAGGTTTGTTCTACGTAATCTAACTCACTTCCACACCCCGCATCTTTGTGCAGAATGTCATCAACATTTTTAAAGGTTTGTTCGAACATTTATTTTTTTTTGTTAAAGTTAGAATTTTATTAGAACAAAGCCTTATTCCATCCCTCTTAAAAACCGTTCAACTGGGTCCAAAATCATTGAGTTCAATATTCAGATTATACAGCTCTGTTTTAGCATTGAATTGAATTAAATTGATTTACTTATTGCTTGATTTCTAAGGTTAGGTAAACCGGGCGAAGGTCAGCTTTTACTGAAAAACTAATTGCGAAAATCAGTAATAGCAAGAAATAGTTGATTTTAATCATAGGGCAATTCTCTTGAAAAGTCGTTGATTTCGTTTACATCTTCCCATGATAATCCGTTTAACAGATCTACTTCCCCATCTGAGTAAATAAGAAATTGAAACGTTTTTTCATATGAACTTGAGGATGCAATCGCAACACAATCTGAATATAGGGCGATTGTTAGCGGACGCAAACGATTCACTTTGTTGAATGTTTCTAATGGCTCAACATTTTTTGATTGAGGTAAGATGTAAATAAAGGATTGAAGTAAAGGAAAGTGTTTTTGAATAAACTTTTGAGTATAAAACCCTTCTACCTTTAAATCCCAATTATAATAACCACTTTCTAATTTTAAATGAGAGGTAAGCCAGCCATTTTTTTCAAAAGCTGTTATTACTTCCTTTACGTATTTATCCGAAGTATCGCCTTTTACAAGTCCTGTTAGATAAACACTTGGCAATCGAAAACTGATTACTTGAGCTGTGATTTGATGTCCAGGAAAAGGGAAAGGAGCGTATTTCGACCACGTATCAAACAAATACATATAATACCTTGCTATTGAATCCACCTGTTTTTTTGAGTAGTATAACTGTGTTTCATTTGGCGAAACGTATTGACTTAAGTTATTGTAAATAAAGCTAATAAAAAGTTCTCTTTCGTCTTTTGAAAGTTCTTCGAAGTTTCGTTTTTTTGCAGGTAATTCACCCGTCATCTTTTTCGGACATGCGTTTTCGTAGTATTGAGCAAAAAACAATTTGCCAGTTTTGTCAAAGCGCTTGCACCAGCCATTTCGTAGATTATTGGTGTAATTATTTTCCATTAACAAGGTTCCTAAACTATCAAAATGTTGGGTTTTGCCATCTAGTTTTGCATTTAAAAAACGAACTCCCGATTTCAAACTTCCATTCTGAAAATAGTTGACTTCCAATCTTGTTTCATTCAATTGGTAAATGTGTGATTTCATTTTCCCTGTTGCCCAAAATTCATACAATTCAATAAATTCATTTTCTGGTCGCGATTTTTTGTTTACTTCTGAAATTAATATTCCCTTTTCGTTCCATTTTTTATTAGAAATTACTTGGTCCAACTCGTTTTTTGTTTTCAAGTGAATTTCCTCCATTTTTCCATTTTGGAAATAGCTCACATAAGTGGTGTCGGAATTTCTCAGATTGTTCAAATACGATTTCAATTGGCCGTTAGGATACCAATTTTTCTCTGAACCTTCTATTTTCGTGTTATTTACCAATTCGAGGTGCTGAATCAGCGTTCCATTGTCTGACCATTTTTTCTCAAAACCCGTTCCTTTTCGGTCAATGAAGCGCTCAAAAACAAGTAAACCTGCTTCGTTCCATTCTTTTTTATTGGCGTGAAAAATGAAATTTGATAAGGTGTCGTAAACGTTTTCAAAACGTGGTTTCCCATTTTCGTGCCAGCCTTTCCACGTTCCAACTTTCATGTTGCGTTGGTAGAATTGTTCTTCACTTTTTTGCCCCAAGTAATTATAAACTAACCAATTTCCGTCAGGATCTCCGTCTTTGTAGTAACCTCTCGTTTTTAATTTTCCATTGTGGTGATAGTCTTCATACAAACCTTCTCTTGAAGAATGTTCATGACCACCATTTAAGATCATTTTGTGGGTAGTTTTAGATTTCAAAACACCCGTATCATCGTATTCTAACGCTAAACCAAAAGGAACGCGCAAGGTTGTGTAACCATCGTAATCAATTGTGTGAGGCGGATAGTCTTTGATGTTGTATTCATTGATTTCAGACAATCTCACAAAGGCGTTAAAATTTACAAATCGTATTTTTCCATTGAGATGATAATCGGTGTATTTTTCACAGCGCCGTTGTGCTTTGTCCCAATAATAAATATTCGTTTGTTTCCGATTTCCATTTTCCCAAAATAGTTCCAAGCTTGCAATTACGGAATCACGTGTATTCCAAGTAGGATTAACTTTTGTTTTTGAACTTCCACTTTCATAGTTCAGTATTTCCTCCATCAATTTTCCGTCTTTGAACGTCCGTTTCTCAAAGATGCGATTGTCGTTGTACCTTCTTTCACACGTTCCATTTAAAGGCGTTTTCAAATCCGTTTCGTAGTAAATGGAGAAAAGATAATTTCCGCCTATTTTATTCTGGTACTTGAATTCACAGTCCGTTTGTGCGAAAGAAAACGAAGAAAGAAATAGAAAAAGAAATTTAAAAAATTTCATCGAATAAAGTTAGCATATTAATCTCAAGTTGATATCCCATTAATTATGGTTTTAAGATGAAAATTTTTAATCACAAAGATGCTAGAAATTGTTCCGCATTGTTTAAATGTAATTTTTGTTTTTCATCGGTCATTTTATCAAATGTACTTACCAACATCCCTAATCTCGGATTTTTTATTTTTAATCACTTATCAAAATGAATTTTGAACGCTCTTTAAAACAAAAAACCCGGCACTTTCGTGCTGGGTTCTTTTTGTGACCTCGTAAGGATTATTTCATGATCCATTGCGCATTGGGCATTCCAAGCATATAACCCAAACTGCTGAGGCAGTTCTCGGTTTTTTTATTTTTAATCACTTATCAAAATGAATTTTGAACGCTCTTTAAAACAAAAAACCCGGCACTTTCGTGCTGGGTTCTTTTTGTGACCTCGTAAGGATTTCATATCCCATCGTTTTGTTCTTAACAAGCATAGAACCCAAACTGCTGAGGCAGTTCTCGGCTTTTTTATTTTTAATCACTTATCAAAATGAATTTTGAACGCTCTTTAAAACAAAAAACCCGGCACTTTCGTGCTGGGTTCTTTTTGTGACCTCGTAAGGATTCTAACCTTAAACCTCCACAGCCGTAATGTGGTGCTCTATACAGTTGAGCTACGAAGCCAATTAACTATTCAATAGCACTGCAAAGTTAGGTATAAAATCAATTTTTTCAAAGTAATCGCTTAAGATTATTTGTAAAGGGAATTGGTCAAATTAAAAAGCGCAGCCAATATACAAATACAAGCCCGAACCGCCTTCATTGTTTAGAGCAAAATCAATCCTAGTCCAAACATCTTTTTTAGGGAATAACAAATAATGGACACCTGCTCCACCGGCGTATTTGATGTATTGGGAGTTTAGATTTGCTACTTTGTTGTATATGATTCCGGAAGAAGCAAAAACAGCAAGGCCAAATTTTTTCGCAAATGGCAGAGGAAGCATTCTATATTCAGTTTGAAAGCTTATGTAATTTTTATCTCTAAATCTACCCAAATAGTAACCTCTCATCATCATTTCACCTCCCATAAGAGCATATTGATTGAAAGGTGCTTCACCAAGCGTAAATTGTCCAACAGACTGAATAGCCAACACATTTCTTTTTCCTATTGGATGAAAATACCTAAAATCAGTAAGAATAGACGAAAAATTAGTGATACTACCTAGATCTTTACTATACACAAGTATGGCTGTTTCAGCAAAGAATCCATGGCGCACATTTAGCACGTTGTGTCGGTTGTCATAAAGCAATCCAAGACCAAGACCAAAATTATTGAATCCCTTATAACCATTTGGCTTTAAAAGGGATTCCTCATTCGTATAGGGCTGAAAATTTACACGACTCATCCTTTGGAAATCTAGTTCTAAGCCAATATAAAAGTCGCGCCATACATTTCTTAAAAATCGTTCTTTCCAATTAAAGGAGAAGGCATCCACAACTGCAATTTTTTCTTTTGGGGTATTAGCACCAATACCATGGTAGGAAAGTGGAAAACTTTGAATTTTGAGTTTCCCAAGTAAAAACCATGTATTTTTATTTGAGTAAAGTGCATGTTCTATTACTCCACCGTATTGTTTTTCTGATGTTAAAAAAGTAAAACCGTTAATCTCTGATAAACGATTGTTTGTGTCCTTTTTAGCATACCCAACAACTACAGTACTTGCACCAAATTCCCATTTTGTCTCAGGTGCATAACCAACTGTTGGATAAACCAGTGTTTGTATCTTTGATTTATCCGTAGAATCATTAATAAATTTATTGAAATAACGAACAACAAAATTCGGCTTTGTAGCTTGAGAGTATACAACTTGAAAAAGCGTACACAATACGATTAGAAGACCAATTTTCTTAAGCATGCGCAAAAATAGAAACTTGAATCCATTACTCAAGGAATAAAAAAAAAATTATAATAACAAAACACCGATTAAATTCATCTTCCATGTTTAAATATTTTAAAATTCATCAAATCTTAGTACTTTTGCGCGGGGTAAGTCTTTTACGACCAGCTCCCTCTTAATCCTCCAGGACAGGAATGTAGCAAAGGTATGAGGTTGAGCGGTGCGATAAGAGTAGCTTACCCCTCTTTTTTCTGCAAATCTTCGGCAACACCAAATCTTCTCACTAAATTTGTAGTAATGAAAAGAACATTTTTCTTATTTTTATTACTTCTAATAGTTTCTTGTTCAAAAGGATTTGGAGATAAAATTGAAAGCGGAAACACTACTATATTCTACACCATCAAAAATGAAAAAGGAATAGCAGAAAAATTAGCTTTATATTGGACAAAAAACCAAATAGATGGAAAAGAAAAACAATTTATAAGACTATTAAAATATAAAGAAGCATACCACCTTCAATTAATTTCAAAGGAAGATTTTAAAGCATCAGCTTTGAGCTTTGAAGAAATAAAATTATTTACAGAACTGCAATCTGATTTAAATAAACTTGTTTTCACTTCACTTCCTTGCAGGATTAAACTATGCGATGGTAACTTTAAAGAAATCTATACACCTGTTTCAGAATGAAAATATCAGCTTCAATATACAGTGACAAAAAACGTTCTCTAAAGGAAGTCATCCATGATTTAATGGATCACCAAGTTGATTTATTACACGTAGATTGCAACGATGATTTAAGTGTGTTTGATGATATTTTACAAATTCGCTCTTGGTGTAAAATTCCTATTGACTTGCATATTATTACTGAAAGCCCCTCAAAATATTATGAGTTGCTTAGAAAAAATCCTGTTGAATACCTTACCTTTCAATATGAGAATTTAAAAGAACCACTAAATATTCCAAGTGATATTTCTGGAAAAAGAGGTTTGGCTGTAATTACTCCAACTTCGATTGATGTCTTTGATTCGTATTCTGACTTTGATTTTATTTTAATAATGGCAACGATTCCAGGGCAAAGTGGTGGAGCTTTTGACAAGATAAATTTTTCAAAAATTAGACAATTCAGGGCAAAATATCCGAATAAATCAATTCATGTTGATGGCGGAGTAAATGGTGAAGTTTCCTTTATTCTTCGAAATATGGGAGTAAGCTCATCTGTTTCTGGTTCCTATTTATTCTCTGGACCAAGTATTGGTAATGCTTTAATGAATCTAACTAATCGAGATATTGAGTCGAGCTATTGCGTAGAAGATTTTATGATTCCGTTGGAAGAAAGTCCAAAAGATTATATAGAAAACTGTACTACAAAATCTATTTTGCAAGCAGTAGAAAATGGAAATGTTGGGTTTACACTTATCCTTTCTCAAAATAATCAATTCAAAGGATTGGTTTCAAGTGCTGATATACGAAAAGCCGTATTAAAAAAAATAGATCATTTAGCTGCTATTCAACCAGAAGATCTCATAAATACAAATCCAATTAGAATTGATGGAAGCGCTACTGTATTTGAAATGCTTCAACTGATTAAAAAATGTTCTTTTCCGATTATGTATTTACCAGTTGTAAATTCTCAACAAAATGCCATTGGAATTGTTAATTTTGTACATCTGATTAAAGGAGAAATATGATAATTCATTTAAAAAAAACTGTTTCAAAAGAAAGTGCCGCAGTATTAGCTGCAGAAAATAAAGCTTTTCACATTGTAAGTGAAGGCACCAATGTTTTAATAACAGGTTCAAGTATGAAGGAAGTCCCTTCAGGATTAACAAATCACACAGAAAATAGCTGGATTTTTCCAAATGATATGCAATTAGCGTCTCGTGGATATAAAAATGAGAAACGCCTGGTAAAATTTGGAACTACTCAAATTGGAGGAAAAAGCAACAATACGCTTCTAATTGGTGGTCCTTGTTCTGTAGAATCTGAAGAGCAAATCCGTTCTTCTGCAGAATTATTAGTCAAATTAGGTTTATCTACTCTGAGAGGTGGGTGCTACAAACCTCGAACAAGTCCCTATTCTTTTCAAGGCATGGGATTGGATGGATTGAAGCTTCTAGCAAAAATGCGCACTGACTTCGGTTTGAATGTAATAACAGAAGCAAGAGATGCAACGCACATAGATGAAATAATTGAATACACGGATATTATTCAAATTGGAGCAAAAGCAATGTACGATCAAGGAATATTAAGAGCCTGCGCGAAAACAAACAAGACTGTTTTAATCAAACGTGGTTTTGGCACAACTCTTCAGGAATTTGTTCAAGCTGCTGAATTTGTATTGTCAGGCGGCAATGAAAACGTTGTCCTTTGTGAACGAGGAATTCGAACATTTGAGACTGGAACACGCTTTACATTGGATTTATGTGGTG
>JBILPT010000044.1:0-10661 GCA_044373675.1 Crocinitomicaceae bacterium | reverse complement strand
ATAAATTTATCAAGAAAATATTTAGATCATCCTTTTGCCAATGGATTTTTGCAAGATTGCATCCAAATTTTGGATTTTCAGCAGCTAATTTTTTCTCAAAAACAAGTCGGTCTAAAAATGGTCCTCGTGATAAACAATTTAATGGAATTGAAAATGAGTGGCTTTACAATTATTCAAAAGAACTAAATGTTAAAAATAATTTTGACTATTTTATTTACGGCCATCGTCACCTACCTTTGAAAATTCCTTTTGACAATTCAGTTTATTTTAATTTAGGCGAATGGATAACTTATCAAACTTTTGGGAAATTTGATGGTGAAAATTTTGAATTGTTGCAATGGAAAAATGGTAAGGAAAAACCCTATAAAACGCTAGCAGAAAATGATGTATAATTGGAAGGTCGAATCTGTTGAGGATTTAGACGATTATGCAAAGAAATTTATTGCCTTATTCCCGGAACCTAAAATATTTGCCTTAAATGGCGAAATGGGAAATGGAAAAACAACTTTTATACGTGCTATTTTAAATCAGATGGGAATTACAGACTTTGATGGATCACCTACTTTTTCTCTAGTGAATGAATATAAAATCAATGATTCAAAAAAAGTATACCATATTGATGCTTATCGAATTGAAAATAATAAGCAAGTTTTACAACTTGGATTAGATGAATTAATAGATGAACCAAACTACTTCTTTATTGAGTGGGGTGAAAAATTGGCGTTTATTTTACCAAAAGACGTAATTTGGGTGTATATTCGTAAAAATGAAAACTCAATAACGAGAGAAATATCCTTTGAATTATGATTACTGATCCTGAAATATTGAAATCGTTAATGCAGCAAGGAAGCTTGATGCCCAAAGAAGAGATGTTGGAAGTTCCAAGAAAAAAAGGTGCTTTATTTATTGGTATTCCTAAGGAAACATCTTTTCAAGAAAAAAGAGTTGCCTTAGTTCCAGAAGCAGTTGGTCTTCTAGTAGCAAATGGACATAGAGTTCGAATGGAAACAAAAGCTGGAGAAGGTGCGAATTTCACTGATAACGAATACAGCGAGGCAGGTGCTGAAATTTGTTCCGACAAACAAGAAATATATAAATGTGATATTATTTGCAAAATTGCTCCACCATCTGAAAATGAAGTTGATATGATGTCTGGAAATCAAACTTTTATTTCTGCACTGCAAATAGCAACACAACCTAAAGAAATCTTACAAAAACTAATTGAAAAAAAAATAACTGCAATAGCATGGGATTACATCCGAGATGAGGAAGGAGTTTTTTCAATTGTTAGAACAATGGGAGAAATTGCAGGAACAACTTCAATTCTAATTGCAGGAGAATTACTTTCTTCATTTTCTAATGGAAAAGGTATTATGTTAGGCGGGATTGCTGGAGTGCAACCAACTGAAGTTGTAGTTATAGGTGCAGGCACAGTAGGAGAATTTGCAACTCGTGCTGCAAGTGGATTAGGCGCTTCTGTAAAAGTATTCGATAGTTCTCTTTCACGCTTAAGAAGATTACAAAATGATATAGGATCTAGAGTTTTTACTTCAATTATTCAACCCAAGGTGCTAGCCAAAGCAATAAGAAGAGCAGATATTGTAATCGGCGCGCTTCGATCAAACGTAGGTAAAACTCCCTGTGTTGTTTCTGAAGAAATGATCCAAAGTATGAAAGCTGGTTCAGTAGTTATTGATTTAAGTATTGATCAAGGTGGCTGCTTTGAAACATCACGTGTTACAAATCACATAGATCCAGTATTTACAAAACATGGAGTGATTCATTATTGCGTTCCTAATATTGCATCACGTGTTTCCAGAACAGCATCTTTTGCCTTGTCTAATATCTTTTCACCACTAATTTTAGAGATGGGTGAAAAAGGAGGAGTAGTAGATTTAGTTAGGATGCACAGTGGTTTCAGAAATGGAGTCTATATTTATAAGGGGATTTTAACCAATGAAATTTTGGGAAAAGTATTTGATTTAAAATACAAGGACATTAACCTTCTTCTTCCTGGGATGTAATGCAAACCCTTATTCCTCTGAATTTACCAAAAGCAACTTTAACATTAACAAGAAAAGACAATGTTATCTTCGTAAATTGTTTGATTCGAAAAAAAAAGATGGTCCTTACACCTGAAGAATGGGTGAGACAACATTACATTAATTATCTCTCCTCTCATCTATTTTATCCACTAAGTTTTATTAGTGTTGAAAAAGAGTTAAATTACTTTGGACTCAAAAAACGCTGGGATATTGTAGTAGTTAATAATTTATTCGAGCCAATTATTTTAGTGGAATGTAAAGCACCAAATATAAAATTAAACGAGGAAGCGCATAAACAAGTTTTTTCTTATCAAAATAAGCTAAACTGCGAATACATTGTCTTAAGCAATGGAATTGAACATAAAAACTGGAAAGTAGATCAATTAAAAAAGAAGATTATTGAAGTTTCAGAAATTCCAATATATTTTAGTTCTTAATGAAATTTGATTCTCCAGACTTCATTCGACCGTATTCTCTGGACAAATAAGCCAACTGAACACGCATTTTATCCATTGCTAATTCAGTTTCAGGAGAAATTTCCTGCTTTCTCACTTTTAACTGCAATTTCATATTCATTGCATGGAGTAAAACTTCTATTTCGTGACGTTTCATGAAATTAGATTTTTCTTTGAATGCGACTATATCTTCCTCTGCAGCAGTTACAAGAGCAGTATATTTTTCGTCATTTACAACAGTTATAAGAGTATTATGTAAATAGATTAATTCAATAATTATTTCATTTAATGAATCTAGGTGCCCCTCTTTTTCAATACCTTGTTTTTGCATTTGGACTATTAACTCAGAATACCACGTCTTGTATTGATTCAGAAATGAATCATCTACCAAAGTTGGTCGAACAAAAACATCAATTATAGCAGTTAGATCAAAATTAAAAGAGCGAATAACATGTTCGATTTGGAACATATACAACAAATATTCAGCGATATTTTCTTTTAATTTCTGTTGAGCAACACGCATTACTTTAGATCTTTTTCAATTTCCTTTTGATTTTCATTCAAGAACTGAATAAATTCTTTTGTGACATCCATTGTTTCAGAAATATAATTTAATTGGCCACCTTTGCCATGCATTAACAAAATATCGATTTGATGTATTTCACAATATTTTTTACCCAATACCTCAATTTTATTGCTTATTTCTTCAAGTTTTTTTACGGTTTCAGCTTCTAATTTAGCACCTTCAGTTTGTTGATATTGCATTATATTAGACTCCATTTGCTGGGCTTTTTGCTGGGCCATACCTATTTCATTTTGGGATAACAGACCACTTCTTGCTTCTTGGTCTTTTCTTTGAACATAATTTTGTAGTTCAGTAGTTCGTTTATCAATTTCAGCTTGAAAGGCTTTTTGTTTTTTAGTTACGGCAGCATCTTCTCGCTTATAATATTCAAAATACTCTTTAATGCTATCGTTACTATAATAGGCGATCTTTAAACCATCAAGTTTACGCGCCTCGATCTTTGGTTTTGAATCACCTTTTGTATTATCTTTTTCTCCACAAGCAACTAAAAGAAGCACTAAGGAAAAAAGTATAGTCAAATCTCTCATTTTTCTATTTTTGATGTATAAGTTGATTCCAATCTTCGCGCATTGCAATAAAGCGTGTTAAACAATTTGAGAAAAATTCAGAATTTAAGTTTTTTTCAATTAAATCAATATCTTGAAGATCAGTTTCAGCTATTTTAAATACTTGCTCAAAACCACTCAATTCAATTTTCAAAATAAACTTCCCGTTGTATTGGTGAATTTGAATTAAAAATCTATCATGTGGAATTTGTTTAACAATTCGCATGAACAAAATTAAGAAAAATGGCTTTAAACTGAGAAAAAAAGCAAAGAATAAAAAACAAAAATTATGATTTTATTTTTTCTAATATTCTTTGAATATCCTTGTGTAAATTTCGATATGACAAACTTAATTGTAATGCATCCATTTGAACCTCGGGTAAGTCTTTGGAGAAATAAGCAGAAAATTTCCAGATTTCGATCACATCTTTTATTGAAACTGAATAAGGTTCAAAAAGAGGATTAGAAGAAACTAATAAAAGTGATTGATTTTCCTCTAAATGATTGTAGACAAACTTAAATACAATTCCATCTTCTTTGGTAACAACAATACATGGCGATCCAGATTTAAGTTGCGTCCAATCCTGTATAAATTCACCAATTACATGTGAGCCATTATTTACTGGAGGCATCGAATCGCCAGATATTGGAAAAGCTCTATGTTTTCGATCTTTACTTAAAAATGGGATTTGTAAAGTAGGAAGGACCTTCATAAATTCTGGATCTGAGAATCCGGCAACATAACCTGCTCTTGCTTTTTCAGGAATCATCTCAATCATTTCCTCGTTATTTTGATCTACAAGTCCAGCTAAAACACGAAGATGTGTTCCCTTTGCTTCATCTTTCCATGACGCTGAATAATTTTGCCAATCACTTACTGAAAAAACTGAGAAATCTTTTTTTATCAGATCATCAATCGAAATCTTAAAAAATTCACTAAATGAGATAAGATTTTCAATATTTGGTAGCGCAACACCATTTTCATATCCACTGTAAGTAGAACGGTTCATTGAAAGCGCTTGGGCAATTTCTTCTTGAGACATTCCTTTGTGCTTTCTTAGAGATTTTAAATTTTTGCCAGTATTCATTTTCTTATTTTATGTAAAAATAGGAAAATAATTTAGAAACTAAGCAAAAAAAAGATGATTAAATAATCAACTACTGTGCAGCAAACTGATAGCGAATATATCCAGATTGATCTGAACCTCCATTAGTTAAAGCATTAAAGCGGGACATATTTGCATATTTTAAAGCTTGCTCTTGCATACAGATACTAACATTGGTGCTTTTTGCTGCATCAAAATTTATTTTAACAACCTTTCCAGCTGAATTAACTTTTATCAGAATCACAACCGTTCCGACTGAGCCATAACCACAAGTATAACCAGGGTTTCGAATATACCAATTATTGTTATTGTAAGCAGTTCTTCCCTCTAAACTAAAGTCAACCATGACATTCCCATTGTATTGATTGTCTTTTGTCGTCTGCTTATTTGTCTGGGTTAATTTTTGATCTTTCTTTACTTTTTTTTGTTCAGCTTCTAATTCTATTTTTTCTCTTTCTTTTTTCCCACCAGCTTCCTCAAATAATTTTTTCTCAAAATCTTTTATTGTCTGAGCAGGATCTTCAGAAGAAGTATTTTCAGACCAATCTTTTTCTGATTTAGTTCTCTTATCTTCATTGTTCCTTGCTAGATTTTTTAATTCTCCAGAATTCTGATTTGGAACCTCTATATTTTCCTTTGCTATTTTTATTTCTTCCTCAATTTTAGAATACTCTTGAAATGCAGGTATTAATACATATTGTTTATATGATGAAATTTGGAAGTACATAAAAAGTGAAATATATACTCCAAATACAGCAATAAGTGCTAAAAAGAAATGTTCAGGACGATTAAAAAAACCTTTCATTGTTTTATAATGTAATTTCTAGTACTTAAAAAGTAATAAGCTATGCCATTTTCATTTGTCAAAGCTAAACAATCTGAATCATGTAATTGTATGAGATCAAAATTGAAGGGCACAACTTGCTCCCCTGCAACTGAATAAACGCCATACTTTCCATCTTTCTTAGCCACTAAATAATTATCGCTTATTCTTTTTATAGACTGATGATTTAACGATAATACTGGTTTTAAATCATTACCTAAAAGTCCCAATAATCCATCAAATTCAACTATAAAACCAAGATTAAAAAACCCATCAATAGATGTAAAATTATAATCTAAAATTATTTTTCCTGTGATATCCATGAAACCCCAAATTCCGTTTTTTGTTACAGGAATTGCATTAGAAACTTTTCCAAGAGCTGTAAACGTAGGCTTCAATATTATTTTCCCTTGAGAATTTATAATACCAAATCTACCATTTTTATAAAAAATTGCATTCCCATTATAAAAATGAGCTGTGTTTAGTGCTTTTGGGAAATACTCAAAAGCTGAAGAGATAAATTTTGAGCCGTCTAAATTTAAGTAATACATTTTAGAACCTAATTTTGCAATGATAATTTGAGAATGCTCATCAAAAGATGAAAATTCATTGTGAACTGGTAAAGTCAAAATTCTTCCACTATGAGTAATTAATCCTTTTTTTTCATCTAATTGATAAGAAAAGATACTGTCTTTAATCAATGTAATATCTTCATAAATTGCAGGAATTACAAAACCCAAATTGGTGTTTAACAAACCAATAGAATCTCCTAATTGTACGATAAAATAATCTTCTTTAAGAGGTTTTATTTCTTTAAAATTTTGTTCAAATTTTCTTTCTCCGTTTATGTTGAAAATTGAGTATCCTTTTTCATTATTTGCTGCAATTAGATTCTTGTTAAGAAATAGAATATCATTATAGATTAAAGGAAAAACCAAAGTTCCCAATCTATTTATAAGCCCAAATGAATCAGAGATAGAAACAATAGCAAGATCATTATAAAATTCCTCGATTTGATCAAATTCAAAACTTAAAATCAAATCATTTTTTTTATTAATAAGACCTGACTTTCCATTTTTTACTACAACAGCAATACCATCTTGAAAATTTAAAACCTCATCATATTCAGCAGGGATTTTTACTATTCCTTCGCTATCCATAAATCCAAATAAATTATTTTCAAAAAAAGGAAAATATATTTCACTATAAATATCTAAGTCGTTTTGGATAAGTTCTTGAAAAGGGAAATTTGGAAATTCTCGTTCAAATTCCTTAAAATGCTCCAATTTGCAATCTTTTGTATACTTTGCATATAAGCCCATCCAAGCCAAGTCATGATTTGAATTTTGAGGATAGCTTTTTATAAAGTTAAGATACGAAGAAATTGATCCATCTTCAATAGCTAATTTGTATATCTGATCCTCCGCATTCTTTCTGTTTTTGTTTTTTGGATAAGTTTCTATAAACAAAATATAATCAGAAATTCGACTAGAAACTGTAGCCTCAGAATACTGCAAGTCATCAAATAAATCAACTGCTGTTGGTATTAAATAAGATTTAGGATACGCTAGGATAAAATCAGAAACTACTTTTGAAGTTCTTACTATTTTAACATTTTCGAAAAGAAGTGAATCCCTTTTGAATAAAGCAGTTAAACAATAAGGCGACCAAGGATGATTATCCATAAATTTTTGGAAATCACTCGCTAAAATACTTGAGGAACAATCAGCGTAAAAAAGAGAACTTACTTTTAATTTAAGTTGTTGAATTGCTATGGAATCAAAACCATAAACGCTTGCTTTTTCTCGATTTTTTTTATCAAATAAATTCCATTTATTTTCAGCAAGCAAAACATATCTAAATGAACTATCCTTATTATAGTAATCATTTGTTAAATAAAGAGATGCTAATCCAAATGCTGCTGCAGCTGCATGTTTTTTCTCACAAACACGGAATGTAATTTCAGCAATTTGATAATTTTTTGATTTTAAGGCAATAAAACCTTTTTGGTAACCTTGAGAAAAAAGTAGATTTAAGCTTGAGAACACCAATACAATCAGAAAAAGTCTTTTCATATTTAGATGATAAACAACATTTGTCATCGTTACTAATCTAACAATCCAAGTAATTCTATTGGAATTTTGCAAACTGGAATCGGATTCATTTTATGGGCGTTCGATTTATTAAAACGCTTGTAAATAGCTAATATTACTTTTTGACGTTCAGAAATAGTATTACTATCTCCAGAAAAATCCATTGCCCATTCTAATTCAGGATATGATGCACCAATTTGATCCTCGTCACTTCTTCCGTCTTCCCAAAGGCCATCTGTTGGTTTAGCTTTCAAAATCTCAGGAATCACGTTAAGTTTATTTGCAAGAGAAAAAACCTGAGATTTAGTAAGGTCTGCTATTGGACTAATATCTACTCCACCATCACCATACTTTGTATAAAACCCTAAACCAAAATCTTCAACTTTATTTCCAGTTCCAACTACCAAGCAAGAATTTGCTTGCGCAACAGCATACAAGGCCGTCATTCTCAAACGAGCTCGCGAATTTGCTAGCGCTAAGTTATTTTCTTTAATATCAATCGGAAGTGTATTCTCAAAAACAGAAAGTGTTTCAGACAAGTTAATTATGAAAGATTCAACATTTGGATAGCGTTTTTTTAAATCTGCAATGTGAAGTTGTGCCCTATCATATTCTGCATCAGTTTGCCGAATTGGCAAATTCAATAGAATGACTTTTTTTCCAGTTTCAGCACACAGAATTGATGTTAAAGCAGAATCTATTCCACCTGAAACACCAATAATAAATCCTTGCATAGCTGCTTTTTCCAAATAGGAATTTAACCAAGATGATATGAAATGCTGTAGGGGATTCAAATTAGAAAAGAACTGCAAATTTTAAATTTAGTTGATTTTGAGTGGCCTTGTTTGAAAAAGGAGTAATTTCTCCATTAACATTGTTATATAAAGTTTGTTTGTCTTCTTTTCTATCCAAGAATAAAGGAGTAAGACCATAATAATAACTCATTTCAGCAACTAAGGAAGTTGAACCAATAAAATTCCATTCTGCTCCTAGTGATAAACCAATAGATGCCAGATAAAAAAACATTTCATTTTTTGAGGTCATATTTAGATTTTCTTTTTCTTTAAAGATTGTTGGATTTGTAATGTCTGTACCTTCATCTACCATATTGTTAGATATCAAAAACGAATTCTTAATCCCAAATTTTGCAAAATAACGAAAATCACCAACAGGATCTGTTCTAAAAAGAAGTGCTATAGGAATAGTTATTAGTGATGTTTTATGTTTTCGAGTTTTAAGATGGAAAATGCTCTCATTTGTATTAAAAGAAGGCAATATTTCTCTATCAGAATAATTATAATAAATTGAATCTGAATAATTTAAATCAAAATTTAATGAAGAAAAATCAAACTCAAAACCTGCAGAAAAACCTATATTTTTTGAGTCTTTAAATGATTTATGCATGAGTAAGCCGATATTAAAATTTGAACCAAGTCCTTTATTTGTAATTTTGGAAGTCCCCATTTTAGGAAAATTCAGGCCGAAACCAGTTGATAAACCTACTTGAATATTTTTATTTTCAAAATCTTGTGCAATTGACAAATATGGCAACCATAAGATAAAACTTGTTATGGCTAATAACTTCAAAGTAATTGAATTCATAATAATGATTTTAATATTATTAAATTTGAACAAAATTACGAAAAATAGTGAAAATAAAGCTAACTATCTTATCCACAATATTCATCATACTATCTCTATTTTTAGCATGTTCGAATGATCCATTTAAAATTTCGATAGCTAACGTAAAAATAAAGTTAGATTTTTTAAACCTTGATTCAGCATTAAGAAACTCGACAGAAAAAGAGCTATTAACTTTAAAATCTAAATTTAAGAGAAATAATTCATCACTACTTGATTATACTTTTGGTTATTGCATTGGAGGAAATATGCAGACTGACTCTTCTTATATAAATGGAATAAGGAGATTTTATAGTAACAATTATATTCAAAGACTTGGTGTGACGATTAAAAAAACACATGGGGATTTCTCCTCAGAAAAAAAAGAACTTTTAATCGCATTTAGGCGTCTTAAAGCATTTTTCCCAAGAGAAAAAACACCTAAAACCATCTATTTTATTAATTCTTCGTTCTCAGCAAGTGTCTTTTCTAGTGAAAAAGAGATTGCAATTGGTGTAGAACGTTATCTTGGTTCAAATGTGAAAGTAATTAAAGAGCTTCCAACTAATCAATTTTACACATGGATTAAAAATGGAATGAAAAAAGAATACCTCTCTCGTGATGTTATGGCAGGGTGGCTTATGACACATTATTGTACAGAAACATCAGAAAATTATGCAAGCGAAATGATGCGCTGGGGGAAAATTTTGTATATTACACAAGGAACATTACCAAATGTTAAAACGAATACTATTTTACGATACACCAACAAACAATTTAATTGGGCCATCAAAAATGAAGGTGTTTTTTGGAAGTACCTTGTAGAAAATGAATTACTCTTTAAAACAGATGAAAAAACTAGATCAAATCTTTTAAATGAAGGGCCATTTACAGGCGGTTTGCCGGAAGAAAGTCCCGATAGATTAGGGCAATTTTTAGGCTGGAGAATTGTAAAACAGTATATGGAAAACCACTCTATTAGTCTATCCCAATTAAAAAAAATAACTTACAACGAATTATTGCAAAATTATAAAGCAAACTAAGATGAAAGAAAGGATCTCAAAACAATCCGAAATAAAAATTAAAGTTGATTTAAACGCAAATAATCTTCCTATTCAAATGAATTGGAGCGCCAGCGATGGAGGAATCGAGAATCAAAATGCAAGTGCTTTTCTCCTTTCAATTTGGAATCCAGAAGAAAAGAATACAATGAAAATTGACTTATGGACAAGAGATATGACGATAGAAGAAATGAAACAATTTTTTCATCAAAGTCTTTTAACAATGGCGGATAGTTTTGAAAAAGCAACAGGTGAGCATTTGATTTCGGAAGATTTACGTGATTACTGCTTTCATTTTGCTGAAAAGATGAATATTTTACCTGAAGA
>JBILPT010000017.1:0-32773 GCA_044373675.1 Crocinitomicaceae bacterium | reverse complement strand
CAAATGAATGGATTTGTAATAATCATAGTTATTTCCGTATTTTTTATTATTAACTACTTCTCCATAACCTACAATCGCTTCAAAAATTCGATTCAGACTATAATTTTCCGGTAGAAGAATGTGCGAAACATTCCGACAACCACGACCATAATAGTGAAATAAATCCTTTCCTAATTCGCCTAATTCCTCGTCTGATTCACTTCCTGTTATTACTGCCAAAGAAGTTCGGCTTCCGCGAAACAAATGTGGGCATTTTGAAAAATACTGAACAAAATGATCCAATGAATTTGTACTTCCGGTAGCAATTACAGCATCAAAATTTGAAATATTACCTTCTGAAAATAAAATAAGATCTTCAAAATCGGAATCTAATTGAATTAATATTTTAGCTAAAGCAGGCAATAATAATTTATCCTCAGAACTCAACTTACAAAGGATTCTATTTCCAGAAAGCAAAACACAAAGAAAATCATGAAATCCAACTAATGGAATATTTCCAGCCATTATAACTGCAATAGTCGAGGGTTTTTCATTGAATTTATAGTTCATTGCCCAAGCCTCTAATTTTTCTTTTTCTAACATATCAGCTAAGGAACAGAATGCTTTACGAACCATGTCTTCAGAAAACCAACCATTGTGATGAACTTGACGACTGATTAAACTATTAAGGTTTTCCAATTCTAAGGGAGTAATTCCCAATTCAAAATCTTTAGTTGCATGGTTTTGCCCCAAGCAGTTCATTATTTTCCCAAGTTGAGCAAATGCACTGATAATTCTATCTTTCTTCACCTTGCAAAGATAATAATGTTCTTATTTTTATGAATAGAAAACAAAAGAATCATAAAGCATGTTTATATTTGCAGTTAAATAGTAGAGATATGGCTATAATGATTACCGATGAATGTATTAATTGCGGGGCTTGCGAACCTGAATGTCCTAATAATGCAATCTATGAAGGTGGAGCCGAATGGAAATATTCAGATGGCACAAGTTTAAAAGGAATAATTTCCACCTTAAATGGTGAAGAAATTTTAGCAGATAATTCTTTTGAACCTGTAAATTTTGATGTCTATTACATTACCCACGACAAATGCACAGAGTGTGTTGGATTTCATGATGAACCTCAATGCGCAGCAGTTTGCCCTGTTGATTGTTGTGTTGACGATCCAGATTACAGAGAATCAAATGATGAATTGATGGCAAAAAAGAGTTTTATGCATCTTTAGAACTTGTTTTAATTTTCTAAACAAATTATACTTCAATAAATTTCCCTCAGTAAATGAAAGTTATGGAACGCAAATAAGCGTATCGAACCAAGGCGAGAAGCCAGCCCAAATTCCAAGGGCGCCACCTTCAATATTTGTCGGGATATTTGTTGGAGTCGCAAATGGATTTCCACCAGAATAAATCTGATTGTATTTTTTTTCAAAAAATTGGAATTCTTTTTTACCAAGTTTAGAGAATTTAACAACAATGGTATCCCCTAATTTATAGTATCCCCTGTATTGATCTTCAATTGTCGAATCTCTAAAACTCATCGGATTTTCAACCGAAAATTCAAAAGTTAATCCGTTGTAAAAACGATCGTCTGTAAACGGCTGAAATGGTTTTGAATAAAATAAATCACCGAGATTCTTTACTTCCCAACGATATGCATCACCCATTACAGGAGAATCAGTTATTTTAGCCCAAGAAAAACCATATCCAGGAAGATTAGTTTGCTCTTTCCAAAAAAAGTTATCCAAGGCTGTTGGATTTTCAATTTTTGTTGAAGATGTATAGGTTTTATCATTATAAATTACTTTTAGAGTATAAGTTTTTCCAACTTCACCTACCAATCCTGTAGAAACATAAGCACACAAATGTAAATTTACTAATTGATCTATAGGAAGACCAAAAAATTCTTCAGCGATAGACTCAAAACCTGCTGGAAGATTATCAGTACATATTTCTGTTAAAGTATCAGTAATCGATCCATTTGAGACAGTTACAGTTGCTCCAGAAATAAATCCGCTTAAATAAGAATTAATATCTGTTGGGGCATAAATATCTCTCGTGTTTGATAAAAATATAATGGCTGGAGTACCTGTTTCAATTGAACCATCAATTACCACTTGTTGTTCGAAACCAGGAATATCAATTTTAACTTCCTTGGAACAAGAACTTAGTCCCATAACAAGAAGTGATAAAAAAGCTATTTTCTGTATAATAGACGTCATTTTTTGTTTTATTTAAAATTCAAAATTCCATGTCACACTCGGTATTATTGGAAATAGCGAAACTTGTTTTACTGCCAGCTTAAAATCACCTTCTAATAATTCTCCATCTTGATCAACGAACAAGAAAAATGGATTTGCTCGGTTATAAACATTGTAAATAGAAAAAGCCCAATTTTGTCTAAATCTCTTTTTTACTTTTATTTCCTGACCTGTAATAGCATCTGTTTTGATTTTAAAAGCTTTATCATACCAGGTTGCAGAAATATCTAAGCGATGATAAGGAGCCATTCTAGTAGAGTTGCGCGCACCATAATTCAATAATAAATTTTGTTCTTGAACGTACCAAGAGGTTGGTAATGTCAATGTATTTCCTGTGGCATAAATAAATGCTGAACTAAATGTCCAACGTTCATTTAAAGTGTAAGTTCCAACAATGCTTAAATCATGCCTTCTATCATATTTTGCAGGAAAAATATTTCCTTCATTTAAATCAGGAAATTTTCGTTCTGTTTTCGACCATGTATAACCAATCCACCCGGTAAATTTACCAACTGTTCTCTTTACAAAAAATTCTATTCCATAGGCCCAACCATTTCCATAAACCAAAAGATTATCAGTATTATCATTTACATTATCACCCGGCAAAGCACCTTCCTTATATTCTATTAAATTATTCATTCCCTTATAATATATCTCTACGGAGGTTTCCCATTTATCATCGTCAAAATTCTTGAAATATCCAACAGATCCTTGCCAACCAGTTTGTGGTTTTGCTTTATCTGTAGAGGGGAACCAAATATCTGTTGGTAGAGAAACAGCACTCAAAGATGTTAAGTGGACATATTGATAATTATATGCGTAACCTGCTTTTATGGAACTTTTATCGGGCAACATCCAACGCATAGATAAACGAGGTTCAAAACCTTGATAATTCTTAATTAAACTTCCGGGAGAATAATTAATAGTTGTGTCAGGACTTGCAATTCCACCATCAATATAGCGTGTAAAAGGTCCGACTTGCTGATACATGCTGTAGCGTAATCCTAGATTAAATTTTAATGCTTCATTTACATCAAATTCATCCAAGAAATAAATTGCTTCCTCATGAGAAAATAATTTCTGAGGAGTTCCGGTATTAAAAACAACGCTATCAGATTCCGCTGATACGCTTGACGGTGTAAACGTGTGAAAAATATAGTTAATACCAAACTTTATTTTATTTTTAGTATTAGGGAAATAAGAAAAATCTAATTTTGATCCAATATCACGAACTCCAGAAGCTAGACCAAATCTAAACTGGTCTTGATTTGAAATAAATTGAAATTTATAATCTGTCGCTGTTGCTGTGAGGTTCATAAATAATTTACTGCTAAATAAATGATTCCAACGGAGTGCTGCAATCCCATTTCCCCATGGCATTTCAACACCAAAATCACTATCTTTATTAGCAAAAGAAAATACATCTTTGCCATAGTAAGCACTTAAAAAAATACGGTCATTTTTACTTAAAGTATAGTTCATTTTTACGTTGAAATCATAAAAGAAATAACCAGAGCCTGCAAAAGGAGATGTATCTGGAATTAGTGCTTTCGCTAAAACATCAATGTATGTTCTGCGACCTGAAATTATAAAAGAACCTTTGTTTTTTACAATGGGACCTTCAACTGTCAAACGAGAAGAAATTGCTCCAATACCACCAGTTACTTTAAATTGCTTATTGTTTCCTTCATTCATACTTACTTCGAGTACAGAAGAAAGTCTACCGCCAAAATTAGCAGGCATTCCACCTTTTGTGAGCGTAACACTTTTTACTGCATCGGAATTAAAAACAGAGAAAAAACCAAAAAGATGTGCAGCATTGTAAACAACTGCCTCATCTAATAAAACAAGATTTTGGTCAGGGCCACCGCCACGCACATAAAATCCCTGTCCACCCTCAGAAACGGAGGAGACTCCAGGAAGTAATTGAATAATTTTAATGACATCAACTTCTCCCATAAAAGCAGGTAAAGTTTTTATCTTATCCATCTCTAATTCTACCTGTCCCATTTTTGTAGAATTAGTGTTTTCGGTTTTTTTTCCGTTAATAACTACTTCATTTAAATCTTGAACAGCATCAGAAACAATTTCAATATTGTAAACTAAATTTTTTGATAAATCAAGACTTTTAGTTACTGTAGGAAATATTCCAGATCTAAATTCAACCTGATAAGTTCCAGATGGAACAGACAAAGAATAAAAACCATAATTATTAGAGACTGTACCTTGATTTATACTTGGTATAAAGATTTTTGTCCCAACTAATACTTCACCATTTTTTGCGTCAGTTATATAGCCACTTAGCGTATATTTTGACTGAGAATAACTTAAAAAAGTGAAGAAAATAGAGAGGAAAAATAAAAATAATTTCATTGATGTTTTAAAGTGCTGTAAAATTAAGAACAAGTATTGAATATAAAGGTTCGCAAAGTCATCTATTTTTTGTTAATAGCAAAAATTTTAAACGCTGACTTCAATAATTCATTTTAAATTTGACGAAAAATATTTTTTGAGAAAAACTATTTGTTTCTTAAACAGCAACGACAAAAGCGGAATTTTCACTTTTGGAAGCGAAGCGTGCATTTATGATTCATCTGAACTTGCATTAGTAAAACTTCAAGTTTTTTTAGATGAAAACAAAGGCAACTATATTTTTGGGTGCTTAAACTACAATTTAAAAAACGAAATTGAGCTAATTCAGTGTAAAAATGATGATCTTCTTAGATTTCCTTTGGTGTATTTTTGGATTCCTGAATTTGTTATTAAAATAGAAAATGGAAGTCGTCACTATCTCAAAGGCAATAAAACATCTGAGTCAGAAGAATTAATCACTGATTTTTTTAATCAGGATAAGAAAGAAACCTTATTATCAGAAACCATTAAATTTTCAGCTCGAACAAATAAAGAAAATTACTTAAAAAATGTTGTGAAGATTAAATCTTTGCTGCAACAAGGAGAAATTTACGAAATGAATTATTGTCAAGAATATTTTGCTGAAAACATCAAAATCAATAATCCATTTGAACTGTATTTCAAACTCAATACTATCACTAAAGCACCTTTTTCTGCTTTTTTAAATACCAAAAGTCATCAAGTGTTTTGTGGAAGTCCTGAACGATTTCTTCAAAAGAAAGGAAATAAACTTATTTCGCAACCCATTAAAGGCACTGCAGCGAGAGGAAACTCAGAAAAAGAAGATTTAGCGAATAAAGAAACACTTCAAAACAAGCAGAAAGAAAGAAGCGAAAATATAATGATTGTTGACTTAGTGAGAAATGACTTTTCGAAAATAGCTCAAAAAAACAGTGTTAAAGTAGATGAATTATGTGCGATATACAGCTTTGAAACTGTTCACCAAATGATTTCTACCGTTAGTTGCGAGGTAAAAGAAAATACAAGTTTTACAGATATTTTTCGTGCTACATTTCCTATGGGATCTATGACTGGTGCTCCAAAGCTAAATGCAATGAAATATATTGATGAACTAGAAGATTTTTCACGCGGTATTTATGCTGGATCAATTGGATACATAGAACCAAATGGAGATTTTGATTTTAATGTAATCATTCGTAGTTTGGTATTCAATAAAGAAGATAAGTATTTATCCTGTGCAGTTGGTGGGGCAATTACCATTCTTTCTGAACCTGAAGAAGAATATGCCGAATGCCAGACAAAAATTGGAAAAATTATAAATGCTTTCAATGAATCCTAATATTCAAGGTCTTCTTTCTGATTTTTTTAAAAAACAAAGCGCCCCACTCTATTTTGTGGCAGTAAGTGGCGGATTGGATTCAATGTGCTTGCTTTGGGCCTTACACAAACTCAAATTGCCGCTACACGTCTTACACGTCAATTATAATCTTCGAGGAACAGATAGCATTGAAGATGCAAATTTAGTACAGGATTATTGCAAAAAAATAGGAGTACCTCTTACTATTCACGCTGTTAACTTCAAAGAATTCTTAAAAAAAAATGGTGGAAATCTTCAGCAAGAGGCACGAAAAACACGCTATGCATTTTTTAATGAAATAAGTGAAAAATATCCCAAATCTAAAGTTGTTTTAGCACATCATTTTGACGATCAAATGGAAACCTTTTGGTTACAACTATTTCGTCAAGCTGGAATGTCAGGACTTTCTGGAATGAAAGCTGTAAATGATCGCTATCTCCGGCCATTTTTAAGTCTTCCGAAAGAGGAACTTAAAACACTTGCAGAAACTAATGAAATTCCATGGAGAGAAGATAGCAGTAATGCAAAAAATGATTATTCGCGCAATAGATGGCGAAACGAATACCTGCCATTTTTAAATGCTAAAATTCCAACACTTTCAGCATCGGTTAATTTAATTCAAGATATTTTTCAAAAACACCTAGATACCGATAAAATCCAAAATGAAAAATGGAGAAAAAAGATTCTTAAAACTTCTAAATTTACTTTAAATGAAATTAATGAACTTCCTATTTATCAATTAGTTGAAATTTTTAAATTGCTTGAAATTCCATTGTATAATTTAACTGCAATTTTAGCACTCGTAAACTCTCAAAAAGGAAGTAAGAGAAGCTGGACAAGTTTAAGTGGACCCTATAATTCTGTAATTCGAGAAGCTAAAAGCCTAGTTTTTCATAATACAAACACACAAAAATTTAAGCTTCCGAGCATAGAAATATGTAAAGTTATAGAAGTCCCTAAAGACTTTAATAAAACTACTTTTTATTTAAATCCAGAAAAAATTTCAGGTAAAATCTCATTGCGAAAATGGGAAATTGGAGATAGAATTCATGCCATTGGTTTAAAAGGCTCGAAACTAATTTCTGATGTTTTAACAAGTGCAAAAGTGCAGAATTTGGAGCGGGAACAGCAACTTGTATTAGTAGATGAAGAAAAAATTATTGCCTGCCCCGGTTTTTGCATTGATAGAAGAGCAGTATCAAAAACTGGAGACCAAGAAATTATTCAGGTTAAAATAAAATAAACGGTTTTCAGCTACCCGAAGGGCGGAACATTTATCACAAAACTTGATTTGAAAAACTAATGTTTAGATAACCACAAAATTGTCTTTGGAACTCGAAACCCCGCCTTTTGGGTAGCTGCTGTTAGCATTAGCAATCCTCATTTCTTCGTGACTTTTAAGTCGTCAAGTATTAAGTAAACAATATCAATTCTTGAGCTTGCAAAGTCTTTGTTATTAAAGTCCTCTGACTGTATGCAATTCGTAAAGTAGTAAACATTGTCTTTTGTTTCTATGTAACCAATATACCAACCAACATCTTTGTTGTCTTGTCCACCCCAACCAGTCTTTGCTCTTACAACATAGTCCAAAGTGTCCCTTGCAATCATTATGTTTTTTACAATGTCAACTGACCGTTGAGAAAAAGGAAGTTGGTTGTCGTGAAGGCGTTTTAAAAAGTCAATTTGTTGTTCGGGTGAAATGCGTAGTCCACCTGTAAGCCAAAACTTATCTAAGCCGCCCTTAGTTTTAGCGTTACCATAATTTACTTTTTCAAGCCAGTATTTCATTTGTTGTCCTCCAATTCGTCTTGCAAGCTCTTGATAATACCAAACTGTAGAGTTTTTGAAAGCGGTCTTTAAGTCGTGGTTGGTGTTCCAGTTTGAATTTTGTCGAACTACACTGTCCCATGGAATTACAAAATTCTCGTCTTTTATAACTCCTGTTTCAAGTCCGATTAGAGAGTTACAAATTTTAAAAGTTGAAGCTGGTGTAAAGGTCTGCTTGGATTGCTCTTTGTTGTAGAAAATGTATTTGTCCTGTTTTTGGTTATAAAGAACAAATGAACCTTCAACGCTAAATTTGTCATAATACTTTTTAAAGTCGTCTCGAATTTCAAAGTTCTGTTTTTGTGCGCTACTCGTCAGTCTAAAAACTGCTAAGGTCAAAATTAAAATCGTATGTTTCATTGTCGTCATATTGTTACTGCTAACTATTCCGTATCGGAATCTATTTCCTCTTTGTATGTTTTAACTGAAGTTTCAACTAAGCGATTAAGCTCTTGCAATTCATCTGAAGAAAAGTAGCGCCATTTCCCCAGCGGAATATCTAAGTTAATATTCATAATTCGAATCCTTTTAAGCGATACAACACGGTAATCTAGGAACTCACACATTCTTCGAATTTGCCGATTTAAACCTTGCGTTAAAATGATCTTAAATTGATCCTTTCCGGTTTGTTGAACAGCACATTTATTCGTTGTTGTCTCTAAAATTGGAACTCCATTTGATATTCTATGAATGAATTCAGAAGTTACAGGTCGATTTACGCGCACCACATACTCTTTTTCATGGTTATTACTCGCTCGTAAAATTTTATTAACGATATCGCCATCATTGGTAAGAAAAATAAGGCCGTGACTATTTTTATCCAAGCGTCCAATTGGAAAGATGCGCGAAGGAAAATTGATGTAGTCGATAATATTGTCTTTTTCAACTCCTGTGTCAGTAGTACAAACGATACCTATTGGCTTGTTAAATGCAATATAAATAGGTTTTATATCCGTTTTTGTAATTCTTACACCATCAACAACAATCTCATCAGAATCAGAAACTTTTGTGCCCATTTCAGGAATTACTCCATTCACAAAAACACGTTTTTCCTCAATTAATTTATCTGCTGCTCTTCGCGAACAATAGCCAATTTCACTTAAGTATTTATTGATTCTTATCGCTTCTTTCTCTTTCATTGTTTTTTACTAAATACAAAGGTAGTTATATTAGAAAGAAATCATAAAGCACAAACCGAGCTTAATAATTGATCAAGAGAAGAGTTGTATCAAAAGGAACCGTCAGAACCTCGGAATATCCTTGCTGAAAAGTGCCAATATTCCAATAAAGAATAGAGTACAATTCATTCGCGTTATTAATGCATATTGTAGAAAAATAGGGGTTTGCATAGATATTTTCTTCCGTATTTGCACAGCAATCTTCACAGCCCACAAGTCCATCTTGTTTAATATATCGAAAGTGATCACTTGGCTGAACAACAGCATTTACAAAACGTAATTCTACCCATGCTTTAGCCTTTGTGCCATAATTACAAATCAAAGGCTCGTTCACCGTAAAAGAAGCGTAAAAAATTTCTTTTTCCAATTTAAAATAAAGATTCTTTTCAACTACTACAATGAATTTCTCCATCCGCTCGCGCGGAAAAGTAAAGGAATAGTTTCCATCTTCTTGTAGGGTAAAACTTTCAACTAAGATCCGTGAACTTGAAGCTACAGGAACTTTGTATAATTTAATAATGGCACCATCTAAGCCTGTTGAGTAAGTTTCATCTGTAATTTTTCCTTTAATTATAAAATTTCCAGTTCCTTTTTTACAAGAGAATACAAGGGGAAAAAGAAGTAAAACAAGAATTATCTTCATTTTATTAGAGATTCAAAATATCCTTTTTTTTCAGCTGGAATAAATAAAAAATCACCAGGTTCTTGTTGTGTTCCGTCGCCTTTTTCTGACACAAAAGAAAAATTTGCAATTCCATATTGAAGGTAATCAAGTTCTGTAAATAATTCTAGCATTTTAGCTACATTTTCTTTTCCAATTTCAATTTGAATAAGCGGTCTAACTTTTATTAAATACGATTTAAAATCTTCAAAAACAATAGCTTCATACCCTTCAATATCGCATTTTATATAATCAATATGTGGAATTTGAGAAATAAAGTCTGCAGCTTTCCTAATTTCCACAAGTTGAGATTTATTATTTGCGATTTCTTTTTCAGAACTTGCAATGTGGGGCAATCCCGTTCTTATAAACCCATTTGATTCTGGAAGAACCATTGTTGTTTCTCCAGCTTCATCTCCAAGAGCAAAATTGTAAATCTCAGTATTTTTTTTATGTCCTAAAAAATAGGTCAAAGTTGAGAAAAAATCAGGAATAGGTTCAACACATATAACTTTTCCATTTTTAGTAAGCCGGGAAAAAATTTTAGCAAAATAACCCAAATTTGCTCCAAGATCAAGAACAATAAAATCAGGTTTTATAATCTTTTTAACAGCATAATGGAACTTAAATTTTTGATTTAAACCAAGAAATTTTAAATCATAAAAAAGATAAAAAACGCGATGCAGAAGCTTCAAATAGTTTCTCTGACCAAGAATTATAAATAAGATTTTCTTAAAGTAATTCATAAAAATCTGAAATCTTGGTGAAATTAAGTTAAATTAATGGAATTCTAAACTAGAGAACACCAAAGTAAAAAGAAAGATTCAAAAATTTAACAAGCTTTTTATAAATAGTGCTTTCAAAAAATAAAATTCATTACATTCTATTTTAATAAATCTTGAAAATCAAAATATAAATTAAAGCCGATAATTTCTTCAAACTTTGATTATTTTTGCTGAATTAGAATACAAACTGTTATTATTTTAAGTATTGCTATTATTGACAATTAGAAATAATTATACAAAGGATGAAAATAAATAAACAAACAGACACTTTTGAAGATAATCTTAAATATTAAATATGTCTATTAACAGTTCTCAAAAAAAACTACAGTTAAACCCAAATAATTCAGTGGACTGCGTAATTTTTGGTTTTGACTTTGAACAAATCAAGGTTTTACTAATTGACCGGGGTCAAAACTTAGGAAATTCGAAAAATCAAAGAGCTTTACCAGGCAATTTAATTTATGAAGATGAGGATTTAGATCAAGCTGCATATCGTGTTTTAGAGGAATTAACAGGGATTAATGATATTTATTTAGAACAAGTTGGTGCCTTTGGTAACCCCAATCGTATTAGTAAAGAATCTGACCTTGAATGGTTGAAATCCATCAGGGATCAGCCAAATGCACGCGTAATTACTGCCGCTTATTATTCCCTCGTTAAAATTGATGACTTTATTCCAAAACCACATTCCTTTGCAAAAAAAGCAGAATGGATTTCTATTACAGAAATAAATGAATTGGCATTTGATCATTTTGAAATACTCCAAGTAGCAAAAGAAAAATTAAAACAAAAAATTAAAATTCAACCTATTGGCTTTAACTTGCTTCCTGAAAAATTTACCTTAAGTCAATTGCACAAATTATATGAGTGCATACTTGAAAAACCTTTAGACAAAAGGAATTTTAGGAGAAAGATTCAAAAATTAAATATTTTAACTAATCTAAAAGAAAAACAACGTGGTGTTCCTCATAAGCCTTCACAATTATATAAATTTAATGAGGAAAATTACCAACTCTTAACACAGAATGGATATGATAATTTTGGATTCTAACTCTTATTTTCTAAATAAACTATCTACCATAGCATTTTCTACTTTACTCCTATTTTCGTGTACTGATAACAAAGAAGATATTTTAAAAAAACCGAATAGAGAAATTAAAAAAGACCTTATAATAGTTTGTACTGATTCTTTCTGTAGCGTAAACTATTCAGGCCCTGAATTTACAATTCATAAAGGTGAGATTATTGATACAGCACATCGAATGTCAAATTTAATTTCAGGAGAGGTTGGAAAAAAACTTAAAAGTCTTTTTGACAAAAAAAAATACGCAAAAGTTGACTTAAAAAAGATCAGAATGACTTCAATCGATATGAATAATTTAGGTTCAGTTAAACTTGAAATCTTCATACCTTTTAAACGTGTAAAAAACCCATGTGAAGCAAGGACAGGATTTGATCATTCCGGAGGCTGGGACCATGATCCTGAAATTGAAATACGAAAACAACAACTTTTAGGAATTGCCGTTTGTAAAAAATTAGAAATAAGCCCTTTAATTAAGACGCCTGAAAACTTTCAAGAATATTGGATTCAATGGAAACACAAGGATTTCCAGGCAAATTGTGCTTGTAACTAAAAACCAGAATTTATTCTTTATAAAAAGGTAAGGCAACTACTTTCGCCTTTATACTTTTTTCTCGAACTTCGATAAAAATTTCAGATCCTACAATTGAAAACTCAGTTGCTACATAACCCATTCCAATAGCAATCTGCCTACTCGGCGACATGGTTCCAGAAGTCACCTTTCCAATAACGTTATTCAGAGAATCTTTTATCAGATAATCGTGTCTTGGAATTCCACGATCAATCATTTCAAAAGCAACTAATTTACGCTTTAGACCTGATTTTTTTTGGTTCAATAGAAATTCAGAATCTGTAAAATCTTTTGTAAATTTTGTTATCCAAGATAAGCCTGCTTCCAAAGGAGAAGTTGTATCATCAATGTCATTGCCATACAAGCAAAAACCCATTTCTAAACGCAAAGTGTCTCTTGCTGCCAAGCCAATTGGTTTTATTCCAAACGCAGCACCAGCTCTAAATAGTGCATCCCAAACTTTTTCTGCATCTTCATTTTTCACATAAATTTCAAAACCTCCAGATCCAGTATAACCAGTAGCTGAAATCAATACATTTTCAACACCTGCAAAATTTCCATGCTTAAAAGTGTAATAAACCATTTCAGAAAGTGTGATGTCTGTCAATTCCTGTAAAGCTAAAGCTGCTTTTGGACCTTGGACAGCCAAAAGAGAATAAGCATCAGAAACATTTTCCATTTCAACACCCAAATCATTCAATGAAGAAATCCAAGCCCAATCTTTTTCGATATTTGAAGCATTTACAACCAAGAAATATTCATTTTCACTTACACGATAAATTAGAAGGTCGTCAACTATTCCACCTTTTCCATTTGGCATGCAGGTATATTGTACTTTACCATCAAATAAAACGGAAGCATCATTGGATGAAAATTTTTGAATTAAAGCCAATGCATTTGGTCCACGAAGAATAAATTCTCCCATATGAGAAACATCAAAGACCCCTACTCCATTCCGAACAGTAAGGTGCTCTGCATTTACACCTTCATATTGAACGGGCATGTTGTAACCAGCAAAAGGAACCATTTTAGCTCCCAATTCAATGTGTTTATGTGATAATGCAGTATTTCTCATGCTTACACTTATTTTTTTACTCGTTCAACATAAATACCTGTTCGCGTATCAATTTTGATTACTTCACCATTAACAATAAATAATGGAACTTTAACCTCTGCGCCTGTTGCAATTGTTGCTGCTTTCATTGAATTTGTTGCAGTATCTCCTTTCACACCAGGTTCAGTATACGTAACTTCAGAAATAATATACATTGGTAATTCTACCACTAAGGGTGTTTCCTCCTCAGCATGAAACAAGATATTTACAATCATTCCTTCTTGTAAGAAATACGGTTTCTCAACCATCTTTAATGGAATATTTACTTGCTCATACGTTTCATTATTCATAAAAACATACGACTCTGTTTCTTGATAAAGATATTGGTATTCGCGGTTTTCGATGCGCACAATTTCAATTTTATGCCCTGCAGAAAAAGTGTTGTCAATTACACGACCAGTTTCGATTTGACGCATTTTAGTGCGCACAAAAGCTGGGCCTTTTCCAGGTTTTACATGTTGAAACTCTATTACTTGAAATAATTTCTCATTGTGACGAATACACAAACCATTTCTTATTTCTGCTGTTGTTGCCATGATTTTATTTTTGGGCAAAGATAGTCTTTGATTTTGTTTCGGCACAATCTAAAGCAAAAAAAAGGCTCCCGAAATGGAAGCCTTTAAAACTATCGTAAAATTAACTTATTCGATTATCAATTGCTTAGTTATTTTGATTCCATCTATTAAGACAGTTATAAAATATACACCTGAAGTATAACTTAATGTATTTAAATCTAGGTTCCATGAACCATTCAGCGATCCATAATTTTTTGAACTTAACACTTTTCCAGAAACATCTAATAAACTTAAGACAACAGATGATTGAGATTCTAAGTTAAGATGAATTGTTGTCATACTGCTTGCTGGATTAGGATAAACTGTCACCATTTTCTCTAAATTCTCTCCAGAAATTGTTTGTAAACCAGCAACATAGCCATTTGCTACCGCTTCTGCAATTGTAGCATTTCCTGCATTGTCTATTCTTCCCTGAGGATCTAGTAAAAGACCAATGATATTAATGCTGTTTTCATCCCACGTTGCTGGAAGTGTAAAAGAAAAATTCAAGGTATGAGATTGCCCAGCAAGAACAGTTGAAGGAAAACTATTCACCTCACCAGTAAAACTTGGAGCAATTGCTCGGGCAACATGATCATAAACCATTTGTGCTGCTGGAACACTACTTGGTAACAACTCAAAGCCACCCATAACTCCGTTCCCTCCACCAGCGTAAGCATTTGATTGATTATATCCTGAACCTGTTCCAGTTACGTCATCTTCTGTTAAAACGCAAGCCAACTTATATGAACTATTTGCTGCTAGTGCGAAATCTGCTTTTACTGAAACATTTAAAATACGACTTGTTGGATCCCAAGTTGCACCGTTAATTAATGTGGCAACCGGAGGAATTTGTAAACGTGTAAAAAAGTCAGGAGACATACCAGATGGATCTACATCAGTACCCCTATCAACAATTGCACTTGGGTAACCTCCGATAAATGCTCCAATTCCAGAATCATACTCAGCAACTGTCATAGGATCTGCATTATGAACAGCTATTCCTTCCCAAAACTGATTGTATTTCGTTTCAAACTGATCCATAAAAACTGCACCCCGAGGACACCACTGACACCATGTTCCTGTTGCTTCCTCTCCAATAACCATTTTTCCAGGAGCAGGAACAACAGGATTTATTAAATTAGAAAGTGTATTATCTTGAGTAACATCATCATTTCCACCATTTATATTTGAAATTATAACAGTGTATGTTTGATTACCCGGAACTAATTGAAATGAAGGCATTGTAACATTATAACTTGCAATACTTGCAATGTTTTGCGCACTAACACTTGAATTATATAAAATGCTGTTATATGACAAAGAGACATCAAATGAGTTGATTGCAGTTGCACCTCCATTAAGTATTGAGATAACAGGAGCAACAGTTTGACCTGAAATTTCTCCACCCAATGATACATTTGAAACAATAGCATTTAAAGTCGGAAGAACATAAGGAACATGATTAAACATTACATCATCAACATAAAATTGACTATTTGTTACTGGAAAAAAATCTGTAGATGCAAGAGCATTGATTCCATTAGTCCAAGTGCCAACTAAAACATCATCAATATAAGCTTTCCAAATATGAAGCGTTAAATTAGCTTCAATTTTTAAGCTAAACCAAGCAGCTTGAGGATAGGTTGAAACGACTAAATTTGATGTCGCACCATCATCGATATACATATTTCCTGCATTCAAATTTACATTTAATGCCCATGTTTGACCAATAGTTTGTGTTGCCTGAAAATTAAAATAAGCAGTTTTTCCAGAATTCACATAAAAATCTGATTCAAAAGTAAATATTCCTGAATTGTAAACTTGTCCGAATTTTAAAATCACATCTTGAGGACCGCCAGTTGCAGCAGTTGATGAGAAGTAAATTGAATGAGGCGCTGAATTCGCACTATTATTTGTAATTGTAACATCTTCTGCACCACCTTCCGTTCCACTCCAAGTAGACCAAGAAGTAGATTGCGGGCCTAAATACGAACCAACAGCATAAGAATCAAAATTTTCAGAAAAAAGTTGCCCAAAGGAAATTCCAAATGAACAAAAAGTAGCAAATAGAAATGTAATATTTTTCATGGTTTTTGTAGTTTATATTTTTGCTAAAATAAGAAATTGTTTTGGATATTTTATGATATTATAGACTTATATAAGATGCTTTATAATTTTTATTATTATATTCGGCATCAAACTAAATATAAAATTATGGCAGCAGACTTAAAACAAACAAATGGTATTGACATGAAATTTGGACATCCAAAGGGACTTTGGTACATGTTCGGAACAGAAATGTGGGAACGCTTCGGGTATTACCTGATGTTAGGGATTTTTTCTCTATACATGATAGATGGTTGGAACAACGGTGGAATGGGGTTCTCTGCGGATACTAAATCTGATATTTACGGCACCTATCTTGGCTTGGTATATTTAACGCCTTTTATTGGTGGTTTACTTGCTGATCGACTTTTTGGATATCGAAATTCAATAATTTTAGGTGGCTTAATGATGGCATGCGGGTATTTTTTATTATCTGTTCATTCAACCACTACCTTTTACATTGGCTTACTTTTAATCATCTTAGGCAATGGTTTTTTTAAACCAAATATCTCTACTTTAGTAGGGAGTTTGTATAGCGAAGATTCTCTAAAAGACAAGAAAGATGCTGGATTTAATATCTTTTATATGGGTATTAATATCGGCGCATTCGTTTGTAATTTTGTCGCAGCATATATGCGCATTAACTATGGTTGGGGAGCTGCTTTTGCAGCTGCAGGAGTTGGAATGCTTATTGGAATTATCATCTTCATCATCGGTAACCGACACATAAAATCTTACGATGTCATTAAACCACTTCAAGAGGGAGATATGTCAACAGGGAAAATTTTAAGCCTAACTGTTTTACCCATGTTTATTTTTGGAATTATTGGCTACATGCTTCCAGGAAATTTCTTAGGTTCTGACACCAATGATGCCTTTATTATTGGTTGTCTTCCTGTAATTGGCTTCTTTATTTATTTAGCATTCAAATCTGAAGCAAAAGAAAGCAGAGCCATAAAAGCGCTATTGGCTGTGTTTACCTGTGTTATTTTATTCTTTGCTATTTTTCATCAAAATGGAGATGCACTTACCATTTGGGCCGAGGATCATACAGATAGAGAAATGTCAGCAGGAGTTGCAGGAGTTGCAGATAAGGCAGGAATGGCTCAATCAGTAGTTAATAATGAATTGGTATCGAGTGATGATAAAACGTTTAATGATTCAATTACTAAATTAGAGAAGATAGCAGAGACAATGCCTAGTTCAACAAAAACTGAATTAGCTGAGCGCTCAGCATTTAATTCAAACATAGACCTACAAAAGAAGTCAAGGATGTATTTCAGTAATCTACCAAAAGAAAAAATCCCTGCTAAAGGAGAAGATTTAAAACTATATTCAACAGAATTATACCAATCAATCAATCCGTTTTGGGTAGTACTATTAACACCGGTAATGGTTGGTATTTGGGGCTTTTTTAGAAGAAGAAAAAGAGAACCAAGTACGCCAACAAAAATATTTATTGGACTGGTTGTCACCGCCTTGTCTGCTTTAGTAATGGTTGGAGCTGTATTTGCTACCAATGATATGACTGGAAAAGCAAGTTCCATGTGGTTATTGGCTTCCTATGGCGTAATAACTATTGGAGAATTGTGTTTATCACCAATGGGGCTTTCTTTAGTTTCTAAGTTAAGTCCTCCACGTATTACTGCTTTAATGATGGGTGGCTTTTTCTTAGCAATTTCAGTTGGAAATAAACTTTCAGGTATGCTTTCAAGTCTTTGGGAAACTACTGAACAAAAAGAAAATTTCTTCTACCTAAACTTTGGTTTGGTTATGGCAGCTGCACTTATTCTTTTTGCTATGTTGCGATGGTTGAATCGGGTTATGAAAGAAAATAATGTATTGTAATGGCAGATAGCCCAAAGTTGACCTTAGAACAAATACAGGATTTTAAAGGCAAATACCCCAAGCAATTGTGGTATTTGTTTTTTATAGAAATGTGGGAGCGTTTCTGTTTCTACGGAAACCGCGGTATGCTCACTGTTTTTATGGTGGATGTATTATTGCTTAGTGATAAGAGTGCAAATCTAAAATATGGCGCAATTCAAGCTTTTGTTTATGCCTTTACATTTATTGGTGGATTGTTTGCTGATAAAATTTTGGGCTTCCAAAAATCATTGCTTTGGGGTGGAATTCTTATGATTACTGGAAGTGTTATTTTGGGGATTTCAGCTCATGATTATTTTTATTATGGCATCTGCCTTTTAATTATTGGAACTGGGTTTTTTAAACCGAATATTTCTACAATGGTGGGAGAATTGTACAAAGAAGGTGATGCTCGACGAGATGCTGGCTTTGGATTATTTTATGCAGGTATAAATGTTGGTGCGCTTTTCGGAGGTGCGATTTGTGTTTACGTTGGAAAAATGTATTCGTGGGATGTCGCTTTTTTACTTTCAGGAGGATTTATGATTCTTGGATTAGCTACATTTTTAGTTACAAAATCAAAACTTGGGCCAATTGGATTGCCACCTACTACAAGTAACCCAAGCACTGCAAAAAGAAATCAATGGATGGTTTATGCTGGCTCAATTTTAATTCTGCCATGTATTTATCTTATGATAACAAACACGCGTTATACTGATATTTTTATGTATGTCATTGGACCTGCAACTCTAATATATTTGATATATGAAATGCTTAAACTAGGTTGGGAAGAAAATAAAAAAATGCTTGCAGCACTCGTATTTATTTCGCTATCAATTTTATTTTGGGCATTCTTCGAGCAAAGTGGTGGCTCCTTAAGTTTGTTCGCCAAAGACAATTTACATACAGACTTATTCTTTTTTAACATGGATCCTAATGTCGTAAATAATTCTTCTAATTCGTTATTTGTAGTTCTTTTTAGTCCTTTAATCGGATTGCTTTGGATTTGGATGAAAAAAAGAAAAATTGAACCTAATTATTTCGTGAAATTTGGAATGGCATTCCTATTTCTTGGGGGAGCTTTCTACGTCTTTTATGTGAACCGCTTTTTTGCTGATGCAGACGGTAAAACATCTCTCCTTGTTTTTACTGCTGCCTATTTTGTTATAACGCTGGCGGAATTATTGCTTTCTCCAATTGGCTTATCCTTGATGACAAAGCTTTCTCCAAAAAAACTGTGGGGAGTTATGATGGGCTTATGGTTCTTAGCGAGTGCTTACGGTCAGTATGTTGCTGGAATTCTAGGAGCTGGAATGGCTTCTCCCGATGATAATGCTAGCGCAAGTGTAAAATTAGATCTTTATACAGAAGGTTATCATCAATTAGCAATTTATGGAATAATCACAGGAATTGTTGTTATTATCGCTGCTCCTTTTCTAAAGAAATTGATGAAAAATGTTGAATAAATTTTCATTTATTCATATCCAATTAAAGCAAATACAGAAAATGAAGATAGCCAGTGGTCAATATCATAATTTCCTTTTCCTATGCTTTCTTGAGCATAATCCCACATATCGTTCATAGCAGTCACCCACTCTTTCTTTGTGTTCATATCAATCGTTCCTTCAGGAAAAGTTTTTAGAATTCCATTTAAACACCAAATTCGATTTAAATGATAACCATCCCAGTGAGATTCATAACCATCATGCTTTAGAGATCGTTTTATTTGCAAAGGGATATTTATCTGTTCAGCCAAAAATAAATCAGGACAGAAATCTTTCAGCCAAGGAATAAATTTTTCCTTTGGTAAGACTTTGCGCATTACATCTGTAACCAATAAACTTGCAGACATAAAATCATATTCAAATGGCTCTTGCTCAATCGGGACGTCTTTTACATCACCATAGAATCTTACTGCAGCTTTTGCGAGTACTTTTTTAAGGGCAACATTCTTTGAACTAAGGGCATAATCGTAGGCAAAAGAAATACCTAGAGCTGGACTATCATGACTTCCAGATAATTCAACGCTTTCAGTATTTGGCCATACAATTAAATGAACATTGACAATGTATTCAGTTAGTGGTTTCAGGTTATTTAACCAGCGTTTCGCGTCCTTATCATCCCAATTTATCAATTCATCTGCAACTTTCAAAAGCCATGATTGACCATAAGGAAACTCAAATAAGCCGTCTTCATTATTTTTTACGTAATCCAACTCTACTAAAATTTTATCTTTTGAAAAACTCAATTCTAATTTTTCACGAATTTCAGTAGCCTCTGGAATAGTTGGATACAACTTTAATATTTTTATCAGAGCCCAATGATTATGAACAGCTGAATGCCAATCATAACAACCATAAAACGAAGGCCATAAATCTTTAGGTCCTGTAGAACTGCCTTTTTTGAAAAGTGCACGGTAGAAATAATGAGGAGAAGATTTTCGTGTACAATCCAATGATAACTTAGCAAAATAAGATGCTCCTTCATTACTTAAGGTATAACGACCATCTTCGAGTTTGTTTACTAATGATACTTGAGCAGTTAGATTAGTAAAATAGACAAAACAACAAAAACAAATTAATTTTTTCATTTTATAGTGTCTACAGGTGGTTTCTTAAATCCTTTTGTAGCTATTTGATATGTTTCTTTTCCAATTCCAACAATAGAAACCATGTTTAAAGGAAATTCTAGCAGAACATGCGTAAAACTCAGGAAGAAAAGAAAACTAAGTCCTAAGGAATAATTATAGGCGTACAAAGCACAAGCTGTTAGCCATAAAAGTAATACAGCAATAAAACGTATTTTTGGAACTTTGTGCCAACGAATGACTTCTGTTTTACTGAACCAATTTAAATAGTGATACATGTACGCAAAAGCAATAAAACGCATGAGCATGATGCCGAAGCCAGAGAAAAATACGTAGTTCCAATAATAATCTTTTGATTCAATAGGAATGGCTAATTTTGCGGGTATTGGTCGCATGTAATACTCACTTTCAGGATTTGGAACAATGAATGCCTGGTTTAATTTATCGCTCAGTGAATCTGTAATTCTTTGTCTTTCCGCAATTGGAGTCTGATTTGTTTTGGAATCTTTATTTATAATAGAATCAAGGTATTGCTTGTTGGTTAGATTAGGTTCATTCATAAGTCTAAAATGATCCATAATACTAACATTTGTATAAAAGAAACCATCTCCATCTGCATAGTATGCCTCTTTTCCATAGTCAGAGATATAATTTTTTTTAGGCGTAACCGGAAGTCCATAAACAAGATAGATTGGGATGATGATAAAAGCAAGTACAGAAAGAAGTCCTGTTTTACTTCTTGATTTCAAAGCACCAAACAACATGAATAAGCCCGTAAATAAATACACATGAATTAATGTTGGAACCAATGAGGTTAATGCAAAAATAGTTGTGCTTTTGGAATTTTCAGTTGCATTTTCAGGAGCTAACCAACCGGAAATAAAAATAAATATGAACAAAATTGCGATAATTTTAACCACTAAATTTTTAACAAAAGCGAAAAGAAGTGAACTAAATAGCGCCAATACAAGCAATTTATCAAAAAGGTTCAAAGCAACAAATTCTTTGTAGAAATCAATATTAAAATCAAAGTCTTTAGCAAAAGCAGCGTACGATAATGCTACACCAATTAATAAAAGAGGTACAAAATCATATTTCCCCTTCGTAAAATATTGTCTATCGTGAAGCCAACTAATTTCAGTGAGATAATGCAAAGGACCAAGGAATGCATAAGCAAGTAAAAATGTCTCGAAAGGAAAGAAAAAAGCAAATACTGCTGTGATTAACATTAAGCCAATGTTCAAGAAATTTATTTTAGAATCTTTAGTCAAGGCCATTGAGTGCGAGTTAATTTTAAACAAATTTACGATATAAAGTTTATTATTTGAAAAACAGAAAACTTAAATTAAAGTTTAAAATAGTTTTAATTGCTCCTCATCATCCTCATTAGAATCATCGTTATCCTCAGAGGATTCATTTGTGATTTCCCATTCCATAGTCGTTGAATCATCACTTGTTATTTCAGTATCGCCGGACTCTTCAATACTATTTTCTGGCCAAGGTTCTTTGCCTTCATCAATTGGGTGCGTAAGAACAATTTCTTTTACTTTCAATTTTGTAAGTTGATTTCCTTGTGCCTTCATTCCTTTAACCTCAATCAAATCTGCTAATTGCATCTTGTTATCAGGTAAGTTTTTGGTTTCTTTCAGCAACTTATTGTATACAATCTTAACCTCTGGACGAAATGCCGTAGAAACCGCATCGAGATAAGAACCCTCGCTATCGCTAATATAGGAAACACGCTTATCGGAATAAACCTCGCACAAAAAACGTTTTACATAATGCATATCCTTTTCACCATCATAATAAACTGCAGAAATCGGACGTTCTTGCTCCCATTTTTCAATGTGCAACATATCTTCATCAAAATGTGTCGCTAAGTCAAAACTACTTAACCTATAATCTCCATTTTTATACAAGCTTAAAATCTTATTTTCTCCTTTAAAAGAACCAAGAAACTTGCCGCGCCCCTCATCATTTAGACGACCAACAATACTATCGTACCAAATCTTTCGTGCAGCAAGTGTTGAGCCACCAACTTCTTTCTGCACAATTTTCTGCACGATTTCTTTTGTTACTCGATTACCAGCAGAATTTCTTCCCTTTATCAATAATTCTCCTAAATCAATATCAAATCGCAATCTTTTTAAATGCGGACGAGGGCGCAAAAGAATCGAAACCACTTCTCTCTCACCATTCGGATGAACGGAGAAATACAACATCTTGGAACCTTTTGTTCCTTTAGTAAGATCATACTCTGTATCCCGCGTAATTCCTGTTACATAAAACCGCTTCATCATTGTAGAACCCCCAGTTCCATCTTGATAGAACAAATGATAAATTGTTCGCGTATCTCCTCGTTTCCAAACACTCGCAAAAATCAAGTCTTTACCAACGAATTTTTTTTCGGTAACTTTACTAATCATTAATTTACCCGTAGAAAAGAAACAGATAATATCATCAATTTCTGAGCAGTCACTGATAGATTCAGTTTTTTTAAGACCATAACCCACAAATCCTTCTTCGTAATCTACATATAACTTGCGATTTGCGATAATTACTTTAGAAGCTGTAATGTTATCGAAGGCCTTTATTTCTGTCTTTCGCTCCTTCCCTGCTCCGAATCGTTTTTTTAAGTCCTTGTAATAATCAATCGCATATTCTACTAAATTCGCCAAATTCGCTTTCACAAGAAGCATTTCTTCCTCAATTTTAAGAAGTGCATCATCTGCTTTTGAAGCATCAAAACGCGTAATACGAATCATTGGAATTTGCGTTAACTTATGCAAATCCTCATCTGTTATTTCTCGCAAAAGCTCTTTTTTGAAAACAGAAAACCGCTTATACAAATATTCGTAAAGTGTTTCTTTATCGGAATAAAGCTTGAAATCAATGTACATTTCATTATTAATAAACAACTTCTCTAAAGTCGAAAAATGCCACATTCTTTCCAATTCATCCAAGCGAATTTCTAATTCTAATTTCAACAAGCGAACTGTAGTGTCTGCCGTGACTTTGAGAATTTCAGAAACCCCCATAAAACGTGGTTTATCTCCATCAATAATCGTAGAATTTGGAGAAATAGATACTTCACAGTCAGTAAAAGCATACAAGGCATCGATTGTTTTATCGGGAGAGACTCCTGGAAATAAGTGCACGATAATTTCAGCTTCCATGGAGGTATTATCCTCGATTTTTTTAATCTTAATCTTGCCTTTATCGTTTGCTTTGATTACCGATTCAATTAATGATCCAGTGGTTGTTCCAAAAGGAATTTCATAAATAATTAAAGTTTTATTGTCTAATTTTTTGATTTTCGCACGAACTCGAACTCGACTACCACGCAAACCATCGTTATAGCCAGAAAAATCTGCCATTCCACCATTTGGGAAATCTGGCAAAAACTCTACTTTCTTTCCGCGTAAATGATTAATCGATTGGTCAATTAATTCGATGAAATTATGCGGTAAAAACTTACAGGCCATTCCAACTGCAATTCCTTCAGCACCTTGAGCAAGTAAAAGCGGAAATTTCATTGGTAGCTGATCTGGCTCCTTATTTCGACCGTCATAACTGGAAAGCCAGTTGGTAGTTTTTCCATTAAAAGCAACGTGAAGGGCAAATTTAGAAAGTCGAGCTTCAATGTATCGTGGAGCAGCAGCGCCATCTCCTGTTAATGTATTTCCCCAGTTTCCTTGGCAATCAATCAACAAATCTTTTTGTCCCAACTGCACCAATGCATCGCCAATGGACGCATCTCCATGCGGATGGTATTTCATCGTGTTTCCGATAATATTTGCGACTTTGTTATAGCGACCATCTTCCATTTCTTTCATGGAATGAAGAATTCGGCGTTGCACCGGTTTTAAACCATCATAAAGCGATGGAACAGCTCGCTCTAAAATAACATAACTCGCATAATCCAAAAACCAATTATGATAAAGACCACCAACAGGGATGATTTTCTCATCCACTTCCTTGTGCTCAAAAGGATTGTGCTCTTCACCGTTTGGCTTTAAATTTTCTATTTCGTCCTCAGCCATAATCTATGAAGCAATTTCAAGTTCTGAGGAATCATTTTCAGTGGATTTATCTTCCGCCAAATCTTTTTCAACTCTTAAGTTATCAATAATAAAATCTTGTCGCTCCGAGGTATTTTTTCCCATAAAATAAGAAAGAATCGAATCGATAGATGCATCTTTTGTAAGGATTACTGGCTCCAAACGAATATCGGCACCAATAAAATGAATAAACTCATCCGGAGAAATCTCTCCTAAACCTTTGAAGCGCGTAATTTCTGCACCTTTTCCGATTTCGATTAGGGCAGTTCGTCTTTCATCTTCAGAATAGCAATAAATTGTTTTCTTCTTATTTCTTACCCTAAAAAGTGGTGTTTGGAGCACGTAGACATGATTTCTTTTTACTAAATCTGGAAAAAATTGAAGGAAGAAAGTCAATAATAACATACGAATATGCATTCCATCAACATCGGCATCTGTTGCGATTACAATTTTATTGTAGCGCAAATTGTCCATGTCGTCTTCAATGTCTAAAGCTGCTTGAATCAGGTTAAATTCTTCATTTTCGTAAACGATTTTTTTGGTAAGCCCATAGCAATTTAGCGGTTTACCACGCAAGGAAAAAACAGCTTGAGTACTAACATCCCGAGATTTTGTAATCGATCCACTTGCAGAATCACCTTCCGTAATAAACAGGGTTGTCGCTTCGCGTTTTTCGTCTTTTAAATCTGTCAAATGAGAGCGGCAATCACGCAACTTTTTGTTGTGTAAACTTGATTTCTTTGAGCGATCACGCGCAATTTTACGGATTCCTGCAAGTTCTTTTCGTTCTCTTTCTGATTGCTTAATTTTCTTTTCAATCGTTTCTGCAACTGCTGGATTTCTGTGCAAGTAATTATCCAATTTATCTTTCAAGAAATCATTAATGAAAGCACGCATGGATTTTCCTCCTGGCTCAATTTCTTGAGAACCCAATTTTGTTTTTGTTTGAGATTCAAAAATTGGCTCAATAACTTTCACTGCAATTGCAGCAACAATAGATTGACGAATATCAGAAGCCTCATAATTTTTATTGTAAAAATCACGAATCACCTTTGCAACAGATTCGCGAAAAGCACTTTGATGTGTTCCACCTTGTGTTGTGTGCTGACCATTTACAAAAGAATAATAATCCTCACCGTAAGTTCGTCCGTGCGTAAAGGCAACTTCAATGTCTTCATCTTCAATGTGGATAATTGGATAAAGAGGATCACCATCCATGTTATTTTCTAATAAATCCTTAAGGCCATCTTTAGACTGAAATTTTTCACCGTTGAAATACATTGAAAGTCCGCGGTTCAAATAACAGTAATTCCACATCATTTTATCCAAATACACTGTTTTGAAAGCATGCTTCTTAAAGATTTGCTCGTCCGGAATAAACTCAACGTATGTTCCATTCAATTCATCTGTTTTTTCAATTGGATAATCTTGAATCAATTCTCCTTGATTAAAATCCGCACGTTTTTTCTCGCCTTCACGAACAGAATAAACCGAAAAATAACTCGACAAAGCATTAACTGCTTTTGTTCCTACTCCATTTAATCCAACTGATTTTTTAAAAGCTTTTGAATCGTATTTTCCACCAGTATTCATTTTAGAAACGACATCCACCACTTTTCCAAGCGGAATTCCACGGCCATAATCGCGCACGCTAACTTTACCGTCTTTTATCTTTACTTCTACCTTCTTTCCATTCCCCATAACAAACTCATCGATGCAATTATCAATGGTTTCTTTTACGAGAATATAAATTCCATCATCTGCAGCTGCACCGTCACCAAGCTTACCAATATACATTCCTGGTCGCAGCCGAATATGCTCCTTCCAATCAAGGGAGCGGATATTATCTTCGGTATATTGATTTTCGACCATTTAAAAGGAAAATTCAGATTTTAACAAAAATAATGTAAACATCTTCTTTCACAACAAATAAAAATGCATATTTATCAACGGATTATGTTGAAAACGAGTTTTTTTTGAAAGAAGTAGATTAAAATTGTAATTGTGAATTTCACCTAAATTTAAGACAAAAAAAACAATTATTTGCTACTGTAAAATAGATGACTTTGATGCTTGAACTCGTCCCAACCACATCCAAAAGATACCAGCAAAAATAAATGCTCCAGGTAAAATGAGCATTCCAATTCTTAAGCTTTTAAAATTATCAGAGACGTGTCCTACTAATTCGGGCGACCAAATATCACCAAAAGCATGAATTAAAAATATACATATAGCCATTGCACTTGCCCTCATATTTGCCGGAACACATTCGACTAATACAGTATTAATAGGACCTGTTGCCTGAAAAAGAAAAATTAAGGAAATACCAATACACACCATACTCATAGTAGTGTCGGTAGTTAAGAAAGAAATAAAAGAAAATGGGACGGCAATGAAAACAGAAAGACTCAAAAGTAGTGCATATCCGGCAGGATTCTTTTTCTTCCATCTATTAGCAAGATAACCCCCAATCAAAGTGCCTAATAAACCTCCAATAACAAGTGTTGGACCTAAAAACATCGTTGCATCATTGACTTCCATCCCATGTTCACGTGACAAGAAAGCAGGTCCCCAAAAAGAAAAAGCACCCATTGCAAACGTATAAAAAACATAGCCAATCGTTGCTAAAACATATTCTTTATTTCGAAATAACGAAACTATTTTTTTTAAATTTACTTTGTCTAAAGCTGTCTCTCCGCGATCACTCTGACCACGAGTAGGCTCTGGTATCGCAAACAAAAGAAAGGCTAAAAGAAAGCCAGGGAGCCCGGTAATAAAAAAGGCAGCTCGCCAACCTAAGCTAGCTCCAATTAATCCACCCAATCCAAAACCTAGAGCAGCACCAATTGGAACAGCGATTGAAAAAATTGTAATTGCTTGATTCCGTTTTTTACCTGAAAAGGCATCGGAAATAACAGCAGGGCCAATCGCACCAAAACTTGCCTCACCCAAACCAACCATCACCCGACAAAAAATCATAAACGCGTAAATTTGTGCCACGCCTGTTAAACAGGTCCCCAAGCTCCATCCTATTACTCCAATTGCCATTAATTTCTTACGCGATATCCGATCTCCTAAATAGCCGAAAATAGGAGAAGTAATAAAATATCCAAGCATGAATGCCGTGGCTAAACGCCCCATATCTGCATCATTTGTAATACCAAGATCATGTTTGATTGGTTCTAGAACTGCAGAAAGCACATATCTATCAATGTAATTGAATAAATTGATAATAGTAAGAACGATCAATATTTTTCTCGCTCCGGGGATGGCATAATCTTTTTCTAAAGTTTCTTCTTTCATTCCGTTTCCGCTAAAATCATTTTCACTCATAACTTTAAATTTCTTACAAACATAAATAATACTTTTAATTTGCTGCGACTTAAAACAAGCGAATTCTAATTAATCTTCAAGGACTTTGTTTTTATATTTTAATTTTAAAGTACTTTCGTAAATAAAAAAAACAAGATGCAATCTATAATAGAATCTGCTTGGGAAAATCGGGATTTATTAAAAGAGTCCGCCACAATTAAAGCCATAGAAACTGTAATCGAACAACTCGATAAAGGATTGTTACGTGTTGCAGAACCTACAAGCGATGGATCATGGATCGTTAATGAATGGGTGAAAAAAGCAGTAATCCTTTATTTTCCAATTAGAACAATGGAAACTATTGAAGTCGGTCCATTTGAATTTCATGATAAAATGGCACTGAAGAGGAATTATAAGGAATTGGGTGTTCGTGTAGTGCCCCATGCAATAGCGCGCTATGGTGCTTTTGTAGCCAGAGGCGTAATCATGATGCCTTCTTACATTAACATTGGCGCTTATGTTGATGAAGGAACAATGGTCGATACTTGGGCAACTGTTGGAAGCTGCGCACAAATCGGAAAAAATGTTCACTTAAGCGGCGGCGTTGGAATTGGCGGTGTATTAGAACCACTGCAAGCTGCTCCTGTAATTATTGAAGATAACGCATTTATAGGTTCACGGTGTATTGTAGTTGAAGGTGTCCGCATTGGTAAAGAAGCAGTTTTAGGAGCGAATGTTGTATTGACACAATCAACGAAGATAATTGATGTTACTGGAACTGAACCAAAAGAATTAAGAGCTTATGTACCAGAACGAAGTGTTGTAATTCCTGGCTCGTACACAAAGCAATTTCCTGCAGGAGAATTTCAAGTTCCCTGCGCACTCATTATTGGACAACGCAAGGCCTCAACAGATTTAAAAACATCCTTAAATAATGCACTTCGTGAACACAATGTTGCTGTATAATACATCTTTTTTTTAAGCTACTATGAAATTTAAAGACGTTTCCTTAAGTGAAATAAATAGTCGTAACTCATCTACCTTGATGCAATCTTTAGGAATAGAATGTGCCGAAATCGGAACTGATTTTCTTGTACTGAGAATGCCAGTAGACGAACGTACAATTCAACCAATCGGAATACTTCACGGCGGAGCAAATGCAGCATTAATTGAAACAGTTGGTTCTATGGGTTCTACCTTACTTATCGATTTAAATAGACAAACTCCTGTTGGATTAGAGCTAAATTGCAATCATATAGGATCTGTTAAATCGGGATTTGTACTGGCTACTGGAACACTTGTTCATTGCGGAAGAAGAACGCATGTTTGGCAAGTAAATATTCACGAAGAAGGAACTAAGCGACTGATTTGTACCGGCAGATTAACAGTCATGATTATTGAAAAAGAAGCTTAACTATGCTAATTTATCGATTTCCGAAGCAAGAAATCACCAAAAAAAATGGGGGATTTACAAAAATTAAGACCTTTCCCAAAAATGGCTTTGTAATACAGAAATTTAAGGGTTCTGATGCTTATGTTTTTGAAGAAGATGAGACTCGAAATTCTTTTACTTTTTTAAAAAGTCAACAACCTCTTTGCACAAAAAATGACTATTTGCTAGCAGGCGAAAAACTTGTAATCGCTCTTAAAAATTCTGAAGTTAAAAAAACAGTCTTATCAAGAATTCATTCACAAACTTTTGATACTTCAAAAACACTTGAACTTTTTTACCTCATCGAAAAAGAATATCCAAGTGCTTTTGTTTACTGCTTTTCGGATCCTATTTTAGGAACCTGGCTTGGTGCAAGTCCTGAAATATTACTAACGAAAGAACAAGATATTTTTCAAACTACAGCTTTAGCATCTACAAAAAATGCCGATGATCAGTCGCCATGGAATGAAAAAGAAAAAAAAGAACAAGCCTATGTTCGAGAATTTATAGATCGTAATCTTCAGTCCTTGGGAATCGATACAATCAAGCAAACTGAAGTGTATGAATCCTACGCTGGTCCGGTGAAGCACTTGCGCTCAGACTTTCATTTTTCTTCTTCTAATAGTGTGGAAACGATTTTAAATTGCCTCCATCCTACTCCAGCAGTTTGTGGTTTACCTCAAAAAAGTGCGCTCAAACTAATTGATGAACTCGAGCAGCACAAACGGGAATTTTACGCTGGATATATCGGAGAAATCAACGATGAGCAAACTGCCATTTATGTAAATCTGCGCTGCTGTCAAATAACTGAGAATAAAATTCATCTTTATCTTGGAGGTGGATATACACGTGAATCAAATCCACTTTTGGAGTGGGAAGAGACAGAAAATAAAAGCAGAACTATTCTTGACATCATTCAAAAATTGTAATTTTGCAGCATGCTTACAAGCGACAAGGTAATTGTTCAATTAATCGTCGATCAATGCGAAAAACACGGTATTAAACACATTGTTTTTTCTCCCGGCTCAAGAAATGCGCCACTAGCAATTGCTTTTGATGAACATACTTCTTTTATTACACACGTCATCCACGATGAGCGCAGCGCTGCCTTTTTTGCACTTGGTCTTGCTCAAGAACTAAAAGAAGTTGTTGCAATTTGCTGCACTTCTGGCTCTGCAGTTTTAAATTATTATCCTGCTATTGCCGAAGCATATTACCGCTCAATTCCACTTTTAATTTTGAGTGCCGATAGACCACTTCACTTAATTAATCAAGGAGATGGGCAGACGATTGTACAAAAAGATGTTTTTAAAAATCATGTTCACGAAAGTTTAAACCTCAACGATCAATTGGTTTCTGATTCAGAAATTTGGGAAATACAAACACAAACATCAAAAGCATTAAACAAACTAAGTAGCGCATGGAAAGGACCAGTTCACATAAATATTGGACTTGATGAACCACTTTACAATAAAGTAGAAAAAACCAAGAATTATGCTCGAACTATTAGCGAAATAGAAAACGATAAACAACTCAGTCCAGACTTTTGCGATGAAGCGCGTGAAATTTTACCACGGAGTAAAGTGCTTGTTTTGTGTGGTCAGATGGAAAATAATGAGCGTTTATTGCGGGAATTAGTGCTTTTTAGCGACAATACAAATGTTCTTGTACTCGTTGAAAATACTGCTAATTTGCAAGACCAACAATTCATTCATTGCATCGATCGTACTTTAAATCAATTTGACCACAACAAGGAAGAGTACCATCCTGATGTTCTTATAACTATTGGAGGAGCGGTTGTATCAAAAAAGATTAAAACTTTTCTTCGCAATTCAAAACCAAAACACCATTGGAGAATTGGAGCAGATTTTCCAGAAATGAATACCTACTCTTGCTTGAGTTGCTCATTGGAAATGACTCCTGAAAAATTCTTTCAAGAACTAAATCAACTAAAAATTGAAGCTAATAAACTAAATTACTCGGGACTTTGGAAAAAGCAGGATATTCTTGCTAAGGATAAAATTCCAGCTGTGATAAAGCAGCTAAAATCCTTGAGCGATTTACTGGTTTTTTATAATTTATTTGACTATTTACCTGATAACTGTGTTCTTCACATGGCAAATAGTTCTGTTGTTCGGTATTGCCAATTATTTGATCCTATTAAAACAGTTCGCTACGAATCAAATCGTGGCACAAGTGGCATTGATGGATCTACAAGCACTGCAATTGGAGCTGCAATAGCAAATCCCAGCAAGATTCATTATTTTATATCTGGAGAAACTTCGTTCATTTACGACAGTAATGCTTTATGGATTCGTCCATTTCCTAAAAATTTAAAAATAATAGTAGTAAATAATTCTGGAGGCGGGATTTTTAAAATAATACCAGGTCCAGCTGATTCAAAACAAGGACCGCGGTATTTTGAGGCGCAACATTCACAAAAAGTGAGTACTATTGCAGCAGCATTTGGATTAACAACAAAAACTATTAGCAATAAAGACGAATTAATGATCGTACTACCTGAATTTTTAAAAGACGAAATACAAGTTCTCGAAATTCATACAAACTCAGAACAAAACCCAATCGATTTAAATTATTTCTTTAACGCGCTAAAACAATGATGCATTTCTTCGACATATTAGGAACTTCTCAAGGCTGGATGTACCTATTTATTCTTTCGATATTAGAAATTGTATTGGGCATCGACAATATTATTTTTATTTCAATCGTAACAGATAAATTGCCGCAAGAAAAGAAACGCTTTGCACGAAGTGTTGGACTAAGTCTAGCGCTAGTTATACGCATGCTTTTACTAACAATGGTTTCACTGATAATGCAGATGAAAACCCCCTTATTCGAAATCTTTGGACATGATTTTACAGGGCAAAAAATAGTTTTATTGCTCGGTGGTTTATTCTTGATTTATAAAAGCACTATTGAAATGCACAAAAGTGTCAAAGGATTTGAAGAAACCGCTTCTGAAAAATCAAAAAAAACAATGTTTGGAATTATTTTTCAAATTGTATTAATTGACATTATCTTTAGTTTTGATTCGGTAATTTCTGCCATCGGAATGACCAATGGTATTGGACAAGAAACGCAGCAAAATCCTATAGTGATTATTTACATCGCAATCATAATATCAATGATTGTAATGATGCTATTTGCAGGTAAAATAAGTAAATTCATTACTGATAATCCAACTATTAAAATGATAGCCTTAAGTTTTTTAATTACAATTGGAGCTTTACTTGTAGCAGAAGCATTTGATCAAGAAATTCCAAAGGGCTACGTTTATTTTGCGCTCGTTTACTCTTTGCTTGTTGAATTATTAAATATTCGTATGCGGAAGAATAAAGTGATTACTAAAAAATAAAGTAGGTTGTTTTTGAATTATTCCGCCTTCATTAATTTTTCCATTTCCTTGTAAGAATCACAAGCTTTAAAGTCTTCTTCCATTTTCTTTGTCTCTTCCAATGACTTACCTTCACTTAATTTTTCACATTTTTTAAAATCAGCTTCATATTTCTTTTGAATCGCTTCAATTTTTGTATAATCTCCTTTTATTTGTTTCATTTCTTTAGACATCTCTAACATTGAATCAGAACAATTACATACTGGAGAACCTGTGCAAGAAGTAAGCACAA
>JBILPT010000059.1:0-3136 GCA_044373675.1 Crocinitomicaceae bacterium | reverse complement strand
ATTAAAAGCTTACAAATTACAAGAGGATGGTTTTGATACTTTTGATGCAAATATTCAACTTGGATTCAAGCCAGATGGAAGAGATTATGGACTTGGTGCTCAAATGCTGAGAGAATTAGGTGTTTCTAAAATGCGCTTATTGTCTAATAATCCTAAAAAGAGAACCGGATTAATTGGCTACGGTCTAGAAATCGTTGAAAATATTCCACTTGAAATTCAGAGCAATGTCCATAATGAAAGTTATCTTCGAACTAAAAGAGATAAAATGGGACATAATTTAAACCTGAAACCATGATTTTAAAAGCAAGCGGTATTGTTAAGTCGTTTGGTGAACTCCCCATTTTAAGAGGCGTAGACGTTATGGTTGATAATGCTGAAATTGTATCAATTGTAGGTTCATCTGGAGCGGGTAAAACTACTCTTCTTCAAATACTTGGAACCTTAGATAATCCTGACAATGGCATTTTAGAAATTGATGGAATTAACCCTTTTCAACTGAGCGCAAAGAAACTCGCGCATTTCCGAAATCAAAACCTGGGTTTTATTTTTCAATTTCATCAGTTACTTCCAGAATTTTCTGCTATTGAAAATATTTCTTTACCTGCAATGATTGGAGGGAAATCAAAAGCTGAATCCGATAAACTTGCACTAGAATTAATGCTTAGGTTAGGAATCGAAACAAGAAAAGATCATAAGCCATCAGAATTATCAGGCGGAGAGCAACAACGTGTTGCAGTTTGTCGCGCTTTGATAAATAAACCTAAAGTAATATTTGCAGATGAACCATCTGGAAATCTAGATACAAAGAACGCAAAGGAACTCCACGAATTATTCTTTGAATTACGTGATGAATTCAAGCAAACTTTTGTAATAGTAACGCATAATGAAGACTTAGCAAAAATGGCTGATCGTACTTTATCAATGCAAGACGGTAATTTTATTTAAAAATCACTGCAATTTATTTGCATGACGATGAGTCAAAAGCCATTTTCCTTTTTCCTTTATGTAAATTTCAGAATAGAGTAATTTGATTTCAAGGTCTTTATTATCCATCGTAACAAAAAATACACCTTTTCCAGTAAGAATTGCAACATTTTTACTTAGACGAACTTTTGCTTCGCTTACGTCTACTCGCTTGTAATTTAATTTTCCGCTTTTTAAATCAGCAATAATATCAGTTTTGTTTTCAATCCATCCATTCGAATGAATATACTCAATATTGTCATTAAATAAAGCTGATAAAGAATCATATTGTTTTGAAATAAGCCAATCAAATTTTTTCTTGTGCAAGGTGATGATATTTTGTTCTATTTTTTCCTTCTTAGTTTGAGAAAAAAACTGAAAGCTAAATAATAGAAATAAAATAAATAAATTATTGGTCATTAGATCAGCAGTAATAGTAAGACATAAAGTTACTATTTCTAAAATTAAGTTGAATAAATAAATCAGTTTAAGATATCCTTTAATTCACATTGTTCTATTTTTACCACATGGAATTAATTGAATTAAAGGATTTTCTTGATTTTAAGGCAGAGCAATACGAGAATCCTGCATTTTTAGAATACGACCCCATTCAAATTCCACATAAATTTTCTCAGAAAGAAGATATTGAAATAATCGGTTTTTTAGTTGCTACAATCGCCTGGGGAAATCGAAAAAGTATAATTTCTAATGGAAATAAAATATGTGAAATAATGGGGAATTCACCCTATGATTTTATAATGAACTATAAAAAAAATAGTCAAATTAATTTTGTACATCGCACCTTTAATTCTTCTGATTTAGAATTCTTTTTTCACGCCTTACACACCATTTACAAAACAGGAAATCTTGAGTTAGCTTTTTGTGGGGATTTTAATGATAAGGGGGTAAAAAATTATATTTCGCATTTCAGGCAGCTATTTTTGGAAACTTCACATCTTCCGCGTTCTGAGAAGCATATTTCAAATCCCAATGCTAATTCTGCCTGCAAACGTTTAATTATGTATTTACGGTGGATGGTGCGCGATTCAAAAAAAGGTGTGGATTTTGGAATTTGGAAAAGTATTTCTCCATCAGAACTATATATTCCACTAGATGTGCATACAGGAACTATTGCCAGAAAATTAGGGATTCTTAAAAGAACCCAGAATGATTGGAAAACAAATGAAGAGCTCATAGAAGTACTTCGTAAATTTGATTCTATTGACCCCGCAAAATACGATTTCGCATTATTTGGTTTGGGGGCATTTGAGAAATTTTAATCTTTGAACACCTTAAAAAACAAGCTGTTTCTCAAGTAAAGTTTTATTTATCTCTATTGAAACCGAATCTACTACTTCTGGTTTTATTGCTATATCGTTAATCGCTTCACATTTAACAAACTCGTATCGTTGATCTTTCCAGGAAAACAAACAGTTGTAAAAATATTTTTGCTCATAGTACTTTTCGTAAAATCGAATAACAATGTCATCATAAAGTGTATTTTTTGCTGCTCTTTTCTCAATAATGTATCCAATAAATCCATTTGTTTTAACCAATTTTCCATTTTCTCTCTCAAAAATAAGTAAGCGCCTAGCAGGGAAACCATTTACCCCAGATCGCAACAGCAATATAAAGTTATTACGTAAGTCTGCATTTTTTTTATAATTAAAAAATCTAAAAAATCTAGGGGAACAAGAAGGCCGATCTAAATTATTATCATTTGGAGCTGTTGAATCGCAAACACCTAATTCTTTCAATAATTCAATCTCAGTAGTTCCTGAGAAAGTATTTGCATTAAAATCGGTTTCAATTAATTGAATTTCGGTTTTTTCTTTTGGCTTATCAGCTTTCTTTTTTGCTGGTTTCTTAGTGTAAAAATACCCAGTCACAAGAGCAGCTAATACGATGATTACTATTGGAATTAAAAACTGGTTTTTTTTCATCTTTATAGTTTATGCTTTAATAAGTGAATTATTTATTCAAAGTTTCAAAAATTCTTGAAGAAAAATCAAAAGCGGTATTAAAATTTGCAGTTTGAATTGGGTGATTAATTCCAGAATCGTTTAACCAACTTACTAAATCTTCTGTTGGTAAATTGCCTGTTAAATCATCTTTCGCCATTGGACAACCACCAAATCCTCGAATAGCTGTATCAAATCTTCGGCAACCAGCA
>JBILPT010000043.1:0-10962 GCA_044373675.1 Crocinitomicaceae bacterium | reverse complement strand
AGCAATGAAAGAGGGTTTTGTGAGTATAGTTCCTACGCAATTCGATTTAACAGCATATAATCTTATGAACGATTTTAAAAAATGGAAATTATGAAGATTAAGTGGACACAAAAAATTACTTTGGGATTACTAATTGGAATTAGTTCACCTTTTGTATTCATGCCTATCATTTTGTTTGTTTTGTCTCAATCTCAATATGCTACTTTTTCTTCCTATTGGGACTTAGCTTGGTCAGATCCAAAGTATACAAGTAAATATCTTTCTTTGGGATTGATTTCCAATTTACTTTGGTTTTATCTGTTCTTAAACCGCGAAAAATACGAATATACGAGAGGGATTATTTTAGGTATGCTGTGTTTTATCCCGTTTATGATTTATGTAAATTTGTTTTTGTAATTTAAGTATAGTTGAAGAAAATATACATAATTTCTGGAGAAGCTTCTGGTGATTTGCATGCAGCAAATTTAGTTGCAGAATTGAAAAAACAAAATAATTCTTTGGAGTTTAGAGCTTGGGGTGGTGATAGACTTAGAAATGAGGGTGTAATAATTGATAAAGACATCAAAGAGCTCGCTTTTATGGGTTTTTTAGAGGTCCTGCTTAACATACGAACGATTTTTAAAAACATACGTTCGTGCAAGGAAAATCTTTTGAATTTTAAACCTGATTTATTAATTTTAGTTGACTATCCTGGATTTAACTTGAGAATTGCAAAATGGGCAAAGAGCAGGGGTATTTGTGTCTATTATTACATTTCTCCACAAATTTGGGCTTGGAAAGAATCACGAATTCATCGAATTAAAAAAACAGTTGAAAGGATGTATTGCATTTTACCTTTTGAAAAAGAATTTTACATGAAGCATTCGCTAAATGTGTCGTATCTTGGACATCCACTTTTAGATGAAGTAAATAAATTTAAATTACTCAATAACAATAGTTTAGAATTAGAAAATAAAAGGCCTATACTTGCTATTCTACCTGGAAGTAGAAAACAAGAAATCGAACGGAAATTACCACTTATGATAGCGGCAAGTTCTCAATTCCCTGAATATACTGTAATTGTAGCCTGTGCACCAAACCTTGATTTAACATATTATGAAAAGTTTAAAACTCAAGAGGTTTTATTTGTCAAAAATCAAACTTATAACTTACTTCAAAATGCAGAATTAGCAATTGTTACTTCTGGAACTGCTACGCTTGAGGCTGCTCTTTTTAAAGTACCCCAAGTTGTTTGCTACAAGAGTTCTTTTATCTCCTTTTTTATAGCTAAAAAATTAATTAAGATCAAATTTATTTCTTTGGTAAACTTAATTGCAAACAAAGAAATTGTGAGAGAGCTTATTCAACAAGATTGTACAGCTAGTAAAATTGCTGGAGAATTAATAAAAATAAAAAAAGGTGAAAAAAAAGCATTTCAAATGAATAAAGATTACAATGATTTAATTGAACTATTAGGAAATGAAGGAGCAAGTTCAAGAGTTGCTGAAGATATGCTAAAGAATTTATATTTAGCAAAATGAAATTTTTTATCGCAAATTGCTTTACGTTTTTCTTTTTTGCTGTAAATAGTCAAACTATTCGTGTTGGCTTACATACTGAAAAGTCTCTTGAATCAATAGAATTATCTAGTTTTTCAGGCGAATACTTATTAATTTCAGATTCTACAGTTAAAGAAATATCGCCTAAAGATATTCTTGATATTAAGATAATTGAAGGCAATCAAATGTCACTTTTCATAAATCAAAAATTCTTTTCTTCTCAATCTAAAATTTCATTGATACAATTACAGCGTAAAAATACAATGCTTATTCAATCATCAAATTCAAACTTAAAAAAAATAAGTTTTGAAGGAGATTTTGAAATCTCAGTAGTGGATAAGCGCTTGAATATTATAAATTCACTGGATATCGAAGATTACATTAAAAGTGTAGTTGTTTCTGAATCCGGAATAAATTTGGATTTAGAATATTATAAAGTTCAAGCTGTAATAAGTAGAACCTATGCCATGAAATATTGGCGACGACATGAGAATCATTCATTTAACATGTGTAATACTACACATTGTCAAGTCTATGGCCTCCGAAAAAATACAAATAATTTAGTTGATTCTGCTATTAAATCAACTAGGTCATTAGTAATAAAATATAAAGATGACAGCTATTATCCAACTTTTTTTCATGCAAATTGCGGCGGACAAACAAGTGAAACAGATTATATTTGGAATGAGAAAATGGATTGTTTTAAAAGTTTTCAGGATACATTTTGTAGGAAAACAAAGCAAGCAAACTGGGAAAAAGAAATTCCCTTGGATAAATGGTCAAATTTTTTAGTCGAGAAATATAATTTTCCTATTAATGATGAAAGTTCCATGGCTTTGATGTCAAATTTTATTCAGGAAAAAAGGCTAGCTTTTTTTATTCATCCACGTTATGGAATACCATTGAGAGATTTACGTGATGAATTTGATTTAAAATCTACTTTTTTTAATTGTCAAGTCAAAGATAATATGGTTTATTTGAAAGGAAAAGGAAATGGGCATGGTGTAGGATTATGTCAAGAAGGAGCAATAATTATGGCAAGTAAAGGGTATGATTTTAAGCAAATTTTAGCTTATTATTACACTGATATGTATTTGGATAAAATTGTAAAACTTAGACTAAACAGGTAGTTTATAGATTAGAATTAATAGCTAACAGCACTAATCGCTGCTCTTAAATCATCTGAAATAATTCCGCTAGGTCTTTTTTGAAGTGCATTTTTTACACCTTTTGGAGAGCGAATTTCAAATAAGTATATTTCTTTATTTTGTGCTATTATTTCATTTGTTTGAAGTTTGTTTATGGCAGCACTTCGTATTATAAGCCCTTTTATCATTGGCTCTTCTGTAAGAATTATTTTTGCATTTTGAAAATCATCACTAGCAAAATAAACATTGAATTCATCTATGAAAAAGGGAATCCAACTTGGATCAGAGAGAATTATATTACACTTGTTAGGTAAATTTATCGCCAATAAGGCAGCTTTGAAATCTTCTGCAGAAACAGTACTTTCTGAGCATTTATTCCATGTTTTGAGATCTAAAAAAAATCTTTTATCTTCAAAATTGTGAAAAGGAATTTGACTCAACTCTGCGAGTTTTTCTTGTTTCAAACTACTATATCGTATAGTTTTTAGGTATTCACTTGTATTGCTTGAAATACAATTTATCCCGTTCGTTTCTTCGTTCAATAGTTCATCGTGAAACAACCACAGACGACCATTTAAATCTATTTGAACGTCAATTTCAACTCCATTTGCTCCAGGAATAGTAAGCGCAAGCTCAATTGCTTCAATTGAATTGTCGTGGAAAATCGAATTTGGCATTTCAAGTCCCATTCCTGCGTGACCTATAACTTGTACTTCAGAAAAATCCTCTTTTTTTGAACAAGAAAGAAGCAGTAGAACAAGAAAATAGAGCAGTCTAAAAGGCATAACTCAGTCCGATTTTCAAGTTGAAATTAGTACTTCTAATAAAATAACTCTCATTTTTATCAGACTTAAATGTTTCCCAGAATGGTCCAATTCCTGCAGTATGAAAAAATTGTATGCATTTCCCGTAAAATAAGCTATAGCCAAGAAGAAGATCATTGTATAGATGCCAAACTTTTACTTTTTGGTTGCGCATGTTGTATTGAATTGATGGTCCAAATTGAAATGTGTTCTTATCGATTAAACGGTAGACAAAAGAACAGTTAGTTTCTGGATAAAACTTTTGAGCAGAATACAAGGTTTTAACAGCTGTCTGTAATCCGAAAGAAGCAGAAAATAGTGGGAAATGATGGGTATATGTAATCCCATGAAAAAGTTCGTAATTTAAATATGAGTAGGAGGTAGTTAGTGATAGAAGATCTAGACTTCTATTTGCCTTGGTTTCTAAATTTTGAGAAAATGAATTGAAATAAATAAAAGTAAAAACTAGGATTATCGTCCTCATGACTATTTTTTAGTCAAATTTCGGACAATTTTTGCAAGCATGATTTTTAGTTTTATATTTTTTACAACATTTCTTCTTTTTGGAGCAATCGCATATACTACAATTAAGTATTAGTTGTCCTTCAGGAGAATGATTTTGTGCTTCTTTCATTATTTAGAATAATTCTAAACAAAATTAAAAATTATTTTTAAAGTCACATAAAATTGTAAAAAAAAATGCCCTGAAAAGGGCATTAATTTATGTAAATAAGTTATGATTATTATACCAACCCTTGATCGATCATAGAATCTGCAACTTTTACAAATCCTGCGATGTTTGCACCTTTTACGTAATCGATAGTTCCATCTGCTTCTTTTCCATATTGAACACAAGCAGTGTGAATGGAAACCATTATTCCGTGAAGTTTTGAATCAACTTCTTCCGCTGTCCAAGATAGACGCAATGAATTTTGTGACATTTCTAAACCAGAAGTTGCAACACCCCCTGCATTGGATGCTTTTCCAGGAGCAAATTGAACTTTAGCAGCTTGAAATGCTGTAATTGCTTCAGGTGTTGAGGGCATATTTGCGCCTTCAGCTACACATTTTACACCATTTGCAATAAGTGCTTTTGCTTCAGCTTCATTTAATTCATTTTGAGTTGCACATGGTAAAGCAATATCAACTTTTACTTCCCAAGGTCTTTTTCCAGCTACAAATTTTGCAGATGGATATTTAGTAGCATATTCTGAAATTCTACCACGCTTCACATTTTTCAATTCCATTACAAAAGCTAATTTCTCAGCCGTAATTCCTTCAGAATCGTAAATGTATCCTTCAGAATCTGACAATGTAACAACTTTAGCTCCTAATTGCGTTGCTTTTTCAGTTGCATATTGTGCAACATTTCCTGAGCCAGATACAGCAACAATCTTTCCTTTAAATGAATCATTTTTTGTTGCTAACATTTCTTTAGCAAAATAAACAGTTCCATATCCTGTTGCTTCTGGACGAATTAAAGATCCTCCCCAATTTCTTCCTTTACCAGTTAAAACTCCAGTAAATTCGTTTCGTATTCTTTTATATTGACCAAACATATAACCAATTTCTCTTCCACCAACACCAATATCACCTGCTGGAACGTCTGTATCTGGTCCGATGTGTCTGCATAATTCTGTCATAAAAGATTGACAAAATTTCATTACTTCATTATCAGATTTTCCTTTTGGGTCAAAGTCAGAACCACCTTTTCCTCCGCCCATTGGCAATGTTGTTAGTGAGTTCTTAAATGTTTGTTCAAATCCTAAAAACTTTAAAATTGAAAGATTCACAGAAGGGTGGAAGCGAAGACCTCCTTTGTATGGTCCTATAGCAGAATTAAATTCTACTCGATAACCTCTGTTTACTTGAATCTCTCCTTTGTCATCTAACCAAGGAACTCGAAACAAAATAGTTCTTTCTGGTTCTACAATTCTGTCAAGAATTTTGAAAGATTTATATTTTGGGTGTTCTTCCATAAACGGAATTACAGCTTCTGCTACTTCTTTCACTGCTTGAAGAAACTCAGTTTCGTGTGAATTTTTTGATCGAACACTGTTCATAAATTGCTCGATTTCTGTATGATAATTTTTAGACATATATATTTTTTTTTAAAATTAATCGTCGCAAATGTAGATAAGATTTTTGATTCTCAATTCACTAAATTTGAATAATTTATTAGTGTCAAATTTACACTTAGAATGTACTTTATGCGTATTTACAAGTAAGTTTAAAGTATATCTAATTTTTTTAATCTTTGTTTTAATTAAATTTGACTTAAATTTACAATTAGGCAACCCATTAAAAAATTGGTCGTAAATCAATTCACTTAAAAAATAAAATGATGAAAAAATTACTTTTAGGAGTTCTACTACTATTGATGACAACTAACACATTCTCACAAAACAACACAATTGAAGGCAAATGGAAAATGTCAAACTTCGATAATACGCTCTATATTTTTGAAAATGGTGAACGGTTCACCTATTATTGTACCGCAGGAAATTGCGATTCCTTATACAACACCTTTGAGGCTGGAGATGGTAATCATATTCCTGGAACGGAAGATTACTCCGTGTCTAACGATACAATTACTATGGATTACCATTTTGGAAATATCTTAGTTAGTCGAATGGTATTTAGTTGTGAAGGAAACATCGCCACATTCGTTGACCAGAATAATTTGAATTACGTTCGTTTAGGAACGAATATTAACGACTGTAATTCGGCATCCCTTACTGAACAAACTCAAAATTCGTCATTAATGAATGGTAAATACTATGATTTATTAGGTAGAGAAATTAAAGACATAGCAACATACTCAATTAATTCTCTTTATATCAAGAACGGTAGAAAATACATCAAAACTCAGTAATAAACTATTGATTAAATTATTAGTTTAAAAATTACATTTTAAACCTTTGAAGTGAATTTATGTGGAAGAATGAAGGACATCTAATTTTTTATAAATTTATTTTCAGTAAATTTGAATAGATTTTTATATTCGAGCAACCATTTATATAAATTATCGTTAGTAAAAAAAGTAAATCAAGTACACATGAAAAACAATTTTTTTATTTGCATCTTAACATTCCTGTTTTTAAATTCCAATTTTTTATTTTCACAGTCTATTAATTTGTGTCTAGGTATTGATGCAAATGTTTGTCCAGGTCAAACAGTTACAATTAATAACTGTAATAACGGAAATGTAGGAGCTAATGGCCCTTATCTCAATGCTCCGTCTCAAGTTAGTTTATCAGATGACCAATGGTCTAATGCTGTTAATATTGGTTTTCCATTTAGCTTTTACGGTCAGAATTATACTCAATGTGTAATTGGTTCTAATGGTTTAATCTCATTTAATATGGCCAATGCTAACGGATATTGCCCTTGGACATTAAATGGTGTTGGTCAGTTGCCTAATCCAGGTTTTGCTGCTGCAAAGAATTCAATTATGCTTACATACCAAGATATTAATCCATCATTAGGAGGTCAGATTCAGTATCAGTCTATTGGTACTGCCCCAAATCGTCGCTTTGTTGTCTTATACAAAAATATTTACATGTTCAGTTGTACCCAACAATGTAATTACATGGCCATAATTTTATACGAAACTACAAATGTTTTTGAATTACATATTGGAAATAAACCATTGTGTACAACTTGGAACTCAGGGCTTGCTATTCAGGGTTCAGAAAATAATCCAGGAACTCTAGCTCACATCACTCCGGGTAGAAATAATACTCAATGGTCAGCTAATCAAGATGGTAGACGTTTTACCCCAACTTCTCCAACTAATACAGCAACCTACACCATGCTCCAAATACCATATGTTATTGCTACTAGTGCAGGAACAAATTTTGCCTGGAGTAATACTCTAGGTCAAACTTTTCCATACAACAACGGAGTTTTAAATGTAAATCCAGTTCCATCTGGGACTACTGGATATTTTTTATCAGCGACCGCATGCAATGCAAGTCTTGGCTCTGTAACTAATGATACAACTTGGTTAACCACTGGAGGCGGTTCTGTAAATGTCAGTATTACAAATGATATATGTTCCCAAGGAGTTGGAACAGCTACTGCTAATCCAGGAGCGGGATCACCTCCATATACTTTTACATGGACGCCGAATGTTGGAAATACACAGACTGTCAGCGGTTTAGCAGCTGGAACCTATAATTTAACAATGGTAGATGCCAATGGTTGTCCATATACTGGTAGCGGTGTTGTTGGTGATAATCCTGCAACGTATAGTATTTCTTCTACTTTAGTTTCTTGTCCAGGAGGAAATGATGGTACAGCTACAGCAGTCATGACCCCCTCTGCAGTAGGTATTACTTATTCCTGGAGCAACGGTCAAACAACAGCAACTGCAACAGGCTTGACCGCAGGGACTTATTCTTGTATTATGAATTCTCCTTCCGGATGTACAGGGACTGTTAGTGTAGTTGTAACTGAAATTCCAGGTATGATTTTGACTACTAGTAACGTCATTGATGCAAATTGCAACGGAATTTCAAATGGAAGTGCAACTATTAATGTTGTTCAGGGAACTGCTCCTTATTTCTATCAATGGAGCGCATCAAATTCCATCTTAAATTCTGCCAACAATTTAGGTGTAGGTCCTCATACAATAACAGTGACAGATGCTTTTGGTTGCAGCGATAACATTTCATTAAGTATTAATGAACCATCACCACTAGCGATTTCATTTGTTACACAAGACTCAATGATTTGTTCTGAATCAGCTATAAACATAAGTGCAATTGGAACTGGCGGTTCTAGTCCCTATATATTTACTTGGACAGAAAATGGAATTCCAATTGGAAACGGTTCAACTATTTTGGTAGATCCAATAAATAGCGGAACTCAATATTGTATAACATTAACAGAGCAGTGTGGCTCACCTTTTCACCCATTAGAATGCCTTACAATCTCATTTCCAACTCCAATAATTCCTATTGCAACTCCTGATGATTCTAAAAAATGTTTACCAGGAGATTTCATATTCTCAAATACTTCTTTAAATGGAGAAGAAATTGCAACTATGAATTATACTTTTTCTAATGGCTTTACAACTAATACAACTGATTTAAATTCTTTATCAGCTTCATTTTCATACCCTGGTATTTACAGTCTTGACTTAATTGTAACATCAATATATGGATGTATTTATACCTCTCAAATTCAAAATATTGTAGAGGTTACTCCACTTCCAATTGCAGATTTCACGATTTCAAAAAATCCAGCAACTTGGTTTGAAACAACAATACAAACAAATGATGTCTCATTTGGGAATATTTCAAGTTATTTTTGGTCAAGCAATGGTGCCTCTAATATAGTAAGTAATGGAGATAATGCTTTTATATCTTATCCTGAAGGTGTGGTTGGAAACTATGAAATTTATTTAAAGGTTATAGATAGTGAAGGATGTATGGATTCAACAATGCTCACAATAGAAATTGTTCCGGATATTATTTTTTATGCTCCAAATTCGTTTACTCCTGATAATGATGAACACAATCAATCTTGGCTTTTTTATATTGAAGGGATTGATCTTGTAAATTTTAATTTGCAAATTTATAACCGTTGGGGTGAAGTAATTTGGGAAACAATTGATACTAAAGCTTCTTGGGATGGTTATTTTAATGGTTCTTTAGTACAAGCAGGCTCCTATATTTGGAAAGCTTCTTATAAGGCTTTGGATAATGATGATAAAAAACAAAGAATAGGATTAATTAATGTAATTCGTTAACTAATGAAATTACTGTCTTTTTTACTTACAATTACTCTTTTTTTCTGTAGTTTTTTGTATGATGATAAAAGTACAAAGCATACTATCAATTATTACGAAATTGATTTAACAAATGAGGAAGTTATTTCAGGATTAAAAGAAGCTCTGAATGTTGGTATTAAGAATGCAGTTAATTTAAGTTCAGTAACTGATGGATTTCTTAAGAATGATATAATTCGCTTACCTTTTCCTCCTGATGCTATTAAAGTTCGTGAAAAAGCTTTGAATTTTGGTCTTTCGAAGCAAGTTGAAACTTTTGAGGAAACATTGAATCGTGCCGCAGAAGAAGCCACAAAAAAAGCACTACCGATTTTTATTGATGCAATAAAAAATATGTCTGTTTCAGATGGCTTCTCAATTTTAAAAGATGGTGAAGGTGCAGCGACTAAATTTTTAAAAAGCCAAACTTCGAATCAATTAGTTATAGCATTTGCTCCTGTTGTAAAAGAAGCAACTACTAAAGTACAGCTAACAGCATATTGGAATCCAATAATTACAAGATATAATTCTGCAATGAGTTTATCTGGTGGTCAAAAATTAAATCCAGATTTAGATGCTTATATTACCCAAAAAGCAATAGATGGTTTGTTTTATCTAGTAGAAGTCGAAGAAAATAAAATTCGCAAAGACCCTATAGCGCGTGTTTCAGATATTCTTGTAAAAGTATTTGGAAGTCTGTTTTAGCAGTATGAGATATTACGCAGATACTGAATTGGTTCTAAATTCTAAAAAACAAGTATATCATCTTGGATTATCCCCAAATGACTTATCCCGAAAAATAATTCTTGTTGGAGATCAAGATCGTGTTCAAATGGTCTCAGATTTCTTTGAAAAGATTGAACATAAGTCACAGCATCGAGAATTTGTTTGCCATACAGGAATATACAAAGGAAAACGAATTTCTGCTATATCAACCGGAATTGGAACTGATAATATTGATATTGTAATTAATGAATTGGATGCACTTGTCAATATTAATTTAGAGAATAGAATCGAGCGAGAAGAAAAAATTAGTTTAGAGATAATTCGTATTGGAACGTGTGGAATTTTACAAGAAAACATTCCAGTACATTCTTATATTCTTTCTAGTCATGCTTGCGGTTTTGATAATGTAGCTCATTTTTATAAAATAAACTTCAGTGCTTTTGAACTTGACTTAGCACAAAAAATTAATAATTTTTTATATCTGCCAAAGTCTATTCAAACTTATTTTTCTAGTGCAAACGAAGATTTAGTAAGTCGTTTAAGTTCAAAAGATACACATATTGGAATTACGGTAACAAGTTCTGGGTTTTATGGTCCACAAGGCAGAACTTTAAGGATTCCAACCCATACCCAAGATATTCATTTATTGCTTGCTAAATTTATCGAGAAAGACCTGAAAATTTTAAATTTTGAAATGGAAAGCTCAGCTCTTTTTGCTTTAGGGAAAGAACTTGGTCATAAATGTGCAACAATTTGTTTGGGGATTGCAAATAGACCAAACCTTGAATTTTCAAGTGATTCCAAAGCTGAAATGCAAAAATTAATAGCGTATACGCTCGATAGAATATAAACTAATTTTAATTCTTTACGAGCTTGTCGATAGCAATGTGTAAATTGATTCCTCTCAGTTCATTTCCTTTGGCAACAATTTTTCCTGTACCATCAACTAAAAAAGCTGAAGGGATTGAACT
>JBILPT010000001.1:0-217978 GCA_044373675.1 Crocinitomicaceae bacterium | reverse complement strand
GGTAAAGATCACGAATTTACCGGAAAAATGTACCATTAGGATTTATTCTTCAAATGGAAAATTGATCCGTTCTTTCAAAAAAGATAGTCCGATTACCTCGCAAGATTGGACCTTGACCAACCATCAAAATATTCCAGTAGCATCAGGTGTATATTTAATTCATGTGGAGGTACCAGAAGTTGGTGAGCGTGTTTTAAAAGCATTCATTGCAATGCGCTTAGTTGATTTACAGAATATGTAAGCACCTTTTTTCGCTATTTGTTTAGTGAATTTGATGTAAATTTGTCTAAAATTATTACATATGAAATTCTTGTTTTACACTTTGTGCTTATTTCTTTCTCTAAAATCTTTTTCCCAAAGTTATTCTTTACCAGCTCTTAAATATGCATATAATGCTTATGAGCCTTGGATTGACGCGCAAACTATGGAGATTCATCATGCAAAACACCATCAAGCATATATTACCAATTTAAATAAAGCACTTGCGGGCACAAAAATGGAGGCGCTTTCCATGAATGATTTATTGATGTATGCAAGCTTCAGATCTGATATTGTGAGAAATAATTCAGGGGGACATTTTAACCACTCCTTATTTTGGGATATTTTAGCTCCAACAGCTTCTCAAAGCGTTATTAGTGCAGAATTAGCGGCTGCAATTAATTTGCAATTTAAATCCATGGATAGTTTACGAATAAAAATCAATCAAGGAGCAACAACTCGCTTTGGCTCAGGTTGGGTTTGGCTGAGTGTAACGCCAGATAAAAAACTCATGGTTTCTTCAACAGCAAATCAAGATAACCCTATTATGGACATTACAAAAGAACGAGGTATTCCCATATTTTGCATTGATGTTTGGGAACATGCCTATTACTTGAAATACCAAAATAAACGCGGTGATTACCTTGGGGCTATTTGGAATTTAGTTGACTGGGGTCTTGTCTCACAAAAATATGCTGCGGCTTTGAACGACCCGTTATTAGTAGAAATTGAAAAAGATAATTGGATGGAATTAAAAGAATTTCATAAGGTCATGGCTCAAACTTTTCACCCTGCTGAAGTAGACAATCTTGAACCTTTGAAGAAAAGAAGTGCAGAGTTGATGGCAAAAAGTAGTTTACTAGCGGCATCAGTTTCCCCAAAATCCTTGGATAAGTCCGCAATTAAAATAGCATTAAAGCAACTTGAAAAGCAATGTATTGAAATCAATAAATTGAGTAATAAAAAAGCAAGCAATGCTATTTTAAAAAAGAAAATTACTGCTGCACACGATACATTTCATGTAGTTCAAGGACTTTGTCATGATTAACAGTTTGTTAATAAGGCGATAAAGTCTATTCAATTCCCTATCTTTGCGAAAAAATATTCAACCGTGCGCTTCGAACTAACCAAAGATTTTCTTGAAACTCTTCGTCAAAAAATAGCGGAGCAGGAGACACTTTGGATTCAAGAGAATGTACTTGTCCTGCATTTTGCAGATGTCGCTGAGATTTTGGATAAATTAAGCAATGAAGAGGCAAAATTTATTTATTTCCTAGTAGACGAAGATACACAAGCAGATATTTTAATGGAATTAGATGAGGAAGTTAGGGATCGATTCCTTTCCTCTCTTTCAATTAAAGAAATTGCTGATCAATTAGAAAACCTAGACTCAAATGATGCTGCAGATATTTTAGGTGAGCTTTCCGAAGATAAAATTCAGGAGGTTATCTCTCAAATGGATGACGATGAAGCAGCAGAAGATATCGTTGATTTATTAAATTATGATGAGGATACTGCTGGTGGATTAATGCAGAAAGAATTCTTGCAAGCACACATAGATTGGCCTGTTAATCGAACGATTGTTGAATTGAGAAAACAAGCTGAAGATGTAGAAAAAGTGTACAATATTTTTGTTGTAGACGATTCAAACCGCTTACTTGGTGTTTTGTCGCTTAAGCGCTTACTTTTTTCAAATGTAAAAACCAAAATTGCTGATTTATATCAGTCCAAAAACATCATTTCTGTAAATACCTCAGATTCTGCTGAAGAAGTTGCGGCTGTTATGGAGAAATACGACTTGGTTTCTGTTCCAGTTGTTGACTATCAAAATAAATTAGTTGGAAGAATTACACTTGATGATATTGTAGACTACATAAAGGAAGAAGCGGATAAAGATTTCCAATTAGCAACAGGTATTACTGAGCCAATTGAGCGTGATGCAAGTATCTGGAGAGTTGCTCGGGCAAGATTACCGTGGCTAATAATTGGTTTGTTGGGAGGGACTTTAGGAGCTAAAGTAATTTCTGGCTTTGAGGGAAGTATAACACAAATTCCAGCGCTTGCTTTTTTTATCCCCTTAATCACTGCTATGGGAGGAAATGTTGGGGTTCAATCTTCGGCAATTGTTGTTCAATCATTAGCTCGCGGCACAAAAGATTTTGGAAACATCTTTTACAAACTTTTGCGAGAAGCGGCAGTGGGATTGTTTAATGGCGTGTTATTGGCAAGCATCATTTTTGTAATAGCGTATTTCTTTGGTAATGCCCAACTTGGATTCGTAGTAAGTATCTCTTTATTTACTGTAATTATTTTTGCGGCTGTTATCGGAACCCTTATTCCTCTGGTACTCAATCATTATAAGATTGACCCAGCTCTTGCAACTGGTCCATTTATTACTACTTTAAATGATGTAACTGGCCTTTTCATTTATTTTACAATCGGGATGTTACTTTACGGTCTATAAATTTCGGTATCATTCTAAATTGCTTATTTTTGCAAACTTAATTTTCGGAGAGGTGGCAGAGCGGTTGAACGCGCACGCTTGGAAAGCGTGTTTACGGTAACGTAACGGGGGTTCGAATCCCCCTCTCTCCGCAATAAAATGAAGGAAGTTGGGATGAGAACCTAGAATTAGAAGATTTGGAGTAATTCCAACAGTGATTTATTTGTTAATATTATTCTCTTCTAATTTGTTATTTTAATTTGTTCATTTTCTATCTTTGAACATGCGCAATTTGTTTGCCTTTTTTAGGCGTTTTCGTGTTTTTTTATTGTTCGCACTTCTGCAAGTCTTTTCACTTACGTTATACATTAATTACCTTTCATTTCCAAGAAATCAATACTTAACAACAGCATCATTATTAACAGGAGAATTTCTTAAGTTAGAAAATGATTTAACAAAGCATTTTAACTTATCTAAAAACAATTTAGCGCTTCAAAAAGAAAATATTCGACTTCGAAATAAGCTGAAAATGAGTTTGTATAAACTTGAAGAAGGTTTTGTAAAAGTAAATGATACAATTTTTCAGCAACAATATACTTATATTCCTGCAACTGTGATTAATTTAACAGTGAGTAAAAGGAATAATTATTTTACATTAAATATAGGACGGAAACATGGAGTTTATAGGGGCTTAGGTGTTTTTTCTGATAAAGGAGTTGTGGGTGTTATCCATAATACGAGTGAGCATTACTCAGTTGTAAAAAGTGTTTTAACAAAAGATATCAATATTGACGTTACAATTGAGCCGATTGGGCTTTTTGGTTTGTTAAAATGGAGTGGAAGAGATGCAAGAAGAGGATCAATTTCTGGAATTTCAAATGATTTAAGAATTAAAAAAGGATCTAAAGTTGTCACAAAAGGTGGGTCAGGGATTTTTCCTAGGGGCTTAGCAGTTGGTGTTGTAGAGAAAATAAATCCAATTGAAGGAGAACCGCTATGGGATGTTGTTGTAAAATTTTCCGAGAATTTTAGAACTATTCAAAGAGTATATGTAGTAAAGAATTTGATGATTGAAGAACAAAAAAATATTGAAGAAAATATCCCAGATGATGAGGAAGAATAAACAGCCCAAAAAATGAATGCAGTAACAAAACATATTATTCGTTTTATTTTATTGTGGTTTCTGCAGGTATTGATTTTTAATCAATTGGAATTTGGTTTTGGAATCCACATGATGGTTTATCCACTATTCATAATGCTACTTCCTTTTGACATTGGCATCCTTAGTTTATTATTATATGCATTTCTCTTAGGTTTATCAATTGATATTTTTTCAAATACGTTCGGTTTGCATGCATCATCTTTATTAATGATGGCGTTTTTTAGACCAATTATTTTTAATTTTTTTGCCCCTCGGGATGGTTATGATCCTTTAAAACAAGCTTCTATAGACGATATGGGTCTTAGATGGTTTATTTTAACCTATGGTAATTTATTACTCATTCATCATTTTTGGTTTTTTTTAATTGAAATATTTCGGATGAATGAATTTTTATTAATTCTTCAAAATACATTTTTTAGTGTTATAATCTCGTTTATTCTTGCTGTTGTACTTCAAACTCTTATGATTAAAAAAGTTATTCCGAAATGAATTTTGATGCTCGCCGTTATGTATTGACTTTCTTCATTGCAATTGTAGGGTTTAGCTATATTATCCGTATTTTTTATATGCAGGTAATTGACGATAAATGGAAATTAAGAGCGCAGCAAATCGCAGAAAAACGAAAAGAAATCACGCCTGCTCGTGCCGTTATTTTTGACAGAAATGGAAAGAAAATAGTTTCAAATAGAACCTATTTTAATTTAATGATGGTTGAAGATAAAATTAAAAATTTAGATACTGCAGCATTTGCAACTTTGATTGGTTGGACTGTTGAAGAGGTTAGAAATAGATTTAAAGAAATTGTTGATGGTGAGGGTAGATATAAAAATCCAAATACCGGAAAACGCACTGCTAATTACCAAAAAATCCGTGCTTATCCATTTATAAAAGAACTTACCTTAGAGGAAGTTTCTAAAATTGCTCCACATCTTGAAAATTTTCCTGGATTTTATGAGGAAGTTACAAGTATGCGAAATTACCCTTACCTAGGAGGAGCAAATATTTTAGGATATTTATCTGAGGTAACAAGAGAAGAAGTCGATGCTGACCAATTTTATAAACCAGGCAATAATATAGGACGTTCAGGAATAGAGCGTTTTTATGAAAAGGATTTAAGGGGAAGAAAAGGTGTAAAATATGTTGTAACCTCTGCATTAAATAATACAATTGAATCTTATGCTTCCGGTAAATTTGATACAATAGCCAAGCAAGCAGAACCCTTGAAATTAGGAATGGATATGTTAATTCAAGCCTATGGCGAAAAATTATTACAAAATAAAAAAGGATCAATTGTTGCGATAGAACCCTCAAGTGGAGAGATTTTAGCTATGGTTTCAGCTCCTTCCTTTGACCCAAACTTATTAGTAGGAAGAAGAAATATTAGAATGAATTATCCTAAGTTAGTTTTAGATCCAAATATGCCCCTTTTTCCGAGACCTTTACAGGCTGAATATCCTCCTGGATCTATTTTTAAGTTGGTTCAGTCATTAATTGCTTTACAAGAAGGTGTGATAACTCCAAATTCAAGTTTTCCTTGCGATAAAAGTCTTGTCGGCTGTCATCCCGGGCATCATGCAAGTAATATTTCTGAAGCGGTACAATTTTCTTGTAATCCATATTACTATGCAGTTATGAGGAGAATAATACAGCAAAAACTTAGAAAAAATAGCAATATTGATGCTGAATTAGGATTGAATAAATGGTACAAATATATGTCGAGCTTTGGTTTAGGGAAGGTCTTAGAAACAGATGTTTCTGGTCAACGACCAGGAGTAATTCCTAATTCCAAGTACTATGATAAATGGTATGGTCATCATCAGTGGGCATTTTCAACTATTCGATCAATTTCAATTGGTCAAGGGGAGGTTAAATTAACTCCATTACAAATGGCAAATATCGCTGCTATAATTGCAAATAAAGGCTGGTATTATACACCACATTTTGTAAAATCAATTGGGAGTAAAGGTCCACTTTCGAATTTTAAAATTCGAAAGAAAACGATGGTTGGACTTAAACATTTTGCCCCTGTAATTGAAGGTATGAGAAGAGTTGTAAATGAGAATGGTGGGACTGCTAGATCTGCTAGATTAGATGATATTATCATCTGTGGAAAAACTGGTACAGTTCAAAACCCACATGGCCAAGACCATTCTGTTTTTATTGCTTTTGCACCAAAGAATAATCCAAAAATTGCAATAGCAGTTTTCATTGAAAATGCTGGTTTTGGTGGCACATGGGCTGCTCCAATTGCAAGTCTTGTTATTGAAAAATATTTAAATAGAAAAATTAAGGATAAGGATAAAGAAAAAAGAATTATAGAGGCCAAATTATCAAATTTAAAAGAAATTCCAGAATGAGAAAAGAAGAGAATTTGATATCTTATCTTGATTGGCCCTTATTTATTTCATTCCTGCTCATGCTTATTATGGGCTTAGCAACAGTCTATTCAGTTGCATATACACCAGAGGATCCAAGTTTATTCGATTTAGATAAGCAGTATGGAAAACAAAGTATATGGATTGGAATTTCTCTTTTTTTGGGCTTACTTGTTTTTTTAATCGATTCAGACATTTACCGAAAATTTGCTTTTCCAATTTACCTTTTTACTTTAATATTGTTAGTAATTGTATTATTTATGCCAGCAATTAATGGAGCTAGAGCGTGGATTGGTATTGGTTCAATGGGTATTCAGCCAGCAGAATTTTCAAAAATTGCATCTTCACTTCTTATAGCAAAGTACATTAGTGAACTGAGTTTGAAGCAACAAACTATCGCCTCTGTTTCTCGAGCAATTGCAATTATACTTGTTCCGATGATTCTAATATTACTTCAACCAGATGCTGGAACATTTGTAGTTTTCACCTCTTTTTTATTTGTTATGTATAGGGAAGGTCTAACTTTTGACCCACTTATTCTTTCTATTATTAATAAAGTTCCGGGATTTAGATTTAAATATACATGGGTTGGAAGTCATTTTATTCCAATTTTGTTTGTCATACTTTTTTTAAGTATAATTACCCTACTTCTTCAGCAAGAAGAGACCGATTTTTACTTTTTACCTTTTAAGGTATCTGGTTCTATGTATGTTATTTTTTCCCTTATTATTTTATCAATTATTGGAATTGCTTTTATTCGGCAATTTGGCTCGAAGCGAGATAGATCTAGAGTTTCTGCAGTCATTCTTTTAGGTCTAGTTCTTGGCGGTGGTCTTTCTTATACTGTTGATGCTGGATTTGGAAGTTTGGCGCCTCATCAAAAAGATCGAATAGAATTATTTCTTGGTTTGCGAGAGGATCCAAATGGAAAAGATTATAATAGAAATCGAGCTATGGCTGCAGTTGGATCAGGAGGTTTTTTTGGTAAGGGATATAACAAAGCATCCGTTTCTAGCGTAGAAAGCAATCATGTTCCTGAGAGTGAAACAGATTTTATTTTTTGTCCTTTTGCTGAAGAATGGGGTTTTATAGGAACACTTTTTTTAGTTGCTTTATACTTGTTTATGCTTATTAGAATTATCTTTATCGCTGAGCGTCAGAGATCATCATTTAATAGGATTTATGCTTATTGTGTAGCTATGATTTTGTTTTATCATTTTGCCATTAATATTGGAATGAGTATTGGATTTGCTCCGGTAATTGGAATTCCATTACCATTTTTTAGTTATGGAGGTTCTTCAATGATGTCATTTTCAATAATGATATTTATTCTTTTAAAACTTGATAGTCAACGTAAAGATGTATTGAGTTAATTATTAATTTTATACCTTCTGTAATGCCAATAAAAAAACTAGAATAGAAGGAAATATAAGACCATGAAAAATCTAAACCACCAAGTGCCTCCAGAATTGCATAAGAAGTTTACTATTTATTTTTGGTTTGTTATGCTATTGCCTTTTATTTTCGTTTCCGGACTTCTCTTATTGCAATCTGAAGATAATTTACCGCCTGTTGAGATGTTAGATAATCCGCCAGAGTTACAAGCATCCTTGATTATAGCAAAAAAAAGCGTTAAAGAAGATACCGTTATTGGTCGATTCTGGCAGGTAAATCGTACAAGTGCAAAATATAAAGATATCTCTCCTTATGTTTTCGATGCTTTAATTTCAACGGAAGACGAACGTTTTTTGGAGCATTCAGGAGTAGATTTTTGGGCTTTAATGCGATCTATCTCTAGTTTTGGTAATTCAGGAGGAGCATCTACTATAACTCAACAACTTGCCAAACTCTTGTTTACACTTCAACAGCGTAAACGTGAAGAATTAGCCCGTGCTAATGGTAAGAGTATTGATTCATACATTGGAGGGTTTTTAGGGAAATTCAGACGAATTAACGAAAAAGCGAGTGAAAATATTATTGCAAAACGCCTTGAAGAGCGATATACGAAAGAGGAGATTATCACAATGTATTTAAATCAGTTTGATTTTTTATACAATGCAGTTGGGATAGAAAATGCTGCTCGGGTCTATTTTAATAAGACTCCTAAGAAACTTTCAAAAACAGAGGCTGCAATGTTAGTTGGGATGTGTAAAAACCCCACTATTTATAATCCATATACATATCAAATAAAAAATTATTCGAGACTTGTAGCAGAAAGAGAAGGAATTCCATTAGCAAATGTTACTGTAGAACAAACTGCTTCACTCCGCTCAAGAGACTCATTGCGAGCAATTGAAAGAAGAAATCAAGTTCTTTTTCAATGGCTAAGGAATAGTAAGTCAGAGAATGAAGCATTAAAAAATAAAATGAATTTACTTGAGTATGATTCATTAAAAATGTTACCAATGATTGTAAATTATAAATCATTGGACCACAAAGAAGGGATGGCGCCATATTTTAGAGAGTCATTGAGAAAAGAAGTCACAGATATTTTAATGAAAAAGGATCAAAATGGAAATTTTGTTTATCAGCGTGAGGATGGAAATCCCTATGATATTTATAGTGACGGATTAAAAATTTATACAACCATAAATCCTTCAATGCAAAGACATGCAGAGTATGCTCTAGAGCGCCATATTAAAGGTGAACTGCAACCAGCATTTGATCAAAACAATAGAAATTTAAAAAATTATCCTTTTGCAAATGCAATTGAGGAAAATATGGTAGATCAAATTATGCGAAATGCTAGAAAATCAACAGAGCGGTATAAAAAATTAATAGCATTTGGAGCAAGTGAAAGTGAAATAAGTAAAAATTTTGATACTCCAGCTGAAATGACAGTATTTTCATGGAGAGGTGAGCGCGATACAATTATGTCGCCTAATGATTCAATTCGTTACTACAAAGCTTTTTTACATGCTGGCTTAATTTCAATTGATCCTGCCACTGGTTTTGTAAGAGCATGGGTTGGGGGTGTAAATTTCAAGCATTTTGGATATGACCATGTTCGATTGGGGAAAAGACAAGTTGGATCAACGATTAAACCTTTTGTATATGCTGCAGCATTATCGATGAAAGTTGTAAATCCATGCACTACTTTTTCTCCAGGAGAATATTGTGTTAATTTAGTTGACAACGATAATAAAGTCGTTGGCCAGTATTGTCCTGCCGGCGAAGCAGCTGGTTCAGTGAAACAGGGCTTAGCACAATCTTCCAATCCTACAACTGTTGCTGTAATGGCAAGAATGGGAGATTTTAATCCTTCCAAAAAAGTTGGCGGACCATATCAAATTGAAAAATTATTAAGGAAAACAAACATAACACTTAATCCAAATGATGTCGTTCCGGCAATGTGTTTGGGATCAATGGATTTATCTCTCTATGAGCTAGTAGCTGCACAATGTATTTTCCCAAATAATGGGATTTATGTTCGTCCAACCTCTATTGAACGTATTACAGATAGAAATGGAAAAGTCCTTTATAGTGCAAGTGAAGATAGGCAACAAGCACTTAATTCAACGGTAGCTTATGAAATTTTAAAAATGATGAGAGGTGTTATTGAAGGAGGAACAGGTTCTAGTTTGCGTAGTGCTAAATTTGGAAATATTCATCCTCCTACTGCTGGGAAAACTGGAACAACTCAAAATAATTCAGATGGGTGGTTTATTGGAATTACTCCTAATTTAGTTACTGGTGTTTGGGTTGGAGCTGAAGATCGTGCCGTAAGATTTAGAAGCATGAATTATGGTCAAGGTGCTAGAATGGCCTTGCCTATTTATGGGTACTATATGGAAAAAGTATACAAAGACCCAGATATTGGCTTGTCAACTCGAGATTTTCCAATACCATTAGACTATGATCCATTGGCATACGATTGTACTGAAATTTTGATGCCTGAATCAGTAGACGAATCTGAAATCCCTTTTGAATTTTAAAAAAGATGAATAAAGTTGTAGGAAATGTTTCAATAGCACTTAATGGAATTGAAGATAATATGACCCTAATGCTTGGTGGTTTTGGTTTGTGTGGTATTCCTGAAAATTCAATCTTTCATCTTGTAAAAATGGGAGTCAAAAATTTAACCTGTATTTCTAATAATGCTGGTGTAGATGATTTTGGATTGGGCTTGTTACTACAGACAAAACAAATAAAAAAAATGATTTCAAGTTATGTCGGAGAAAATGATGAATTTGAAAGGCAAATGTTATCTGGTGAATTGGAAGTTGATTTAATTCCTCAAGGAAGCTTAGCAGAGAGATGCAGAGCCGGGGGCGCTGGAATCCCTGCTTTTTTTACACCAGCGGGATTTGGAACAGAGATTGCTGAAGGGAAAGAAGTAAGAATTTTTAATGGTAAACCTCATATTCTGGAGTTAGCACTAACAGCAGATTTCGCTATAGTAAAAGCTTGGAAGGGGGATACTGAAGGGAATTTAATATTTAAGGCCGCCGCCAGAAACTTTAATCCTCTTATGGCAATGGCAGGAAAAATTACAATTGCTGAAGTTGAAGAATTAGTTCCCGCAGGAACTCTAAATCCCAATGATATTCATACACCTGGCATTTTTGTTCAAAGGATTTTTCAAGGCGAAAAATTTCAAAAAAGAATAGAGCAAAGAACTGTTCGTCAAAAAGTTTAGAAGGGAAGATATGGCACTTGATAAAATAGGAATTGCAAAACGGATCGCTCAAGAACTTAAAGATGGTTGGTATGTGAATTTAGGTATTGGAATACCAACTTTAGTTGCAAATTATATTCCTCAAGAAATAGAAGTTGAATTTCAATCTGAAAATGGGGTTTTAGGAATGGGGCCATTTCCATTTGAGGGGGAAGAAGATCCAGATTTAATTAATGCCGGAAAACAAACGATTACAACTCTTCCTGGAGCCTCTTTTTTTGATTCTGCCACTTCTTTCGCAATGATTCGGGGACAGCATGTACAGCTTACTGTACTTGGGGCAATGGAAGTTTCTCAAAATGGCGATATTGCAAATTGGAAAATCCCAGGAAAAATGGTAAAAGGTATGGGTGGAGCAATGGATTTAGTTGCTTCAGCCGATAATATTATTGTTGCAATGTTACATAGTAATAGAGCAGGGGAGTCTAAAATTTTGAAACAATGCACACTTCCCTTAACTGGTGTAAATTGTGTAAAGAAAGTTGTAACGGAACTTGCTGTATTGGAAATTAAAGACGGAAAGTTTTATCTGCTTGAAAGAGCTCCTGGCGTTAGCGTTGAGGAAATTATTTCGAAAACTGATGGCGACCTTGTCGTTCCAGATGTCGTTCCAGAAATGAATCTCTAAGTGCTTCTTTTAGACGATAAGTATTCTACAGCTTTGTCTGCGGCAATTGCAGCTTCAAAAGCAATAATGAAAATCTATTCTAGTCCTTTTGAGACCTATATAAAAGATGATGGTTCACCATTAACAAAAGCAGATTTAGAATCAACACGAATTATTCACTCCTTTTTAGATCCCTTGTCTATTCCAATAACGGGAGAAGAATCGAGTCCACTAGTTTTTTCCGAGCGTATTTCTTGGGATGAATCGTGGTGCATTGATCCGCTTGATGGCACAAAGGAATTTGTTAATCGAAATGGTGAGTTTACTGTAAATATTGCACTTATTAAAAAGGGGAAACCAATTTTTGGTCTAATTGCCTCGCCAGTTAATGAGGAAGTGATTTTTGGTTCAAAGGAAACGGGTGTTTATATCTTAAAATTTGAGGATTTAGAAAATCCTACGTCATGGAAAAAAATCCTACCTTCTTTTGAGATAAATCATCCGCTAGTTATAATTGGATCACGAAGTCACCCTTCTAGAGCACAAGATGATTTGATAACTACCTTGAAATCATCAAATTTAGAATTTCGGTTTTTACAAAAAGGCTCTGCATTGAAATTCTTTGATTTAGCATTGGGAAAAGCAGATGTTTATTTCCGTTTTGCACCAACTATGGAATGGGATATCGCAGCTGGTCAAGCAATACTTGAGGCTTTAGGAGGCTCAGTTGAAACTACTGATGAACTTCCTCTTCAATACAATAAAGAGAACTTATTTAATCCTAATTTTAGAGCATTTACAAAGGCATATAAATCTATAAACAAGATTTAATTTAAACTAAAAAAGGCTATTGAAAAATAGCCTTTCTTTACTTATTAATTTTGGTTTATAGCCCAATAATTTGTCGTACTTCGACTTCAGTCAGATTTCTTTTTTTACCTTCTGGGTTTAAATACGAGCGATTAACCAAACGGCCATGAATTGCTACTTTTTTTCCTTTTTCGCCATATTTTTCTATGAATTGTGCCATGTTTCCCCAAGCAAATATTCGATGCCACTCCACAAGGTTTGTGTAGTTTCCATCATTTTTTCGGGTGGTTTTTTGTGTTGCTAAACTAAATCTTGCAACAGATTTGCCGTTTTCAAAGTTTGTGATTTGTGTATTTGATCCAATATTTCCGACCAAGGTCACATAATTTCTAATTGTTGTCATAAAAATAAAATTGTTTGTTTGTATATATAGAGGGACCGATGCATCTTGATTTTAGTTACCATTCAACATCGATCCTCGTTAGATTAATGTGTTATAAAATGATTAAATCGTTTACTTCAATTTCAGAAATAATTTTTCTCGCTCCTTTAGAGTTATAAAATCGACTCACTAATTTTCCCTCAACTGCTAAGTCTGATCCGACTTCACCGAGTTCTTCTATTACTTTTATCCAGCGACCCCAACAGGTTAGAAGGTGCCAGTTATTTCGTGTTTTCGTGTTTCCTTCGGCATCTAAATACATTTCTTTTGTCGACATCGTGAAGGTTGCGATTTTACGCCCTGTTTTAAGCTCAATATATTGTGGCTCAGAACTTACTTTGCCAATTAAATTTACGTGATTCATAGTGTTATTTATTTATTTTGTTTGTCTGAACTACTTCTTTTTCTGTTTTTTGTGAAAGCAGTAAAAAATCCGATACTTCCACGATTGTACTGTATCGTTTTTCCCCAGTTTTAGTCTCGTAGGTTTGGTTTACAATTCGACCTTCTAGTATTATTTCATTTCCTTTGCTTAGTGCTTTTTTTACACGTTCAGCCGTTTTTCCCCAGGCATTGATGTTGTACCATTGTGTGTTGTTTTGCCATTCGCCAGATTTATCTTTGAAATCTTCTTTCGTAGCAAGTGTAAAGCGGGTTAAGATTTTTCCCGTTTCAAATGTTACTAATTCAGGATCTGCTCCCAATCTTCCAATCAAGTTCACTTTGTTTCGCAGTGCATTCATGTTGTTAATTTTTTAAAAGTTTGTAATAATTTAATTTTGCCACCAATCAAATACTGTTTTCTGATTTCGACGATGCAAAGGTTGGATAAGTCAAAAACGATATTCGGTTATTTGTCATTTAGTGTCGAATATTAGTCGTTTGTAATTGGTTAAAATTTACTTAGTTGTTGTAAATCAATTAATTAAGCTCTTAAAAATAAATAAAAAAAGATTCAATAAAAGTTTAAAGAAATAAAATAACTTATATGTTAACGGCTAAATTGCTACTAAATTCCTATTGGATTTTTGGCTTTTGGAATGAAATATTTCTGCAATATTTTGTGATATATTTCAGTAAATTTGCAAATAAAAAAAATACATGAAAATATTAGTTTGCATTAGTAAAGCACCAGATACAACTTCTAAAATTGCTTTTACAGAGCAAAACACGAAGTTCGATGAAAATGGTATTCAGTATATCATAAATCCTTATGATGAATGGTATGCTTTAGTTCGTGCTCTTGAAATAAAAGAAGCTGGAAACGCAGATGTTACAATCATTACCGTTGGTTCTTCTGCTGATGAAGCCATCATGCGAAAAGCACTTGCCATTGGTGCAGATAATGCTATCCGAATTGATGCAGATCCAAAAGATGCATACTTTACAGCGGCACAAATTGCTAATTATGCTAGAACAAATGCTTTTGATTTAATTCTTACTGGAAAAGAAACAATAAATTACAATGGCTCTCAGGTTGCTGGTATGATTGCTGAAATTCTTGATTTTCCATTAATTTCACAAGCTTCAAAATTAGATATTAACGGGTCGTCTCTTTCTTTAGAAAGAGAGATTATTGGTGGCCTTCAAGTTGTTGAGGTAGCAATGCCTGCTGTAGTATCTTGTGCTAAGGGAATGGCAGAACAACGAATTCCAAATATGCGAGGAATTATGGCGGCAAGAACAAAACCTCTGACAGTATTGCCTCCAGTTACTGCGGATGAATTAACAAGTTTTGTTTCCTATTCTGTTCCGAATTCTAAATCTGCCGTTAAATTAATTGATCCGATGAATATGGATGAGTTGGTAGAATTATTACACAATGAAGCAAAAGTTATTTAATATTTAAAAAAAGAAAAAATGATTTTAGTATACGTAAATTCATCAAACGGGCTTTCTAAGGCAGCATTAGAAACTGTTACTTATGCCAAAAAACTCGGAAATGAGGTTGTGGTCTTAACAAATGGAAAAGCATCTTCTGAAATTTTAACTTGTTTGGGAGAATATGGTGCAACTAAGGTTTTGGTCGATAGAATGGTTGATGGTGAAGATCCACAGCAATTAACACGACTAATTTCTGCTGTTGTACAAAATATTTTAGCAAAGACTGTTATTTTTTCTCATGACCTAATTGGAAAAGCTGTTGCCCCAAGATTATCTGTTCGCTTGCAAGCTGGCTTAATTGCAGGGGCGATTTCAATTCCAGATACCGATGGAGCTGTTAAAGTAAATGTTTTCTCAGGTAAGGCAATAGGGAATGTGAAAGTTTCCTCAGCTATTAAAATAATTTCACTTTTACCAAATAGCATTCAACCTGAAAAAACAGGCGCTAATTGTCCTGTTGAAGAAACAAATGGTCTAGGTGGAGCTGCAGCTATAAAAGTTATTTCTACAAAAAAACCAGAAGGAGAAATTCTCTTACCAGAGGCCGAGCTTGTTGTTTCTGCAGGAAGAGGATTAAAAGGCCCAGAAAATTGGGGTATGATTGAAAATTTAGCAAAATCTTTGGGTGCAGCAACTGCCTGCTCTCGTCCTGTTGCAGATATTGGTTGGCGTCCTCATCACGAGCATGTTGGTCAAACAGGCGTTGCAATTAGACCAAATTTATATATTGCCATTGGAATATCTGGCGCGATTCAGCATTTAGCTGGTGTAAATGGCTCTAAAGTTATCGTGGTTGTAAATACAGATGCCGAAGCGCCTTTTTTTAAAGCTGCAGATTATGGTGTTGTGGGAGATGCCTTTGATGTTATTCCAAAGCTAACAGCGGCAATTAATAAATTCAAAGAATCCCAAAATTAATCACTAATTTACTTGCCATTTATATTTTTATGAAAAAGGTTAAATTAGATATTTCAGGAATTGCTTACAGTCAAACCCAATCAGGATCATATGTTTTGACCTTGTCTGAGGTTGGGGGAAATCGTAAACTTCCTATTGTTATAGGTGGTTTTGAAGCTCAAGCTATTGCTGTAGAATTGGAAAAAATGGTTCCAAATCGACCTTTAACTCATGATTTAATTAAGACTTTTTGTACTTCATACGGGGTTTGCGTTCAAGAAATTTTGATTTATAAGTTTCATGAAGGGGTTTTTTATTCCAAAATTATCTGTGAAAAAGATGATCAAATTACTGAAATTGACTCTCGTACCTCAGATGCAATTGCAATAGGCGTCCGCTTTAATTCTCCTATTTATACTTTATCTACTATATTAGATAACGTTACTGGAACGGAAAACTCTTCGGATGAGATTCAAGAGGAATTTGATTTTGAAACTGACATAGAAGTAGATGATGAAATAGAAGATTTAGAAATAGAAAATCTTCAAGAACAGTTGAAAGAAGCTATTTTGAATGAAGATTATGAACTTGCCTCAAAAATACGTGATGAAATCAAACGACGCGATTAATATCTCTACGATCAAGTACAAATTAACAGCGATGAGCTTCTTACAGTTCTTTGTCTGGGGAGCTTGGTTAACAACCATTGGAACCTATTGTACCGTTGGTAAAGGGTGGACCTTCGGTCAATTTGGCGCGATTTTCTCCACTTTGGCGCTGTCCTCCATTTTAATGCCTTCCATCATTGGAATAATAGCGGACAAATGGATGCGAGCCGAACGCCTTTATGGATTATTGCACATTTGTTATGGAAGTATTTTATTGCTTATTCCAAACTTAATTTTCGTTCAAGAAAATGTTCCTTTCTTCGCTCACATGCCCGAATACGATTTGCTGTATTGGGTGATTTTCGCTGGCATGATTTGCTACATGCCCACCATTTCACTATCAAATTCCGTTTCTTACCGCATATTAAATATGTTTAATGGCAATGTTGTGAAGGACTTTCCCTCCATTCGTGTTTGGGGAACCGTAGGATTCATTGCAGCTATGTGGATTACGAATTTATCCGGTAGCAAGTATAATTCCATGCAATTTGTCATTGCAGGATCGACCGCGATTTTACTCGGACTTTATGCTTTTACCTTACCTGCTTGTATGCCACAGGCAAAAAATAACGAGAAAAAATCATTGATTTCCCAACTCGGCCTAGATGCTTTTCGCTTGTTTGGGAACTACCAAATGGCACTATTCTTTTTGTTCTCCATGTTACTTGGAGCAGCCTTGCAGTTGTCCAACATGTACGGCGATGCCTTCCTAAGTAGCTTTGAAAAAGGATCCGTGGTTGAAAAATACTCCACAATTATTTATTCTATTTCTCAAGTATCTGAAACAGTATTCATCTTAACGATTCCGTTTTTCTTGAAGCGCTTCGGAATGAAAAACGTGATGTTATTCGCTCTATTTGCTTGGGTATTGCGTTACGGGTTTTTCGCGTTCGGCATGTTACCAATGGGAAGCGTATTCATCGTATTGTCATGCATCGTTTATGGAATGGCCTTCGATTTTTTCTTGATCTCGGGATCCATGTACATCGAAACTACTACAGACTCTAGCATGCGTTCGAGCGCACAAGGATTATTCATCATGATGACAAATGGATTTGGTGCTTTCTTCGGAACGATTGTTAGCAGTTGGATCATTGATCAATACTTCACCAATGGTGATGGCTCCACCAACTGGCATTTCACCTGGATTGCCTTCGCGGGATATTGCTTTGTTGTCGCAGTGTTGTTCGCCATGCTATTTAATCACAAACATGATAAAGAAGCGCTTAAAAATCTGCAACACTAGTTTTTGTAAACTTATACCCAACACTTCTTATAGAATGAAAGAATTGGGGTTTTCGAGGATTTTTTTCAAATACTTTTCGGAAAACTAAAATGTAATTATCAATTGTGCGAGCAGTTGGATAAGAATCTTTTCCCCAAACTCTGTCTAATATTTCATCTCTGGAAACTACTTTTCCTTCTTTCTCTTGGAACAATTTAAGTAGCTCGATTTCTCGTTTAGAAAATAGGTGCACAATTTCATTCTCTAATGATCTAACCTCAAAAGTGTTGAAATCAACTTCTAATGCTCCAACTTGAAGTAAAAAATCTTTTTGTTCCCCTTCTTTTTTTGTGAGAATTTTGACTTTCAGAATAAGTTCTTCCAAATCAAAGGGTTTCGGTAAGTAATCATTTGCACCAATTTTTAATCCTTCAATTCGATCTTGTGTTGTTCCTTTTGCAGATAAAAATAAAATAGGAGCTTGACTTTTCTCTCGAATAATTTTACACAAATCTAAGCCACTAATTCGAGGGAGCATTACATCTAAAATAAATAAATCGTAGTGTATTTTTAATTCAAAATGTTCTTTTGCTAAGCCACCATCACGAATTGCGAAAACATCATATCCGTCTAATTCTAAATTAAATTGAATCATTTCTACCAAGCTCTGCTCGTCTTCAACTAAACATATTGTAATTTTTCTTGTTAATCTATTCACTTTATTTATCTTTATAAAAGTGAAATTACTAAAAGCTTTCAAACTATGAATAAATTACTACTCTCCTTTGCAATTTTATTCTTTTTTGCTATTTCTTCAACTGCTCAAAATGATTTTGTGCCCCGACAAAAATTTGTCCTTGACAACAATGTGCCTGTTAAAATGATTGCCGCCCCTGATTTAGAAGCGCTTCACTTGGAGGATATACAACGGGACAAACTTGGCTTGCTTTACCGAATTGGTCTTGCTTCAACGGTAAATATTACACCATTAAATTCTGGTATTTGGACAACATTGCCCAATGGCGACCGCAAATGGCAATTAGTTGTTAAGTCATCTGGTGCAGAGGCATTGAGTTTCTTATTTGAGACATTTAAACTTTATGGAGCTTCTACTTTAGTAATTACAGATCTCAACGGTAATTTAGTTCATAATCCGTTAACTTCAGATGATGTAGAATCTCATTTTCGGCAGCATGCAGCTCTTTGTTTTGGAGATGAGCTACTACTTACCTTAATTGAACCAAAATACACGCAAAACTCGGAACTTTTTTTAGACCGTGTAATGTATAATTATCGCGCTACAGGCAATCCAAATTTTCAAAAAATTAATGAGTCAGAACCATGTGAAGTAAATGTAAATTGTTCGCCAGTAGGTGATTTATGGCAAGATGAAAAAAAAGGAGTCGCAAGAATTTATGTCGTTGAAGGAAACTCTGGCGGCTATTGTACTGGATCATTAATCAATAATACAAGTCAAGATTGTAAGCCTTATTTTTTAACAGCATTGCATTGTGGAGTTTCTGCTACGGCTGCAAACATGACCCAATGGAAGTTTTATTTTAAGTATGAGGCTCCGTCTTGCACCAATCCTTCAACAGCTGGAACTTTAGATGATTATTTTATTACTGGTTGTTTAAGAATAGCAGATTCCGGAGATAATGGAGGAGATTCTGGTTCAGATTTTTTACTTGTAAAATTGGGCTCCTCCACAAATGAAGCAACTATTATTAATAATTTGAAATCTGCAAATTTTTCTGCTTACTGGAATGGCTGGAATGCAAATACCACAGCTACAACAGGCGGTGTCGGGATACATCATCCTGCTGGTGATATAAAAAAAATATCTACATTTTCAGGCACTTCGGTTTCTGCTGGTTGGAATGGTAACGGGTTAGCATCTCATTGGCGACAGAGTTGGTCATCAAATTCAAATGGTCATGGTGTTACCGAAGGTGGGTCTTCAGGTTCACCACTCTTTAATAATAGCCAGGGTTTTATAATTGGAACTTTAACAGGTGGAAGCTCATTTTGCAATAGTCCGACATCTCCAGATTATTATGGTAAAATGTCTTACCACTGGACATCAAATGGGACATCAAATAACCTTAGATTGAAACCTTGGTTAGATCCAACAAATAGTGGTGTATTAACTTTAGCTGGATCTGCTAATCCATGCTCATCTTCTAGTGGTCCATGTACTGCTTCTTCTGCAATGTGTGATGAATATATTAATAAAGTTGAGCTTAATACAATCAACAATACTTCTGCCTGTTCTGTTGGTGGTTATGGAAATTATCTAAGTACATCCACAAATCTGATTAAAGGCAATCAGTATTCAATTACAGTTACCCCAGATATTCTTACCCAAACTGGAGCTGCTTATACAGATGATGAAATAGCAGTTTGGATTGACTACAACAATGATTCAGACTTTTCAGATGCTGGAGAACAAGTTGGATATGTCCTTGTAGGGACTGGCTGGAGCAATGTATTTACATTTACTGTTCCCACTTCTGCAGTTTCTTCTGCAGTAAGAATGCGTGTTCGTATTTCTTATTCTACAGATGGAGCAATAGTTCCTTGCGGTCAAAGTACTTATGGAGAAGTTGAAGATTATACTGTAAATATTACTACTTCCGGTGCTAGTTTACTTGAAAATGATTTATCAGCTATTACAATCTATCCGAATCCTAGTTCTAATATTTTGAATATAGATTTGAGCTCTGCAAACGAAGAAGTAAAGTCAATTTCTATCGTTGATATTACAGGAAAGTTAATTCAAACGATAGATGTACTCGAAAATACTTATATTTCTCTGAATGTTTCTTCACTTGCTTCTGGCTTGTATCACATAAAGATAAGTTCTGCTTCAAATTCGATTGTAAGACAAGTTGTTAAGGATTAAGAAAAATTATTTTTCGTTTTAAATGCATTCATGTCAAAAACTAAATCAGCATTCTTTTGTCAAAACTGTGGTAACGAAGCACCAAAATGGCTTGGAAAGTGTCCTTCTTGTCAAGAATGGAATACTTTTATTGAGGAAATTATTGATAAATCACCAAAACAAGCACACTCTTTTTCTGTAGATTTAGCAGCTGCAAAACCACTCTTAATTCAAGAGGTAATTCAAGAAAACGAAGAAAGAATTGTAATCCAAGATTCTGAATTAAATACTGTTTTAGGTGGCGGAATTGTTCCTGGATCAATAGTGTTATTGGGAGGCGACCCTGGAATTGGAAAATCAACTTTATTGTTGCAGCTTGCAATTACGGAATCTTTGAAAGTTCTTTATGTGTCTGGAGAAGAAAGTGATCGCCAAATTCGAATGCGTGCAGATCGCTTAGGACTAAAAAATGAACGTTGTTATTTATTAACAGAAACAAATTTGAATAGCATCTTAACTTATGCAACAGATATTCGACCTGATTTAGTTGTAATAGATTCTATTCAGACACTTTTTTCTGGAAACATCGAAAGTTCACCGGGAAGTATTTCACAAGTTAGGGAATGTACTGCTCAGCTACTTCGTTACGCAAAACAAACTGGAACTCCTGTTTTTTTAATTGGGCATATAACAAAAGATGGTTCTATTGCAGGCCCAAAAGTATTGGAGCACATGGTGGACACTGTTTTGCAGTTTGAGGGAGATAGAAATCATATTTATCGCTTGCTTCGGGCTATTAAAAATCGTTTTGGATCAACCAATGAACTTGGGATTTATGAAATGTATGGATCTGGACTTCGCCCAGTTGAGAACCCCTCTGAAATATTGGTAACAAATAATGATCATGCGCTAAGTGGTGTTTCAATCGCGTCATCTATCGAAGGGTTGCGTCCTCTTTTAGTGGAAGTTCAAGCACTAGTTTCTACTGCAGCATATGGAACTCCGCAGCGTTCATCAACGGGTTTTGATTCTAAAAGATTAAATATGTTACTTGCTGTATTGGAAAAAAGATGTGGCTTTAAACTTGGCGCAAAGGATGTTTTTTTAAACATAGCAGGCGGAATAAAGGTAGATGATCCTGCAATTGATTTAGCAGTTGCGATGGCTGTACTTTCTTCCAATGCAGATTTACCAATTCCTAAAACAACAACTTTTGCTGCAGAGATTGGTCTATCAGGTGAGGTGCGACCTGTAAATCGCTTGGAACAACGAATTAGTGAGGCAGAGAAGTTAGGCTATGATAAGATCATTGTATCTAAGTACAACAAGGATGTTAATTCCAAAAAACACAAAATCGAAATCGTATTATGCTCAAAAATAGAAGATGTTGTCCGAAATGTTTTTTCCTAATTCAAACACTGTTTAATAAACAAGACAAATGGCAAAATTAGCATTGGTTCCAACTCCTATCGGAAATTTAGAAGATATTACACTTCGTGCTATTCGTTACTTAAAGGAGGCAGATATTATTTTTGCTGAAGACACGAGAGTTACTCAAAAATTACTAAAGCACTTAGGTATTCAGCAAAAAGTAATTTCATTTCATGCGCACAATGAACATCGATTTTTGGAAAAAAGCGTGCAAATTGTTGAAGAATCTGAACTCGCGGTTTTAGTTTCAGATGCTGGAACTCCAGCAATTTCTGACCCTGGATTTTTATTAGTTAGGGCCTGTCTTCAAAAAAATATTTCAATTGAATGCTTGCCAGGTCCAAGCGCCTTAATTCCAGCAATTGTTGGGAGCGGTTTTCCCTGCGATAAATTTATTTTTGAAGGATTTCTCCCTCATAAAAAAGGCCGTCAAACAAGATTAAAAGAATTGAGCAAGGAAGATCGAACGATTATATTTTATGAGTCTCCACATAGATTACTAAAAACATTGGAACAAATGCTTCCTTTTTTTTCTGAATCACGACAAATTTGCGTGGTTCGGGAATTATCAAAAATGTTTGAAACATATCATAGAGGAACTTTGTCGGAACAAATTGCATATTTCAAGGAAACAGCCCCAAGAGGCGAAATTGTGCTTTTAGTGCATGGAGTAGAGTAAAAAAACATCAAAAAAATTTTAATCTTCAATTTTATTTTATCTCTTTCTTCGGTAAATTACCCTTAATTTTGACTGTGAGATTTAAAGAAGTAATTGGGCAACAAAAACTAAAAAGTGACCTTATTCGCGCAGTATTAGCCGATAAAATTAGTCATGCTCAATTGTTTAGTGGACAAGCTGGTTTTGGCACACTACCTCTTGCTTTGGCATATACTCAATTTTTATTTTGCGAGCAAAAACAAGTAGATGATAGTTGCGGAGAATGCGCATCCTGCCAAAAAGTAGAAAAACTTCAGCACCCAGATTTGCATTTTGCATTTCCAATTGTGCCGAATGATAATTCAAATAAACCTTCAATTTCCGATGATTTTATTTCCGATTGGCGTGAACAAATAAGAGAGAATCCCTATTTTAATTTAGTAGATTGGACAAAAAAAATAGATGTAAAGGAACGCAATGCAGTAATTCGAGTCGATGAGAGTAAAGAAATTCTTAGAAAATTAAGTTTAAAATCTTTTGAAGGCAGTTACAAAATCATGCTGATTTGGAATCCGGAAGAAATGAATACGGCTTGTTCTAACAAACTTCTAAAAATTTTAGAGGAGCCACCTGCACAGACTTTATTTTTGTTGGTTTCAGATAAGCCAGATAATTTACTGCTCACAATTCAATCGCGCACACAGAAAATTCGTATTCCAAAAATCGAGTTAGCATTATTGAGTTTATACTTGCAAGAAAAAAATCAATTGACTTCAGCTCAAGCAGATTCTATTGCATCATTTGCAGAGGGTAATTTTTTGCTTGCAAAAGAATTTATGGAAGCTTCAGTAAATCAATCTATTTATGTTGATTTATTTATGGTACTTATGCGCGTATGTTATAAAAAAGATGTAATCGCAATGATGGATTGGGCTGAAAAAATAAGTGTAGAAGGGAAAGAGACGCAAAAACTTTTTCTAATTTATGCGCTTCACATGTTTCGTCAAAGTAATATCAGTAATTATATTGGAGAGAGCATGATGCGTGTATCTCAAGAAGAAGAGGAATTTCTTGTAAAATTTGCACCTTTTATTTCTGGTAATAATATCCGAGAATTTATAAGCACTTTCGATGATGCTTACTATCATTTAGAAAGAAATGCCAATTCGAAAATTTTATTTACGCAACTTTGTTTTCAGGTTATGCGATTTATTCATCAGGCATAAGAGATCAATTTTCAGCTTGAATTTTTTGTAACTTTACACTTAAATTATTTCAAAAATGGGATGTGAGTCGTGTGGTACTAGTAGTGGTGGAACTCCAAGAGGATGTAAAAACAATGGCAATTGTAGTAGTGGAGGGTGTAATAAATTAGAAGTATATGACTGGCTTGCTAACATTTCTTTACCTGCGGGTCAACAAGCATATGACATTGTAGAAGTTAGGTTTAAAAATTCAAGAAAAAACTTTCATCGAAACACTTCTAATTTAAGCTTGCATGCTGGCGATATTGTAGTTGTAGAATCTTCTCCAGGATATGATATTGGTGTTGTATCCGTAGTGGGAGAATTAGCAAGAATTCAAGTTTTAAAAAAGGAGCCAACTTTGAAGCCTTTTGATATTCGAAAAATACTAAGAATTGCTAATCAGACAGAAATTGATTTGTGGATTAAAGGACGTTCTTTGGAAAAAGATTTGATGTATACCTCACGAACACTTGCATTAAATTTAAAAATGCAAATGAAAATTTCTGATGTAGAATACCAAGGAGATTTAAGTAAGGCAACATTTTATTACACTGCAGAAGGCAGAATTGATTTTCGACAGTTAATAAAAGACATGGCCTCAGAATTTAAAGTACGAATTGAAATGCGACAGATTGGATCTCGGCAAGAAGCTGCTAGATTAGGTGGAATTGGCTCTTGTGGAAGAGAATTGTGTTGTACTACATGGCTTACGGATTTTCGAACAGTTTCTACTTCGGCAGCTCGTTATCAGCAATTATCATTGAATCCTCAAAAATTAGCAGGACAATGTGGAAAATTAAAATGCTGCCTCAATTATGAGTTAGATATGTACTTAGATGCAATAAAATCATTTCCTAAAACAGAAACTAAATTACAAACAGAAAAAGGTGAAGCATTTCACTTTAAAACAGATGTTTTTAAACGCTTATTGTGGTATGGATATCGCGGAGAAACAGGATTAATTGCTTTGAGTCCAGAAAGAGTTAAGGAAATTATAAAAATGAACAAAGAGGGAGTTAACCCTAAGGATTTATTGGAATTTGTTAAAATTGAGAAAATTGTAGAGTTGGGGTATTCCAATGTTGTTGGTCAAGATAGCTTAACACGCTTTGAGAAAAATTTCAAGAAAAATCCAAATAGAAATAAACAATACAAGGGCAAACAAAATACAAACAAACAAAATAATTCTTCAAAAGGAAATAATGCGTAGTCTTTTCATTTGTATATTACTTATATCTCTTTTTTCATGTGATGACGCTCCGTTTTACACTAAATCATATTCTTTCAAAAATAATTCTTGGGCAAGAAGTGTTAAACCCAATTTTATTGTTGATTTACAAGACACTAATCTCTTATATGATTTTATTGTTACGCTCAGAACTACTACTTCATACAAATACAATAATCTGTGGATTTTTTTAAATACTACACCTCCAAACGGATCTCCGGTTAGGGAACCTTTTGAGATAAAAACGTGTTATCCCGACGGATCTTGGATTGGAAAAAAAACGGGCTCAATAGTTCAACATACCTTAATTTTTAAAAGAAGAAAAGTGCCTTCTCGTGGAAAATATAAATTTATATTAGAACAAGGAATTACTCAAAAATTAATTGATGAGGTTTTGGATATCTCCTTTGAGGTAAAGCTTGTAAAATAAACTAACCGTGCGCTTTCGAAAATTAGATTTTGAAGAATTAACATCTTTAGAAAAAGAATTCAAGGAATTTCTTATAATTAATCATATACACGACGAAGAATGGCGCAGTTTAAACAAGGAAGCTCCAGAAAAAGTCTCTGCGCTTGTAGAAGTTTTTAGCGATACGGTTCTTTTAAAGGTCTATGGAAAAATAAGCTATCTCGAATTTTATGGGGAAGATATCTGGTCGTTTTTTAAAATAGATAAAGAGTGGATTAATACTATTCACATTCAAGTAACTAACTCTAGGTATGAATTACCAAAACAAATCGATGAAATTCTTATATATCCTGAGAAATTCAAAGTTCATAAAGGAAAAAAAAAGCTCCTCAATTTTAAGGAAGATGAAGTTCATCAACTTGTTTTAAAAGGATGTTTCGTTGGGACAGAAGATTCTTGGCATGCAATAGAAAAATTATTGAAATAGATGGAGAAGATAAATTTCTTAGGTAGAAAAATATCATTATTTCTGCTTTAAGCCATCTTTTTTTGTTTTTTAACGTTAATAGAATTAAATTTGATAGATTATTTTACTTAAGTCTTAATATTATGAAGTTATTTTTAGGTTTTGTTGCAACAATATTTTTAGGTTTCATGATGAATTCCTGTATAAAACACGAAGTTATTCCTGCTCCGATTGCCACTGTAGATTTAAATTCTAGCTTCGAGGCTGTTATAAATGGAACGGATGTAGAATGGACTCAAAATGTTGAGGGATACAAGTCATATGTAAATACATCTGCTATTTATTCTCCTTCTCCGCAATTATCTCAGAAAATTTTTGAATCAGAAATGTCTTCTTTTTATTCTGAGCAATCTATCAAATTAACTTTTGGTTCATTAACATGGGATGTTTCCTCTAATATTGAACCTACTTTATCCATGTTTAATAATTTTCACTCTAATAATTCCGATTCTCCTATAGCATTTAAAAATTATTCTACTGTATCAACTTTGACATCTATGGTAGGAGTTGAAGTTGAATATACAGATAACAATGGAGTTTCTTGGATTTCTCGTGAATCCGAGCCTGGTCAGTTTGCAAAGTTTACTGTATTGGATCAAGATTCTGATAATACAGGAGACTACTCGATGTTTTTGTGTGAGTTTTCTTGTAAGGTTTGGAGAATTAATCCTCAAACTCAATTAGATGAATCAATAACTATCAATACAGCAAAATATACAGCTTGGTTTAAACGCTAAGCGCTTATAAATTACTTTTTCTGAAATGAGTGATTCACTCAAAATAGCTATAATTGGGGATTATAATTTTACATATAATTCTCACCATGCTACAAATTTATCACTTGACCATTCCCTAGAGTTATTAGAAGTAGAAATCAATTATTATTGGATTAAAGTAAATGAGGCAGTTAAGAATAAGCCAATATATTTTGATCAATTTGACGGTATTTGGATTGCTCCTGGCCCTTTTCAAAATATATTTTTCCTGAATGGGATTTTTAAAATACTAATTGCTAAATCTATACCAATATTAATTACAGGGGAATCATTTAAGTTATTTATTGAATTTTTAGTTGCCATCAATCAATTAAATACTCAAGGAGAAAAATTAATTTCTGAAAATTTAGTAGCTGGAAGTCAATTTGAGCGTGTGAGTATTTTTCCACAAACAAGCGAATATCAAAAAATGTATGAGAATTTTAGTTCGATTGAATTAACTTCTTCTCGTTTTAGTTTATACCCACAATTGATTGAACAATTAAATGGAGAATTTATTGAAATTCTTGGATTAAATCAATTTGATGATCCTGAAATTATTTGTTTAGTGAATCATCCGTTTTTTTTAGCGTGTGCTTTCTGCCCCCAAATTTCATCTACTCGCGATATTCCACATCCGATTATTTTTAAATTTTTGAAGATGACAATAGAAAAAAATTCAGCCTCAAAGCTTGTAAATTAGACTTCTTTTAATTCATCTATTTCAGAATAATAAATAAAAATTCTGGCTTTTCGCTCATACATACTTTCAACGATACTTTGGTATGTTTCAAGTTGCAGTTGGTGCTCTTTATTTTCCTTCCCAGTTTTAAAATCTAAAATTATTATTTCATCTGCCTTCACAATAATTTTATCTGGCCGTTTCGATAAACCCTCTGCAAACAAAATTAATTCTTCATTAATTATTTCAATGGCTCCTTCAAATAATTGAATTTTTTCAGAATGCTCAAAAAATGTTCGTGCAGTAGCTATTAATTTTCCACTAAATGCAATATCAATTTCCCCATTTGATATTAAATTTTCAATTGTTACTTCTAGAGAGTCTTTAGTTTCGCATTTTGACATCAATAAGTGGAAATAATTTCCAAATAGCTGTTCTTCTAATTGTTCACCCTCTCTTTTTTGTTTTTTGAAAACAATATCTGGATACCATAAGCGATCTTTTAATTCTAGTGGAAGGTAGAAAAACTCTTCCTTTTTTTCTTCTTGATTCTCTCTTTTCTTTTCTTCCCCTGCAAGGTATCTTAGGGCTCCATTTTCTAGACTTGTGCAATTCATTTTTTCTAATGCAAGGTGCAAAAAACTTCCTAATTGATTATTTTTAAAATAATTCAATGCGTAAAGTCGCTCAATTGGCCTTGTCAAACCAACATAAGCCAGGTTAAGTTTATCAAGAAATGTAAGCTCTTCCTCGTTTAGACTAAAAGCTGCAATCTCAGGAATAATACTATTAGAGTTTGCATTCCCATAAATTAATTTTCCACTAGCTTCAACCAGGAATTTTGAGTTTTTATGAATCAAAGTACTAAAGTCTAATTTTGGAATAATGACTACAGGAAATTCAAGCCCTTTTGATTTGTGAACGGTCATTATTTTAATTGCTGCGTCTGCTTCGGGCATTTGCAACGCTATTTTTGTTTTATTCTCTTTATAATATTCTAGGAAGTAGCCAATATCTGCTTGCCTTGAAATTTGGTAATTAAAAACAACATCAATAAAATGATGAACATATGGTTCTTGTGTTTCTTGCCAATCCATCATTTTTAAAAACTTTAAGCATAAATCGTAGAGATTTTCATAGGGAGTGTAAAATTCTTCTTCACTTCCAAAATACTCGCACAAGAAAAGTTTGTCTTTAAAGATTCGCCTTGTTTTTCCACTACTATCAATAATACTTTCAAAGTAGGATAGGTATTTTTCTGTGCTCCCCTTTTTTGCAATTCTAAAATACAATTCTGCAAATCTTCTAGCCTCCGTTTCTTGAGATGGCCGAGCTCGTCTTTTAAAATAAGACACCATTAACTGAACTTTAGCATCTCCAGAAATTAAAAGTGAATCAAGAGAAACCACTTTGAATTTTAGATCTGTTAATGCTCGCGCAAAAAAATTGCCGGTGTCATTTTTTTCAGTTAATATACAGATGTCTCCGAAGGAAAAGCCATCTTCTTTACATTTTTCAATGCGCGCAACAATTTCATCAACTAAATATTCTAATTTAATTTCTTGTTGAAGTGATATTATTTCTACAAATCCTTGTTTTTTTGATTGTGGATTTTGACATACTGAAGCATAGTATCGTTGCTCATTTTCCTTCAGAAAATCGTGTAAGTTTGAAAATAAAGCATTGTTAAAGTTGACAATTTCACTCGATGATCGATAATTATTTAGTATGTCTTGTTTGACACCGAGGGCCTTAAAATAGTTAGAGGTTTTAGTTAATCTCGCATTATTTTCAGGGTTGTAAATTTCTGGTAAGGCAATAAATTGATCTGCAATTCCATTATTGAATCGGTAAATTGATTGCTTTGCATCTCCAACAATAAGATTTTTTCGTTTATTGGAAATAGACTCATGAACTAAGGGGATGAGGTTTAACCACTGAAGTCTTGAGGTATCTTGAAATTCGTCGAGTAAGAAATGCTCCAATCGTGTCCCTAATCGCTCGTAGATATATGGTGCATCTTCGTCTTGTACAAGTGAACCGATTAATTTATTAAACTCTGAAATTCTAATAATTTGCTCGCTATTTTTCAAGTCATTTAATGCTTCGGAAACAAATTGAAGTAATGCAATGTTATAAAAGTTGGCTCGAAATTTTTTAAGTAAAAGTATCTGAGGTTGAAGATCTAAGAAGAGTTCATTTAATGCAAGTAATTTTTCTCTTAATTCTGTTGGAAAAAACTTTTTCTCAGAAGGTTCTTTACAATGATTTAGAATTGTATTTGTAAAAAGTTGCCCATTGGTTTTTTTTTCGGGAAAATCAGATAAGTTATTAAGCTGCATAAAACTATTATAGCTATTAGATTTTCCGGGCAATTCATCTTCCGTTAAATTTAGAGAAAGAAAGAACTTCACTGTTTCATTGGCCTCAACTATAAATGACTTTATAAGCAAATCAATCTGAGTTTTCAATTCATTGTAAGCAGCATCCGTAAGCTCAAGTTCCATTAATTTCGCGACATTTACTTGATTGCGTTCTGAACTTAAAATCAGAGCAAAAGAAACTAATTGTCCTTTGAAATTCCAGCTTTCTCCTTCATCAAGATTAGTCTTTGCGTAGGATGTCATTAATTTTGTAAGGTGTTCAGAGCCTGCTTGCCCTAGCTTACTCATTAAAAGCTCTACAACTTCCTCTATAATTTGTTGCTCATTTAGAATCACTTCAAAATCACTGGGAATATCTAAATCACGACTAAAAGACCGAATAAGACGGAGGTTAAATTTATCAATTGTTGAAACGTGGAAGTCTTCGTATCCATGTAAAATTTCACCGAGTGCTTTTGCACATCTTCCTTGCAATTTTGTTAGATCTATTTTACAAATTTCTAGTAATGGATTGATCATTGATTTTATTTTTTCTTGACTTCCATCAAAATGAACAATGCCATCTAAAGTATCAATAATCCGAGTTTTCATCTCCATTGCAGCTTTGTTTGTAAAAGTCATAGCCACAATCGACTTATATTTCTGTTTTGCGCCATGATCTCCTAACAAAATACTTAAGTATTCTAAAACTAATTGATGTGTTTTTCCACTACCTGCCGAAGCATTTAAAATGGACAAAGGATATTCCTCACGGTTAATTTTTAGCATTGGAAACAGAAAGTGTTTTTAATTGTTAAATATAGAAATTAATCATCTTTTTACCTTAATTTTGTTTTATGAATCGACTATTAATATTAATTTTTCTTGCGTTTACTTTCGTTTCTTGTAAAAAAAAGGAAAATCCTATTCCACAAGTTGATAATTATTTAAGTGTAACGGTTCAGCCTAAATTTGGCTCCAATAATCTGTTTCTTGATTCAATTTACACTTCGCCTGAAGGGTATAAAATAAAATTTACGGATATAAAATTTTACATCACACAATTAAAAAATGGTTCTTCAACTTTAACAGAAGCGACGTTTTTTGATTTTCGCGAAAATGGGTTACTTGCTTTCAGAAAAATAGGAGACCCCACAAAATTTTCAGCTTTACAGGGCTTTATAGGTGTAGACGGAACTCTTAATCATTTAGATCCTTCTGCATTTCCTAATGAGAGCCCACTGAATATTAGTAATGCTGGCACAATGCATTGGGGTTGGAATACGGGGTATATTTTTTTTAGTATTGAGGGAAAAGTAGATACAATTCCCGATGGTAATAATTCTTTAGACCATAGTTTTAGTTTTCATATTGGAACAGATTCTTATTTGAGTGATTTCTCTTTTAGCAATTTATCATGGCAAAATCCTTCAGCAAATGAATTTATTCTCCCTTTTAAATTAGATTTACTTTCATTCCTTCAAAATCCAAGTCAACCTATTGACTTAAAGACGGACTATTTAACTCATTCTGGAGCTGGACAAGAAGCACTTTCAGAGATAGTTGTTCAGAATTTTAAACAAGCATTTCAGCCAAATTAATGAAGCTCTATATTTTCCTCTTTGTTATTGTAACGGGTCTAGTTTCTTGTAGAAAAGATAAAAATAATTTTCAAGCTACTCCATACTTATTAGAAATACCTTCTCATTTCCCTGATATGCTTATTCCGCAAGATAATCCAATGACTGCTGAGGGAGTAGAACTTGGCCGCTTTCTTTTTTATGAAAAAAGATTGAGTGGTGACAATACCATGAATTGTGCAACGTGTCATGTTCCAAATGGAGCATTTTCAGATCCTAATGTTTATTCTACTGGAATTGATGGAATTCAAGGAACACGCCATTCTATGGCTTTAGTCAATTTAGGCTGGGAAGATTTTTTCTTTTGGGATGGACGAGCATCAAGTTTAGAATCCCAAATTTTGGAGCCTGTGCCAAATCCCATTGAAATGCACCAATCATGGAAAGCAACAGCTGCTAAACTTAACTTAGATATTACTTATCGAAATAGATTTTTTAGAGCATTTGGAGAAGAGGGCATTGATTCTATTAAAGTTGCTAAGGCAATAGCTCAATTTGTAAGAACAATGATTTCTGGAGAGTCTAAATTTGATGTAATGTATAAATATGAAAATAGTTTAGCCTTAAATACAAATGAGCAAACTATTTTTCAATCAATTAGCAATGAAGAATGGGCTGGTTACGATTTATTTAAAAGTTTGAACGGCGCAGATTGCTTTCATTGTCATAATGGACCTTTGATGCGTGTAAAAAAGTTTAGTAATAATGGTTTATTGGCATCTGCAATCGACGATTTAGGAAGAGCCAGTGTTACGAATAATGCTAATGATAATTATAAATTTAAAGTTCCAACTTTAAGGAATATTGAACTTTCCGCTCCTTATATGCACGATGGACGTTTTGCAAACTTAGATGAGGTAATTGAGTTTTACTCAAGTGGTATTCATATGAGTCCAACAATAGACCCTCTCATTGAATTCGGCAGTCAAGGTGGTGTACAATTAGATGCCAGTGAAAAATTATTACTTAAGAAATTTTTGTTAACATTAACAGATTATAATTTCATTAACAACCCTAAATTTTCTGATCCAAATTAAGAAATTATGGAGGAAACTCGCTTAACAACAGAAGATAAGGCCTTAAAAATAAATTTAAAGCCAGATATTTATGGGTGTTTTGCCGAAATTGGAGCAGGGCAAGAAGTTGCAGCAAATTTTTTTAAAGCCGGAGGAAGTTCAGGGACCATTGCTTTTACGCAATCTGCTTATGACATGAAAGTTTCAGACTCATTATATGGAAACGCTGCACGTTATGTTTCCGAGGAGCGTTTGATCACAATGTTGGAAACAGAATATAATCACATCAGTGAAATTCTTCCTAATAAAAAAAAAGAAGCCCGCTTTTTTGCCTTTTGTAATACAGTTGAGTCTTTAAATTACCATAAAACAAATCAGGGACAAGGTTGGGTTGGAATTCGTTTTCAAATGCATTTGGGAGGACCAGTAAATGATATTATTTTACACATTCGGATGCATGACAATAGTCATAAAGCGCAACAAGAAGCACTTGGAATTTTAGGCGTCAATCTTATTTATACTAGCTTTTTTTATGAAGAAGGAATTGATAGTTTTTTGGATTCACTTGTTCACCGCCTCCCCAGAGATAGAATGGAAATTGATATGTTAAGTGTTTCAGGACCAGATTTTGAAAACGTTGATAATCGAATGTTAGCATTAAACTTGGTAAGAAGAGGAATTACAGACGCTACACTATTTGATTTAGCAAAGAATGTTCTTCAACCCTCTACTGCATTATACAAAAAGAATATTTTACTCATGCGAGGTCGTTTTCGCCCAGTTACAAACGTGCACATCGACATGATTGAAAAAGGCCGTCTTGAATTTTTAAAAGAGAAAAGTGTTAAGGCAGAGAATGTAGAACTCATTTTAGAATTTACCTTAAAAGATTTGACCGCTGACGGAAAAATATCAGATAAGGATTTTGTAGACCGTGTAGATTTATTAAGTTCTTTGGGTTATACGGTAATGATTTCAAATTATCTAAAGCATTACAAAATGCTGGAATATTTATCTACAATAGGAAAAGGAAATTTAATGGGTTTGATTTTAGGCGTTTACAATCTTCAGGCAATATTCGATGAAAGGTATTACGATAACTTACCTGGTGGCTTATTTGAAGCATTTGGTCGTGGATTTGGACATAAAGTAAAACTTTTTCTTTATCCTGCTATTAATGTCGAGGATGGCTCTTTGTATGACATTAATACGATAAAAATCCCAGATAATTTAAGAGGATTATTGAAATATATGATCGATAATGATAAGATTGCACCTATTTTAGAATACGATAAAAATTGTCTTCACATAATGTCTGATGATGTTTTGAGCAAGATAAAGTCTGGCGGAACAAGTTGGGAAGAGGATGTTCCCTATCAAGTTGTAAAGGCAATTAAGTTTTTCGAGTTATTTGGTTACGAAAATAAAGCTATAGGTAAATAAGATGCCTCATATCAAAAATGCACTTATCCGCTACCGCATAATTGATCGCATGCTGCGAAATAAATACAAACCTTTTCCATCAAAACAAGCTATGAGAGAATCGTGTGAGGAAGCCCTCTACGGTGCGACTTATGGCGATAATATATGTGATTCAACTATTGAAAAAGACATGTTTTCTATGAAAATGGAACACGATGCGCCAATTAAATATAGTAAACGAAATAACGGATACTTTTACGATGACCCTCATTTTAGCATCAATGATATTCCTCTAACCGAAGATGAATTGAGTTCAATTAAATTTGCGGTTAATACACTGCAGCAATTTCGTGAGGTTCCTTTTTTTCAGCAATTTGGTAATGCAATTGATAAAATAGTTGATCGTGTTTCTATTGGGAGTAATTCTGAAGATGACGAAATTAATCGGTTTGTACAATTTGAATCCGTTTTTTCTATTGGGGGAAATGAATTTTTACCGATTATCTTAGAAGGAATTCGCACAAAAAAAATGATTTGGTTTACCTATGCTAGTTTCATAAAAGGAATTGAAAAACCTCGAAAAGTTTCGCCGCTTTTATTAAAAGAATACAGAAATCGTTGGTACCTAATTTCTTTTGATAAATCAAAAAATGATGTAGTTACTTATGCCTTAGATAGAATGCAAGACCCAATTGTTTTGGAAGACGAGGCGTTTTTTCCTGAAAATTTTGATACGGAGTCTTTTTTTCAAGATACAATTGGAATTACAACTTACCGAGGTAAAGCAGAAAAAATTAGTCTAATTGCAAACAGTATTGCAGCAAAATACATAGCGTCGCAGCCCTTTCATAAGTCCCAGAAAATCATCTCGGAAAATCAAGATCAAACTACTTTTGAACTTACAATTTTGGTATCTGAAGAATTTATTCGCAATTTGTTGGGCTATGGCGGAGAAGTAGAAATTATAGCGCCATTATCGTTGCGTAAGCAAGTTCATGAGCGCATTCAAAAAATGAATGATATTTATTCACGTAAATAGTCGCCTATTTCATGGACCTTTTTATTTTTGTACTATAAACAATTATTATGGAAATTGTAAGATCAGATGCTAATGGAGTTTGCACAATAACCTTAAATAGACCAAGTGTTTATAATTCCTTCAATCAAACAATGGCTTTTCAACTGCAAGCTACCCTCGATGCTTGCTTAAAAGATGATTCAGTTAGAGTTATCGTAATAACTGGTGAGGGAAAAGCTTTTTCTGCTGGTCAAGATTTAGGGGAAGCAACTGATAATGAAGGGCCGACATTAACATCAATTGTCCGTGATCATTATAACCCAATTATCTTAAAAATTCGCGAAATTGAAAAGCCAGTTATTGCTGCTGTAAATGGAGTTGCTGCAGGCGCAGGTGCAAATATTGCCTTGGCTTGCGACATTACCTTTGCTAAAAAATCTGCCTCCTTCATTCAGGCTTTTTCAAAAATTGGATTAATTCCTGATTCAGGAGGAACATTTTTTTTGCCGCGTTTAATTGGTATGCAAAAAGCACTTGCTTTAATGATGACAGGAGATAAAGTTTCAGCAGAAGAGGCAGAAAAATTAAATATGATTTATAAAGTTATTGATGATGATGACTTTTCCGCAGAAATCACTCGATTTTCTGAGCAACTTGCCATGATGCCAACAAGGGCATTTGGCTTAACAAAAAAAGCTGTAAATCTCGGCTTGTTTAATTCTTTAGAAGATCAACTAGAACTTGAAGAAAAATTACAAACTCAAGCAGGAGAAACAGATGATTTTGCGGAAGGTGTGAATGCTTTTTTGCAGAAAAGAACACCACAATTCAAGGGAAAATAATATGAAGCAAATAATAGGTGTTTTAGGAGCTGGAACAATGGGCGCAGGAATAGCTCAAGTCGCTGCACAAAATGGGAATCAAGTTATTCTGGTTGATGTAAATCAATCACAATTAGATCTGGCTAAATCTAATCTTTCTTTGATTTTATCAAAGTTAATTGAAAAAGAAAAAATTTCTATTTCTGACAAGTCTGCGATAGAATCTCGTATAACATATTCTTCTGAACTACAGTCTTTTGCTCCTTGTCAACTAATAATAGAAGCTATTTTAGAGGATTTGACAATTAAGCACACCGTTTTTGCCTCACTTGAAGAAATTGTATCCTTAGATTGTATATTGGCGAGTAATACTTCTTCATTGTCAATTGCATCAATTGGTTCAGTGCTGAAGAATCCAAGTCGCGTAATCGGAATTCATTTTTTCAATCCTGCACCATTAATGCCGCTTGTTGAAATAATTCCCGCGGTACAAACAGCACCCAATTACTTAAATTCCACCCTTGAATTAATTCAAAGTTGGAAAAAAATTACTGTCGTTTGCAAGGATACTCCAGGCTTTATTGTAAATAGAGTTGCTCGCCCATTTTATGGTGAGGCTTTACGGATTTATGATGAGGGAATTGCAGATTTTGCAACCATAGATTGGGCCATGACAAATTTTGGTGGATTCAAAATGGGACCTTTTACTTTAATGGATTATATCGGAAACGATGTAAATTATGCTGTGACAGAATCAGTTTTCAGTGCTTTTTATTTCGATTCGCGTTTTAAACCCTCATTTACTCAAAAAAGACTAAAAGAAGCTGGGTTTTTTGGTAGAAAATCGGGACGTGGTTTCTATGATTATTCTCAAGAAACGGTTCTTCCTGAACCAAATAAAGATGCTGATTTAGGACTTAAAATTTTTAATCGTATTCTATCGATGTTAATAAATGAGGCAATTGATGCCGTTTTTATGCAGGTTGCATCGAAAGAAGATGTTGATTTAGCAATGACCAAAGGGGTTAATTATCCAAAGGGATTGTTAGTATGGGCTGATGAAATAGGATTGGAAAATATCTTAAATCAGTTGCAGGTCTTATTTAATGAATATGGGGAAGATCGCTATCGGCCTAACCCGCTTCTAAGACAAATGGTGAAACGAAAGCAAACTTTTTTTTCAATGCCTTCCTAAACGTTATATCATCCCGTTGAATAGTTGTATCTTTATACCTTAAAAAAATAACAATGGCATATCTTTTCACATCTGAATCTGTTTCAGAAGGTCACCCAGATAAAGTTGCAGATCAAATTTCTGACGCACTAATTGATCATTTTATGGCTTTTGATCCAACATCAAAAGTTGCATGCGAAACACTTGTTACAACTGGCCAGGTAGTTTTGGCTGGTGAAGTAAAGTCAAAATCATATCTCGATGTACAAGCTATCGCAAGAGAAACAATTCGTAGAATTGGGTATACGAAGTCAGAATATATGTTTGATGCAAATTCTTGTGGTATTTTTTCTGCAATTCACGAGCAATCTTCAGATATTAATCAAGGAGTCGAGAGAAGCAATCCTGAAGATCAAGGAGCAGGGGATCAAGGAATGATGTTTGGTTATGCAACAAAGGAAACTGATAATTACATGCCTTTAGCTTTAGATTTGGCGCATAAAATTCTACAGGAAGTTTCAGCGATTCGCAATAATGAATCGAGTTTAATACCCTATCTTCGTCCAGATGCAAAGTCGCAAGTAACAATTGAATATTCAGACTCCAACATTCCTCAACGCATCGATACGATTGTTGTTTCAACTCAACATGACGATTTTGATGAAGAAGCAACTATGCTTGCTAAAATAAAAAAGGATATGATAGAAATTGTCATTCCGCGTGTTAAAGCAAAATTAAAGCCTGAACTTCAAGCGCTATTTAATAACGAAATAACATATCATATTAATCCTACTGGTAAATTTGTAATCGGAGGTCCACACGGAGATACAGGATTAACAGGTCGAAAAATAATCGTTGATACTTATGGTGGAAAAGGAGCGCACGGTGGTGGAGCATTTTCAGGAAAAGACCCTTCAAAAGTTGACCGTTCTGGAGCTTATGCAACACGTCATATTGCTAAAAATGTTGTAGCTTCTGGCTTGTGCGATGAAATTTTAGTTCAAGTTTCCTATGCAATTGGTGTAGCAAAGCCTTGTGGACTTTTTGTTGATACTTATGGGACTTCAAAAATTGGCTTAAGTGATGGCGAAATTGCTGAAAAAATCAGCGAAATATTTGATATGCGTCCCTACTTTATTGAGCAACGATTAAAATTAAGAAATCCCATTTACCAAGAAACTGCAGCTTATGGACACATGGGACGCAAAAATGAAATTGTTACAAAGCATTTCAAGTCGCCAGATGGCACAGTTATTTCGAAAGAGGTAGAGTTATTTACATGGGAAAAATTAGATTTTGTCGACAAAGTAAAGGCAAAATTTAATTTGTAAAACCTATTTTTCATTTACTATTATTAAAAGAATAGGTTTCACTCAAAAAAATAAATATCTTCGAAGATGAGGTCTTTATTTCTTTTTTTTTGTTTGTTTTCTTTCTTTGCAAAAAGTCAGTACATTCAGAATATTTCACTTTTGGATGTTTGGAAATCAGATACGCTCCTTACAAATTCGAGCAATGTTCGTTACTCAAGTTGTTGGGGTTTTGAGAGGAGCAATAAAGAATATGCAATTCTAGGTTCAACTGAAGGCGCTCATTTTTTTGAGTTAAGTTTTGATAATAAATTAAATTTTATAGATTTTATTCCTGGGCGTTATGTTTCTTCACAAGCTATAACTCGAGAGTATAAAACGTATCGTCAATATGCTTACGCAGTTGGTGATGAGGGATTAAGTAGTTTGCAAATAATAGATTTATCTTATTTGCCTGATTCTGTTCATTTAGTTAAAGACTTGCAAAACAATTTGTTTGGAAAAACACATAATCTTTTTATTGATACGACAAATGCACTGCTTTATTTATGTTCTGTAAAGCCAATTGTTAATGGTGTAGATCAATCATTAATTCCCTTGCGTGTTTTTTCACTAGCAGACCCAGTTAATCCTTTACTTCTTTGGTCTGGCCCTTTTGATATCGATGAGGTTCATGATATTTTTGTTCGTGATAATTTAGCAATTTTAAACTGTGGCTATGAAGGTCTTCGTATATACGATTTTTCACAGGAAAATCAGCCACAATTACTTAGTACTCTTGAAGTCTATCTTGATCAAGGTTATAATCATCAAGGTTGGCTAAGTCCTGATAATTCGACCTATGTTTTCGCAGATGAAAATGCAGGTTTACGCATCAAGAAATGCATCTTAAATCAAGATTATTCTTTAACGATTGAAAATCTATTTGAATCAAGTGATATGAGTTTCCCTAAAACACCTCATAATATTCAAATCACAAATGATTTTGCTTTTGTGGCTTATTACAATGACGGTTTGCGAATTTTTGACTTAAGAACAGCTGTTCCTACTGAAATTGCTGCCTTCGATACTTATTCTGATATTTCAGGGGAGACATTTTCTATGTGGGGAGCTTGGGGTATTTATGCTTTATATTCTAGTGAGCGAATTATTGTTTCAGATAGGAAAAATGGCTTATTTTTATTTGATTTTGATCGCACAAGATTTCTTAAATCACCACCATCTTCAGGTTTCACTCTTTCACCCAATCCTTGTTATCAGGCTGAATCAGTCTTTATTAATATTCCAAGTAGTATAAATAGTTTTTCCTTTCAACTTTTTGATGCGAATGGAAAGCTACTTGAGGAAATAGAAGTTGAAAATTGCTCAAGCTATTACTTTAACCTGCCTTATAAATCAGGTGTTTATTTTATTCACTTACACTATACAAACTATCTGAATGAAGCTGAATACTTTGTTGAGAAAATAGTTTTGATTTAAATGAAAAAAACTTCTGTGGTGAACAGAAGTTTTTTTATAAAAATAGACTATTAAGTCTGGGTGCTGCATTTTAAGTAAGGGAACAGAGTCTTCTTATGAAAATTAATGCCGTTGACTTAAATAATTAAAATTATCAAACTAGAAATAAAACTGCCTCTCCAAACAGTTGTCAACATAATTTACATAAGAAGAATTCTGTTGTATCCTTATTACTAGATTAAATGTATGTAATCTTTTTATCTAAGTTATTGAAGATGAACGTTTTTTGATTCTACTCGAATATTTTTTGCTTTCTGTCGAATATTTGAACAAATATATATTTAATGATTAAAAAGCAGTCGTTTTTTTTGTAAAATTTAAGAGGTGATTATTTAGCTTGATTAATCAAAATAGAGTCTACCATTTATCCACTCAGAGCTTAGTTCAGCTTCTTTTTTTTCATAAAACCCCAAGGCTAAGGTATTCCATTCTAGAACTTGCCAATCCATTCTTTTTACTTTTTTATCCTTTGCAATTTCTACAACTTTTTCGAAAAGTATGTTGCCCATACCTTTATTACGATGATTTTCTTTAACATAAAAATCTTCAAGGTAGAGTATCTTTCCTTTCCAAGTAGAATAAGCAGTATAAAAGAGGGCAAATCCGACTATCTCTTTATTTTCTTCAGCAACAATAGCTTCACAAATAAAAGATTTAAATAAGTCTTGACTAAGTTGCTCTGCCGAGTTACTAACTTGTTCTGGAGCTTTTTCATAAAGGGCTAGTTCTTTTATTAAGGAAAAAATAGCCTGTTCATCTCCAGGTTTTGCTGCTCTTATTTGCATTATTTCAAACCGTTGAGATCATATCGAATTGTAATACCTGTTTTAAGATTTCCAGTTGGAAAACTTGTTTGCACTTTGGGAGTATTTAATTGCTGCTCGTAATAAAAAATTGCGTTCAAATGGTCGGTTAACTTGTAGTTTGCATCAAACTTAAAGCTTATAACTTTTTGACCTTGTGTTGCCTGATTTGTATTTTCAATAATTTTTCTCACTACAATTATATTATCTCTAAACGAAAAATTAATATTTATGATTAAGTCACTTTTCTTAATGCCTTCAAAGGGTAATTTTAATTTAGGAAATGTCAATACTGTACCAATTACAACATCTTTTCCTAGAACTTCAGTAACTTGATTATTGTTCAACGATAGCGTTGTTGTCCTTTCTTTTCGATATTCAAAATTCGTTGTTAAACTTTTCCCTAAAATAGTCCAAGTTGCAAGAAATCCAACTAATGGTCCAAATTTTTCTGAGATTCTAACATTCTGAATTTGTGTTCCTGAAATAAAATCATTATTTAAATCTCGGGCAGTAGAAAATCCATTGGCATCTTGTGTTGCATTTAGATTTGTTTGCATACCACTAACTGTTACTGTTGAAGAATAAGCATGATTTAATTTAAAGTTTTTCAGGAATTTTTTAGTGAATTCAAATTTTGTTAATCCAGTGTAATTTATCGTCCAGTTAGGTAGTGGAATATTATTTAATGGATTAATAGTTCTATCCGAAATCTTGTTACCTGAATATGCAGTTAAGAAAGCACCAACTACAACATCTTGCTGTGAACCAGAGTAACCATTGTTATAACCACTTGGGAGAAGACTTGAATTTGGATTTTGCGCACCAATTAGATTAGATACCAAGATGCGATTTGCTAAGAGTTGAGTAAAAACATCGGAGCTATTTTCAGCACCTGGTTTTACAAAAGCCGAATTCATAGTAATTGTTGAATAAGTAAGATTTTCTGTTGAAAATTGACTTTGATTTTGGAATTCAAGATCACTAGGATTCCATCGATAAAACGCACTCGAATTATTACTATAGTTACGTGTAACATTTAAATTGATGATTAAATCTTTTAAAGGTTCTAGTGTTGACTTAAGATTTAAGTTTGCAGAATGAGTAGTTGTAAATTGTGTATTTAAATTTTCATTTTGAACCAACCAATTATTATTTCTTGCTAAATCGGCAACATTGTATCCATTTGCTCTTCCAAAAGCATCATATCCTTGTTTTCCAAATATAAAACCTGCTAATTCGGTTGTGCTGCCATTCATTCCTAAAACACTTGTTTCTTGATTAAAACCAGGTAGTAAGGTACCATCATTTAGAGCATATGTGCCAGATACATTTCTGACTGTCATAAGCATGCGTGCAAGAAAACTATTTACGAGTGGAACTTCCTCTTTTTCTTTTTCTTTTTTTCTTTTTTCATTTTCTTTTTTACGTTCCCATTTTCTCTTTTTTCTTTCGTATTGTCGAAATTCTTTTGGTGTCATTTGATCAATTGGCTTATCAGGTTTGAATTCTTCAATTTTCTCTGGTACTTTTTTATCTACATCTTTTTTATCCACTTTCCCTTCTGGAGTTTTAGGGTTTAGATTATTTCTACTTGTTCCAGCGCCTAATACTTTCTTTAAAAAAGGAGATTTATTATATAGAGTAATAAAATTACCCTGAAGCGTCATATTAATTGCTCGGTTATTTTGAATGGTATTTCCAAAACTACTTTGCCCTAACGGTGCCCTTTGCCAATTAAAGGTGCCTGTATATTTTGTATTACCACTTATCCAATTTGTTAGTGGAAATTTATCAAAAGGCAAAGTGTAAGCTACAGAATAATTATGTGTGTAATCCATGGTTACTCCACCTGTATTTATTTGTGCGTTTACTGTATCTAAAAACTCCCGATATCCTTCAGGATCTAGTTTTCGATCAATTCCGTGATTCCCCTCTTCAAAAATCGATTTATTAACAGCTGAAAACGTAGTTTTGATATTTTTGGTAATATCATAACCGATTTGATAATTTCTAATTAAATCAAACCTTTTTAGGTAAACAGGTTGAAATTCATAATCTGGAACGAGGTTATTTCGAATCTGTCGTTGATTAAAAATCCTAGAGTATTCATTGCTAAATGCTATATTTTTCGGCAATAAAAAAAGATTAAAATCCTTAATTATGGCAAAGTTTTTATTTTTTTGTACAGGTTTCCATTTTTTAAATGGTTCAATTCCTTTACTAGCAAATGTGTAATTATAATTTAAGGAGCCAGTCCATGTCTTTGTATTATCATAGTTGGTGTTAAAATCTCGCTTTAAATTTTCAGAAAAAGCATAGGTTAATGAAACATTTGATACATTCCAAAGGTGTGGTTTACTGCCCGCTTTCATCTCTTTACGCACATTTGTAAAATTAAAGGAGCGTCGTTCATTAAAATCTTGCCCTAATTTCGCTCGCTCTTTTCGTGTTGCTGCATCATAGTCTTGTAGTTTAACATCGGGATTGAAAGGGTCGTATTCAGGGTTAATTACTCCCCAGGAATAACCATAGAAAAAAGGAAGAGATAATCTTGCTTGTTTTCCAAAAAATTGCCCCAACTGTAAGGTTGTATTTAAGTCGATTCCGATTCTTTCATTTCTTTGTCTTTCTTGAACTCTACTTTCCACACTTCCCCAGTTTATTCCTGAGTAGTTTCCTGAAGCTGCAATTGTTCCAAAATCAGCAAGTTGAACCTGCATTTGACCAATTGCTGCAGAACCACCTTCACTCACAAAGTCAGTTAGCCGTAATTCATTAACCCAAATAATCGCACATTCTGCATCTCCATTATCAGGTTTCCAAATATTATCAGGATCATTTTTAAGGGGATTTCTGACTCCAATCATTATTGTTTTTATTCCTTGTAGGTTTGGACTCCCTTTTACTTTTATTTTCCTTTTTTGATTAACAGGGTCAGGTTTGCTGTACTCTACTATATAAGATATTCCACTAGCTCCTTGTTCTATTTTTGTATTCCTTTCCTTCTTAAGATTTAAAAAGTCATCAAATATAATTTCTACGTTGTTATTTTCAGGCCAAATAGCATCAGGACTAGTTACACCCCAATCTGTTACATCCATTGGCATTTCATATTCATAATAATTCTCAACAAAATCAGTGCCAAGTCGCACAAAAAGGGTTAAGTCTTGATTATTTAGTGTATTTGGAATTATTTCTTCCGCATGAACAAACATTTTTAATTTTTTATATGTTCGAACATCAAACTGTACATTTCGATATGCTGCACGTGCATCTCCATCTTGTAAATTACATACTTCAAGCATTAATGATTGTTCATTCATTTGCCGTTGATATACTTGAGAAGGATCTATTTCCCTTGTAATTCCTGGTGGAACTTCATATTTTACAGGATATCGCTGATCGTTTTCTTCAACATTTACTGCGCCAATATTAAAAGTTGTTAAGTTTGGATCAGTTTGAATGCTAAGTCCTGCTTGTGTGAGATCTTGCCTAAATCCTCTCCATTCTCCACGAATTAATTCAAGCTTAGCAAAACGAAGAACTACTTCTTCATCAAAATTCTTTAAAAATATTCTCATAAAACGAATAGAGCGAAAATCCTGAATTCCATTTATTTTTTTCTCATAAGCAGCTAAAGGAACTTTAAACTGGTACCATTTTTCTGTTTTATTTCCGTTTTGGTATGTTTGAACATTTGTTATAAAATTACTTCCAACTTGCATTTCATTTGGACGGAGTTTAACTTTATATTGAAAATAATTTTCAGTTTCAGAGAGGTTATTATCTCCGTTTATATCTTCTATATCTGGTCTATTTGTTGCTTGAGTGGGATATCCATCTCCATTTAAATTATTTGAGAATTCTGTGGTAGGTGAGTTGCCTTCTAGTCCATTGTAACTCTTATATCTCTTGAGAATATCTAATTGTTGCGCATCGAAATCATCATCTAGGTAATAATTATAATCATCGTGAGAAGCATCATTAGTAATTTTATCTTTTGTTGAAGTTGTCAAAACAGGATTATTTTGAACCCAATTCACAAAATTTAAATAAGCAGTTTTTTCATTTTCACTATTCCATCCATCAAGTCCCACGTCTTGATTTAAGCGTGCTTCCTCTACATTATCAAAAGCATTAACGATTACTTGTTGGGAAGAAATCCTTGACCATACAGTTGTATCAATGTTATCTGTCAAAGAAGTAGATAGGGCAGGCAACCCATTTTCGAAACTTTTACGAGAATCTGGGAGAATATCTTCAGAAATATTACCGAGATTAAAATATAATTCACCACCTGAATGGCTGCTATTTGGGTTTGCATTTTCTGCATCTTCATTGAATGGATCTAGCACCCAAAACTGAATAAATTCTATGTTTGTTTGCTCAAAATCATTTGTTGATAATGAACGCATAATTCCTCCCCAACGATTTTCAGGATTTATAAATGTCCCATCTGGATTTAATGTAGCAGTTGTATCATAATTATACATTCCTCTTTCAGATGGATAATAGGCAAGATCTAAGACAGAAAGATTAGGAATAGAACCATATTGTTGCTGTAAATTTGGAAAAATATCTGTTTGATTAACCAATCGCATTCTGCTATCGTATAGCATTTGAGGGTTTTGTTTGATATGATCAGGAGTGAGAGAATTACTTTGGTAAAAAACAGGGTCAATCATATACCAAGCTATTGCAGATCTTTTAAATCCGGCAGATAAATTATTAATACTCGCTTCAGGAAAGAGATTTGGTTGCCCTTGAGGAACAGAGGCTAGGTACCAAGCTGTGACTGATTTTAAATCAATAATACTTTGTGATGCTTCAAAATCATCTATGTAGGAAGTGCCGGATTTATTTATTGCTCTTGGTTGACCTGGAATTAGATGTGCAAATTCCCCTGTAAATGAGACTGTCGACATCTGATTTGTAGAGATTACCGGCAATAAATCTATTAATTTTGTTAAAAATGGTGCGTTTGTCCTAAAGGCTAAATCTAAGCCAATTATATTGTTTTTAAATGGCTCACTTCCAAAATCTACTTTTTGAGTTACGGGTCGTTCCAACATTCTTACCCAAGTTCCTCCAACTTTGAATTTTTCATTAAAGCGGTATTGATAGTGCCCACCAATCATTGATCTTGCTTGAAAACCAAATACAGAATTACTTTCTAAAGAAACTTTTATCGGAGTATTCGACTCTAGAATGCCTGAATTTAAAATCTTGACTCTTCCAAGATTGTAGTCAACAGAATAATCAGTTCCTTCAATTAAACTAATACCTCCAGCAGTAACAGTAACTGATCCAGGAGGGACATTCAAAGCATTTAGTGGTATATCTGAACTAATAGATGATTGGCATTGTCCTTTGAATGAAAATCGATTTTTACTTGGTATTTGTTGAGCTGCAGTTTTAGTTGAGTCGTAAAGTTCCGAGAAGACAACTTTATTTATAATCGCTTCTGCTATACCAGCATTTTGAAGTTTTAGTTTAAGGGTCTTACCAAATGGCTCAACAGTTGAAAAGAATATTCTTCCAGATTTTTTATTAATGGTTCCTCCATTTTCAATTTTATTTCCAACTTGATTAAAAGCAGAAAAATCAAATACTCCGTCTGAAAAGGGCTGATTATTTTGATTGATTTTATCCATTTCTAATAAAGTAACAAGTTGAACGTCGTTCACACCAGCCATTGGAAAAAACGGCACTAAAACCGATGTTTCAGGATTATTGTAGAGAATATCTAACCTAAAACCAGTTTGATCAACTTGTGCTGATTGAATAGAATAAACATTTTTCATCATCAAATCCCAAATCTTATTATTCGGATTTGTAATTGTGGGCTTTAATAATTTTAAAATCAATGCTTCTTGTCCATTGGAGCCGTCCGTTGAGAATTCCCCAACTTGAAATGTTTCACCTCGATAAGTATATTCGTAAGCAACAGCTAGTACTTCATCGTTATTTAGATTTGTATTAAGGGAGATATATCCTAAAAGTGCATTGTAAGTAAATTCTGTCTCACTAAGTTTTTTAGCATTTTCTACTTTTTCATAATGAATTGCTGGTTCAAAAGGGCCAGGAGTTGTAACTTGATTTGATAAAACTTGAACAGCATTAGAAAATCCACGAATCGAAGGTTGTGTTGCTGCCCAGTTATACAAAGAATTTGAAGAATTATCTGGTTGAATATTTGCAGAAAAATTAATTGGATTTCCTTGGCAATTTTCAGGTTTTGACTCTCCTAGATCAGCAAAAGCAAGAATATTACGTGTGTTTTCTGTCACACTTGTGCGATTTGTAATCCAAACTTCTATCCTCGTAATAAAAGTTGTAGAACTAACCACAGGAAGTGTTGACATTGCAAAATCATAGTTTTGATGGTGATAAAGATTTAAAAAATAATGTTTATTAGCATCATAATTATCAGCTGTCACATTGATTTCTTGAGTTTGTGCTTTCCCTGCAACATTTATTTCCGTACGCTTTCCTTTGGAAGAAGCAGCAATTAAATCAATAGTAGCACGTCCAAATTTTAATTGTGTTTTAGCTCCAAATAAGGTTTGAGATCCTTGGATTAATGTCGTTGGCAAGGTGAGGGAAACATTTCCCAAAGCAATTTTTTGAAGAATTTGATCTTCGCTTCCTGTGTGTTCAATTTTTGAGATGTTTTCAAAATCAAAACTAGCACCAGTATTGTATTTAGTATTTAGTTTTAGCTTTGTTCCAATTTGACCGGTAATATCTAAATTAATATTTTGATTAAAGTCAAAGCGTGTAAGGTTTCTTTGGCGTAGAGGCAACATAGGATTATCTACTCGTGAAGAAGTTAAACCTAAGGATAACTCTAAATTTCCTCCGGGGATTATCTTAATCTCATCTGAACCGAAAAAGTTTTCAAAAATCTTACTTTTTATTTTTATTGGTAATTCAAATACTCTATTTTCTGTAGTTTGTTCTTCTATTATTTCTTGCCAATCCTGCGTCATTAATTTTCGTTCCTCATATTTTAAATATTCTTCTAGTGTCATCATAGAAGGATTTCTAAAAAAAAACCCGCTTCCTAAAGTTTCACTAAAGATATAGGTCCCTGTTTCTGGATCGTACACAACCGACTGATTAAGACTTGTTGGATCACCTAAGTCAAAGCTTTGAGTGGTATTTTGAGTTGGGTTTAATGGATTTATAATTGGAAATGGAAGGGTAATTTGATTTTGCGCGAAGGAAAAAGTAGAAATCACCCAGAATAATCCAAATAAAAAGAGTTTATTTGATTTATATTTTAAATAGATTTTGATGCTTTTCATTTAACTATAGCAATCGAAGGGCTTCTTTAATTAATTGTTCCACAGTTTGTTCTCCGCTATCGATTTTATCCAATACTTTTTCAGTTGATTTTTTATCAAAGCCGAGAGAAACTAATGCATTTAACGCATCAAATCTAGTTTTATTGCCTTTTAAAACGAATGTTTCACTGCTAGAACTGAATTTTATAACCTTCCCTTTTAGATCAATTATAACTCTTTGTGCTGTCTTCGCTCCAATACCTTTGATCCCTTGAATCGTAATAACGTCGTCTGTTTGAATTGCATGTGCAATTTCTTCTGGAACAAGAGACGACAGCATAATCATCGCCGTGTTTGGTCCAATACCCGATACACTAATTAAATAATTAAACATTTCACGTTCTTCTTTTGTAAAAAAGCCATACAAAATTTGAGCATCCTCCCGAACGATTAGTTTTGTGTGTAATTTTATTTGTTCACTGTCAGTTAGCTGTGTATAAGTATTTAAGGATATCTTAACTTCGTAACCAACTCCCGAACATTCTATTAATAATTCTGTTGGATTTTTCTCTAATAACCTTCCATTTAATGAACCTATCATAGCTTATTTATTTTGTGCGTCGATTACCGCGATTTTTATCATATTTATAATTTCCCTCACCGATGAGCCAAGTTGTAACACGTGAATAGATTTTTTCAAACCTACTAATATTGGTCCAATAGCATCTGCATCAATAAGTTGTTGTAAAAGTTTATAGGAGATGTTTCCTGCTGAAAGATTTGGAAAAATAAGGGTATTTACTTCTTTATTTGCAAGTTGCGAAAACGAAAATTTCTCATTCATCAGTTCTTTGTTTAAAGCAAAATTTGCTTGGATCTCTCCATCAACAATCAAAGTAGGATGTTTTTCATGTAAAATTTCAACTGCTTTTGCCATTTTTTCAGAATCAGGCCCGGGGGATGAACCAAAATTTGAGTAACTTAATAATGCAATCTTTGGCGTTACTTTTAACCTGCGGATTATTTTAGAAACATTGAAGGTTATTTCTGCAATTTGTTCTGCGCTTGGGTTAAGATTAATGGTTGTGTCAGCTAAAAATAAAGGGCCTCTTTTGGAATTTAAGATATACATTCCAGAAACTGTGTTTACATCTTTTTCCAATCCAACAATTCGTATTGCAGGGCTAACAGAAGATCTGTAGCTTCTTGTTAAGCCAGTAATCATAGCATCTGCATCACCTTGGTCAACCATCATTGCTCCAAAATGATTTCGTTCACGCATAATTTGAATGGCTTCAAATTCTGTGAATCCTTTTCTTTTCCTTCGTTCAAAAAATGCTAATCCATAGGAAATCCTTCTTTTTTCTTCCTCTTCAGATTTTGGATCAATAATTACAATCTCAGGTAATTCTATAGCATATTCCTTAATTAATTGAAGAATTCGCTGTTTTTTCCCTAGTAAAATAGGAAATGCAACTCCCTCTTCATAGGCGACTTGTGCTGCTTTAAGAATTTTTACATTATCTGCTTCCGGAAACACAACTGTCTTCGGATTGCTTTGTGCTTTTGAGGTAATGTCGCGAACAAGTTTATTATCTAGTCCGAGTCTATTTTTTAGTTCATTTTCGTATTTATCCCAATCTTTAATTGGATTTTTGGCGACACCAGAATCCATAGCAGCTTTTGCTACTGCCGGGGCAACATGATAAATCAAACGTGGATCTAAGGGTTTTGGGATAATTTGCTCTCTTCCGAAAGAAATATTTTTCTCGCCATATGCTTCAAGAACTTCTTCTGGAATTGTTTCTTTTGCCAGTGCTGCGATTGCTTTTACAGCAGCCAACTTCATTTCTTCATTTATCGTAGTTGCTCGAACATCTAATGCACCTCGGAAAATGAATGGAAATCCCAAAACATTATTTACTTGGTTGGGATTATCGGATCTACCTGTCGCCATTATAATATCTTTCCTAACAGAACTTGCTTCTTGATATGAAATTTCAGGATCTGGATTAGCCAAGGCAAAAACAATGGGGTCTTTCGCCATGGATGCAATCATTTCTTTTGAAACCAATCCTGCACGCGATAATCCAAGAAAAACATCAGCTTTTTTAAAGGCATCTTCAATAGAAAGTGCTTTTTCATGAACAGCAAATAATGTCTTCATTTCATCAATATCTGTTCTTTTTTTGTGTAATAAACCTTTGGAATCAAACATAAAAATATTCTCAAGTTTAACACCTAATGTTTGGTATAACATGCAGCATGCTAGAGCAGATGGTCCCGCGCCAGAAACAACGAGTTTTACTTTATCGATGGATTTTTTTGCTAGTTCTAAGGCATTTAGTAAGGCAGCAGAAGATATAATTGCCGTACCGTGTTGATCGTCATGCATGATCGGGATATCCAACTCTTCTTTTAAGCGCCTCTCAATTTCAAATGCTTCAGGGGCTTTAATATCTTCTAAATTTATTCCGCCAAATGTTGGAGAAATTGCCTTGACTGTTTGAATAAAAAGTTCAGGATCGCTAGCATCAATTTCAATATCAAAAACATCAATATCTGCAAAAATTTTAAAAAGCAAGCCTTTTCCTTCCATTACGGGTTTTGCTGCCAATGGACCAATATTTCCTAAGCCAAGAACTGCTGTTCCATTTGTGATTACAGCAACTAAATTTGCTTTGCTAGTATATTTATAAGCGTCCTCTTTGTTTTCTGCAATTTTAATGCACGGTTCAGCAACGCCTGGCGAGTATGCTAAACTTAAATCGCGTTGTGAAGCATAGGGTTTTGTGGGTACAACTTCAATTTTTCCAGGTTTTCCGGAAGAGTGATAATCTAGCGCTTCTTGCTTTGTGATTTTGGACATTTCATTCTATTTAAGGACCTCAAATATACGAAAAAGATGCTAGCTTTTACTTAGGATTTACTTCAGTAATAAGATAGATTTAATAAAATTAAGGAATTACAAATCGAATAATTTCTCAAAACTGTCGATGCCTTCAACCATCATTAATTCTGGCTTTTCTAGTATTTCTTTTACTTTGACTAAAAAACCAACAGATTCTTTTCCGTCAATAATTCGATGATCATATGATAAGGCAAGGTACATTATTGGTCGAATTTCAACTTTACCATTAATTGCAACTGGTCGTTCAACGATATTGTGCATTCCTAAAATAGCAGATTGTGGAGGATTGATAATCGGAGTTGAGAGCATCGATCCAAAAACCCCACCGTTTGTGATGGTAAAGGTTCCACCAGTCATTTCTTCAGGTGTAATTTTCCCGTCTCTTGCTTTAATTGCTAAGCGCTTTATTTCTCTTTCAATTTCTACTAAGCTCATTTTCTCAGCATTTCGAACAACAGGAACCATTAATCCTTTTGGAGAGGAAACAGCAATTCCAATATCAGAATAATCGTGAAAAATCATATCTGTGCCGTCTATTTGACCATTTACAGAAGGGAAAAGTTTCAGGGCTTCGGTAACTGCTTTTGTGAAAAAGGACATAAAACCTAAATTTACTTCATGTTTTTTGGCAAAAGCATCTTTATATTTTGCTCTTAAATCCATAATTGGCTTCATGTCGATTTCATTGAATGTCGTTAACATTGCAGTTTCATTCTTTACAGCAACAAGTCGCTCTGCAATTTTTCTGCGTAACATTGACATTTTTTCTCTTCTCGTGCCTCTTGCTCCTCCATTTAAAGCACCTGATGAAGTACTTATTCCACTTTCTAGTGCTTGAAGTACATCTTGCTTTGTAATTCTTCCATCTTTTCCACTTCCAATTAAGTGCTCATTTGAAAGCGATTTTTCAGCCATAATTTTAGCTGCTGCAGGAGAAGGAAGTCCACTTGCATAGGTTTTTTCCTTTTGAATTTCTGAAGCTTCGCTTGTTTTTTCTTTACTAGTTGTCTCAGAAGGATTTTCATCTTCCTTGCTTTTACTCGAGGAAAAACCTGCAGGTTTCGCTGCAGATGTGTCGATTAAACAAACTACTTGACCAACTTTTACAACATCACCTTCTGCAGCTTTTAAAGTAATTATTCCACTTTCTTCAGCAGGAAGTTCCAAGGTTGCTTTATCTGAATCTACTTCTGCCACTGCTTGGTCCTTTTCCACATAATCACCATCAGCAACTAACCAAGCTGCAATTTCTACTTCTGATATTGATTCTCCCGGACTAGGGACTTTCATTTCTAAATGTGCCATAATAATTTCAAATTACTTTATTTTCCAACTGAAATTTTAGCAAAAGCAAAGATTTCGCTGAATAATTTCGCTAATCTTTTTTCATGTAATTTCTTTGAGCCTTCAGCAGATGCTGCGCTTGCAGGCCTACAAATTCCTATCAAATTTAATTTCCTTAAGTTCATTGCCATGTATGTCCAAGCTCCCATATTTGTTGGTTCTTCTTGTGCCCAAACAGTATTTTTTGCATCGTATTTTTCAAGAAGTGCATCGATTTGTTTTTGTGGGAATGGATACAATTGCTCAATTCGAACGAAGGCTATATTTTCAGTTTTCAAGTCTTCAGCTTTTTCTTTCATTTCGTAGTAGAATTTTCCACTACACAAAACAAGCGTATCTACTTTTTTAGGATCCGCATTTTTGTCGTCAATTACTTCTTGAAACCCTCCGTTTGCCATTTCTTCCAAGCTTGAAGTCGCAGCTGGATAGCGTAAAAGCATTTTTGGAGAAAAAACAACAAGTGGTTTTCTGAATTCACGTTTCAGTTGTCTTCTTAAGAGATGAAAATGATTGCTAGGAGTTGAAGTATTTACTATTTGCATATTTAAATCCGCGCATTGTTGCAGAAAACGCTCCATTCTCGCGCTTGAATGTTCTGCACCCTGACCTTCGTATCCATGAGGTAGTAATAAAACTAATCCACTTTGTGTTGCCCATTTATCTTCCCCAGCAGAAATAAATTGATCAATCATTGTTTGAGCACCGTTAAAGAAATCTCCAAATTGTGCCTCCCAAATTGTAAGTCCATTTGGAGTAGCTAATGAATAACCGTATTCAAATCCCAACACGCCATATTCGGAGAGTAAGGAATTATAAATTTCAAATTTTGCTTGTTTCTCAGAAAGTAAATTTAAGGTCTCAATTTTCTCTTCTGTATCTTCTGTTATTACAACAGCGTGACGGTGAGAAAAGGTGCCTCGCTCAACATCTTGGCCGGAAATTCTTACCGAATGCCCTTCATTTAAGAGACTAGCATAAGCAAGCATTTCAGCAGAACCCCAATCCATTTTGTTATTTTTGAAGGCATTCAATCGATCCTCAAATATTTTAGCAATTTTCCTAAAATATTTTTTGCCTTCAGGAAGTGTTGATAATTTAATGCCAAGGTCAAGTAGAAGCTTCTTGTCAATACCTGTCTTTGGAGATTCTTCAAAGTCATTAGCAGTTCCGTGTCGATAATCTTTCCATATCAAACTTAAAAAATCAAAAACAGATGCTTTGTCATTCTCACGAGCTGCATTAAATTCATCTTCTAGAAACTGATTGTAGCTATCTTCAATTTTCTTAGCTTCATCTTTGCTAATTAGCCCTTCCTCTTCAAGTTGTTCTTGATAAATTACTTTTGGATTTGGGTGTTTTGCAATGATATCATATAATTTTGGTTGCGTAAATTTTGGTTCATCGCCTTCATTGTGACCATATTTTCGGTAGCATAATAAATCGATAAAAATATCTCTACTAAAAACTTGTCGGTATTCTATTGCAATTTCTATCGCTTGAACCACCGCTTCAAGGTCATCTCCATTTACATGAAATACAGGACACAAAGTTGTTTTAGCAACATCTGTGCAGTAGGTAGACGAGCGTGCGTCAATATAATTTGTTGTGAAGCCAACTTGATTATTTACAATTATATGAATTGTTCCTCCTGCGCGATAGCCCGCAAGTTGAGCCATTTGAATTGTTTCATAAACAATACCTTGTCCAGCAATGGCAGCATCTCCATGAATTAATACGGGGCATACTTTCTTTTCATCCTTGTAAACATGGTCAATTTTAGCCCTTGCAATTCCCTCTACTACTGTATTTACAGCCTCGAGATGCGATGGATTGGGTGCAAGTGTAAGCCCCATTTTTTTTCCGTTGTCAAGTACGATATTTGAGGTGAATCCCTGGTGGTATTTTACATCGCCATCAAAAGTACTTTCAAAATCAAATTCTTTTCCTTCAAATTCACTAAAAATATCTCTAGGTTGTTTTTTAAAGATGTTTGTTAAGGTATTCAGACGACCACGATGAGCCATTCCCATTACAAAATATTCAACACCTAACTCAGACCCTTTTGTTACCATTGAATCTAAAGCAGGAATTAATGCTTCTCCTCCTTCTATTGAAAAACGTTTTTGTCCAACGAATTTTTTTCCAAGAAAGGACTCAAAACTTGAGGCCTCATTGAGTTTTTTGAAAAGTTGAATTTTGCGTTCTTTTGTAATTTCTGGACGGTTACTAATTTCTATTTTTGTCTTAAACCATTCAATTCTTTCAGGGTCGCGCATGTAAATAAATTCAATCCCGATTGACTGACAATAGGTGAGTTCAAGGTGAGAAATAATATTTTTTAGGGTATCTGGACCGATTCCGATTGTTTCACCTGCTTGAAAAATACTTTCTAAGTCTATTTCTGCAAGTCCAAAATTTTCGATTGATAAATCTGGAGTGTATTGACGGCGCTCACGAACAGGATTTGTCTTTGTAAAAAGATGTCCTCGAGTGCGATAACCATTAATCAGTTGAATAACTTTGAATTCTTTTTGAAAATTTTCAGGAATTTCGCCACCGTCTTCATAATTAGCTTGTGCAAATTCAAATCCCTCAAAAAATTTAACCCAACCACTATCAATACTATTTGGATCTTTTTGATATTGTTTATACAAGTGATCGATTGCATTCAAATCAGCATTCCCCACATACGAAACTTTATCCATGTTGATTGATGTTCTTTAGGAAAGCAAAGTTATTAATTTCATTAGGAAATAAAACTATTTAGAAAAGTAATTCTATTTTTTTAATTGGGCTTGATCAAATTTATCACAAGAGCAAAAATCAATGAAGAAAAAAATGTGATAAGCGCTACTTTTTTTAATTCAGGATCTAAATCCTTTGGTTCTGAGGTTTGGAATACTCTTTTTAAGTGAAAAATCAGTGATATTGAAGGGATTAAAGCTACGAACAATAAGAAGTTATAGGTTAGGGCGCTAATTACTAATACAGAAACAATCCAAAAACTCAGCCCAAGGATAATTAAAAACCCATGATAGTATTTTGCTTTTTCAAAACCCATAGATACAACAAGTGTATTTTTCTTTGATAGTTTGTCATTTTCGTGGTCTCTTAAATTATTTAAATTCAGAACAGCTGCACTCCAAAGTCCAACTGTTATTGAAGGTAATAATACCAACCACTGAAATCCCTCTCCATAGAGTGAAAAAACTCCTAAAGTACTCACCAAACCAAAAAATAGAAAAACCATTAAATCTCCAAATCCATGATAGCCATATGCTCTTTTCCCAATAGTGTAAGTTATTGCTGCAAGAACACAAGATAAAGCCAAGCCAGTATAAAAATATATTAGTACCTTACTAAGATTAGCAACGCTTACATAAATTAAGCTTCCAGAAAAAATAAGTGATAGAATAGTAAAAATCAGTATTCCAACTTTCATTTCTTTTTTGGAAATAAGTCCTGCTTGAACTGTTCTTTTTGGTCCAATCCGATTGTTGTTATCACTTCCTTTTTGACTGTCTCCAAGGTCATTGGAAAAATTTGATAGTATTTGAAAACTGATGGTTGTCAACATGGCAAGTAAAAAAATAAGAGTGTCCCATTTATCAAGTAAGGCAGCCATTCCTGAACCAATAATAATTCCTGAAACAGATAAAGGCAGAGTTCTTAATCTCATTGCATCAATCCAGAATTTGATTTTTGACATTTTTTAAAATATTAATTTTAGTCTTTCTTTTTGGCTCTCTTGTAAACTGGAACTGTAGAGCAAGGTTCTCCATACATCAATGAATCAACATGCGGCTGTAAATGATTTAACAAAGTAACGAGTGCAAATTCAGGATTTGAAATATCGCTACATCCTTTCATAATAACTTTTGCATTTTTAAATTTAGCGGTATCAATTTTTCCAATATTTTCTGCTATAAGTTGTTTTTCTAGATCAATTTTAGAACCTACACAGATATATGCAGCATGAGGATGTAGCGCAGCTGAAACAAGCATAAAAGCCCAAGTTGGAATAATAGCATCTGCAGAACAATAAATATAAACTGACTTTTCTCGATAGCTTTCCCAATCTGCATTTTTAATCCAAAAACGAAAATCTTTTTCCTTGAGCACAAGTCCTTGCCATAAATGAGCGGCTAAATCGAGTCCAAGGAGAATGCTCGTTGGCTTAAAATCCGCAAGGTCTAATTGAATCAAGCCACTGTCTTTGATTTTATTCTTAATCTCATCCATGTTGCAAATTTAAGTTTTTTAATCGTCTAACTTTGATTCTAAATTAAAAAACTCAGTCACTATGTCAGTCTTTTTAGGAAGGCACATTCTTTGCCATTAAGACTTAAAATTATGAACAAACATCCTCAATTTGATAATCATTTGCGCAATGCATATCCACCAGCGTTGTTGGTTGTTTTATTCATGTTGATGGTTTATTGGGCAGATTTTTTATTTATCACAGATTTTCATAAATATGGTGTTCTTCCAAGAAGTATTGAGGGTTTAAAAGGTGTGATTTTTATGCCATGGATACATGCTCATGATGACTATAAACATCTTTTAAATAATTCTATTCCAACTTTTCTTTTGATAACGCTATTGTTTTACTCGTATAAAAAAATTGCGCTTAAAGTCTTTTTCTTTAGTTGGATTTATACAGGTTTATTTCTTTGGATTTTCGCTAAAAATAATGGCGCTTATCACATTGGAATGAGTGGAGTAATATATAGTTTAGCTACTTTTTTATTTACTTCAGGTGTCTTAAGAAAATACCTTCCACTTCAAGCTTTATCTTTATTTATCGTATTTATTTATGGGAGTTTAATTTGGGGGATTTTCCCTACTAACTCCCGTGTTTCTTGGGAAGGTCATTTAATGGGTTTTGTTGTAGGAATAATTTTGGCTTTTTATTACCGAAAAGAAGGTCCTCAACGTCCAAAATACGACTATGAAATTGAAAAAGAACTTGGAATTGAACCTCCAGATTTAGAGGGGATATATTTGGAGCAACAGCGTATCGCAAACGAGCAAGAACAAGCATTAGATAAAGATTCAGGCGAAGAACAAAGGATAAAAATCTTTTACGATTATAAAAAAGACCTTGATAAATAATTTGCTAAAAACTTTTGGGGCTGAACTCAAAACAAATGAGTAACTTCGCGTCAAATCCTTCTGTTAAATATGAGTGATGCTATTAAACATGAATGTGGAATTGCCTTATTAAGGCTAAAAAAACCCTTGCAATTTTATTTAGACAAATACGGAACAGCATTTTATGGGGTGAATAAGATGCATCTTTTAATGGAGAAGCAACACAATCGTGGTCAAGATGGAGCAGGGATTGCAAATATCAAATTTGATATGGAACCTGGTCAGCGTTACATTTCTCGCACTCGGTCTATTGCCAAAAGTCCTATTCAAGATATTTTTGATCAGATAAACGGACGTTTTCAGCAAATTCAAAATGAAAATCCAGAAAACCTAAAAAATATTGATTACCTAAAAAAACATGTCGGATTTACTGGAGAATTGTTTTTAGGTCATTTACGTTATGGAACCTTTGGAAGAAATTCCATTGAAAGTTGTCATCCATTCTTACGTCAAAATAATTGGATTACACGAAATTTAGTAATTGCTGGAAATTTTAATTTAACCAATGTAGATGAACTCTTCGATGTTTTAGTAAATGTTGGACAACACCCAAAAGAAAAATCAGATACCGTTACGGTGCTTGAGAAAATCGGACATTTTTTAGATGCAGAAAACGATGAATTGTTTCAGCAATACAAGAAATTAGGCTTTGATAATTTAGAAGTTTACAATCGTATTTCAGAAAATCTAAATTTGATAAAAATTCTCCAAAAAGCATCAGAAGATTGGGATGGTGGCTATGCGATGGCAGGTCTTTTAGGTCATGGTGATGCATTTGTTTTGCGTGATCCTTCGGGAATTCGTCCAGCTTATTGGTACGAAGATGATGAGATTTGTATTGTAGCATCAGAACGACCAGTAATTCAAACAGCATTTAATCTTAAAGTAGAAAATATTAAAGAGTTAAAGCCAGGTTATGCTCTAATTATTAAAAAGAATGGAACTGTTACAGAAGAATTAATTAATAAGCCGCTTTCTCCAAAAAAATGTTCTTTTGAACGGATTTATTTTTCTCGTGGTTCAGATTCGTCGATATACAACGAGCGAAAAGCTTTGGGTCGCCTAATTGTAGATAAGGTATTAAAAGCAATTGATTACGATTTTGATAATTCTGTTTTTTCTTTTATTCCAAATACTGCTGAGGTTTCTTTTTATGGCCTAATTAAGGGACTAGAAGAATTTTTAAATGAAGAAAAAATAAAACAAATAATAGCATTGGGAGATAAACCTTCATCTGAAGATGTTTCCAAAATCATTAAACAAAGAGCTCGCATTGAGAAAATAGCGATTAAAGATGCGAAATTGAGAACTTTTATCACTCAAGATGATTCGCGCGATGATTTAGTGGCTCATGTTTACGATATTACTTATGGAAGCGTTCGCCCTTTAAAAGATAATTTAATTATTATTGATGATAGTATTGTTCGAGGAACAACTTTAAAACAAAGTATTTTAAGAATTTTAGATCGTTTGGAGCCTAAAAAGATTGTAGTCGTTTCTTCAGCTCCGCAAATTCGTTATCCAGATTGTTATGGCATTGACATGGCAAAAATGGGGGATTTCATAGCTTTTGAAGCTGCCATTCAATTATTAGTTGATACAAAAAGAGAAAATATTATTCAAGACGTATATAAGCAATGTTTATCGCAGGTTGATCTTCCAAAAGAGCAAGTGCAGAATTACGTTAAGGAAATTTATGCACCTTTCACAGATGAAGAAATTTCTGTAAAAATTGCGCAGTTATTGACTCCAATTTCAATGAATTCTAAAGTAGAGATTATATACCAATCGGTAGAAAATCTTCATATCGCTTGTCCTGATAATTTAGGTGATTGGTATTTTACAGGAGATTATCCAACTCCCGGTGGGAATAAAGTCGTAAATAAGGCTTTTATTAATTGGATGGAAAAAAGAAACGAACGCGCTTACTAAACTTGGGTAATTGGGTTACTTAAAATCTTTTCGCATACTCCTTTTCGCTCATCCATAAATGCAAGTGTCTTTTTATTCAGCACTGCATTATTTTCAAGGCAATAGCTAAATTGAATTTTAAAACTCGCAAAATCATTAAATTCAAAACCGATGCCCTCTTCTATAAATTGATCAGCTTCAGGAAATTTTGAATGTTTTGGACCAAAAAGAACGGGTACTCCAAAAACAGCGGGCTCTAAAATATTGTGCAAGTTTCCTGAAAATCCACCTCCAATACAAGCAATTTTGCCATAATAATAAGCTGTAGAAAGTTGACCAATGGTATCTAGAATTAAGACTTTTTCTTCTTTGTAGTTTTTAAAATCAGTGTATTTAATTGCCTTTTCTTTGAGTAGGAACTGAATTTTTCTAACATTACTTTCTGAAACATCATGCGGTGCAATTATTATTTTTCCTTTCCAATCATCCTTTAGTAAGTCGATTAAAATAGCAAGTTCTTTTTCCCAACTACTCCCAAAAATGAGTGCTTTTTCTTGTGCTAAAAATGACTCGAAAATTGCAATTTGTGAAGGTGGTCCTGCTTCGAGAGTTTCTAAAAAAAGCTTTTTGTTTTCACTTACTCGATCGTATCGCGTATCTCCCACAACTTCTATTTCACGAATACCAATAGAATTTAAAAGATTTTTAGTTTCTTCATTCTGAGTAAAATAGTAGCTTATTTTCTTTAATCCTTCTCTAAAAAATCCACCATACCATTTGAAAAAGTACTGATTTGGTCTTAAAAGTGTAGCAAGCGAAATAAGTTTTATATTCTTCTTGCTTAATTCCCTAATGTAGTTTTGCCAAAATTCATATTTCACAAAAAAAACGAGTGTTGGATTTACTTTTTCAATAAAAAAATCAGCATTTCTTGGAGTATCATAAGGAAGATACATTGCTAAATCTACAACATGCTTTCTTTTATTAAAGTGAAGCATTCCAGAGGGAGAAAAAAAAGTTACCAAAAGAAAGAGATCAGGATTTTTTAATTTTAAGGAATTCATAAGGGGTAATCCCTGATCAAATTCCCCTAAAGATGCACAATGAAACCAAACTGCTTTTTTATTTTTTGGAATTTCTGCTACTTTAGATTTCCAATTTTTTCGACCCAAAACACCCATTCTAGCCTTCGCATGAAAAGGGGAAAATATTCTCAATAAAATTGAAAAAAGGCAAATTCCAAAATTGTAAAGTACTTGCATTAGTTATAATAAAATTCTTTAGGCTTTCTTTTATAAAAGGGAATATACCATCCAATTCGGAAGCCATACTGAATATCAATCATTTGTTTTGTTGATACAGGAATTGTTGGTGTATCAAAGAAAATAGTTCGGCGATTTTTTGTGAGCCCTTCCTGAATATAAAAACCGGCATAAAAATTAAGTGCTCCTGAGTTTCTTAAAAAAGAATAACCTATAAACTGATGGAAATTTATTCCTGATGTTAAGCGATCATATCCTTTGCGATAATCTAATTCTAATTGTGGAATAACTTGATCCGTTGTTTCAATTCTAAGTTTATGAAGCGTATAACCTATTCCAGCGTGAATTAAAATTCCAGAGTTTGTATTTGGACTTAATACAGGAAAAATTTTACCAAATGAAGCATTTACATTAAATCCTCTCTCGTATGCTAGAATTCTTCCGATATCTCCATTTATATCTGTAATATTTCCAGATGCATCAATTAAGTGATCAAATAATCCCCTAAGTCTAATATTATCTCCAAAGAGAAAATTGCTCTCTAAGCCAAAACACCAATTTTTTGCCGTTTTATAGTTTGCACTTATCCCTATATGACTTGCAAAACCATAACGTTCTGCTAAATCTCCCTCTGCCCAATTTCCACCATAATGAACACCGATTAAAGGAGTCGCTATTGTAGAATCTTTAACATTTCGCTGTGCAAAGGAATAGTGAAATAATAGCAAGAACAATAAGGGAAAATAGTATTTCATTTTTCAAAGTTAAATTCAATTTTAATACAAACGTGCTAATCGCTAATTTGAATACTAAAAAATGATAAATATATCTTTTTTGGTGCATCTAAGTAAAATTGACTAACCAACGAAAATTAGTAACTTTGTTTTCAATAAATTAATAGAATGAAAAAAATACAGATGGTTGATCTGGTTTCTCAATATGAGAAAATAAAGCCAGCAATTGATTCAGCAATCATGGATGTTTTACAAAGTGCTCAATTTATTAATGGCGCTGAAGTTGCAGGATTTCAAAAAGAATTAGAATTGTATTTAGGCGTGAAACATGTGATTCCATGCGCAAATGGAACAGATGCTCTTCAAATATCAATGATGGCACTTGGTCTCAAGCCAGGAGATGAGGTTATTACACCTTCATTTACGTATATCGCAACGACAGAAGTAATAGCGCTTTTGGGCTTAAAGCCTGTTTTTGTTGAAGTAAATCAAGAAACATTCTGCATGGATGCTAGCAAATTAGAAGCTGCAATTACTTCAAAAACCAAGGCAATTGTCCCAGTTCATTTGTATGGACAAGCTGCTGATATGAACTCAATTATGGCGATTGCAAAAAAACACAAGCTTTTTGTGATTGAAGACAATGCTCAGGCAATTGGTTCTGATTATCATTTATTGGATGGATCACTTGTTAAAACAGGAACAATTGGCGATATCGGTTGTACATCATTTTTCCCATCAAAAAACTTAGGTTGTTATGGCGATGGTGGAGCAATTTGTACAAATGATGATCTTCTTGCGGAAAAATTACGAATGATTGCAAATCATGGCCAAAGCAAACGCTATTACCATGATGTAGTTGGCTGCAACTCTAGATTAGATAATATTCAAGCTGCAGTTTTACGCATAAAATTGAGACAATTAGATAATTATATTGACGCAAGAAGAGAAGTAGCTGATTTTTATGATGCTTTTTATGGAGCGATAGAGGGTGTAAAAATCCCATTTCGAGCGGATGATTCAAAACATGTTTTTCATCAATACACATTGACTTTAGAAGGGCATAATCGCGATGGATTGAACGAATTTTTAGCAAGTAAAGATATTCCATCTATGATTTATTACCCTGTCCCTGCTCACAGACAAAAAATGTTTGAGGAATTTGGGAGCGCATCCACAGATTTACCAATTACAGATTGGTTAACCCATCGTGTAATATCTTTGCCAATTCATACAGAAATGGATTTAGAACAATTGGAGTTAATTACAAAAACTGCAGCAGAATACCTCACATTAAAAAGTAATTAAGATCGTATGACCAAAATTGCAGTTGTAGGAACAGGATATGTTGGTTTAGTTACTGGAACTTGTTTTGCTGAAACAGGAAATCAAGTTATTTGCATAGACATTGATGCCGATAAAGTAGAGAAGATGAAAAATGGTATCATCCCAATTTATGAGCCGAATTTAGATACAATTTTTGAGAGAAATATATCAGCAAAAAGACTTTCTTTTACAACTTCTTTAGAAGATGGAATTAAGGATGCTGAAATTATATTCTTAGCCTTGCCGACTCCACCTGGTGAGGATGGTTCAGCAGATTTATCCTATATTTTAGGTGTAGCGGAACAACTAGGGAAACTTATTACAGATTACAAGGTCATTGTAGATAAAAGTACGGTTCCAGTTGGAACTGCAGAAAAAGTTCACGCTGTAATAGCCAAAAATGCACAAGTTGATTTTGCTGTTGTTTCAAATCCAGAGTTCTTAAGAGAAGGATTTGCAGTTAGTGATTTCATGAAACCTGACCGAGTTGTTATTGGAACCCGAGATGAGCGCGCAAGAAAAGTCATGGAGAGTTTGTATCGGCCATTTGTTCGACAAGGAAATCCAATATATTTCATGGATGAAAAATCTGCAGAATTAACAAAATATGCCGCAAACTCATTTTTAGCAACCAAAATTACCTTTATGAATGAGGTTGCTAATTTTTGTGAATTAGTTGGAGCTGATGTTGATCAAGTTAGAGTTGGAATAGGTTCTGATTCGCGAATTGGCAAGCGATTTTTATTTCCTGGTATTGGATACGGTGGGTCTTGCTTTCCTAAAGATGTCAAAGCTCTAGTAAAGTCTGGGGAGGATCTCAACTTTAAATTTGAAATTTTATCTGCTGTACTAAAAGTAAATCAGGAGCAGAAAACAATTTTATTTCCTAAAATTAAAAATTTCTTCCGTGGCGATTTATCAGGTAAAAAAATTGCGGTTTGGGGCTTAGCGTTTAAACCTGATACAGATGATATTCGTGAAGCTCCGGCTTTATTTATGATAGAAGCTCTTTTAGATGCCGGTGCAAATATTAGTGCTTATGATCCTGAAGCCATGCCAAATGTAAAAAATAGTTTTGGTAATAAAATAGACTATGCGAGCGACGAATATACTGCATTAAATGGTGCAGATGCCCTCTTGATTTGTACAGAATGGGGTATTTTTAGAAATCCAGATTTTACTAGAATGAAATCTTTAATGAAAGATGCCGTTTTATTTGATGGAAGAAACTTATTTGAAATCGGCGAAATGAATGATAAAGGATTTTATTATTGTTCTATTGGTCGAAACGTAATTGAAAAATAGATGAAACGCGTATTAATTACTGGTGCTGCAGGTTTTTTAGGGTCTCATTTATGTGATCGCTTTATAAAAGATGGATACCATGTCCTTGCAATGGATAATCTAATTACAGGTCGCTTAAAGAACATCGAACATTTGTTTCATTTGGAACAATTCGAGTTTCAGAACAATGATGTTTCAAAATTTATTAATGTTTCTGGAGAATTGGATTATATATTACATTTTGCATCGCCAGCAAGTCCCATCGATTATCTAAAGATTCCGATTCAAACGCTAAAAGTTGGATCCTTGGGTGTACACAATTGTTTGGGTCTGGCAAAAGCTAAAGGTGCAAGAATATTAATCGCTTCAACTTCTGAGGTTTATGGTGATCCAACTGTTCATCCACAATCTGAAGAATATTGGGGAAATGTAAATCCTGTTGGTCCTCGTGGTGTTTATGATGAGGCCAAACGTTTTCAGGAAGCAATAACAATGGCTTACCATAATTTTCATGGTTTAGAAACTAGAATTATTAGAATTTTTAATACTTACGGTCCTCGAATGCGTTTAAATGATGGCAGGGTTCTTCCAGCTTTTATTGGACAAGCATTGCGTGGGGAAGATTTAACGATTTTTGGCGATGGTTCTCAAACGAGGTCTTTCTGCTATGTAGATGATTTAGTGGAAGGCATTGTACGCTTACTTTTAAGCGATTATGTTTATCCAGTTAATGTTGGTAATCCCTCTGAAATAACAATTTCGCAGTTTGCTGAAGAAATCATTCAATTGACAGGGACTTCACAAAGTATAATTTACAAGGATCTTCCTGTTGATGACCCAAAACAGCGACAACCAGATATTAGTAAGGCAAGAGAGATTTTAAAGTGGGAACCAAAAATTAATCGAGCTGAAGGATTAAAGTTGACATACGAATATTTTAAAGGTTTATCGAAAGAGGAACTTTTTGAATCAAATCATTATAACTTTGATAAATACATAAAGAAATAAAAATGGCATATTTTGCTCATGAAACTGCAATAATTGATGATGCTTGTCATATTGGTGAAGGAACCAAAATTTGGCATTTTTCGCACCTTATGTCAAATTGTGTCTTAGGTTTAAATTGTAATCTTGGTCAGAATGTTGTTGTCTCTCCAAATGTAATTTTAGGCAACAATGTTAAGGTTCAAAACAATGTCTCTATTTATACAGGAGTAATTTGTGAAGACGATGTTTTTCTTGGTCCATCAATGGTTTTTACAAATGTCATGAATCCCAGAAGTGCGGTAAATCGAAGAGAACAATATACTAAAACTACTGTGAAAAAAGGAGCGAGTATTGGTGCGAATGCAACTATTGTCTGCGGTAACGATATTGGAGAATTTGCTTTTATTGGAGCTGGTTCTGTAGTTACAAAAGAGGTCCCGGCTTATGCACTTGTGGTTGGTAATCCTGCGCGTCAGATTGGTTGGATGAGTGAAAACGGACAACGTCTAATTTTTGATGAAAATGGCTTAGCTATGTGCTCGGAAAGTAATGAAAAATATGAATTAAAGAATAAAAAAGTAAGTAAATTATAAGATGTCAAATAATTCAAAAATACGTTTCGTTGTTATTGGTGCCGGACATATTGGAAAGCGTCATGCAGAAATGATTCGTAGAGATGTTGAAGGCGAATTGGTAGCAATGGTTGATATTAAATCCAAAAAAGAATGTGCTGCGGAAGACTTTGATGTGCCATTTTTTAGCACAATGGAAGAACTTTTTGCAAGCGGTTTAGAATTTGATGTTGTCAATGTATGTACACCAAATGGTTTACATGCCGAACAGTCATTAAAGGCTTTAGAAGAAAAGAAAAATGTTGTTTGCGAGAAACCAATGGGCTTAACAAAAGAAAGCTGTGAGAAAATCCTTTTCAAAGCGCTCCAAGAATCAAAGCATGTTTTTTGTGTGATGCAAAATAGGTATTCTCCGCCTTCAGAGTGGATTAAATCAATAATAACTGACGGTTTACTCGGCGAAATTTACATGGTTCAATTGAATTGTTATTGGAACCGTGATGATCGTTATTATAAGTCTGGTGGCTGGAAAGGAACAGCAGATTTAGATGGAGGAACGCTCTTTACTCAATTTTCACACTTCATAGATATTATGTATTGGTTATTTGGAGACATAAAAAATATTCAAGGAAAATTTGCAGACTTTAATCATCAAACTACAACTGCTTTTGAAGATTCAGGATTTGTAAGCTTCGATTTTATAAGTGGTGGAATGGGAAGTATTAATTATTCTACTTCTATTGCAAATCAGAATTTAGAATCTTCAATGACAATTATTGGAAAAAAAGGGAGTGTGAAAATTGGCGGTCAATACATGAATGAAGTTGAAGTATGTGCTATTTCTGACTATGAAATGCCTGTTTTAAAAGAATCAAATCCTGCAAATGATTATGGGCCGTATAAAGGTTCTGCTGCAAATCATAATTATATTATTTCAAATGTTATCGATACTTTAAAAGGCAGGACTTCTCCCTCAACTAACGCTCTTGAGGGTATGAAAGTGGTTGATATTATTGAACGAATATACAAAGTGAGAGATAATAATAACAAAAAGTAAATCCATGGATGCATTAATTTATGACCGACTTGTCAGGAAAGAGTCAAAGTTAGCTGTAATTGGACTTGGATATGTTGGTTTGCCAATTGCCTTAGAATTTGCCCAAAAAATAAAAGTTGTGGGTTTTGACATCAATCAAAAACGTGTTGATTTGATGAAGAATAAGATAGATCCTAGCCATGAATTGGATGCTTCAAATTTTGAAAATAGAGATATTATTTTTTCAGCAGATATTAATGATTTAAAAGATGTCAACTTTTTTATTGTTGCTGTTCCAACACCAATTGATTCATCAAATTTACCAGATCTAAAGCCCTTACTTGGAGCTACTAAAACAGTGGCTCAAGTTCTAAAGAAGGGAGATTATGTTGTATATGAATCAACTGTTTATCCAGGTTGTACAGAGGAAGATTGCATTCCAATTTTAGAAGAAATATCAGGATTAAAATTCATCGATGATTTTAAAGTTGGTTATTCCCCAGAGAGGATTAATCCAGGGGATAAAGAACACACGCTTCAAAATGTAATAAAAGTTGTTTCAAGTTGCGATGAGGTTTCATTAGATGAGGTTTCCAAAACGTATGAATTAGTGGTTCATGCCGGAGTCCATCGAGCAACGAGCATTAAGGTTGCTGAAGCTTCAAAAATTATTGAGAATACCCAACGAGATGTCAATATTTCATTGGTAAATGAATTGTCGATTATTTTTAACAAACTAAATATAAATACATACGATGTTTTGGAGGCAGCAGGAACAAAATGGAATTTTTTAAAATTTTCTCCTGGTTTAGTCGGCGGACACTGTATTGGAGTTGATCCATATTATCTTGTTCATAAAGCGATGCAAGTTGGCTATCATTCTAAAGTAATAAACAGCGGTCGTTATGTAAATGATTCAATGGGTTTTTATATTGCAAAACAAACTGTTAAAAAAATTATTGCTCAAGGAAAAATAATTCAAGAAGCTAAAGTATTAATTATGGGTGCTACTTTTAAAGAAGACGTGAGCGATATTCGAAATTCTAAAGTTATAGATGTTATTACAGAATTAAAATCCTTCCAAGTTAATATTGATGTTGTTGATCCACATGCTGACTCTAAGGAAATGGAGCACGAATATGGCGTACCCTTGAAATCGTCTATGGCCAATGATTACGATGCGATTATTTTGGCCGTTAACCACAAAGAATATTCTCAGTATGATGAAAATTTCTTTAAATCAATTTTAAAGAATGGAAATGGCGTTTTAGTAGATATTAAAGGAGTTTATCGTAATAAAATTAGTAATCTAACCTATTGGAGTTTATAATGAAAAAATTTGAAAAAGTAATTCTCGTAACTGGAGGCGCCGGATTTATTGGTTCTCACGTGATACGTTGCTTATTAAAAAAATATCCGAATTATCAGATTGTAAACATAGATAAGTTAACCTATGCCGGGAATCTGGAAAATTTAATAGATGTCTCTGATCTTGAAAATTATAAGTTTGAAAAAGTTGATATTGTAGATGCCGAGCCACTAAGAGCTGTATTTAAAAAATACGAAGTGACAGATGTAATTCATTTAGCTGCGGAATCTCATGTCGATCGATCGATTGAGGGACCAATGGAATTTGTCTTGACCAATGTTGTTGGCACAGTAAATTTACTTCAAGTGGCAAAAGATTTTTGGGCTGGAGGAGAAAACCACGTGTTTCATCATGTTTCTACTGATGAGGTTTTTGGAAGTTTAGGCGCAGAAGGTCTTTTTACAGAAGAAACTTCCTATGATCCAAGAAGTCCATATTCTGCATCTAAAGCTTCGTCTGATCACTTTGCTAGGGCTTTTTTTCACACCTATAATTTTCCTATCAAAATGTCTAATTGTTCGAATAATTACGGCAGCCATCATTTTCCTGAAAAATTAATCCCCTTGATGATTCATAATATTCAAAATAACAAAGCTTTACCTGTTTATGGAAAAGGGGATAATATCCGAGATTGGCTTTGGGTGGAAGATCATGCGAGTGCTATTGATGCTATTTTCCACAATGGAAGAATAGGTGAGTCGTATAATGTTGGTGGTCTGAACGAATGGACAAATATCAAGTTGGTAAAGTTTTTATGTCAATTAATGGATAAAAAGTTAAATCGTATCAGCGGCAGCTCTGAAAAATTAATTTCTTTTGTTGGCGATAGAGCAGGGCATGATAAACGCTATGCTATTGACGCATCAAAATTAGAGCGAGAACTTGGGTGGAAACCATCCATTACTTTTGAAGAAGGGTTGGAAAAAACAGTTGATTGGTACCTTGAAAATCAAGATTGGGTAAAAAAAGTAACAAGTGGAGAATATCAAGAGTACTATCAGAAAATGTACACTGAAAGGTAGATTAGACTTTTTTCAATAAAAACTACAAATTAGAATCACATGCAGGCATTAAAAAGCAACTTGTCTAAGCGCTTTGGTGAATTAATTCAGCCCTTAAAAAATTCATTTGGTGAATTTCTGTATGTTAAATTAAAGAACGGTTCAAGTATATTGCTTACGACTGGACTTTCTGATTTCAAAATGCCGGTGCATGAAAAACATATCGGTAAAGAATATGCTGAACTTTATTTCTATTTACCCAGTTATTGGGAACTTGAGGATTTCGAAAACCCAAAATTTTCATGGGTTTTTTCTTGGCTTGAACGTCTGAAGAATTATGTAATAAATAATAATACTTGGTTTGGTCATGGACATACAATGCCCTGTGGGAAAGAAATGAAATCTTTATCGGAGAGCATGCTGCAAAATCATTTTATTCTCTCCGATCCAATTGATCTAGAAACCGAGCTAAGCCCAATAATTGAAGAAGAAAAAACGATTCATTTTTTAGCAATTATACCTATTTTTCCAGATGAAATGGACTTTAAACAAGGAAAAGGGACATTTAAATTAATGGATAAGTTTAGGCAATATAACGTCACAGAAAAATTGGATGATTACAGAAAAACAATTTTGAAAACACGCTGGAATATTATGGGAAGGTGAAAGATATAAAAGCACATTTTGCCCTTCTTCTTGTAAATGTACTTTACGGAGCAAGCCATGTTCTAGCGAAGGGAGTGATGCCAGAATTTATTACGCCAAATGTATTTATACTCTTTCGTGTTTTAGGTTCTGTGCTATTATTTTGGCTTCTTATTTCCTTCAGAAAAATGGAAAAAATAAATCGAAAAGACTTTCCTTTGTTTATAGCATGTGGTCTGTTTGGTGTTGCAATCAATCAATTGTTCTTCTTTCATGGCTTAAATTTATCTTCTGCTATAAATTCTGGAATAATAATGGCATTGAATCCTATGATGGTTGTTGTTTTATCTCTTTTCGTCTTGAAAGAGCGCATAACAATCACTCGAATGTGTGGAATCCTACTCGGCGCTTTAGGAGCGATTTTATTGACATTTAAAGCAGCAGCATTAAAAAGTGATTCGACCTTAGGAGATTTTTTTCTAATTATAAATTGCCTCAGTTACGCGATTTACCTTGTTATCGCAAAACCTTTGATGTCAAAATACAAGCCTTTAACTGTCATTACTTGGGTTTTTACCTTCGGTTTAGTTTTTGTCTTACTTTTCCCACCAACTATTCCAGAATTATTAACGACAAATTTCTCAGCTTTTTCCCAAAGTGTGATTTTAAAAATAGTGTATGTTATCGTTGGGGTTACTTTTCTGACTTATTTGTTAACGATGTATGGCTTAAAATACCTAAGTCCATCTGTTTCTAGTTCCTATATTTATACTCAACCAATTATGGTTCTGATTTTTACTTATATTTTTGTTGCATTAAATTGGGCGGATGATTATACTGCTTCAATTACTGCTGAAAAACTATTTTACATGCTAATTATTTTTTTAGGCGTGTACCTTACCTCACTTAAACAAAAAACACTTTTAAAATGAAATTTAACTTTTTTTTAATTTGCTTTTTACCCTTAATTTTTTTTTCACAAAAGAAAGTAATCGATCATACATCTTATAAAGATTGGAAAAGAACAGAAAAACAACAAGTATCGACAAATGGAAAGCTAGTAGTTTACGAAACAAATCCATTAATTGGCGATGGATTTCTCTTTTTTTATAATGTAGAAACACAGAAATTAGATTCTTTTTATCGCGCTAAAGATGCTAAAATTGCAAAAGATGAATCGTTTTTTGCTTTTAAAATTACTCCAGGATTTGATACGCTGAGAAAGTGTGAATTACAAAAAATCGAAAAGAAAAAATGGCCTAAAGATTCTCTTTTTATCTATCAATTCTCATCTGATTCACTGATCAAAATACCTAAATTGAAAAACTTTCAAGTTGCCGCTGAAGGTTCTGTTTTGGCTTATACGACTGAAGGAAATCAAATGCCTGAAAAGAAGAAAGCGCGAAAGTGTTTTATAAAAAAGAAAAAATCAGATGAAGTAAAAAGTGATGGAAATATCCTTACTTTATTTTCTTTGAGTGGCCAAAGTCAACTTAAAAATGTAACAGATTTCAAATTATCAGAAGATGGTTCTCAAATTGCAGTAATTCAACACGAAAAAGTGAAAATTGATTCATTTAAATTGAGTATTTATGCTTCTAAAAGCTTTGATGAAGCACCTCTTTTCATAGGTAAAAATGTAATTGCACAAAAATTACCTGAATGGAATAAATCGATGAATAAAATTGCGTTTCTATCATCCCAAGATACCAATAAGACGAAACAATTTACCTTAACACTTTTTGATTTTAAAACAAATAAAAGTAGGGTCTTGGGAGATTCAAATGATATTCATATTGATAAAAAACTGGGTGTTTCTGAACATCGATCTCCCTTATTTACAGATAATGATAAGTATCTGTTTTTTGGTATTAGCGATCGAATTTTACGTGAAGAAAAAGATACACTTTTGGAATCTGAAAAAGTAAAAGTGGATGTTTGGCATTACTTGGATAAACAAATTCAAGCGCAGCAACTTGTAGAATTAACTGATGATAGAAAAAAGTCGGCTATTTATGTTTTAAACCTTTCAAATGACAGTATTATTGCCTTAACAAATGATTCAATTTCTTCTTATTTATCAAGAAAAATTATTGGAGATTATATATTAGGGACTAACTCAAAACCTTATCAAATTCAAGCGCAATGGAAGTCGCCTGGTTTAGAGGATGTGTATCGAATTTCTCTTTTGGATGGAAGTCGGAGCAAAATTGCTCAAGCAATTGCATTTGGCGGTCAACTTTCGCCTTTAGGAAATTATTATACCTTTTTTGATCCTAAAAATTCCCAGCAGTATATTTTAGATATTTATTCGAATACTCAAAGTTGTATGTCTTGTTCTGCTGAAAATACCATCTTTCATCAGGATATAAATGGGCAACCTGTGGATGCTGGTCCCCAAGGTGAATATGGCTTCGTTCGCGATGAAACGGATTTTATTTTTAAATCAGAATTTGATATTTGGAGTTATAATTTAGCGAGTAAAACCTTGAAGTCTTTAACAAATGGCGAAGGAAAGAAAAAAAACATTGAACTTGATTTAGTGAAATGGTCGAATGATAGCGTTTTCATAGATTTAGCAGATTGTTACATTAAAGGTTTTAATAAAACAACAAAAGAATTTCACTTATTTAGTTTCTATAATGAAAATGGGGAATTTGGACTTTTTGAACAGAAAAATGAAAATGCTAAATTAATGTCCCTAGAAAGATCTAAAAATAAAGAAACTCTTCTTTTAAGAAAAATGACAGTAAGTCAATATCCCGAAATAATTCTTATAAATAAGTTTTTTCAAAATGAACGGACTATTTCTACTACAAATCCGCAGCAAATTAACTACAATTGGGCGACTGTAGAATTGCTGAAATGGAAGGCTTTTGATGGGGAACCATTAGAAGGATTATTGTACAAGCCTGAAAATTTTGACCCCTCCAAAAAGTATCCATTATTAGTTTATTTCTATGAATTAAATTCTGAAAATTTACACAATCATCTTGCTCCACGACCTTCAGCAAGCACTATAAATCCCACAGAATATGCCTCTGCAGGTTATTTTGTTTTAATTCCCGATATTCGATATTCTGCTGGTTTTCCTGCAAAGGCCGCATACAATTGTATTGTTAGTGGAACAGACTTTGTAGTGAAAAACTATCCTATAAATGAAAATAAACTTGGTTTACAAGGTCAAAGTTGGGGTGGATATCAAACAGCACAATTAATTACAATGACAACAAAATATGCAGCTGCAATGGCGGGAGCACCAGTGAGCAACATGTTTTCAGCTTATGGTGGAATTCGATGGGGAACAGGGCTAAACCGTCAATTTCAATATGAATCAACACAAAGTCGAATAGGAAAAACAATTTGGGATGCACCGGAACGCTACATTGAAAATTCTCCATTGTTTCACCTTCCAAATGTAAAAACTCCTTTGTTAATTATGCACAATGACAGTGATGGTGCAGTTCCTTGGTATCAGGGAATTGAATTGTATAATGGAATGCGTCGCTTGGGAAAACCTTGTTGGCTATTAAATTATAATGATGACGACCACAATTTAAAAAAGGCGCCAAATCGTATTGATTTAAGTATTCGAATGCGACAGTTTTTTGATCATTACTTACTAGACAAACCAGCACCAGAGTGGTTGAAAAATGGCTTGCCAGCTCTTGAAAAAGGAAAAAAGTTCGGATATGAAACAGAAGAATAAACTTTTTTTAGTCCTCTTTATTATCTTAATAATTGCAATTACAGTCTTGAGTTTATTGCCTCCAAAATCAGGCCTTGAACTCGGAAAATCCGATAAAATAAATCATTTTTTGGCGTATGCTATTTTAAGTTTAAATTTTGGCTTTATTTCAACTAAGATTCGTTCTTATTTTATAGGAATCCCATTTCTTATTGCTTATGGTTTATTAATAGAATTTTTTCAAGGTTTTGTTCCCGGAAGAGATCCTTCTTTTTATGATGCACTTGCAAATTCTTTGGGTGTTTTTTCAGGATTTTTTATTTTTCGCTTGTTTGGAAGGATTAAAAAATAATTGAGTATTCGCAATCGTCCCAGTAAAATATTTTAATATAAAAATCAAAGATTCATTTGAAGTGAGAACTATTTAGGAATATTAGCGAATACTATTCGGCCTTGAATTTCATGGTTTTTGCTATCGAACTGAAACTGTTAATTTTTAAAATTTCTGCAAGAACATTTTTGAAAAATTTCAGTTTCAGAATGGAGTAAAAATTGTTCGAAACGATTTGTAAGTAGTTGTAAAAAAATGATTTGCAAACAAAATATAAATTCACCGCCTTGACTTTTTTGTTTCTTTTTTTGTCAAGAAAAAAAGAAAGGAAAATAGAATAATTTCTCAAATCGAGATTATTGTTCGTGTTATGAATTTGATTAGGATTTTGATTGGTGGTAAGAAAGCGTACACTCAAAAAAATAAATTACTTTTCTTATTTCAGCTACAAAAAACTATTTATCTTTACATTGTCTCTAAGGGGTGTTCGTTTTTCAAAACGGGCTGAGATTATACCCATTGAACCTGTAAGATAATGCTTGCGCAGGGAAGATGACTGAGCTAATGAATTTATAACTACCAAGAATTAGCCCCTTGTTCTTGTTTAATTTTTTTTAAAAATGAAAACAAGATTTATTATCCTTGCCATTTGTTCTTTTATTTCTTTAGTATCTTCTGCCCAAGATAATTTATATGGTTTTGTACGCGACACTGATAATCATGCATTAGAAGGTGTTCGAATAACGATTCAGGGAACAACATTCACTTCCTTTTCAGATAAAGCCGGGAAATTTGAGTTTATGAATTTAAAGGCTGGAGCTTATACATTGATCTTTGGCTTACCAGGATATTTTTCAATGAGTAAAGAAATAAGCGCATTACAATTCACTGAAAAAATAGAAGTCAAAATGGCTTCAAGCCCTAAAACCTTTGAAGAAGTTCAAGTAATTTCTATACGAAGTATAGAAACTGCAACATCGACTAGCACACTTCAAAATTTAGCTATTGAAAAGAAAAACTTCGGGCAAGATATTCCACTATTATTGGAAGCTACGCCCTCAGTGGTTACAACTTCAGATGCTGGAGCAGGAGTAGGTTATACAGGAGTTAGAATTCGTGGTGTTGATGCTTCTCGAATAAATGTTACAATAAATAGTATTCCTGTAAACGATCCTGAATCTCATGATGTATATTGGGTAAACATGCCAGATTTGGCTTCTTCTATTGAAACGATTCAAATTCAAAGAGGAGTTGGGACTTCAACAAATGGTGCTGCAGCTTTTGGTGCCAGTATAAATATAAAATCTCAGGATATTTCAACAAGTCCTTTTGGAATTAGTGATAATTCTGTTGGCTCTTTTAATACTCTAAAAACAACTATAAAAGCAGGAACTGGCTTAATAAACGATAAATTTTCTTTAGAAACGCGCTTATCCAAAATTGCTTCAGATGGATTTTTAGATCGTGCTTCTTCCTCTTTAACTTCTTACTATATTTCCGGATCTTATTTAACAAAAAAGTCAGTTCTCAAAGCAATTGTTTTTAGTGGGAAAGAAATCACTTATCAAGCTTGGTATGGAACACCAGAATCTCGTTTAAATGGAAATATTGCTGAAATGAATGCATTTGCTGATAGAAATAATTTAAGCGATGAAGACCGTGAAAATTTATTAAATTCCGGAAGATCTTATAACTTTTACACGTATAAAAATGAGGTGGATAATTACCAACAAGACAATTATCAAGTTCATTTTACCCATTCTTTTAAGCCAAATTTAGTATTGAATATTGCCGGCCATTATACTTATGGACGTGGATATTACGAGCAATACCGAAAAAATGATGCACTTTCTTCTTATGGCTTGCCAGCTGTGATTATGGGAGAAGATACTATTTCGACTTCAGATTTAATTCGTCGAAAATGCTTGGATAATGATTTTCTTGGTGCTGTTTATTCTCTTAACTATAATCGATCAAAATTTAACCTTGTTTTTGGCGGTGCTATTAATACTTATTTCGGTCGGCATTTTGGGGAAATTAAGTGGGCAAGAATGGCTTCCACGAGTGAAATTAGTGATAAATATTATGAAAATAATGCACAGAAGTCTGAATTTAGCACATACCTTAAAGGAACTTATCGATGGAGCAAATTTGATTTTACAGGAGATTTAAACTACAGACATCTTGACTATTCCTTTTTACAGGAAGACCAGGGGCTTCAGAAATCGGTTGTATTTGATTTTTTTAATCCAAAAGCAGCATTGAACTTCAAGCTAAATAAGAATCAACTTCTTTTCGCTTCTTTTGGAATTAGTCATCGTGAACCGGTAAGGAAAGATTTTGTTGAAAGTTCTCCTTCTAGTCGCCCAAAATTTGAACGCATGCAAGATTTGGAACTTGGGTATTCTTTCAACACTCAAAAAACAAATTTTTCGATAAATACTTTTTTCATGGCGTATTCAAATCAGTTGGTGCTAACAGGACAAATTAATGATGTTGGAGCTTATACTCGCACAAATGCGAAGGAAAGCTATCGCTTGGGAGTTGAATTAATGGCGACTCATAAAATCTCAGATTTTCTAAAATTAAATGGCTCATTTTCATTAAGTCAAAATAAAATAGTTGCATTTGAAGAATATTTAGACAACTATTCTTCCCCTTATTCTCAAGTGATAATTTTACACAAAAATACAGATTTGGCCTTTTCTCCTTCGATTGTTGCAAATGCAGGCTTTTCTTTGTCGCCATTTAAAAATTGTTCGATTGATTGGCTATCAAAATATGTTGGACGACAATTCTTAGATAATACATCAAATGTTGCACGGAGTATAAATCCTTTTACTTTTTCAAATTTATCCTTTTCATATTCTTTGCTTCATGTTTTTTGCAAGGAGATTACATTTGCTTTTCAAATCAACAATGTATTTAATGCTCTTTATGAGAACAATGGCTATACGTATTCTTATTTATATGCTGGACAGACCACCACTGAAAACTTCTATTACCCTCAAGCCGGAAGGAATTTTATGTTTAGAATTTTGATGAAGGTTTAATTTTGAATAATTATTTTTAATTTCACAGAGTATAAATTTATAAAACATAAATATGTCTATTTACAAAATCCTTTTTAGCGCACTAATAATCTTAAATTCTAATTTAAGTTTCTCTCAAATGATTAAAACAACTTTAAATAGTAGAGTCGATAGTACAACATCAGATGAAAAAAATCTTTACAATGCCCAATGGCAAGGTGTAGATATTGGATTTATATCTACTAATAAATCAGATCAGTGGTCAAATAATATTATACAATCAACAAGTATCGGATTAAATGTATTTGAACATAAAATTCCCTTATTCAAACAATACATTGGAATTACAACAGGTTTAGGTTTTAATTTTAAAACCTACACTTTTGGTGATGATTATTCTTTTATGTCAACTGATTCAACTATTGATTTAGTTACAGGTAACCCATCTTTATACGATACAAATGCTACAGTAAAATATTCTACACTCAACCAATGGTTCTTTCAAATCCCGATGATGCTTGATTTTTCAACAAAGAAAAGCCAAAAGAAATCAATAAGTTTAGCAGTAGGCGTTGTTGGTGGAATTAGGCTGTCTTCATATCATGGATTACAGGGCAAGTATAGTAACGGTGATAGGTTCAGTAATATAATTAGAGATAATAAATATTTTCACACCAATTTACTTTCATTGGATGGAATAGTTCGTGTAGCATATGGTTCTTATGGATTATTTGGCAGCTATAGTTTGAATGGTTTATTTAAAAAAGACGCAGTACAAAAAATCAGCCCCATTTCTATTGGAGTTAGTTTTAATGCTCAAAAAACTGGATCAAAAAAAAAGTCGAAAGAAAAAAAAATTGACATTATAGAATCATCCTTTTCAAGCTTAAAATAGCTCCCAATCTTTAATTTCGTTTCCTGCAAGAAATTCCTTGTAGGTCATCCTTCTTTTTCCTTCTACCTGGAGTTCTGTGATACAAATAAAACCATTGTTACACGGGAAAAGAATGCCATCAGCGTGTTCTTGAAGATTTCCTGTTAAGCTAATACTATTATTTTCTAAGGTTTTTGAAGCAAAAAGTTTAACCAAAAGAATTTCATTTTTCTTGGTGTTCTTTAGTTTTGTAAATGCAGCAGGGTAGGGTGAAAGACCCCGAATTTTATTGTGAACCTTTTCCACTGTTTCTTGCCAAGAAATCTCGCAATCTTCTTTGAAAATTTTGGGTGCCATTTTAAAATCTTTTCCGTCAAATTTATCTTGATCAATAACAGTATGTGTCTGTTGAGAAATAGCAGCAACCGTTTTTAATGTTAATTCAGCGCCTACACTCATTAATTCATCGTGCAACTCTCCTGCATTTGTATTTGAAGATATTTTTACTTTTTCCTGCGCAATTATTTTTCCAGAGTCGATTGCTTCATCAATAAAAAAAGTTGTTACACCCGTTTCTTCATCTCCGTTGATAATGGCCCAATTGATTGGAGCAGCTCCTCGATAATTTGGTAAAAGAGATGCGTGAAGATTAATGGTTCCAAAAGCTGGCATTTTCCAAACTTCTTTTGGTAACATTCGAAAGGCTACAACTACAAATAAATCAGCTTGAAGTTCTTTTAATTGTGCTAAGAAATGCTCGTCTTTTAATTTTTCTGGCTGTAAAATTGTTAAATTATTTTCTTTAGCATAGATTTTAACTGCGCTTTCTTTTATTTTTTTCCCCCTTCCAGCGGCTTTATCAGCAACAGTGACTACAGCTGTAATTTCATGAATACTTCCATGTAAAGCGTCTAAAATGCCTACGGCAAAATCAGGCGTGCCCATAAATACAAGTCGTAATTTTTTTACCTCACTCATACGATTTTATTTTTCCAGGGGTAGTATCTTAAATACAGAATGGATAACAATCCCAAAACTCCAAAATAAATATATTCAACAGTCCAAATCCAATAGACATCAAAATTCCAATATTTTATGAATAAAAAGCTACAAATGGTATAAATAAATACTGTAAAAAATTCGATAAGCATCGAATGAAGTGTATTTCCACTTCCATGGATTGTTTGAAAATAAACGGAGATAATCCCAAATAATAATACAGATAAAGAAATCAATTGGAGAATTTCTGCACTTTTTTGCAAATATATTTCTTCTGGATTAATCATTAAAATTAATTTTTCTGGATATAAAATTGCTCCATGAAATGTTAAAAGTAAAAAGCCAAGGGTTAATAATTGAATTTTTCTTTGAATAATAGGTATTTTATCAAATTCCTTTGCACCTAAATACTGAGAGATATATGTTTTTGTGGTTCCTGCAAAGCCCCAAATTGGCACAAAGGCCAAAAAATAAATAGAGCGAATATTTTGGGAAACAGTTAAATCAAATTGCCCTTTTTGCTCTAACCAAGTAAAATAAAGTGTCCATGTCCCAAGTGCAAAAAATCCTTGTAGCATGAGTGGACTTCCTACTTTTAAAAGTTCCTTCATGGATTGGAAATTATAGGAGAAGTGAGAAAATAGCCGGTATTTTCGTTTTTCATCGGAGAAAAACAAATAAACTAGTAGAAAAAGCATTCCCAATCCATCTGCTATTGTAGAAGCCAATGCTGCACCTTTTAATCCCATTTCTGGTAATCCCATTTCTCCAAAAATGAGTCCGTAATCTAAAAAAACATTGCTTAATGCTGTAATTAATGCGGCAATTAATACCACTACTGTTTTTCCTTTTGCAAGAAAAAAAGCTTGAATTGCTATTGTAATCATCGAGAAAAATAAAGCAAAACTTCTTATTTGAATATAATCTCCCTGCAATGCAGCTATCTCCTGATTTTTAGAATAGCCAAGAATAGCGCCCGGCATTATAAAATATAAAATGCCAAAAAGAACAGCTGCAAGAAGGCAATTCATTAGAACAGATGAACCAAATATCCTTCCGATTGCTTCAGGTCGTTCTTCACCAATTCGGCGAGCTATGATTATTTGAGCGCCATCTCCCATTCCTAATAGACACATGTACATCGTTATATAAATGAGTCCGCCATTTCCAACTGCATCAAATGCTTCTGTTGAATAGCGCGAAATAAAGGCTGCATCAGTAATTAAAACAATCGATTGGATAAATCCAGAAATCATCATCGGAAGTGCAACAGCTAAAATAGTTTTGTAGCGTAATTCTAGCATTAGTCAACTTGGATTACAAGGCCTTTTAAATATTCTCCTTCAGGATGGTATGCATTTATTGGATGATCAGGACCTTGGTGTAACTGCGCAAGAATTCTTACAGTTCTCCCTGTTTCTATTGCAGCAGCAATAATTGTATGTGTGAATAATTGTTTGTCTACAACCTGAGAACACGAAAAGGTAAAAATAATTCCACCGGGCTTTATTTGTCGAATTGCATGGGCATTTAGTCGTTTGTATCCCTGAATTGCTTGGTGTCGTTTTTCGCGGTGTTTTGCAAATGCAGGCGGGTCCAATACTATGATGTCGTAATCTTCCTGTAATTCTTTCATATAGTCCATTGCATCAGCAGTAATTGAAGCGTGTTTCTTTCCAAATTTATTTAGAGAAACATGTTCTTCTGTCATTTCAATGGCTTTTTTTGAACTATCTAAAGAATGCACGAGTTTCGCTCCTTGAAGCAAGGCTTGTAAACTAAATCCACCTGAATAACAGAAGGTATTCAATACTTTTTTACCTTTTGAATAGTTTCCTAAAAGAAGCCGATTGTCTCGTTGGTCGATGAAAAATCCAGTTTTTTGTCCCAAAACCCAATCAATTTTATATTTTACCCCATTTTCAAGTGCTTCATGTGGAGTTTCACACGACCCAAAAATATAAGCATCAGCGGTTTCTAAACGCTTTGGTAATGTGTCCGCTGATTTTGAGTAAATAGCAATCAAGTCTTTTCCGAAAGCTTTCTGTAATGCATTTGATATTTCAGGTAAAGAGTGATGCATTCCGATAGAGTGACATTGAACAACAGCTACACCATTGTAAAAATCAATAACCAATCCTGGCAAACCATCTCCTTCTCCATGACATACTCTAAAAATAGTATTCTCTGTGCTAAGTAAGCCGATTTTAATTCGTGAGTCTAGTGCCTGTCGAATTTTTTTCTGAAAGAAAGTCTTATCAATTTTTTCTTCTTCAAAACTTAGAATTCGAACAGCAATTGTAGCATTTTGAAAATGCCCAAGTGCCAAAAAACGACCTTTATAATCTTGTACTTCAACAATTTCACCATCTTCAATTTCCTTTGTATCGGTAAATAGTGCACCTGAAAAAATCCAAGGGTGTTTTCTAAAAATAGACTGCTCTTTTCCTTTTCTGACTTGTAAAATAGTATACGACATAGCCGCAAAGATACGCAAAGTAATAGCGCTATATTTGTTTTGTTTTAATAAGTCCGCAGTAGAATAACAATTATTTGCAACATTCTCCTTACTTTTGATAAAAAAAAACGAAACATGTCGAACAAAAGAATTTTAAAGAAAAGCTTAAACGAATTAGTTTTTGACGTTGTAGATGAGTGTTATTACATTCAAGCATTAGATTCAAGCAAAGAAAAAGCAACAGAGAAATTAATTGATGAAGCTGCAACATTCCAAGATTCAATTTTATCTCGGATGAAAAAAGCAAGAGGTAAAGCAGAATTTCGTGCAATCGTTCTTGATCTTGAAAAGAAAGCCGACCACTTCGTTACTTCATTGAATGCGTTAAACGCTTAATTTACCAATGAAAACTATTAATTGGAAAAGTTGGCTATCAGTATTTGGCTGCCTTGCTTTCTTTTTAATACTATTTTTTACCGGAGGAAAATCTCTTTTTTGGAATGCAACTGCCTTAGGCGGTTTAATGATTTATTTTTGGATTTTTGAAGTAGTTTCAATTTACATTACCGCTCTTTTCCCATTAATTCTAGCAATTCCTCTTGGGATTCTTAGTACTTCAGATATAGCTGAAGCTTATGGAAATGGATCTGTTTATCTTTTTTTCGGAGGTTTTATTTTGGCTCTTGGTTTGGAAAAATGGAAAGTTCATGAGCAGATTGCCAGACGTATTGTTTCCCTTGTAGGAAATTCAAAACCGCGGATTTTACTTGGGTTTTTATTGAGTACCGGATTATTAAGCATGTGGATTTCAAATACTGCAACTGCATTAATGATGCTTCCAATGGCCCTTGCGATTATTCAGGCAATGCCTGTAGATCAGCAGAAATCAAAATTCTCTGTTTTCCTTCTTCTTTCAATTGCCTATGCAGCAAGTATCGGAGGAATGGCAACTCTCGTTGGTTCACCACCGAATACGCAAATGGCAAGTATCTTAGAGCAGAATTACAACATAACAATTTCCTTTTTTGATTGGATGAAAATTGGAATTCCTTTAAGTTTGACACTTCTCCTTGCAGTTTTTGTTTATTTCTACTTCGCTTTAGGAAAGGAACGGAATGAATTACATGCTATTCATTTGGAGAAAAAACCATGGACTGTAGATCAATATCGAGCGCTTGCCGTCTTTGGTATGGTTGTTATTTTATGGTCTTTCCGTGAGTTGATAATTGGAGCTACAGGCTTTTCATACAGAGATGAAAGTGCAGCGATTTTTGGAGGCATTTTACTTTTCATTATTCCGAGTCAGTCTGAGAAGAAACCCCTCTTAGAATGGCAGGATACCGAAAAATTACCTTGGGGGATTTTATTATTATTTGGAGGAGGCTTGGCTTTAGCTAAAATGTTGGAGACTGGCGGTGTTGTAAAAGAAATAACCCAAGTTTTTAGTTCTTTTCAAAATGTATCCATTACATTAATGGTAATTATCGTCGTTGTCATCGCTATTTTTGCAACAGAAATTATGTCTAATTTGGCCTTGGTAACGATTTTTGTTCCAATAGTTGCAACATTTGCATTAGAAGCTCATTTTCCAATACTCCAATTGTGTCTTCCTCTTACATTAGCTGCTAGTTGTGCATTCATGCTTCCCGTTGGCACACCTCCAAATGCAATTGTCTTTTCTTCTGGCTTAATTAAAATCCATCAAATGGCAAAAATTGGCTTTATATTGAATATCATTGCCACAATAATCGTTTGCTTTTTTGCTTTTTTGTTCTTCTAAGTCAAATAATAATTTATATTTTAGTAAAAAAAATGACCATAAATTCATTTTGTTTATTTGATATTCCATATCACCAATAAAATTTTTTTATAAAGAAACCATGTTTGCTACCAAAATAAATGACGCATTTTCTTTTTATCTTTAGTTCGTAAATAAGTATATAAAAATATAAAACAATCAATATGTCAGATTTTCCTTGGTTAAAGAGTTATCCCGAGTTTGTAAACAAGTCAATTTCATTGGATAAGTACGAAAATATAGTTGCGATTTTTGATGAAGCTGTAGCTAAATTTGGAGATAAAGTTGCTTATAAAAATATGGATGTTTGCTTAACATTCAATGAAGTAAACACCCATGTCGATGCCCTTGTATGGTATCTTCAAAACAAAACAAATCTCAAAAAAGGTGATAGAATTGGCCTTCAAATGCCTAATCTATTGCAATTCCCTGTTACTATTTTCGCCTGTTTAAAGGCGGGGCTAGTTATTGTAAATACAAATCCGCTTTACACTGCGGAAGAAATGTCTCATCAGTATAAAGATTCTGGAGCAAAGGCAATTATAATCCTCGAGAATTTCGCAAGTAATCTTGAGAGTATTATTAAGGATACGGCTATTGAGACAGTCATCTTAACTACTATCGGCGATATGTTGGGGGGGTTGAAAGGAGCGATTACAAATTTCGTAGTTCGGAAGGTTAAAAAAATGGTTCCTTCATATTCTCTTTCAGGAACCTTATCGTTAAAAAAAATACTATCTGAGAATAAAGGAAAAAAAGGGCAACCAGTACAAATTAGTAGTGACGATCTTGCTTTCCTTCAATACACTGGAGGCACCACTGGTGTTTCAAAAGGTGCATCCCTTTCTCATGGTAATTTGTGTGCCAATGTTCAACAAGTGGAGGCTTGGATCGGGTATGCCTTTAATGATGGAGAAGATACTATTATAACTGCTCTTCCAATGTACCATATCTTTGCCTTAACGGCTAATTGCATTGTGTTTTTTCGTTATGGAGCAGTTAATGTGCTCATAACCAATCCTAGAGATATGAAGGCTTTTTGTAAAGATTTAAAAAAGAACCCTTTTTCTATACTTACAGGAGTGAATACATTATTTAATGGCTTACTCAATCAAGACGCTTTCCGTGAGTTAGACTTTTCTAAACTTAAATTATCTTTAGGCGGTGGAATGGCTGTTCAGGACGCTGTTGCTGATCGATGGGAAAAACTCACTAATAGCCCAATTCTCGAAGCATATGGATTATCTGAGACTAGTCCTGCAGCCACAATAAACCCTATCAATGGAACGCATAAAAGAGGATCAATTGGCTTACCACTTCCTAACACAGAAATTAAATTATTTGATGACGATGGTAAAGAGGTGGCAGTTGGTTTGCCTGGAGAAATTGGTATTAAAGGGCCTCAAGTGATGAAAGGGTATTGGAATCGACCTGATGAAACAGATAAATGTTTTTTAGGGGATTATTTTCTCACCGGTGATGTTGGAGTAATGGAGCAAGACGGATTTTTTAAGATTGTAGATCGAAAAAAGGAAATGGTTCTAGTTTCAGGGTTTAATGTGTATCCAAATGAAGTGGAGAAGGCGATTTCTGAAAATGAAAAAGTGCTAGAGGTTGGAGTGCGAGGAGAGAAGAATTCCGACGGTACCGAATATGTAAAAGCTTATGTTGTGAAAAAAGATCCATCTTTAACAGAAGAGGAGGTAATAAGTGAAAGCAGAAAATTATTAACTGGTTATAAAGTGCCGAAAGAGGTAGTCTTTAGAGATGAACTGCCAAAGTCAAACGTGGGGAAAATACTTCGTAGGTTACTGAAATAAAAAAAGCCCTGAGTAATCGGGACTTTTTTATTATTAGCTTTTAAATTACTGCTTTTTAGATTGGCAGCAAGATTTTTGAAACAAAAAAAAAGCCAACTGAATTCAGTTGGCTTTTTTTTAAACTAATTTTTTCTTAGTTTGCTTTCTTAGAACAACATGCTTTCTTTTCAGATGAAGCACATCCTTTCTCAGTTGTAGCGCAACCTTTTTTCTTTTTCTTTTTCTTCTTGTCGTCAAATTTCTTAACAACTTCAGTTCCTGTAACAGCTGCATAAGCTGTTGTTGCCATCGAACCAACAAAAGTGGTAAGGGCTAATGCTAAAAATAGATTTTTCATAGTGCTTGTTTTTTACGAAGTTAATGAACTTTCATGAAAAAATCTTTTGTTTATATGTTTTTTTTAAAAAAATAAGAAAAACCAAAGGATTATATTATTTTTATTCTGCTATGAAGAAGACAAAATTAAGAGATGGAACAGTTATTTATTGTCTCCGAAAACCAGAAGCAAAAATGCTCGACCATCATGTTGAGGGATATCTTCAGCATGGAATAGCAATAAATGACGGCGATGTAATTTTTGATGTTGGAGCAAATATTGGAGTTTTTGGAATTCGTGCGCTACAATATGGCCCTAATGTTAAGTCATATTGTTTTGAGCCTATTCCAGAAATAGCAGAAGTTCTTCAGAAAAATGCAGATTGTATCGATAAAAATAGAATGCGTGTTTTTAAACATGGTATTTCCGACTTTAATACTACTGCATCATTCACCTATTTCCCAAATACACCGGCTTTATCTACTTCACATCCAGAACATTGGGATGAAAATCCAAAAGCATTTAGTGATGCTGTTAAAGGCACGATGAAAAACCCTCCAGTGGGAATGAAGTGGATGCGTTTGATTCCTCCAATTTTTGCTGGAATAATAGCACGTCAATTGATTAAAGGAAGTAAAATAGTAAACTGTGAATTAAAAACACTTTCCACCGTAATTGTCGCTGAAGAAATAACAAAAATTGACTTATTAAAAATCGACTGTGAGGGCGCAGAATGGGCTGTTTTACAAGGAATCGAATCCAATCATTGGCCTTTGATAAAATCTATTGTCATTGAGGTGCACGATACAAATAATCGTTTGCAAAAAGTAAGAGATTTATTAAGCAAAAAAGGGTTTAGTCTCCTTTATGATGAGCGAGAGAAAGGACTTGAAGAAACACAAATGTTTAATCTTTTTGCACTAAGAGGATGACAAGAGAAATTGCAGCAATTATATCAGTATTACTATTAATTACTACAAATAGTATCGGTCTAATTTATAGTTTACTTGTTTTGAAAACGAAACTATTTGCTAAATATAGAATTCAAAGTAAAGCATATAAAACGGGTATTTTTTCTGAAAGAATGCCTCTGTATTTGTTTAATTTTTTCACGCTTCTTTTTTTTGCTGGAGTAGGCACTTATTTCTTATATGATTTTTTTGAAGTATCGAGTTTTTCGATAGCTGTGATTTTATTTCAAGTAATTTTTGCTTTTATCATTGACGATTTATATTTTTATTTTATGCACAGATGGATGCATGAAAACAAATTTATTTTGAGAAAAATCCATTCTATTCATCACAGAGCAACCACTCCATTTCCCTTAGAATATTTATACGGTCATCCACTTGAATGGATTATGGGGATGTTTGGCGTTGTTTTAGGCTTCGGATTAATTTTACTCCTTATGCCCATTAACATCTATGCTTTTTGGCTTTTTGGTGCGCTAAGAAATTTACACGAAATTCACATACACTCAGATTTAAAACTACCATTTATTAGCAAGATTCCTTTTATCAGTGAAACAAGACACCACGATGATCATCATGCTAAATTAACAGGTAATTATTCCTCAACTTTTACTTGGATGGATCGTATTTTTAAATCAGAATTTAAAAATTAAAAAATTAAAAAATGAAATATATAGTTCCAATTTTATTTTTTTTCTATTCAACGTTTCTATTTTCTCAAAACTCAAAATATACTTTAAGTATTAAGTTAACAAACATTCAAAGTCAAAAAGGATATATACAAATTGGATTATATAACGACCCGAGTAAATTCCCAAAAGTTGGAAAAACATATAAAATCATAAGACTTAGACCTGATGGAAATAGTTTAAATTATCTATTTAAAGATTTAGACCCAGCTAATTATGCTGTTTGTGTTTACCATGATGAAAACAACAATAATAGCTGCGACAAGAATTTTTTTGGCGTTCCAAAAGAAGCATATGCTTTTATGAATGATGTACGACCTATTTTTTCAATTCCAAATTTTGAAGAGTGTTCTATTAACTTAAATAAAGATAAGTTAAGCATCATTAAAATGATTTATTGATCAGGAACAATTTTTAAGCTAAAATCGCTTGATTCCTTAAAATCAAACAAAACTTCCCAAACGTGTTAATTTCGCCTTTACTCTATCTCCAATTTTAACATCAATTTTAGTCCCCAATGGTAAAAAAACATCAATTCTAGAGCCAAATTTTATAAAACCAAACTCCTCTCCTTGCTTTGCTTTATCTCCAATTTCTGTATAATAACATATTCTTCGAGCTACAGCTCCAGCAATTTGCCGAAAAAGAATTTCTGCTCCATTTTTATGTTCTACGACAATCGTTGTTCGTTCATTTTCTGTACTACTTTTCGGATGCCACGCAACTAAAAATAAGCCTGGATGATAGTTTACATATTTTGTAATTCCACTGATTGGAAAATAATTTGCATGTACGTTCAATGGCGACATAAATATTGAAATCTGAATGCGCTTCCCTTTGAAATATTCAGTCTCTTCGGTTTCTTCAATAACCACAACTTTGCCGTCTGCTGGACAAACAATATCCATTTCGCTAAATTCACATTTACGATGTGGAATCCTAAAGAATTGAACAATTAAGTAAAGAAATACAAGAAGGAATAATTGAATTAAGTTATAAAAAATAAATTTCTCATTACAGTATAAAAACCAATAATTTAAAAAAGACAAAGCCACTACTATTATCAAAGTAGTAATCATTATTCCAAATCCTTCGCGGTGTAGTTTCATAGTTTTTATTTACCAGTATAAATATAACATTGCCCAAGAATAGAAAAAAGGGATTGCAAATAATGCAGCATCAAAGCGATCGAGTATACCTCCATGTCCAGGTAAAATTGTACCAGAATCTTTAATGTTTAAGCTTCTTTTAAAAAGAGATTCTAACAAGTCGCCATAAATAGAACATGGAGCAATAATTAAAGCAGATACCACCCAAAATAATTCCTCCCCTTTGTTGATATATGTACCAATTATGTAACCTAAAATAAGTGTAAATACAATTCCTCCAATAGCACCTTCCCAAGTTTTATTAGGAGAAATTCGTTCAAATAATTTTCTTTTTCCAATAATGCGACCAGTGCAAAATGCAAAGCAATCGTTTGTCCAGATTAGCAAGAACATTCCAACAACTAAAGGCAAATAAGATGTATTTCTTAAGTTTAAATCAATTGTCAAATAAAATGGAATTACAATATAAATTATCCCAAAGACTAAAACAGAGATATTGACAATAGGGTTTTCCTGCTTTTTCCATAATTCATTGAGAATTAAAGTAAAAAATAATGGAAAAATGATGGTAATGGAAATAATAGGCAAAATCTTTAAACTTATTCCAACCATTAGAGAGAAAATAAAGACACCAATAAAAACACCAATTTCTTTACTGATTTTCACAATAGGATGCTGATCAAACAAACGGTAGTATTCAATTAATCCAAGCAGCATGAAAAGTGAAAATATAGAAATTTGAGTATATGGTCCATAAAAAATAGAACCAAGAACAACTATTCCAAATAATAATCCTGTGATACTTCGAGTTGCTAAGTTACCCATTGACATCTGCAATCAATTTTAGTGCTTCAGTTTTAAAATCCGAAGTTACATATATTTCATAACTTCCAAAATTGTTGAAAGATGAATCCATTGTATTTCTAAATTGAAAGGGAATTTCAAGCTCTGTTAGGGATGACTTAATTTGTTCAAAGATGAAAAAGTTAGTTGTGTCCAGCACTCGTATTAATTCCATAATTGAGATTTTTAAGCTTTTCCTTTAGGAATACTATCTTTTTTCTCTTTATTAGTCAGAGTTTTTGCAGAGTTTACTGAAGTTTTACGTTGCTTCTTTTCTTTAACAGGGATTTCCTTTATTTCAACTAACTCGGCAATTTCCCATTCCCGTTTACCAAAAATAATTTCTAAATCTTCTTTAAAAATAACTTCTGTTTCCAAAAGTTTTTCTGCAAGTGCACTTAATTTATCTTTGTTGTCAGCAAGTATTTTTAAAGCTCGTTTATACTGAAATTCAATCATTTTACTAGCTTCTTCATCAATCACTCTCGCCAAATCATCAGAATATGGTTTTGTAAATGCATCGCGTCCTTGAGAATCATAGAAAGAAACATTTCCTATTCGTTCGTTTAAGCCATATATTGAAACCATTGCATAAGCTTGCTTGGTGACTTTTTCTAAATCACTTAATGCACCTGTGCTAATTCTTCCAAAAATTAATTGTTCTGCTGCTCTGCCTCCCAATGCTGAACACATTTCGTCTAAAATTTGCTCTGTGGTTGTAATACTTCTTTCTTCAGGTAAGTACCATGCTGCACCCAATGATTGACCGCGGGGTACAATTGTTACTTTCACTAATGGATGCGCATATTCCAATAACCACGAAATAGTTGCATGTCCTGCTTCATGATAAGCAATTGTTTTTTTCTCATCTTTTGTGATGATTTTATTTTTCTTTTCTAATCCACCAATAATTCTATCAACAGCATCTAAAAAATCTTGTTTTTCAACTTGCTTTTTATTTTTTCTTGCAGCAATTAATGCAGCTTCGTTACACATGTTTGCAATATCAGCTCCAGAAAATCCAGGTGTCTGCTTAGCAAGAAAATCTACAACAATGTCTTTCCCTAATTTCAAGGGCTTCAAGTGTACTTGGAAGATTTCTTTTCGTTCATTTAAATCTGGCATGTCAACATAAATCTGACGGTCAAAACGTCCAGCGCGCATAAGAGCACTATCCAATACATCCGATCTATTTGTTGCTGCTAATATTATAACTCCAGAATTTGTCCCAAAACCGTCCATTTCAGTGAGCAATTGATTTAAGGTATTTTCACGCTCATCATTAGAATTAAACCCGTTGTTCTTCCCTCTTGCTCTTCCGATGGCATCAATTTCATCAATAAAAATGATTGACGGTGCTTTTTCTTTTGCTTGCTTGAATAAATCCCTAACACGTGACGCACCAACACCTACAAACATTTCCACAAAATCAGATCCTGAAAGAGAGAAAAATGGAACTTTTGCTTCCCCTGCAACTGCTTTAGCCAGTAAGGTTTTACCTGTCCCTGGAGGGCCTACGAGTAACGCTCCTTTTGGAATTTTTGCGCCTAATTCAGTATATTTTTTTGGGTTTTTTAAAAATTCTACAATTTCCACAATTTCTTCTTTTGCGCCAGCTAATCCTGCTACATCAGCAAAAGTGATATTTGTCGATTTTCCTTTATCATACACTTGTGCACGTGATTTACCAATATTAAATATCTGGCTTCCGCCTCCACCGCCTCCACCGCCTGACATGCGACGCATTACAAAAATCCAAATGATAATGATTAATGCAAAAGGAAGTAGATAGCTAAGAATTTGCCCTAAATAATTTACTTCATTGACATTTTGGAAATTTCGGTATCCTTTTTCTTTTAGTTCTTCTTCAAAATTTGCGTGGCTTCCTATATTCTCTAATTCAAATTTTATTTCTTTATTTTTAACAGGTCCATCTTTAGAAAGCGCCTTTTTCATTTCAGCTAGTTCTCCTTTTTTTGCTTGCTTTACAAGGGTTTTTCCTTTAGCATTTAAATAAAAATCAGCCTTTACTTGATTAATAATCCGAACGTTTCTAACTCCTTTGTTTTCAACCAAATTGAAAAATGTTTCCCGGGAATTAATAGTAGCAACTGCATCAGAGCTAACGTATAACTGAAACGCTATTAATGCAAATCCAAGTGCTGCATAGATCCAATAAATTGAAAATGGACTTTTCTTTTTCTCTTTTGACATAAATAATTAATCTAAATTTTTAATATCTGTTCGTATTGCATCTGCCCATAATTCTTCAAGCTGAAAGAATGAGCGAGCATCCTTGTAAAAAATATGGCCTACAACATTAATATAATCGAGTAAAACCCACTCACTATTGTTTTTTCCCTCTATGTGCCAAGGTTTTTCTTGAAGAATTTTGCGAGAATGACGTGTAACAGCATTGGAAATACCATCAACATGTGTATTTGAATCGCCACTACAAATAACGAAAAAATCACAAACAGCGCTCGTTAAGTGCCTTAAATCAAGAATGACAATATCTTTGGCTTTATTTTCTTGCATTCCATCTACTATGGTTTGACAAAGTATTTCTGATTCGCTGCTTTTTTTTGCTTTTGGCATTTTAATTCTTGTTAATTTACAAATCTAACTGATAAATTTTAATTTTGACCTCGTCTTAAAAACATAACTCATTTAGAATGCTTTTCGGAAAAGAAATAATCCATTTATCGGATGTTGATTCTACTAACAATTTTGCTGCCAAGTTGTTTTCAGACAAGCTTTGTCAACATGGTTCGGTAATAATGTCAGACTGTCAAATAAATGGAAAAGGACAAAGAGGTAGTATTTGGCAATCTGAAAATGGTAAAAATCTTCTTTGCACCTTTGTTTATCGTCCCGACAATCTGTCAGTTGAAAACCAAGCTCAGATTAATTGGGCTACTAGCTTGGCAGTGCTTAAAACTTTAGGGAAATTTGGGCTTATTGCAAAAATAAAATGGCCAAATGATGTGTTAGTAAACGAAACAAAAATTTGTGGAATATTAATAGAAAATCAAGTAAGTGGCAATTTTCTTTCTACTTCATTTATAGGAATAGGACTAAATATTAATCAACAGAATTTTTTTGACTTCTCAGCAACAAGTATTCGAAACGAAACTGGAAATACATTTCTTATACGAGAAATTTTAGATGGCTTAATTAAAGAAATGAACCACTATTTTTTACTTGTAAATTCAACTAATTTGGAATTGAAAAAAGAGTATTTATCTAGTTTATATCGTTTTAAAGAAAAAAGTTTTTTTGAAGCAGAAAATCAAGTCTTTGAAGGAACAATTATTGATGTTTCTTCAGCCGGATTGCTAGTAATTGAAAAAAATGGAAAGCCCTTTGAGTTTGGACTTAAAACAATTAAGTATTGTTAAAATGCTCTTCTAGCTTATGCGACATAAAGTTAAAAAGTGCTTGAAGTGGTTTTTCTACCATCATTTTTAGAAATGAATTTACTTCACCATCAAATTCAATGAAGCCCTCTGTCTTCAGACCTTTATCCTCCAGATTTACAGTTAATTTAAATGGAAAAGGCGATTTTTCACCTGATTTTAAGAAAATTTTTGTGGCTTCTGAACCATTTTGAATAAGAGAAATAACAATTGCACCCTGAATTTTGAACGAACATTGATTTTCATCGGCTTTAAAATCAGAAATTTTATCATAGGGCAAAATAAGTTCAAGATTTCTTGCGTCGGATAAAAATGCATGAACATCCTCTATAGATGCTGAAATTACTACTTTATCACTTTTTAAGTCCATTATTACTTTTCTTGCATCCAAATTGAGGGATTTTCTCTCCAGCTTTGAAGCTGTACTAAATCATCTTGAGATATGTAATTTGAGTTGAGAGCTTGTTCAATTAATACAGCATAATCTGTTAATGTTAAAATTGGGCATTCTGCTTTACTAAAATTTTCCTCAGCAAGTTTGAACCCGTAAGTAAAGATTGCAGCAAGACCTTTCACATCTAATCCTCCATCTCTAAGTGCATTAACAGCTTTTATACTACTTCCTCCAGTAGAAATCAAATCTTCAATTAAAATAACACGTTGGCCTTTTTGAAATGAACCTTCAATTGTATTTCCCATTCCGTGGTCTTTCGCAGCGCTTCGAACATAAATAAAGGGCAAGCCTAATTCCTGAGCCACTAAAACTCCTTGAGGAACACCACCTGTCGCAACACCAGCTATTACATCAGGTTTGCCAAATCTTAAAATGATGTTTTCACAAAATGCTTGTCTGATGTGGGTTCTTACTCCGGGATGAGACAATGTTACTCGGTTATCACAATAAATGGGTGATTTCCATCCTGAAGCCCAGCTAAAAGGGTTTTTGGGTTGAAGTTTTACAGCTTTTACTTGAAGAAGAAGTTCTGCCACTTTTAAAGCTGTCTCTTTGTTTTCAATCATGCTGCAAAAATAGGAAGTATTTATTGATCAATGACTAATTTACTTTATCAATCTCAATTTCTTTTAATTCAGATTAAAGCTATTCTAATTTTATTATTTAAAATAAGGCCTATTTTACTATCTTTGCAAGCAGAATAATTATTATGGAAACCCCGAAAACGTACGACTCAAGTAAAGCGGAAGAAAGATGGTATAAGCATTGGATTGACAAAAATTACTTTCATTCAACTCCAGATGAAAGAGAGCCGTATACGATTGTTATTCCTCCACCAAACGTAACGGGAGTTTTACACATGGGGCATATGTTGAATAATACAATTCAAGATGTATTGGTTCGAAGAGCCCGCATGCTTGGTAAAAATGCTTGCTGGGTTCCAGGAACTGATCACGCGTCAATTGCCACAGAAGCAAAAGTGGTTCAAAAGTTAAAGCAAGAAGGCATTTCTAAAAGTGATTTGACACGCGAAGAATTTTTAAGCCACGCATTTGAATGGAAAGAAAAACACGGTGGAATTATTCTTGAACAACTAAAGAAATTAGGCGCTTCATGCGATTGGGAACGCACACATTTTACAATGGATAAAGAGTATTCTGAATCTGTTGAAAATGTATTTATTGATTTATTTCAAAAAGGAAAAATATACCGCGGTGTTCGAATGGTTAATTGGGATCCCGAGGCACTAACTGCAGTTTCTGATGAGGAAGTGATTTTCAAAGAGGTTAATTCTCGCTTGTTTTATCTGAGATATAAAGTCAAAGATAGTGTAGATGAATGGCTTACAATTGCTACAACACGACCTGAAACAATATTAGGTGATACAGGAATTTGTGTGAATCCGAACGATCAACGCTACAAACATTTACATGGTAAGATGGTTATCGTTCCTTTAATCAATCGAGAAATACCAGTTGTTGCAGATGATTATGTTGATATTGAATTTGGAACGGGCTGCTTAAAAATAACTCCTGCACATGACATAAATGATTATGAAATTGGAAAGAAGTTCAATATGGAAATCATTGATGTTTTCAATGAAAATGGAACCTTGAATAGTTACGGCTTGCATTATGAAGGGATTGACCGTTTTGAGGTTAGAAAGCTTATTGAGAAAGAATTACACGATAAAGGTTATTTGGTAAAAACGGAGGATTATATCAATAAAGTTGGTTTTTCTGAGCGTACAAATGCCGTTATTGAACCCAAATTATCTTTGCAGTGGTTTGTTGATATGAAAGAATTATCAAAGCCTGCACTGGAAAATGTAATGAATGGAAATATTCAGTTTCATCCTGAAAAGTTTAAAAATACGTATCGCCATTGGATGGAAAACGTAAAGGACTGGTGTATTTCTCGTCAACTTTGGTGGGGACATCGAATTCCAGCTTGGTATTTTGGAACGGGACTAAACGATTTTGTTGTTGCAAAAACAGCTTCTGAAGCAGCGCAATTAGCAAGTGAGAAATCTGGAAAATTGATTTCTGAAGATCAAGTAAGACAAGATGAAGATGTTTTAGATACTTGGTTCTCAAGTTGGCTTTGGCCGATTTCTGTTTTTAATGGACTTACTCAACCAAAAAATCCTGAAATAAACTATTATTATCCAACAAATGATTTGGTTACTGCTCCAGAAATAATGTTCTTTTGGGTAGGTAGAATGATAATTGCAGGATATGAATATATGGGTGCTTTGCCCTTTAAAAATGTATATTATACGGGAATTGTACGCGATAAACTAGGTCGTAAAATGTCGAAATCTTTGGGGAATTCTCCGGATCCTCTTGATTTAATTCAACAGTTTGGTGCTGATGGCGTAAGGGTTGGCGTTTTGATTTCTTCCCCGGCTGGAAATGATTTACCATTTGATAGCTCTCAATGCGAACAAGGTAGAAATTTTACGAATAAAGTTTGGAACGCTTATCGATTGGTTTCTTCATGGGAAGTTCGCGAAATAGAACAACCTCAATCTTCAATAATAGCCATCTCATGGTTTGAAAATCGCTTTCAAAAAATCCTTGCAGAAATTAATGATTTATTCGACAAATTTAAAATTTCTGAGGCTTTAATGTCAATTTATAAGTTGGTGTGGGATGATTTTTGTTCGTGGTATCTTGAAATGATTAAACCCGGATACGAACAACCAATCGACTCAAAAACAATTTTAAGCACAAAGAAATTTTTTGAAGAATTATTAAAACTAATGCAGCCTTTTACTCCTTTTGTTGCAGAAGAATTATGGCATTTACTTGAAAAAAGAAGTGATGGAGAAGACATCATCCTTGCTCAATGGCCAAGTGTGAAACCATTTAATCAGATAGCTTTAACAAATTTTGATAAGGCTGTAGAGGTAATTACACAAATCAGAAATATTCGCAAGAAAAATAACATTGCAACTAAAGTTAAATTAGAACTTTATATCTGTAAATCTAAAGATGCCATAACAGAATTTGATCCTGTTATTATTAAAATGGGTAATTTATCTTGTTTGGAATACCAGGTTGAAAAAATCCCAAATGCAAATTCATTTATCGTCTCTGGAAATGAATATTTTATTCCATTTGGACAAACCATTGATATTGCTGATGAAATTGAAAAAATAAAAGAAGCCTTAGACTACACGCGTGGATTCTTGAAAAGTGTTCAGGGAAAATTGCAAAATGAGCGTTTTATTGCTAGTGCTCCAGAAAACATTGTAGCGAGTGAAAAAGTAAAGGAGGCAGATGCATTAAATAAAATAAATTTATTGCAGGAGAAATTAAATTCTTTAGTTCAGTAGAAAATGGGCTTATTAAAAATCAATTTTCTGTTGAGAATTAGATAAACTCAAAGTCAACTCTTCGATTTTTTTTCTTTCCTTCTCCAGTTTTATTTGATTTTACTGGTTTTTTTTCCCCTCTAAATTCAAATTCAATCCTTTCTTTTTTGACACCATTATTAATTAAAAATTCCATTATTGCTTGGGCGCGTTTTTCGGATAGTTTCTGATTATAGGCATCTGATCCATCTGAATCAGTATTTCCAATAACTTTTATTCGAATATCAGAATGACTCATTAAAATTTTTATTAAGCTCATTAAATATTCATCAAATTCCGGCATTATAAGATATTTATCACTTTCAAAATAGATGGATTCAAATTTAAATTTTTTTAATTCGGCGATTCTCTGTTCTTGAGATGATATGTCATTTTCAATATCAAAAATAAATCGATCAATCCAATTGTGAGAAACAAGATTGGCTGATGTTTCATTAAAAACAAATTGTGCTCTAAAAAGGATTATTTTCCCTTTTATGGAAGTATTTTTTATGCACTCATATTCACCCTCTAAATAGCCATTTTTCTCATTATAGGTAAGGTTAAATTTCAATAAACAATTGTAAGGTTGAAAAGAGCTAGTTTTAGAATATTTCTTTAATTGAAAATTAATTTTATTTTTTGAGCTTGATTTACCTGTAAGTTGTGCTATGGAGACTTCATCTGTACCATAAATCTCTTGTCTAAATTTCCCCTCTAAAAGACCATTCACAAGATAAAAAGAAAAATATATTGGTTTGCAGTTCTTAATTGAATCTGAATTTTCAAACATGATTCCTTGCCATTCTCCTGTTATTTTAACTTGGGAAAATGAAAAAAAACTAGTTAAATAAAATAGAAAAAGCAGAAATTTTATTTTCATACTAATGTATTCGTATTTTTACAAATAATGTTCCAATAATCTAAAACTTTAAAAAGAATTCTTTGTTGTATTCCTAAAATCTATTTATGAAAACTTTTTTATATTTAATCTTAAGCACTATGCTCTTGTCCTCTTCTTCAATTACCGAATCTATTCATCAATTTGTTGTTATAGACATTGAAGGCAATAAATTTGATTTTTCTTCACTCAAAGGAAAAAAAATTATGGTTGTAAATACTGCATCTCGTTGTGGTTTAACTCCTCAATATGAAAAATTGGAAGAATTGTACACTAAGTATAAGTCTAAGGATTTTGTGATTGTAGGCTTTCCTGCGAATGATTTTTTAATGCAGGAGCCTGGTTCTAATGAGGACATTGCAAAATTTTGTAAGAAAAACTATGGTGTTTCTTTCCCGATGATGTCAAAGATTTCTGTAAATGGCAAAAAAATACATCCAGTTTATAAATTTTTGACTAAAAAAAGCTTAAATGGATTAAAGGATAATAAAGTAGAATGGAATTTTCAAAAATATTTATTGGATGAAAAAGGTCATTTAGTTCGCGTAATTTCACCGTCTACAGCCCCAGATGATGCATCAATTGTTGAATGGATCAATAAATAGGTAAAAAGTGAATATTTTGTTGATAAGTTAAGGCTTTCAACAATTTTTTACATCTCTTAAATCAGTCAAAATTCTTATATTTGTTATGCTTCAAATAAAAATAGAAGCTTAAATAAAATAGTATGGCTGAAGAAGAAAGAAGAGATAATTATTCTGCGGATAATATCCAAGTTTTAGAAGGTTTAGAGGCGGTAAGAAAACGCCCTGCAATGTACATTGGAGATGTTGGATCGAGAGGTTTACATCATTTAGTGTATGAAGTTGTCGATAACTCAATTGATGAGGCCTTAGCAGGATATTGTAATTCAATACAAGTTTTAATAAATGCAGATAATTCCGTAACTGTTAAAGACAACGGTCGTGGAATTCCAACGGCAATGCACACCAAAGAGAAAAAATCTGCCCTTGAAGTTGTAATGACAGTTTTGCACGCAGGAGGAAAATTCGACAAAGACACTTACAAAGTTTCTGGTGGTTTACACGGTGTTGGTGTTTCTTGTGTTAACGCACTTTCTATTGAATTTAAAGCTACCGTAAGAAGAGAAGGAAAAGTTTTTCAACAAGAATACTCTATTGGAAAACCTTTATACGATGTTAAAGTTGTTGGTGAATCAAATGAAACAGGAACTGAAGTTACTTTCAAGCCAGATGCAACTATTTTCGAAGCTACAGAATATAATTTTGATATTATTGCTGCACGTATGCGTGAGTTGGCATTTTTGAATAAGGGTATTACAATTACATTATCAGATTTACGTGATTTAGACGACGAAGGTGTTGCAGCTGTTACCACCTATCATTCAGAAGGTGGACTTCGTGAATTTGCCCAATACCTTGATCGTAATCGTGAGGCTTTGATAAGTGACGTTATTTACTTTGAGGGTGAAAGAGAAAATATTCCAGTGGAAGTTGCTTTGACTTACAATACTTCTTATACGGAAAACATTCAAGCTTATGTGAACAATATTAATACGCATGAAGGAGGAACACATTTATCAGGATTCCGTCGTGGCTTGACGAATACTTTGAAAAAATACGCCACAGATTCAGGGATATTAGCCCGCGAAAAAATTGAAATAGATGGAGATGATTTTCGTGAGGGTTTGACAGCTGTTGTGTCGGTTAAAGTCCAGGAACCACAATTTGAAGGTCAGACTAAAACTAAATTAGGAAATAGAGAAGTAACAGCACCGGTAAGTCAAGCAGTTTCTGAAATGTTATCTGCTTATTTAGAAGAACATCCCGCAGAAGCAAAATTAATTGTCGAAAAAGTAATTTTAGCAGCAAAAGCTCGACACGCAGCGCGTAAAGCTCGAGAAATGGTTCAGCGAAAAAGCATATTAATGGGTTCTGGACTTCCTGGTAAACTTGCCGATTGTTCGGAAAAAGATCCTGCTGCTTGTGAGATTTATTTTGTCGAGGGAGATTCGGCGGGTGGTACTGCAAAACAAGGTCGCGATCGTCATTTTCAAGCAATAATGCCGTTAAGAGGAAAGATATTAAATGTTGAAAAAGCCATGCAGCATAAAATCTTTGAAAATGAAGAGATTAAAAATATGTACACTGCTCTTGGAGTAAGAATTGGTACTGAAGAAGACTCTAAAGCACTTAACCTCGAAAAATTACGCTACCATAAAATTATTATTATGTGTGATGCCGATGTTGATGGTTCACATATTGAAACTTTAATTTTAACGTTCTTTTTCCGATTTATGAAGGTTTTAATTGAAAATGGATACATTTATATTGCAACCCCTCCCTTGTATCAAGTGAAAAAAGGTGGAAAATCTGATTACGCTTGGAACGAAGATCAGCGGGATAAATTAATAAATGACTTAAAAGGTGGAGGTAGTGAATCTTCAGTAAATGTTCAACGTTATAAAGGTCTTGGTGAGATGAATGCCGAGCAACTTTGGGAAACTACAATGAATCCTGAGAGTAGAACTTTACGACAGGTTACAATTGATAATGCGGCAGAATGCGATCAGATTTTCTCAATGTTAATGGGGGATGATGTTCCACCTCGAAGAGAATTTATTGAGAAAAATGCAAAATATGCAAAAATCGATGTTTAGAAAATTTAGATGAACTTCTATTTTTAATTTGTTTAGCAACTTATCTACATTAGCTTTTTTATCTTAAAAGTTAGAAAATGGAACGTCGAAAAGTTTTACGCCTCTTTTTTGTCTCTTCATTGGGAGCAGTTATTTCTCCCAAATTATCCTTTGCTCAGTTCAATCAACTTGAAAAATTAGATTTTTCAAGTTTAGATTTTGGAACAGATTTCAAATGGGGTGTTGCTACTGCAGCATATCAAATTGAAGGAGCACATACTATTGATGGCAAATCACCCTCTATTTGGGATACTTTTTCGCATAAAAAAGGGAGCATTAAAACGGGTGAAAATGGCGATATTGCTTGTGATTTTTACCACAGTTATGAGAAAGATTTGGACTTGTTAAAGTCCTTGAATATGACTGTTTTTCGCTTCAGTATTGCTTGGAGTCGTATTTTACCAAATGGTAGTGGAACACCAAATCAATCGGGACTTGATTTTTACCATCGAGTGATTGATGCCTGCTTATCTCGTGGAATAGAGCCTTGGATTACTTTATATCACTGGGATTTACCACAAATACTCCAAGATAAAGGTGGATGGAAGAATCGAGATGCTGTAGTGTGGTTCTCTGAATATGCCAATTTGCTTACAAAAACCTATGGTGAAAAAGTAAAAAATTGGATGGTATTTAATGAGCCTTCTGCATTTACTGCTTTGGGTTATCTAATTGGTTACCATGCACCCGGATTAAAAGGGTTAAAAAATTATTTACCAACTGTTCACCATGTCTGTTTGTCTCAGGCAGAGGGAGGAAGAATAATTCGTAAAAATGTCGCTAATGCTAACATAGGAACTACTTTTTCATGTTCTCATGTGGATGTATTTAAAAGCGAAGAACGAGATGGAAATGCAGCAAGCCGCTGGGATGTGCTGTTAAATCGTTTGTTTATTGAACCCGCTTTGGGAATGGGATATCCAACTGAAAGCTTACCGATTTTGAGAAAACTTAACAAGTATATTCAACCTGGTGATCTTGAGAAATTACAGTTTGACTTTGACTTTATTGGAGTTCAAAATTATACGCGTGAAGTTGTAAAAGAAAATGCCTTCATACCATACATGAAAGGATTAGAAATTAAACCTGTTAAACGAGGTGCGATGGAGATAACTGAAATGGGCTGGGAAGTCTACCCAGAGGGAATTTATAAAATCTTAAAACAATTTGCTGCTTATCCGGGCGTCAAAAAAATCTTTGTAACAGAAAACGGTTGCGCTTTTCCAGATGAAGTTATTAATGGAAAAGTCAATGATACTAAGCGAATTGATTTCTACCAACGCTATTTAAAAGAAGTTCTACGAGCGAAAAAGGATGGTGTAAATATCGGGGGTTATTTCAGCTGGACTTTACTTGATAACTTTGAGTGGAGCGAAGGTTTTAAACCTAGATTTGGATTAGTCCACGTTGATTTTAAAACACAAAAAAGAATTATCAAAGAAAGTGGCTATTGGTTTAAGGATTTCCTTGGGAACACGGATTAATATTTTATTTAATTTCATTATTTGAAGTTTATTAAGTACTAATATTTAAATGAAATATTGTTTCCAGTTTTGCATTACTTATTATTCGAAAGTAAATTTCGGATACTAATAAAGGAGAAATCTAAATACTGAGTATTATTAATAACAAACAAAGGTTCTAAATTACCTCTTCAAAGCTTTATGGTGTCTCAATTGATTACTTAGAGAAATTTTTAGAAATTGATTTCTTCTATAAATTAGATGTTAAAATAGAGAATAAAGTAGAGCCCAAAATCTGCAAAGAATGCTTGACGTGGTAATCTTAAATTTTTATCCCAATTGAAAGTTAATAGGTAATCTACATCTAGTTCTAGATTTTTTTCCTTTTGCCTCTCCAGGCGACCATTTAGGCATGCTGCGTACAATTCTTTTTGCTTCGTTATCAATATCTTTACTTACGCCTCTTTCAATTGATACATTCGAAATAGTTCCATCAGGCTCCACTACGAAGGATAAATAAACTTTTCCTTGCTCATTCATTTCAATAGATGTAGGAGGGTATAGAATATTTTGTTGAATATATTTCATCATTGCTTGAGCTCCACCTATAAATTCAGCTTCAACATCAGGAAATTCAATAATTTCTTCTTCAACAATAATAGTTTCCTCAGCAACTTCAACAACCGGTGGCACTTCAACAACAGTTATTGGTTCTTCATCTGTATTTTCTCTTTCGACAATATTCTCCGTTACTGGAGGTGGAGCATTTACTTGTGCAGTTGGTGCTGGTGGCGGAGTTTCTTCCTTTTTTTCTTCTTGCTGGTAAACATTTTCAGCAGATTTCTCATTTAATTCTGTCATTCCATTATCACCACTGATTGTTTGGAAGGTAAATGCTGCAAGTACTATACCTGCTATATAATTAAGACCCACCATGAACAAACTTGAACGAATTGGCTCTAAGTCTGCTTCGTTACTTTTTTTATTTTCCATTTTTTATAAAATTACTTAATTTACAAAACATTTATTTAATTAAGAAGTGCTTCATAAGCTATCTTATCTAATAATGCATCTAGTTCATTTATGTTACTATATTTTACTTTAATCATCCATCCTTCACCATAAGGATCTGTATTCACTAATTCTGGATTATTTTCTAAGGATTCATTAAATAAAATTATTTCTCCTGTAAGCGGCATAAATAAATCAGAAACAGTTTTAACTGCTTCAATTGACCCAAAAACAGCCTCTTTTTCCATTGTCTCTCCGATAGTTTCAATTTCTACGAATACAATATCACCAAGCTCGCTTTGAGCAAATTCAGTAATACCAATTGTTGCTTCATCACCATTAATAAGAACCCATTCATGGTCTTTGGTATATTTTAAATTAGCAGGCACATTCATTTTAAGAATCTTTTTACAAATGTAATTATTTTGTTTATTCAAATCAACAATTTTATAAACTCTTTATGATTTGATAATCCTTAAATTTGTACTATGACAATTGAAAATTTTAAAGATTTAACAAATAGAATTGCTGCAATTCAATCTTATCTTAAAATTGATGAGAAGAGAATGGATTTAAAAGAGGCAGAATTAAAAACGCAAGATCCATCTTTTTGGAATGATCCCAAAAAAGCAGAAGAGCAAATGAAGACTATTAGAGGATTGAAATACTGGGTAGAATCTTTTGATAAATCTAAAGCTGCAGTTGATGATTTAGAAGTTTTATATGAGTTTGTAAAGGAAGGAATGACAAGTGAAGCTGATTTAGATAAATCGTATAAATTAATTTTAAAGGAGATTGAGGATTTGGAGCTTAAAAACATGTTATCTGGTGAGGAAGATTCCTTAAGCGCAGTTCTTCAAATAACAGCAGGAGCAGGAGGAACAGAAAGTTGCGATTGGGCTTCAATGTTAATGAGGATGTATATGATGTGGGGTGAAAAAAAAGGATGTAAAATTACAGAGCTTAATTTTCAAGAGGGTGATGTGGCAGGAGTTAAAACCGTTACATTAGAGTTTGAAGGAGCATTTGCATTTGGTTATTTAAAAGGTGAAAATGGTGTTCATCGACTTGTTAGAATCTCTCCTTTTGACTCAAATGCAAAGAGACACACCTCATTTGTTTCAGTTTATGTTTATCCTTTGGTAGATGATAATATTGAAATAAATGTAAATCCTGCTGATGTTTCTTTTGAAACTTTTCGTTCTGGAGGTGCTGGTGGTCAAAATGTCAATAAAGTTGAAACTGCTGTTCGTTTGAGGCATGCTCCATCCGGAATTATTATTGAAAACTCTGAATCTCGCTCTCAACTTGCAAATAAAGAAAAAGCACTTCAGTTATTACGTTCTCAGCTTTATGAATTAGAACTTCGCGAAAGATTAGAAAAACGATCGGAAATAGAAGCAGGAAAAAAGAAAATAGAGTGGGGCTCCCAAATTAGGAATTATGTCATGCAACCCTACAAACTTGTAAAAGATGTTCGTACAGGAACTGAAACTGCAGATGTGGATGGAGTTATGGATGGTGAAATCGATCAATTTCTAAAATCGTTCTTAATGATGTATGGATCTTAGTAAGCTTTTATAAGTAAGCAATTAAATTTTCAAGGGCAATTCCACGAGAACCTTTTAACAAAATAGTTTTTTCACTTAGCTTGTTTTTTGAGTGGATTTCTTTATAGTCTTCTATAGAATTAAAACCTTCTTTATTTAAACTTTGAAAAATAGGGCCAACTGTAATAAACTCTAAATTATTATCAAAACAATAAGTTAGAATTTTTTTATGTTCCGCTATGCTTTCTTCCCCAAGCTCTAACATATCTCCTAGAATAGCAATTTTATTTTGTTCTTTCAACATCAAAAAACTTTCTAAGGCTGCAAGCATACTGGAGGGATTTGCATTGTAACAGTCAATTATCAATTCATTATTATTCGTTTTTAAAACTTGCGAACGATTATTTGAAGGCACATAATTGCTTATAGCCTCAATTATTAAATCATTACTTACTTTAAAAATTTGTCCAAAAGTAATTGCTACCAAAAAATTATAAAAATTATAATTGCCAATCATATTTGTTTTGATGTATGGCGATTCATAATTTTCTGATTTATAACTTAGGGCAACAAACGGTGTTAATTCCTCTAATTTCCCAACTATTGCTGTTCTTTCTATACTGCTATAGAGGACACGACTTGAATAATCTTTTGTAGCATTATTTAATATTTCATCATCAGCGTTTACTATAAACTCTCCATTGGAAGAAGAAATAAAATCAAAAAGTTCCAGTTTTGTTTTTAGAACACCTTCAAAATTTATAAATCCTTCAAGGTGAGCTTTGCCAATATTTGTTATAATTCCATAATTTGGCTCAGCTATTTCTGCTAATTCTTTAATATCTCCAGGCTTATTCGCTCCCATTTCAATAATTGCAAGCTCATGTTTATCATTCAGTTGAAGTAGGGTGAGAGGAACTCCAAGATGGTTATTCAGATTTCCTTTTGTACATAATACATTGTATTTTTGAGATAAAACCGCGTTTATTAGTTCTTTAGTACTTGTTTTACCATTACTTCCTGTAATTCCAATAATTGGGATATTAAATTTTAAACGATGAAAATTTGCTAATTTTTGAAGAAATAGTGTAGTATTTTCTACCCAGAATATATTTATTTCATTTGCAAATTTTGGATTATCTACAACTGCAAATTTAGCACCGGATTTCACAGCTTTTTCTGCATATAGATTCCCATCAAATCGATCGCCTTTTATAGCTAAAAAAAGGGAGTCTTTTTGAATAGTTCTGGAATCTATTGAAATCCCACTTGATTTATAAAAAAGCGAGAAGAGTTTTTCCATGTTGCAAAAATATATAAAAAAAAAGCCCGAGGTTTTCTTCGGGCTTTTTTTTTATTTGAGAAAAATATTATTTTTTTCTATTCCCTGTTGGGCTACCAAGTCTATCCATAGCACATCTAAATCCAATTGCATCTGAGGATTTGTCTTCATCCAAGAATCTTCTGTTTCCAGAGGATAACCAATATGATCTATCAGCCCATGAACCACCTTTGTAAACACGAGATTTATCAGAAATTAATGTTGTGGGTGCACCACTTGAACCAAAGGCAATATCTTGATTATCTAAATCTTTATTCTCAAATTGATTTTGATACATAACTTGTTTAGGATCTCTTTTACCTTGATTAATATCATCTTTACGCTTTTGATTATTATAATAGATAGATGATTCTAAATCTCCATCTAGGTAATCTCGGTAATCGTCTTTACGATAATTTAATCTTCCAGCATTTTCTTCAACAGTAACATTTCTCCAACGTTGTTTTCCTTTTGTCTCAGATATAAACTCAGTTAAACCATTTCTTAGTGTAATTATCCATGTTGCAATAGTTGGATCATTTCTAAAATTAGTAAACATGGAGTCTAAGTAATTTCTACCGAAGAGAGGGTCTCTAGCATCATCATTTCCATTAAGCCAAATTGAACCGGGGACTATTGTTGTTTGATCATTGTTTTCACGAATGTCTCCTTTTGTAATTTGAACAAGAGATTTATTTCCAAATAAAGCATTTTCAACATATGCTGATGCAGCACTTTGTCTATTAGCATTCATAAGAAAAATAGCGGTATCTAAATGCATATTTAAGGTATCTAAAAATAAAAATTGCCTTTTTTCTTGTTCACTGAATGACTTATTATTTGCAATATATTCCTTACTTAAGGTATTAAAACGATATTTTTTTGAATCTTGTCGTTGGTTAATTCTAGAATTACTAGAATTACTATTTATTAACGGAAGCTGAGTAAAATCTCTTACCTCAATATTTATATTTTTTATTGAGGTGACTTTTTTGGAGTCAGTAAAGGTTAAAGTAACTGTATAGAAACCTGGAGTACTGAAAATTACTATAGCTGAATCGAGAGATTGCTTATTATCTTTAAATTGAACATTGGTTGGCTGATTAACACTCCATGCATACTTCAAATTAGTTTTTGTTGTTCCGCTATAAAAACTTCGCAAAACGATAGAATCTCTATTATTAGCAATAATGGCTGAACTCGTGATGTATAATTCATTTTTCTTTTCAGATTCTAATCTTTTACGTTCAGCATCATTTGTATATTGATCTACAAATTTTCCAGAAATACCATCAATTTTTAGGTTTGTTTTAGACTGGTACATAACACGTGCAAATTCATTTACATATTCTTTCATGCCATGAACATCATACAAGTTTTCCATTGCTTTAACAGGTTTATCGTATAGACCATTAGGAACAAGAAGTTGTGTTTTATAAACGTTACCTCTGAATGGCATAAACTCTTCAAAAGATTCACTAGACATAGGACGATAAACATCCATTACCCATTCTGATACATTTCCAGCCATGTGATATAATCCGTAATCATTTGGCCAGAATTCATCAACTCTAACAGTAATATCTCCGCCATCGTTAAGATTGCCTGCTACCCCCATCATATCTCCACGCCCCCTCATAAAATTAGCTTGAATTTTACCAGCAAACTCTTTTTCATCCTGTCTTACGTAGTGTCCATCCCATGGATAAATTCTTCTATCGTTTATGTTTTCCGACTCAGGATCTAAATTTCCAATTAGTCCCATAGCAGCAAATTCCCACTCTGCTTCTGTAGGAAGTCTATAGTTTGGAAGTAAAATCCCATCTTCCATTTTAACAGCTCGTTTTCCTAAACAGATTACTTCATTTTTTTTCAGATCTGCGTATACAGGATCATAATTTGTTAATTGATAAGGATCACGAGGGATTTCTTTTGCTTTTGAATCTTTAGTATCGAGGGTGTAGCCATAATCTCCTTTCATTTTATACTTACCCTCTCTAGTAAGTCTTGGTTTATCGTTTCTATCTTTCTCGATTCTGTCATCTTTAATGGTATAGTTACCATTGAGATAATTTTCAGTGCTAAACATATTTTCAGGTTTAGACTGAAATTTTTTATCAAAATCTTTGTTATTTGCAGATCCAACATCTCCATCTTTTTCGTTATATAAATCTGCAAAGTGCCATTTGAGTATTCCTTCACGTACTAGAATTCCTTCATTAACGCGATCAGTTCTCCACTTACAAAATTCATTTGCTTGAAGCCAAGATACACCAACCACTGGATAATCATTATAGGAAGGATGGCGTAAGTAGTACTCAACATATTTCTCTCTATATCCTAGCACTTTTCTCCAAGCTAAAGTATCGGGCAATGATTTTTTGTACACATGTGGATAGCTTTTATTATAAACTCTTTTCATCCAATGAATATATTCTAACCAGTGTAGATTTGTAACTTCTGTTCTATCTAAATAAAACGAACCAACGGTTACTTTAGCAGCTCTTGAATTCCCATCAAACATTACGTCTTGCTCTGTTCTTCCCATGGTAAAAACACCACCTTCTATTAATACAAGTCCAGGACCGGTCTCTTGTTCTTTCTCATCAATTTTCTCAAATCCACCATTTTTATAATCATTGAACTCCCATCCTGTTGAGGTGGATTTGCTATTAGTAGAACTAGTTATTTTTTCTTTAGCACAAGATGAGATAATTATCATTACAATAATTATAAATCCTGATAGTTTGATTGAGGTTAGTCTCATTTTTTTTTCTTTATAATTAATAAATAAGTACTTTTTATTTTTTAGTTACATTTAAAATGAAGGGCAAGAAATTTTCCTAAAATTTTTCGCTTTCTTCTTACACTTCAAATTTATCCCCATTGAAATTTCATGGGAACCACCAGTAATTGCGTTACCAAGTTTTGAAACTGTTAAATCGTAACTATATCCAATTTTTATTTTTTCAGTTGCCATACCAAGAGAAATAATGAACGCATCTCTATTTCTATACCATACTCCTGATGTAAAAATCCCATATTTTATGTAAGTTCCTATATTTAGTTCTTGAAAACCATTTTGATACTGGTATATAATATTAGGCATTAAACTTGTTTTGTAGGAGTACTTTCCTTTATTCCCAATATTAATAACTGCGCCAATATGACCAGTCATTCTTATTGGTAGCCTAGACGTTCCTAATATTAATGATTCATCAGGACGATTTAGATGATTTCCAGCAATACCAAAATAAAAGTTTTTGCCAAATCCTACAATTCCAGCTGAAGCATCAAAAAATCCTCTTTGTCCTCCTCTTGGAACATCTCCAGTTTGGTAGATGAAACCTCTTCTTGGGTCAATCATATCTCCAAAAGTTAATTTGTTCCAATCAAGAAATTTTTGAAAGTATGCAGCTTTAACTCCAAACATTAGGGAGAATTTTCGATTTACTTTTAAATTGTATGAATAAATTCCACCAATCATACTTGTTTGGATTGTTGCTTGTCCTTGTTGATCATGCATTGCTATAATTCCCAATCCACCTGAAATACTTTTCGCGTAAGTGTCAAATGAAGCACAATAAGTAACATAATTTCCTGATAAACTTGGCCATTCGTTACGATAATTTAGCGAAATTCTTGGACAACCGCTTGAACCAGCAAATGCAGGATTTAAGTATACTGGATTGGAATAAAATTGGGTGAAAGTTGGGTCTTGAGACCTAGCTTCAAATATATTTAAAACTAAAAATAGTAATAAAGCAGGATATAGAATATTAATTTTCACAAACTTAAATTTAAATATAAAATTTATAAACGCAATTCATGTTTTAAAGGTTACAAATATCGCTTAATTTTAAAATATATGCTAATTTAACTCGTTTTTTATAAAAAACAACTATTTTAAAATGAAAATCAAACTTTTTATTTCATATTTATTTTTCTGTTTAGCGAATTTTTCATTCTCACAGGATATATTATTAGAATTGAATTGGCTAAAACCAGTGGAGCATCTTTTTGATGGAAAGACATACCTTATCCCGTCAATTGAAGGTCAAGAATCTAGTGGTGGAAAACCGAATTATTTTTATTTAAAATATTTAAAAAATAACGCTAAACCTATTTTGAATGATATAGTTTATGAATTAGCACCAGAGAATGATCTTAAACAACTTTCAGCGCTAAACATTCAGGTATCTGAAAATCTTGAAATTTCTTACCAAGTTACAAAAGCAACCAATGATTATTATTTTGCTGTTAATGTTTTTCCCTATAAACTAATAAATAATCAATTATACCGTGTTAAAAAGATGGAATTTGTGTTAGCGGAAGCTTCGGTAGTTGGTCTTCAAAAAGACTTTGTCACATCCTCTGTTCTTGAGGATGGAAGTGGCTTGTGGTATAAAATTGCAGTCAATAAAGATGGTATTTATAAAATTGATAAAAATTTCCTTGAATCCTGTGGTATTCAAACAAATGGATTAAACCCCGCACATATTCATATTTATGGCAATGGAGAAGGAGTTTTACCAGAATTAAACTCAAGTCCTAGAATTGATGATTTAGCTAAAAACGCATTATTTATCCAGGGTGAAGCTGATGGCAGTTTTGATGCTAATGATTTCATACTTTTTTATGGTCATGGACCGCACAGATGGCGAGCAAATGGAACGGTTGAGTTTGATCGCAAACAAAATATTTATTCCGATAATTCGTATTATTTTATTAATATAAACTCTGCAGAAACACCCTTGAGAATAGAAACTTTACCTGAAATACAGGGGGTCACCAATTCTGAAATTTCTTCCTATGATTACCGTGATGTCTATGAAAATGATTTAGTCAACTTAGTTGGTGGTGGACAGCGTTGGTATGGCGAATTATTTGATGTTGAATTGGAAAAAACATTCACGTTTACAATTCCAAATATCGATACGAGCCCAATTAGGTTTAAAACTGTCATTGCATCAAATGCAACAAATTCGGTTGGAACGGCTCAAAATTATAGTATTAATGGATCCACATTAACTGAAAGTTCTTTACCAAGTACAGGATCTGGTTTTGCTCGCTCTAATCAATCTTTTCAGTTGAATAATCCTGTTTCATCGTTGCCACTTAAGATTAAAATAACTCGAAATAGTCCAAATACACTGACATATTTAGATAGAATTGTTTTAAATACAAGACGAAAACTTGTCTTTTTTGGAACACAATTTGGTTTCAGAAATTTGAGCCCTCAGGATTCACTTTCCTTAGTTTCCTATTCCACCTCAAACTTTCCAACGAATGGTTTTATTTGGGATATTTCTGATCGTCAAAAACCAAAAAAGATTTCAGGAACATTAACAGGTTCAACTTACACTTTTAAAACTTATAATATTTACAATGAATATGTTGCTTCAAATGGATCCTCTTATTTTACACCTGAAAAAGTTGCTTCAGTTTCAAATCAAAATCTACATGCATTACCACAAGCAGACTTTTTAATTATCACCCATCCAGATTTTTTAGCACAAGCAAATCGTTTAGCTGATTTACATCGTGAAGAAGGTTTGAGTGTTCATGTTACAACAACAGAGCAGATTTTTAATGAATTTAGTTCTGGTGCTCCAGATCCAACTGCAATTAGAATGTTTGCTAAAATGTTTTATGATCGAGGAGCTTTGGCTCCCTCAACAAAGCCAAAATACCTCTTACTTTTCGGCGATGGGACGTATGATCCAAAAAATCGAGTTCCGAATAACAATAATTATGTTTTAACCTACCAGGTTGAAAGCAGTGAAAATTATATTGATGCGATGGTTACAGATGATTATTATGGAATGTTAGATGATAATGAAGCTATTTCAGCTGTAGATTTATTAGACATTGGAGTCGGACGAATTTTAGCGAGTAATTTAACTCAGGCAAAGCAACAAGTGGATAAAATAGAACATTATATGAAAAATGGATCTAATTTATTTTCTTCTGCCGAGGGTTCCTGCTGCTTAGGTGAATCTTCAACTGAAACTTACGGAGATTGGAGAACAAAATATGTACAAATTGCTGACGATGAAGAAGGCGGATATTTTATTAATAATGATACCGAGCCTCAGTACAATAATGTAAAAACTGATCATTTTGAGATGAACTGTGATAAATTATACTTGGACGCATATCCTCAAGAAACTTCAGCTGGAGGACAAAGGTATCCTGAGTTACAAAATGCAATTACAGACCGTGTGCAACGCGGAGCCTTAGTTGTTAATTATGTTGGGCATGGCGGTGAGGTTGGATTAGCTGAAGAGCGCGTTGTAACAATACCACAAATAAATAGTTGGACAAATATCAATAAGTTACATGTATTTGTCTCTGCTACCTGTGAGTTTACAAAATACGATGACCCAGCAAGAGTTTCAGCTGGAGAATGGGCTGCATTAAATCCAAATGGTGGCGCAATTGCATTAATGACAACTACAAGAGCTGTTTATTTTAGCGTAAATACGACAACAGGATTAGCTTTTTTTAATAATGTTTTTGATCGTAATCCTGACGGCTCGCCTTTAACTTTTGGAGAAATTGTGAAAAGGACTAAGAATGCATCTGGAAATAGTAATAATAAGCGAAGTTTTACATTAATTGGAGATCCAGCATTAAAGATTGCTATACCAACATTTAAAGTTGTTACAGATAGCATTAATGGTAAAAATCCTTTAATCGAATTAGACACTTTAAATGCCTTAAGCAAAGTTCGAATTAAAGGACATTTAATAGATAATTCTGGAAATTTAATGTCTTCTTTTAACGGTGTTCTTAATCCCTCTATTTTTGACAAACCTAAAAAGCAAACAACCTTGGGTCAGGATAATGATTCTCCTGAAATAGAATATGAATTGCAGCGAAATATCATCTATAAAGGCAAATGTTCTGTGGTTAATGGATTTTTTGATTTTTCCTTTGTCGTTCCAAAAGACATCGCATTAAATATTGGGCGAGGAAAAATAAGTTATTATGCTTTTGGTCAAGGAATTGATGCGATAGGTGCAGATACAAATTTTAGAATTGGGGGAATTGATCCAAATGGAATTAATGATGATATTGGTCCAGATTTAGAGTTGTATTTAAATGATGAAAAATTTATAAGCGGCAGTATTTCCGATGAGAATCCAGTTTTGTTTTTAAAAGCATTTGATGAAAATGGAATTAATACTATTGGCAATGGCATTGGCCATGATATTGTTGCAATTTTAGATGGAAAAACTTCAGATCCAATTGTTTTAAATGACTATTATACTACAAATCTGAACGATTATAAATCTGGAGAGGTTCGCTATCAATTTAAGGGATTGTTGGCTGGAGAACATACACTTGAAGTAAAAGCTTGGGATGTCAACAATAATTCTTCCACTGCGCGCTTAAATTTTTCAGTCCGAGAAAAGCAAAAGCCTAATATTGAGCGTGTTTATAATTATCCAAATCCATTTACAACTAAGACAGAATTTATGTTTGAGCATAATCTTTCGTGCAATAGTTTAGATGTTCAAGTTCAAGTTTACACTGTTTCAGGCAGACTTGTAAAAACGATAAATAAGTACATTACTAGCAAAGGTTTTCGTGAATCTGGAATTGAATGGGATGGATTAGATGATTTTGGTGATCGCTTGGCAAAAGGTGTTTACATTTACAGATTAAAAATCAGTAACTCAGAGAATCTAAGTGCTGAAAAAACAGAAAAGTTGGTTATTTTGCGTTAGTATGCAATAAAAACAAGTCTTTTTCGTATAGTAACTATAAAATTTATCATTTAAGTTCAATGAAATATATTAGCTTTTTTATTTTAACTACAAGTCTATCATTTTTTACTTTTGCTCAACCAAATGGAGGAGGTTCAGGAGTTACGGATAATGACCTTCAATTAAATACTATCACAACATCCTTACCTTTTATGGCAATAACGCCAGATTCAAGAGCTGGTGGAATGGGAGATGCAGGAACTGCATTAAGTCCAAGTTCTACATCCATATATTGGAATACTTCTATATTGAGTTTCGCAAAACAAAAGTCTGAAATTAGTATGTCTTACACACCCTGGCTAAGGCAATTAACAAATGACATTTCTTTATCTTATCTATCTGCATATTACAAGATTAACAAAACCCATACAGTTGGTGGATCGTTGCGTTATTTTAGTTTAGGAGAAATTACATTCACCGATGCCCAGGGAAATGTATTACGTGATGATAAACCAAGTGAATTTGAATTAACTGGTGCTTATGCTTTTCGCTTGGCAAAAAGATTTAGTATTGGAATAAATGGAAAATTTGCTTATTCTAATCTAACAGGAGGAATACCTGTTGCAGGCGTAAACACAAAACCAGGCATTGTAGGCGCTACAGATTTATCCTTTACGTATTTAAATGATGAAGCAAAAATAGGTAAGATTAAAGGTGTTTATACTTCTGCAATCACATTTAATAACATTGGAAATAAAGTTGCTTATTCTGAATTATCTAGAAGAGATTTTATTCCAATGAATATGAAAATAGGAAATTCGTTCACTGTGCAAAATAACAGTTATAACAAGTTAACATTTTCGGTTGATCTTCAACGCTTATTAGTTCCTACTCCAGCAAAGTATGACATAATTGATGGACAAAATACTTTGATATCTGGTAAATCAAATGATATAGGTGTTATTGCTGGAATGCTTCAATCTTTTTCTGATGCTCCGGGTACAGTTTTAGAGGATGAAGATGGAAACTATATCCAAAATGAAGATGGAACTTACGCAATTGCTAAATGGTCACGTTTAAAAGAAGAATTAACTGAAATCAATATTGCTGCAGGAGTTGAATGGTGGTACAACGAAGTTTTTGCTTTGCGTTCTGGAATTTTTTATGAAAGTAAAAACAAAGGGAATCGCCAATTCTTAAATCTAGGAGCATCTTTGAAGTACAATGCCTTTGCAATTGACTTTTCTTATTTGGCCTCTCTAAATGGTCGTCAAAGTCCGTTAGCAAATACACTTCGTTTCACACTGCGATTTAATATCGGAGGAGTTACAACAGCAAAAACAGAAGAACCAGAATAATATGCAAACATTCCGAATAGGTTTTGGTGTTGATGTGCATCAACTTGCAGAAAATCAACCTTTGATTGTTGGCGGTGTTAAAATCGAATCAAATAGTGGATCCGTAGGACATTCAGACGCTGATGTTCTGTTACATGCAATATGCGATGCACTTTTAGGAGCTGCAAATCTTCGCGACATTGGCTTTCATTTTTCAGATACAGATCCTCAATACAAGGGAATTGATTCTACGATATTACTTTCAAATGTCTTTCAAAAAATTCAAGAAAAGGGTTATTCTGTTGTTAATATTGACTGCACAGTCGTTTTAGAAAAACCAAAGTTAAATCCTTATATTCCTATCATGCAAAGGATAATAGCAAAGCTAATTGGTGTTGAGGAAGATGCAGTCTCATTGAAAGCAACAACTCATGAAAAGGTAGATTCTTTTGGGGAAAGCAGGGCAATAAAAGCGTATGCTTCTGCTTTGTTAACGAAGGAAAACTAAGATTGAGTCAATAAATTAACCTCCAAAGTCGTCGAAACGCACATTTTCATTAGGAACTCCCCATTCATCACACAATTTTAGTATTGCATTGTTCATCATTGGAGGACCACAGAAATAGAATTCTAAGTCTTCAGGAGATTCATGGCTGTTAAGATACTGATCGATTACAGCTTGGTGAACAAATCCAACAAATCCATCTCCAGTTTTATCATTCATATCTTTCTTTTCAGTCCAGTTGTCTTCAGGCAAAGGTTCTGAAAGAACAAGATAAAATTTAAAGTTTGGAAAATCTTTCTCTAAATCTCTGAAATAATGGATATAAAACAATTCCTCTTTCGAGCGACCACCGTACCAGAATGTTACTTTTCGTCCTGTTTTGATTGTTTTGAATAATTCGTAAAGGTGAGAACGCATTGGCGCCATACCGGCACCACCACCAATGTAGATCATTTCCGCATCTGATTCATTGATGAAAAATTCGCCATAAGGTCCAGAAATAATAGCTTTATCACCTTCTTTCAAGCTAAAAATATAGGAAGATGCAATTCCAGGATTTACATTCATCCAGGCATTTCTCGCTCTATCCCATGGTGGAGTTGCGATTCTTACATTCAACATAACGCGTCTTCCTTCAGCAGGATAAGAGGCCATAGAATAAGCACGAATAACTTCCTCCTCATTTTTCATTACTAAATCCCACATTCCAAATTTATCCCAATGCTTTTTAAATTTATCAAGTTCTCCTGGATGATCTTGCGGATGTGCATCGATGTTCATTTCAGAATATTTTACTTCACATACTGGTATCTTTATTTGAATATAGCCTCCAGCTTTATAGTCCATGTCTTCTGGAATTTCTACAATAAATTCTTTAATAAAAGTTGCAACGTTGTGATTAGAAATAACGGTTGCCTCCCATTCTTTGATGCCAAGAACTTCTTCTTCCACATGAATTTTCATATTTTCTTTCACCTTCACTTGACAACCTAAACGCCAATTATCTGCGATTTGCTTTCTCGAAAAATGTGGTATTTCAGTTGGTAAAATTTCTCCACCACCTTCTAAAACTTGGCATTTACATTGAACACATGTACCACCTCCACCGCAAGCAGAAGGTAAAAAAACACCATTATTGCTCAATGTAGTAAGTAAAGTTGAACCTCCACCTACCTCAACTATCCTTTCTCCATTATTAATATCGATTGAAATTAATCCTTTAGGAGTAAGTTTAGCTTTTGCAAAAAGCAACATTGCCGTAAGTAATAATGTAACGAATAGAAAAATTACAATCGTTACAGTCATTAATAAACTTAAACTCATTGTTTACTTGATTTAGAAGTTGATAATTCATTTGTTTTTGAGGAAGAAGACTCTGAGTTTTTTGGCTTTTCTTTCTTTACTTCATCAACATATTTTATACCGCTAAAACTCATGAAAGCCATACCCATTAATCCAGTTATTATAAATGTAATTCCCAAACCTTTCAGTGGAGCAGGAATTTTGGAATAACGAATTTTTTCACGAATACCGGCTATTAAGATAATTGCAATTGCCCAACCAATTCCAGAGCCCAATGAGAAAGCCGTAACATCTAAAAAAGTTGAATATTGACGTTCTTGCATAAACAAGGCGCCACCTAATATAGAGCAATTAACAGCGATAAGAGGCAAGAAAATTCCAAGTGCACCATAAAGTGCTGGAGAGAATTTTTCTACAATCATTTCAACTAATTGCACAACAGAAGCAACCACAGCAATAAACATAATGAAAGAAATAAAACTCAAATCAATTTCTTTCCAAGCGGGGTTTAACCATTCTAAAGCACCTGCTTTCAGTAAATAATTTTCTAAAAGCCAGTTCAATGGTACTGTAACGACAAGTACAAAAACAACAGCTGCACCTAATCCTACGGCAGTTTTAACGGTTTTAGAAACGGCTAAATAAGAGCACATTCCAAGAAAGTAGGCAAAAATCATATTTTCCGAGAAAATAGACTTTATAAAAATATCTAAGGTAGTTTCCACTTTTTAAATTTTAACTCGTTAATTAATTTTCTTCTTGTAATGAAGTATTTTTAGCACGTTGAACCCAAATAATAATTCCCACAATTATGAGAGCCATCGGAGGAAGAATTATTAAATTATTATTTACGTAACCCATTGTGTACAATCCAGTTTCTTCACCAGGAACTGCAGATCCAAGAATTTTTACTCCAAATAAGCTCCCTGATCCTAATAATTCTCTAACAAAAGCAACGATTAAAAGAAGAATTGCATAACCAGCTCCATTTCCTATTCCGTCTAGGAAAGATGGCCATGGTTTATTTGCCATTGCGTATGCTTCAAAACGGCCCATGATAATACAATTTGTAATAATTAAACCAACAAATACAGAAAGTTGTTCTGAAATATCTGGTAAATACGCTTTTAATATCTCATTAACGATAATTACTAATGCAGCAGCAACAACTAATTGAACGATGATACGAATACGAGGCGGCATGATATTTCTTAGTGCAGAAATAACATAATTTCCTGCCGCTGTAACGAATATAACTGACAGTCCCATTACTAAAGCAGTATCCATTTTTACCGTAATAGCAAGTGCAGAACAAATTCCAAGAACTTGAACAGTTACAGGATTATTATTAGTAAGAGGTTCAATCAATAATTTCCTGTTTTTTTTAGAAAACAATGATTCTGAAGGCGCTTTTATTTTTGCAAGGTTTTCACTCATTTTTAATAATTATAAAGTTTTAAAATAAACAGTATATGGAACTAAGCAGCGGTTCATCATTTCTTCTACACCTTCTGAAGTTATTGTCCCACCTGATATCCCATCAATTTTAGTAGTTTGACCTCCAGTTCCATCTTTTACCACATCAAATTTTTGATAGTCACCATTTTCATCAGTGATTTTCTCATCACCTTTTACCCAGCGATCAATAAAAAACCCAAGCGAAATTTCTGCCCCAAGTCCAGGAGTTTCTCCTTTGTGACCAAATGAAGCTCCTGCAATCGAACTTTTATCTTCTGCTATGCAAACATTTCCCCAAATAGGTCCCCACAGTCCCATTCCAACAATTGGAATAATATAAAGTGTTTTTCCATCTTTCTTTGCAGTAAACATAGGATAAGTACGTTTGTTTACAGCTATAGTTTTATCTTTATATTGAGCTTGAATATTTGTTTGGAAAGCCGCATCTTTCCCTTTTTCTCCATCAGCTATAACTTTTCCATTTACATCGATAACAACACCTCCAGTAATGTATTTTTCATATTCAGCCTCGGCGTTTTCTCTTGAAACTTTCTTCATTTCATCAGGAGAAAGTAAGGCAGAAAGAACCTCCATCTTTTTTTTAATTTCGCCATTTGCTTCTTGTCTTTCTTTAAGACTAATTGCCAAAAACGCTAATAATCCTCCAACAACAACAACCATAATCGTAGCGAAAATGATTGTATAAGCGTTACTTTCTTTATCCATTGCCATTTTTATGCAGTTTTAATTCGTTTTAATCTACGGTTGATATTTCCTTGAATTACATAATAATCAATTATTGGAGCAGAAATATTCATGAATAGAATTGCAAGCATAACACCTTCGGGATATGCTGGATTTAAAACACGAATTAAGATTGCAAGTAAACCACCAAGGAATCCGTAAACTAATTTTCCTTTTGCCGTTTGAGCAGCGCTGACAGGATCTGTTGCCATAAATATTGCACCAAAGGCAAAACTACCAATTACCAAGTGGTAAACAGCGGGTAGTTCAAAATAAGGATTTCCACCCATTAAATTCAATAATAAGCCCATTGCAAGTCCACCTACAAAAAAGGAAGCCATAATTCTTAAGGATCCAACTCCTGTTATGAGTAAAATCCCCGCACCAATTAAACACGCTAAAGTTGACGTTTCACCAACAGAACCTGGAATCATTCCGATAAAAGATTCTGATAAGGTATATTCAGAGGTAAAGCCATTTAAATTTTGAAAAACAGGTTTATCTGACATAAAAGTTGCCAAATCTCCTAGCGCAGTAGAACCAGTAAATCCATCAACTTTAGTCGTTTCAGTACCGGCCATCCAAACTTTATCACCAGACATAGAAGTTGGATACGCAAAAAATAAAAAGGCACGAGCCGTTAGTGCTACATTGATAATATTCATTCCCGTACCACCAAAAATTTCTTTACCTATAATTACAGCAAATGCCGTTGCAACTCCAACCATCCAGAGAGGAACATCTGCGGGCATCGTTAAAGGAATAAGCATTCCAGAAACTAAAAATCCCTCGTGCAAAGAGTGACCTCGTAGCATTCCAAAAAGGAATTCAATTCCAAGCCCTACACCATAGGAAACAACAATTAAAGGAAGAACAATAATGGAACCATTCCAAAACTTATTCAAGCCATTTTCCCAATAAGGTAAATTTCTATTTCCTAATTCTGCAACCATTTGCCAATGACCTGTGTTGTAAATTCCAAAAAGTAAACATGGAATTAAGGCGATGATTACCATCATCATGGTTCTTTTTAAATCTACGCCATCGCGAATATGAGCACCTTTTGTAGTAACTAACTTTGGGGTGAATGCAAAAGTTGCAATTGTTTCAAACAAAGGATTCCATTTTTCATACTTCGCACCTTTTACGAAGTTGGGTTCCATTTTGTGTAATATATTCTCTAAGAATTTCACTGTTCTATTTTTTTAGTATTACAAACATTCTTCAGCAACTATGTCTAATCCTTTTCGGATTTCGTCTTGGATATTAATTTTTGTTGTGCAAACATATTCGCACAAGGCAAAATCCTCCGGTGCAACTTCATAAATCCCCAAATTTTCCATTCCATCAATATCTTTAGTCATTGCAGCTTTCACTAATTGCATTGGGAAAATATCGAAAGGAAATACTCTTTCTAGTTCACCAGTTACAACAAAAGCTCTTTCCTCGCCATTAGTATTGGTATCTAAAACAAATTGTTTTGATTTTGGCAGTAAAAAAGTAGGGAAAAGTCGCGAATTAGAAAACTTATCAAAACCAAGTCCTAACCAACCTTTTGTGAGGAAGAATTTATAATTGTCCCCTTCAGGAATAACTGTAATTTGATTGTGATAATATCCTAAATAATCATTTTGTTGTTTTTGATCTCCTGTCAATACATTTCCAGAAATAAAACGAACATGATTTCCTTTAACTTTCCCTTTTAAAATACCATCTAGGTTAGTTCCGATAAGCACATTGTAATACTGGGGCTCACTTACTTCAGAGCCAGATAGAGCAATTGTTCTACGAGCATTTAATTTTCCCGTATTAAAATAATTACCAATGATTACAAGATCCTGAATATTGATTGTCCAAATATATTCGCCTTTATTAATTGGGTCAATATGATGGATTTGTGTACCCACATTTCCTGCAGGGTGTTTTCCTGCGAATTTGTTTATTTCAACTCCTTTAATATTTGAAAATAGTGCGCTATCATTTTTAGCATCAATATTCAAATGTACCTTTCCTTTAGTTAATTTGCAAAGAGCATTAAATCCAGTTTGTAAATCTTCCTGTCTGCCCTCCAAGATAAAATTATAATCTGGCGCTAGAGGCGAACTATCAAATGCTGAAACAAATATTGCTTTTGGTTCTTGATTCTGATCAGCAATTACATCTATGGGTCTTTGTTTTATAAAAGGCCACAAACCACAAGCAAGCATTTTTGTTTTTAATTCTTCAGAAGAAAGTTTGCTTACATCTACGGCTGATCCATTTTTATATTCTTGATTTTCACTAGTTTCGATTAAAACTTGTAAAATTTTTCTTTTTTCACCTCGAATTATTGATTTTACAGTTCCGCTTGCTGGAGTCACAAATTGAACCGCCTCATTTGTTTTATCAAAAAAAAGAGAATCACCAATTTTTACAGAATCACCTTCTTTAACAAGTAATTTTGGATTTAAACCATGAAAGTCTAAGGGACTTACACAAATTATTCTTGAATTCGGTAAAATTTTTAGCTGCTTTTCCGCTAATCCTTGTAACCTAATGTCTAAGCCTTTGTGAATACTGACTAATCGTGACATGAAGAGAGTGTTTTTATAAATTCTGCACAAAATTACTCAATTTATTTTGATAGAATGCTTTTTCTTTTCATCATTTTTTTAGAAATTTGGAATGAATTTAAATAAGAGCAGAAATTCAACAACTTTTAGTAATTTTCGTTATATTTATGATTATTAAGTAAAGTTTATGGAACAAAAAATAGAGCAAAAAATAATTATTTTAGTTTCTACTTGGTTTCGAGAAGACTTGTCAGATGTTGAGAACAATAATTTTTTCTTTAATTACAAAATCAACATTCAAAATACGAGTAATGATCGTGTTCAATTGACCCATCGATATTGGAAAATTGAACATCTCACTCTTGGTTCAAGTGTTGTAAGTGGTTCAGGCGTAATAGGAGAACAACCAATTTTAGGCAAAAATGAGTCCTTTGAGTACATTAGTGGTTGTGAATTATGGAATCCCTATGGAAGAATGAGTGGATTTTATACTTTTTTAAACATAGAAACTAACGAAGAATTTACGATTGAAATCCCATCTTTTAAGATGGTTTATCCTCCGTTATTAAATTAGATAATTACGTGAATTATTTTTTTTGTTTCAAAAAATTCTTCTTTAAAAAAGCTACTTAAATTAAATTCTTTGTAGCGGTATTTTACAGATTTCATTTCTTCTTTTAAATCCCCACCTTTCAAATAAAGGATTCCATTTTTTAGTTTGTTGTTGCGTTCTTTTTTTATCTTATTTCTAACATAATTTATAAAAATAGGCATTTGGGTAACTGCTCGACTTATTACAAAATCAAAATTCCCTTTTACATCTTCAGCTCTCAAATGTAAGCCCGTAACGTTTTTTAAACCGAGAGCTGCACAAACTTCATTTACAACTTTTATCTTCTTGCCAATCGAATCAACTAAGGTAAACTGCACATCTGGAAACATTATAGCCATTGGAATTCCTGGGAATCCACCCCCTGTTCCAACATCAAGAATTTCGGAATCTTTTTGAAAGTGAATTATTTTTGCAAGACCCAATGAATGCAAGACATGTCTTTCGTAAAAATTTTCTGTGTCTTTTCGTGAAATCACATTAATTTGTTGATTCCATTCTTCGTAGAGGTCTTTTAATCTTTCGAATTGTTGAACCTGTTCTTGTGATAAATTCGGGAAATAGTGAAGAATTTCTTTCACTTATTAAATACTTTCTTTTGTTTTTTCAATCATAGAAGCAAGGAAATCTCGTGCTCTAAATAATTGTGCTTTTACAGTTCCTAAGGGTAGGTTCATTTCTTCCGCAATTTCTTCATAGCTCATTTCCTCAAAATATCTTTTTTCCACAAGCTCGCGGTATTTTGGTTTAAGTTTACTTACAAGTAAGCGCATGTGGTCTATTCTTTGTCCTTGAATAATCGATTCTTCAGGATTTAAACCGGTAGAACGTGCATCAATTTGCATAGCATCTCCCTCACTATTTGTTAATCCAGAGTCCATTGAGGTAACCTGTATTCTTTTTTTTCTGATGAAATCAATACTATTATTTGAGGCAATTTTAAAAAGCCAGGTACTGAAAGCAAAACTTGGTGAATATTGCTCAAGTCGGTTAAATGCTTTACCAAATGCTTCAATTGTTAAATCGTCTGCATCGTCTGTATTTTTTACCATTTTGAGCATCGTAAAATAAATTGAATCACGGTAACGATCCATTAGTTCTGCATAGGCTGCTTGCTTTCCTTTTTTAGCTTCTTCAACAAGAACTAAATCTTGTTTTGCTTTATCGGATAAATGTTCGAATTCTACCATTTATAAAACTTTTGACGCTCAGTCACATAATAAATTATTGGCATAAGAATAGCATATAAAAGATCCCAAAAGGGCAAAAATTTTATAAAATTATTTTCTTTCAGTTTCATTATGCATCGACCTTGTATTAGCCATTTGTATGAGATTACAGCTATAAAAATTACTGTAGATAAATTTCTAAAATCAGTACTAAAAAGCAAAGTAACAAACAAAAACCACATTAAAATCACTGAAATAGGATAAATTCCTAACAAACTTTTCTTGATAAGCCTATGTCTGTTAGAAGTGGCATAAAGTTTTGCTTTTTGAGCCATCCATGTTGACCAAGTACTTGGAGCTGAAGAATAACAAAAGGTTTCAGGGTCAATTTCTACAGAATAATTTGATTTTTTGGCAGCTTCTTGAATAAATAAATCATCATCACCTGATGGAATTGCATAATGTGATTTAAAACCATTAACAGAATGAAAAACTTTTTTGGTATAAGCTAAATTTCTACCTACTGCCATGTAAGGCAATTTAGCCAGCGCCATAGAAAAATAATTTATCCCAACCCAAGCTGTATCAAAACGAATTAAATTATTAAGAAATCCTTTACCCTTTATATATGGAGCATAACCAATAATAATTTCATTTTTGGAAGAAAATTGATTTGACATTTTACTAATCCATTGATTACTTTTTGGTTTGCAATCTGCATCTGTAAGTAAAAAATGCTCGTATTTTGCGGCTTTAATGGCAAGTGTAATTGGCAGTTTTTTTCCCGGTCTAAGGTGCTTATTTTTTTCTAATTCGACAACCCGAAGATTTTTAAATTGCTGTTGAAAAGCGGTTAATAACCAACCACTTTCGTCTATTGATTGATTATTCACCACAATTACTTCAAATTCTGGGTAATCTTGATTTAAAATTGAAGGCAAGTTTTCATATAAATTATCTGAGTCATTTCTTGCTGCAATGATTATGCTTACGGGGATGGCTTTTTCTGTTGGCTTGTATTCACGCTTTTTATAAAAAGATAAGCGCCCATGAATTATGCTTGTAAATAAAAATTGAATAGTCGCAGCAAGAATAAAAACGACAAAAATTAGTGGAAAGAAGGTGATAAAAAAATCAGAAATGTTGGACATTGTTAAAACTTGAGTACAAAGATGCCTTGCGAAATCAAATACCCGTATCTTTACCCAAAGTTTTTTTCAACATATTTATGCACTTTGAATTAATAAGTCACGATAAATCTTCTAAAGCCAGAGCAGGATTATTACACACAGACCACGGTATAATTGAGACTCCAATCTTCATGCCAGTTGGAACTGGAGGTTCTGTGAAAGGAGTTCATCAAAAAGAATTAAGCGAAGATATTCAAGCACAAATCATTCTTGGAAACACTTACCATTTATTTTTAAGACCTGGAACAGAAATAATAGAAAAAGCAGGAGGTTTGCATAAGTTTATTTCTTGGGATCGTCCGATGCTAACAGATAGTGGCGGTTACCAAGTTTATTCATTGTCAGGTTCCAGAAAAATAAATGAAGAGGGCGTAAAATTTCAATCTCATATCGATGGCTCTTATCATTTTTTTACTCCTGAACGGGCAATTGAAATTCAACGATCTATAGGTGCAGATGTAATTATGGCTTTTGATGAATGCACGCCTTATCCTTGTGATTATAATTACGCAAAAAAATCTATGCAAATGACTCACCGTTGGCTGCATCGTTGTTTTGAGGCTTTTAATGCCACTGAACCAAAGTACGGATATAATCAAAGTCTTTTTCCAATCGTTCAAGGAAGCACATACAAAGATTTACGAACAGAATCAGCAGAAACAATTGCGTCATTTGGTGCAGATGGCAATGCGATTGGCGGCTTATCCGTTGGGGAACCAGAAGATGAATTATATGAAATGACAGAACATGTGTGTGCCATATTACCCTCCGATAAACCACGCTATTTAATGGGAGTTGGCACGCCAAAAAATTTATTGGAATGCATTGCCTTAGGAATTGATATGTTTGATTGTGTCATGCCAAGTCGTAATGCTCGCCACGGAATGTTATTTACAGAAAACGGGACAATTAATATTAAAAACGAAAAATGGGCCACTGATTTTTCCCCAATCGACAAAGAAAGTCCTGTTTGGGTAGATCAAGTATATTCAAAAGCATATTTGCGCCATTTAATTAAAACAGGTGAGAATTTAGGGATACAAATAGCCACGATTCACAACTTATCTTTTTATCTTCGGTTAATGAAAGAGGCAAGAGAGAAAATCAAGTCAGGAGAATTTTCTATGTGGAAAGAGAAGATGGTTAAACAATTAAGTCAACGTTTGTAAGAAAATCATATGTTAACACTAATTGATCGCTACATCATTCGAAAGTTTCTAACAACATTCTTCTTTATGTTGGGAATCATTATGTTGTTTGCAATGGTATTTGATATTTCCGAAAAATTGAGTGAGTTTATTTCTAATAAAGCACCGATAACAGCTATTTTTTTTGACTATTATTTGAATTTTATTCTTTTCTATGGAAATATGTTTTCATCGATGATTATTTTTCTTTCTGTAATTTGGTTTACCGCAAAAATGGCACAAGACACAGAAATTATTCCGATTTGGTTTAGTGGTCGCCCTCTTACTCGATTTTACAGACCCTATTTGATTGGAGCAACTGTTTTAATGCTTATTTCGCTTGTTTTAAATCACTTTATAGTTCCATGGGCGAACAACAATCGCCTAGCATTTGAAGAAAAATATTACCGGGATGAAATAAGTGTCGAAGATTATCACGCTGATTACCCTGGAAATCAATCTGTTTATTTTTCAAATTATACCAATTCTGAAGGACAAGTTCATGATTTCACAATTCAACGATGGAATGACAGTAATGAGGTAGTTTATTTTTTAAAAGCTCGTTATGCAAAGAATTATCCGGGAACAAATAAATGGCAATTAAAAGATTATTACGAAAAAGATATCTTATTTCCTGAGGGAACACTCAAATTTGGCGTAAAAAAAGATACTGTTTTTAACTTTGTAATGGAGGAAATGGCGCAGCGAAAAACAATTGCAGAAACGATGACATTTTCTGAGTTAAGGAATTTAATCTCACGAGAAAAATTAAAAGGATCTGCAGCTGTTTCATCTTATCAAATTGAGTTGCACCAGCGTACTTCTTACCCTTTTGCCGCCTATATTTTAACAATTATAGGAGTTGCAGTATCCTCTCAGAAAAAAAGAGGTGGAATAGGATTAAATATCGCAATTGGTTTGGGGTTTGTATTCATCTATATTTTTGCCATGAAGATGACGACTGTAGCAGCTATAAATGTTGGATTTCCTACGCTTTTAGCGGTCTGGATTCCGAATATTCTCTTTAGTATAGTTGCTTATGTTCTTTATCGTTTTGCTCAAAAATAAGGTCTCGTAAAGTAGACTCTTAACTAATTTATAAGAGCTCAATCACCATTCCATCTTCTGCTACGATTGTATCTTTAAATATTTGAGTGGCTTCGAGCAAATGACCTTCGCTATTTTCATATCGCGAAGAAAGGTGCCCTAACATTAATTTTTTAACATTTGCTTTTTGTGCTATTTCTGCAGCTTTTTTAGCGGTACTGTGTAGGGTTGACTTTGCTCGGTCTGCAAGTTCTTCTGTAAATGTTGCTTCATGATAAAGCAAGTCGACCCCCTGTATAGAATTCAAATATTTATCGCTTGGATAGGTATCTGAGCAATAAGCGTAAGACCTAGGATTTTTTGGCTCTAGAACACAGCTTCTAAAATCAATTTGTTTGCCATTTTCCAATACAATATTTTCCCCTCGCTTAAGTTTTGGATAATCTTTTAAGGGAATTGAGAGTTTTTTTGTTGCCTCTGCATTTATGCTGTATTCTTTTGTTTTTTCTTCAATTTTAAAGCCACAGGTTGGAACTCTGTGTTTTAATGGAAAACTTTTGATGCAAATCAGTTTATCTTCAAAAAGGACTTTTTCCTCAGTGAAATCTATCGGAATAAAGTTGAGATTAAAATTCAATTGTTGTCCACCACAGCTAAAAATATCATTTAAAAGTGCATAAAGATTTTCAGGACCATAAATTGTAAGACCAGTATTTCTTCCTAAAAGATTCATGGTGCTTAACAAACCTGGAAGACCAAAAAAATGATCTCCGTGTAAGTGTGATATAAAAATATGATTGATTTTCTGAAAATGAACTCCAAATTTTCGTAATTGAATTTGAGTCCCCTCTCCGCAGTCAATTAGTAAGTGTCGGTTTATGCAATCGATGTATTGAGCTGATGGTCCTCTTTTATTTGTTGGCAAAGCAGCACCACTTCCAAGTATGGTGATCTTAAAACTCAAAATTCAATGGCAGCTTGGGCTTCTTCAACTGTATCACAAATTTTAAATACGCGATCAAGTTGCGCAATTTCAATCATTTTTTGAACATTTCCCTGAAGTCCGCAAATTACGAATTTACCATTTGTATCTTTACAAAGTCTGTTTCCTATCAATATTGCACTTAAACCTGATGAATCACAATATTTTGATCTTGATAAATCTAAAACAATAGTATTGATCCCTGCGTTATTCAATAAAAAGAAATGGCTCTTTAATTCTGGAGCATTAGATGCATCTAGTTTCTCAACGTGTGAAGTAACGAAAGTGACATTTCTTAATTGGTCAGTTGAAAAGTTCATTTTAATCGTTTTGTCAAATGTAAAAATAATTAGCGATCAATCTTCGCTGCGAGTAAATAAATTACCGCCATTCGAATTGCAACTCCATTTTCAACTTGATTTAAAATTATACTTTGTTTAGAATCCGCAACATCGCTGGTAATTTCAACACCACGATTGATTGGACCTGGATGCATTACCACAATTTCTTTTGAAAGACTATTTAAAATTTCTTTGTTTAATCCAAATTGCATTGAATAATCTCTTAAGGATGGAAAGTAACTAATTTCTTGTCTTTCAGACTGAATTCTTAGCATATTTGCAACATCACACCATTCCAATGCTTCTCTTAGATTGTGTGAAATTTTAACATTTAATAAATGCATGTCTTTTGGAATAAGCGTTGTTGGACCGCAAACCATGACTTCTGCACCTAATTTCTGAAGACAATAAATATTAGATAATGCTACGCGAGAATGCAAAATATCTCCCACGATAACTACTTTTTTACCTTGTACAGCCCCAAGTTTTTCACGAATGGAGTAAGCATCTAAAAGTGCTTGAGTAGGATGTTCATGTGTTCCATCTCCAGCATTTATGACTTTGGCCTTCACTTTTTTCGATAAGAAAAGTGCTGCTCCCGGATTCGGATGACGCATAACGACCATGTCCACTTTCATGGAAAGGATATTATTTACAGTATCGATAAGTGTCTCTCCTTTTTTTACTGAACTCCCAGACGAGCTGAAGTTAAGAATGTCAGCGGAAAGTCTTTTTTCTGCTAATTCAAAGGAAAGTTTTGTCCGTGTTGAATTTTCAAAGAAAATATTTGCAATTGTAATATCTCTCAGTGAAGGAACTTTTTTAATTGGTCGGTTAATTACTTCTTTGAAGCTATCTGCGGTTTTGAAGATTAAGTCGATGTCCTCTTTGCTGAGGTCTTTTATTCCGGTAAGATGATCTACACTTAAATTATTCATTTGAATCTTTTGTATACAATACTATTTTATCTTCACCTTCTATTTCTTGCCATTCTACTGATACACGTTCAGAGATTAAGGAATCTACCATTTTTCCAACATAGTCTGCTTGAATGGGTAAATCTCTGCGAAAACGGCGGTCAATTAATACGAGTAATTCTACTTTCGATGGACGTCCAAATGTTAGTAATGCATCTAAACCAGCGCGAATTGTTCGTCCAGTATATAAGACATCGTCTACTAAAACTACTTTTTTATTTTCGAGGCTAAAATCAATATTTGTGATGCTTGGAATAAGTGGTTTTTCTCTTCTTCTAAAGTCATCTCTGAAAAAGGTTATATCGAGATTTCCGCAAACAATTTCTTTTCCTAAAATTATTTCCAGTTGCTTTTTTAACTGAGAAACAACATAGATTCCTCTTGGTTGAAGTCCAACTAAAACTGTATCTGAAAAATCGTTATGGGATTCAATTAATTCGTGGGAAAGTCTTTTCAATGTAAGTTCTAAGTGCTTGGAATTGAGAATGACTTGTTTTTCCATTAGCACAAAGATAAATAATTTTTTATATATTAAGAAGGATTGTTATCGGCTTCGTAATCTGCAATCAGAAAGAAACTCCCAATTACCAGAAGTGTATCTTCCTTGGAAAGCAATTTCTTCAGCTTGGACATGGCTATATTAATATCCGTAAACACTTCTATTATTTTTGGATTTCGGGTTTTTAAATTTTGATATTCTTCAAATTTTCGACTTCGTTCATTATTAAATGCACATAAATAGATAGTTGCTTTATCTGGAAATAAGTTCAAGTGCAGGTTGATATCTTTGTCATTAGAAGAGCCGAGCAGAACAAGCAATTTCCCTTTTGGCTTTAAGATAAGTGCATTTAGAGTTGCTTTTATTCCGTCTTCGTTGTGTGACACATCTAGAATAATATCAGGATTTCTATTTATGTGTGTCATTCGTGCAAAGAGCCCCGTATTTTTTTGGAGCTTATCAATACTTTTTTGAATTATTTTTTGTGAAATGGAGTAGGAGATTAGCTCCAAGCTTTTGAGTGCAGTTTGTAAATTTTCAATTTGGTAGGCTGGATAAAGTTCTATTGTATTATTTTTGTTTTCATCGGCAAAGAAAATTTTTGCTTTTTTTTCTTTTGCAATATCAGTAAATAATTCTTTGATCTCGATCTGAGTTTTTCCGATTACGACCGTTGTATTTTCTTTGATAATGCCAGCTTTTTCAAGTGCTATTTCTTTTAATGTATTCCCTAAAAATTTCATGTGATCCATGCCAATATTAGTTATAATACTAATTTTCGGAAGTATGCAATTTGTTGCATCTAAACGCCCACCTAAACCAGTTTCGATAACACAAATACTACAATTTTTAGCTTGAAAATGAACTAAAGAAAGCACAAAAGTTATCTCAAAAAAAGAAGGTTCAAAGTCTAGTTTTAATGCTTTAATTTTTGTGCAAAAAGAAATCACTTCAGCTTCTGTTATTTTTTTTCCATTTACTCGAATTCGCTCACGGAAATCAAAAATATGTGGAGAAGTAAAAAGCCCAACTTTTTCTTTTAATTCTGTCAGTATAGATGCTGTATAAGAAGCTGTAGATCCTTTACCATTTGTACCAGCAATATGTATAAATTGTAATTTATCTTGTGGATTATCAAAGGAGTTTAGAAGGGAAATCACATTTGATAAACCTGGTTTATAAGCTTCAGCCCCCAAATTTTGAAATGATGGAAATTGCTTAAATAACCATTCAATGCTTTTTTCGTACTTATTTAGCAAGGATTTTTACAGTATAAAAGGTATAAACTAAGCCAGCACCATTTTCTTTTTTGTATTTTACCTGTCGCATTACTTCATTAATAACTTGGTTAATAATACGCTGATCTGAGCAGGTTGTTTTAGATTTTATACTTTTTGCAGCTACGACCTCTCCATTCGCATTAACCGTTAATTGCAAGTGAATATTACTTTCGTAATCAATATCGTATTGCGGAAGATTGGCATTACTTATCCTTAAGCGACTTTCTCCATTTCCTTTTCCAAGACCACCATCTCCGTCATCACTATTTCCCGGCCCACTAAATGGCCCATTTCCAGCTCCATTTTTACCGCCAGATCCTCCAGAACCAAAAGGATCTTGACTTTGCACTGTTGTAGATGCTTCATTATTGGCATCATTACCATTTGTTTTATTTGATTTCCCTGATTTATCAGAACTTCGTTTTGATTTTCCAGTAATAATTTCTTGTATTTGTTCCTTTGGTTTATCAACTCTGTCATTAGATGGCGAACCACCGCCAATACTGCCGCTTTCAAGTTTTAAATCTTTCAGTAGTATTTCATCTATATCAGCTTCTGCTCTTACAACAACATCTTGAGCTGGTGGGTCGGCAATTTGGTATGTAATAAGAAAGAGTAAGATCATCAATAAAATAATTGACGCAACTGCGCTAACTAATCCAGCTTTTACATCTTTTGGATCTGCTACTTGAGGGCTTGATATGTTAGTTTTTTCAGGCATTTATTTATCATAGGCTAAAACAGGGTCCCAACCATTTGCTTGTGCTAGGGCTAAAACATTAAAAATTGCCTCATAACTTGCTTTCCGGTGTCCAGCAACTTTAAGTTTTAATTTTTGTGACTTTGCTACAGCGGCACCTGTAATTTCTTTAATTTCGTCAAAATCCATTGGATTACTCATGTCTCCTCCGGGCATTACTACATAGCGATTATCTTCTGTAATAACAACCATAGCCTCAACTGGATCTTGAACAGTAGGGAGGTTTTCTTCAGGTTTAGGTAAATCAATCGGAGTTTGGTTATTTGCCATTAAGCTCATGATAATGAAGAATATCAGCAACAAGAAGACGAGGTCCGTCATAGACGCCATTCCACCTTCTACTTTGACTTTATTTCTAGGGCGAAGATCCATTGTTTTATTTTTTTGGAGAATTCAACATATCCATGAATTCAAGTGCAGCATTTTCCATTTGATAAACAACTTTTCCTATTTGACCTACTAAGAAGTTGTAGCCCATAAATGCGAGAATACCTACAATTAATCCACCTACAGTAGTTACCATTGCTGTCATAATTCCTGGAGCAATTGTTTTCAGCTCAAGGGCACTAGAATTTTGTAAATCAATAAATACAACTACCATTCCTATTGTTGTCCCTAGGAAACCAATCATTGGTGCTGCACCAGCTGCAGTTGCCAAGAAGTTTAGGCGTTGTTCTAAGCGAAGAATTTCAAACTTTCCAGTATTTTCAATCGTTGCAGCAATACTTTCGTTTTTAGCAGAGCCTATTCGTGAAATTCCTTTGGCAAGCATGATAGAAATTGGAGAATCTGAGGCCTCACATGCATCTTTTGCCCCTTGAATGTTATCATTGGCCAAATGAGTTTTGATGTTGTTAAGCAATCCTACATCTTCTTTTGTTGCTTTTCTAAGTGCCAAAAAGCGCTCTACAAAAACAAAAACGGTATAGCCTAACATGATTAAAAGGATTAAATTAATAAGCCAGCCAATTCCACCGTTAGACTGATCAATAATATCCCAAATGGGAACATTTTTTACACCAGTTGTTGTTTCATTACCTGTAGTAAGTCCTGGATTGGATTGTAGAAAAAAGAATAAGTTCATTTTGTTTTAACGTTTAAGTGATTAGAAGTTACGAAATAAAATAAAAAAAGCAATTCCACCAAAATATCCTAAGGCAGCAAGTAAAGCAATATTTTTAAAGTACCAGAAGAAAGAAATTTTTTCCATTCCCATTGCAACAACTCCTGCAGCCGAGCCAATAATAAGAATAGAACCTCCCGTTCCAGCAGCATAAGCAATAAAATACCAAACATCAGTTCCAGGTAAGTCATTAAACATACCAAAGGATGCAGCAACTAATGGAACATTATCAATAATGGCCGATATAAGCCCTAAAGAGATAACAATGATATCTTTAGAAATCTCAGAGTTTCTAGCAAATTCCCCTAAATTATAAATCATTCCTGTTGATTGAAGTGCTGCAACAGTCATTAAAATTCCTAAGAAAAATAAAAAAGAAGGCATTTCCACTTTACTTAATGCTTTCATTGTAGGTCCTTGATGCAATACACCCACTTCAGATATAATTCTTTTAATGCCTTTTTTAGTATTAACTAAACTTTCTGCAGTTACTGAAAATAAAGCTAAAGCACCCATCATTCCCATGTAGGGAGGAAGATGTGTTATAGTTTCAAAAATAGGCACAAAGATGATTAGAATTAAACCAAAATAGAGCATAAACTTAGAATTTGGGTTAACTTTTTTCGTTCTAACTTTTTCTTCGTCAACAAGTTCAATTTCCCCTCTAAATACTGGCATAAATAAAGCAGCGATAAGTGGAAGCAACATACAAATTAAGGATGGGACAACAACCTTCAACATCAAATCTCCTGTAAAAACTTGGTGCGCAGACCATAGCATTGTAGTTGTAATATCACCAACGGGAGTCCAACATCCACCAGCATTTGCAGCAATTATTATGAATCCAGAATACCACATACGATCTTCTTTATTACTTATAATTTTTCTCAAAACAGTTATCAATACAATTGTAGCCAACATGTTGTAAATAATAGATGATAGCAAGAATGCTATTATTGAAACAATCCAAAGAATAGTGGTTTTTTTACGAGATTTTATAAGGTCTTTAATGGAAGAAAAACCATCAAAGTAATCTATCATTTCAACAATCGCCATTGCCCCCATCATAATCACTAATATTTCTACAGTTTTCCCAAAATGATGGAGTAGTGTTTTATTTACATGTTCAATTCCCAAATAATTTCCTCCTGTAAATTCCTTTACTATTCCTTCTGCATCAATCCAGTATGTTATATTATCGACATTAATTGCTATGACTGTCCAACAGGCAACCATCATTAAAAGTGCAGGGATTAATTTATCTAATTTTAGAGAATGCTCCATTGTTATTGCTACGTATCCAAGAATAAAAAAAGCGATGAGATAAATTTCCATTTGTAAATTAATTAATAGGCTTGTTTTCAACAACAAAAATGCGAAGCGAAGTTACACAAATTGTCTTTTTGTGAATTTGTTTTTTATTGATAGTTACGAACAAGTTAATTGTGAATAAAGTGGCAGATATTAGCTGCTTAAATTCTATGATATACACCTGTACAAAGCGATAATTTAGCTCCTGTAACACTTGAGATAGTTGTCTCCTCATTGCGTAAATAACGTGCACCTAAAAATGCAAAAACGATTGCTTCTTTGAAATCTATTACTTCTTCTTTGGGAATAATTACATTTCCAGAAAAATACTGTTTAAGGCATTCTATTAGGAAATTATTGTGAGCGCCTCCTCCTGTTAAAAATACAGAATTGAGTTGTTGGTCGTTAAGAACTTCTGATATTTGAATAGCGATATGTTCTGTAATGTTTCTTAATTTTTTTTCAGGACTTAGCTCTTTAGGAATTAATGGAAAAAATTGTTTTTCCAACCATTCTGTTCCAAGAGATTTTGGAGCTGCCAAAGAATAATAATTAATGTTATTTAATTTTTTGAGTAAGCTGTCGTCTAATTGTCCATTTTTAGCAATTTCACCGTTTTTATCATATTTTAAACCTAGTGTCTCTGCAAATTTATTCAAGGGTAAATTTCCAGGACAGATATCAAAAGCTGTAATTTCATCACCTTTTTTAAAACTAATATTTACAAAACCCCCAATGTTTAAAAAAGCATCCGCTTCATCCGAAAACAGTAAAAAGTCGCCAATTGGAACCAAGGGCGCTCCTTGTCCACCAGCAATAACATCCAAGCTACGAAAATCATTTATTACAGGAATTCCAGTGAGAAAAGCTAAAGTTGATCCACAACCAATTTGCTGCGTAAATCCATTTTCAGGTTGGTGAAATATAGTTTGCCCATGGCTAGCAATTGCAGCAATTATTTTGGAATCAATTTTATATTTTTTTATGAAATCTACTACTTTTAGTGCATAAAATCGTCCAATTTCTTTGTCTAAAATCAGCATTTCAGGAACTGAAAATGTCTTTGCTACGTTTAATTTTGCAAGAATTTCATCAGAATATGGAAGAGTTTCAGAATGCAGTAATTCAAATGTTGGAAGCTTTGCAGAAAAATCAAATGCAACATGAGCGATATCCAAACCATCGAGAGAAGTTCCAGACATTAAACCAATTATTTCAATATTCTTTAACATGTAGAACTATGTAAAAAAGATTTGCCTTATTTTTGTCAAAATTAAATGAAATATTCCAACAATGAATTTTGAATTATCAGAAGAACACATCGCAGTTAAAGAAGCAGCACGCGATTTCGCTCAAAATGTATTAAAACCTGGCGTAATTGAACGCGATAACCTTCAAAAATTTCCAGCAGAGGAGATGAAACTTTTGGGAGAACTTGGTTTTATGGGCATGATGATCGATCCAAAATACGGTGGAAGTGGTATGGACACGATTTCATATGTTTTAGCAATTGAAGAAATTTCTAAGGTTGATGCTTCTGCTTCTGTTTGTATGTCTGTAAATAATTCCTTGGTAGCTTGGGGTTTAGAGAAATTTGGCACAGAAGCTCAAAAACAACATTTTTTAGTTCCTCTTGCAAAAGGCGAGAAAATTGGTGCATTTTGTTTATCAGAGCCAGAAGCAGGTTCCGATGCAACATCGCAACAAACTACAGCGATTGACATGGGCGACTATTATCTATTGAATGGCGTCAAAAATTGGATTACAAATGGTGGCACAGCATCTACCTATATTGTAATCGCACAGACGCACAAAGAATTGGGACATAAAGGAATTAATGCCTTAATTATTGAGCGCGGGATGGAAGGATTTATTGTTGGCGCAAAAGAAGATAAATTGGGAATTCGTGGAAGCGACACACATACTTTGATGTTTAATGATGTGAAGGTTCCAAAAGAAAATAGAATAGGGGAGGACGGATTTGGATTTACTTTTGCAATGAAGGTTCTTGCTGGTGGTCGAATTGGAATTGCTGCACAAGCTTTGGGAATTGCTGGTGGCGCTTTTGAGTTAGCATTAGCTTATTCTAAGCAGCGAAAAGCTTTTGGCAAAGAAATCTACAAACATCAAGCAATTGCATTTAAATTGGCAGATATGGCAACGGAAATTGAGGCAGCTCGACTTTTAGTTTACAGTTCTGCCTTGGATAAAGATGCAGGGAGAAATTACGATCAATCCAGTGCAATGGCAAAATTATATGCCTCAAAAGTTGCGATGGAACAAACGGTTGAAGCGGTACAAATTCATGGTGGTTATGGATTTGTAAAAGAATATCACGTTGAGAGAATGATGCGAGATGCAAAAATTACACAGATTTACGAAGGAACTTCTGAAGTTCAAAAAATTGTTATTTCTCGTGGAATATTAAAATAAATTTTTCTTAGGCAATTCGACCCCAATTGGGCTTTTTGCGTAAAATTTCCTGAACACTTTCTTTTAATTTTTGGTGTTTTGGCATGCTAAAATCAGCGTCTTCTTGAATTAAATTTCTGGCTGCATCTCTAGCGATTGTTACTATTTGTCCATCTCTTGCTAAGTCTGCAATTTTCAAATCCAAAACGCCACTTTGTTGCGTTCCCATAAGATCGCCAGGACCCCGCAGTTGTAAATCCACTTCAGAAATTATGAATCCATCATTTGTTTGTACCATTGTTTCCATTCTTTTTAAACCTTCTTTTGAAAGTTTTTCACCGGTCATTAGAATGCAGTATGATTTTTCAGCGCCTCGACCTACACGTCCGCGCAATTGGTGCAATTGAGATAAACCAAATCTTTCCGCACTTTCAATTACCATTACGGAGGCATTTGGGACATTTACTCCAACTTCAATAACTGTTGTTGCGACCATTATTTGAGTTTCACCTTTCACAAAACGCTGCATTTCAAATTCTTTATCTTCAGGGCGCATTTTTCCATGGACAATACTAACTTGATATTCTGGCATTGGAAAAGACTGAGATACTGCCTCAAATCCATCCATTAGATTATGAAAATCTAGGGTTTCAGATTCTTTAATAAGTGGATATACAACATAAATCTGCCTTCCCAAGGCAATTTGCTCTTTCATGAAACCAAAGAGGCGCATGCGGTGACTTTCAAAGCGATGAATTGTAGAAATTGGTTTTCTTCCCGGGGGAAGTTCATCGATTATAGAAACCTCTAAGTCACCATAAAATGTCATTGCTAGTGTTCTTGGAATTGGTGTTGCAGTCATAATGAGCACATGCGGTGGCACCGTATTTTTTCGCCACATTTTTGCTCTTTGCGCCACTCCAAATCGGTGTTGTTCATCGATTACCACAAGTCCTAAATTCTGAAATTGGACAGTGTCTTCCAACAAGGCATGAGTGCCGATTAAGAGTTGAATACTTCCATCTAATAATCCTTCGTGAATAACATTTCGCGCTGCTTTTTTAACCGAACCAGTAAGAAGTGCAACTTTAAGATTTAAGGGAGCTAAAAGTTGTTGAATAGATTCAAAATGTTGTGCAGCAAGAATTTCTGTAGGTGCCATTAGTGCCGACTGAAAACCACTCCCAATTCCTATCAACATAGTTAAGAGTGCAACAAGTGTTTTTCCACTTCCAACATCTCCTTGCAGAAGGCGGTTCATGTGTTTTGCACTTAAAAAGTCTTTCCGAATTTCTTTGATAACCTTTTTTTGCGCATTTGTAAGTTCAAAAGGCATGTGTTGGCTATAAAAAATATTAAAAGGTTCTCCCAATTCTTTGAAAACAAATCCGTTTAATTTCTTCGCACTCACCTCTTTTCTTAGTAGCATTTCAAGTTGCAGGAAAAATAATTCTTCAAATTTTAAACGTAACCGTGCTTGTTGAAATTCCTGCTCATTTTTTGGAATATGAATTCCCATCAGTGCTTTTTCTCTTGAAATAAGGTTGTGTTGCGTGCATATCCATTCTGGAAGTATTTCTGGGATAAAGCCAGATATTTGTGGAATTAAGGCATGAACTAGTTTTTCAATCCCTTTTGAATGAAGGTTTCTGGCACTTAGTTTTTCTGTGCTAGAATAAACTGCTTGTAAGCCAGTTCGAATTGTTAATTCTGAGAAAAGCGTTAATTCAGGATGTGGGATATTCCAAGTTGAGCTATATAACTTTGCTTTACCAAAAACCTGGTATTCTACATTGAGTTTTAAATTTGGTTTTATCCATTGAAAACCCTGGAACCAAACTAAATCAATCGTTCCGCTAGCATCTTCAAAGCGCGCTGTTAATTTTTTATAGCGCCCGGCACCACTTTCTTTTACCTCTTTTAATACGCCTCTAAGTTGAACAGATGTATCAACATAAGGCAAATCAGAAATCCGATGGTAAGAAGATCGATCTAAGTAACGAAATGGATAATATTCAAGTAAATCTTTAAAGGTAAAAATCCCGATTTCTTTTTGTAACAATTCAGCACGCTGAGGCCCAACACCTTTTAAAAACTCAATAGGTGTTTGTAGCAATTGGTTCATTTAACGCTGCTTAAAAGGTTATTTCCAAACGCCCATTTTATTGAACTTCTCAATACGATGTTCAACTCTTTCGTCGGGTTTAATGGCTTCTAATTTTTTGATGTATTCCTTCACCTTCTCTTTTACAATTGAAAACATTTTTTCTTGTTCGCGGTGTGCACCATTGAGAGGTTCTTTTATCACTTCATCTACTAAGCCATGTGATTTCATATCTGCTGAAGTAAGTTTTAGTGCTTCAGCAGCTTTTTCTTTGAAATCCCAAGAACGCCATAGAATAGAAGAACAAGATTCAGGAGAGATAACAGAATACCATGTATTTTCAAGCATTACAACCTTATCGCCAACACCAATTCCAAGTGCGCCACCAGAAGCTCCTTCTCCAATAATTATGCAAATAACAGGAACTTTTAAGCGCATCATTTCGTAAATATTACGTGCAATTGCTTCTCCTTGACCTCTTTCTTCTGCTTCAATTCCTGGAAAAGCACCTGGAGTATCAATAAAAGTAACAATTGGCTTATTAAATTTTTCTGCTAATTTCATCAAGCGCAAAGCTTTACGATAGCCCTCCGGATTTGCCATTCCAAAATTTCGGTATTGGCGCATTTTTGTATTTATTCCTTTTTGCTGTCCAATAAACATCACACTTTTCCCGTCCAATAATCCAAAGCCACCAACCATTGCTTTGTCATCTTTCACATTTCTATCGCCGTGAAGTTCCATGAAATTACCGTCAGTTAAAGCATTAATATAAGCAAGCGTGTAGGGGCGATCTGGATGGCGAGAGAGTTGTACCCTTTGCCAAGGACTTAACTTAGAAAAAATATCCTTTGTTTTTGCTACTAGTTTTCTTTGAAGTTCAGATACTTTATCGCTCATATCCACATCTGTGGTTTCACCAATTTTTTTGGTTTGTTCTATTTGTTCTTCTAAAGCTTTTAGCGGTTCTTCAAAATCTAGGTAAGTTGTCATTTTAATAAATTAAAAAGACAAATTTAAGAAAATTGCTCGGTTGTTTTAACTTTGTAAGATGATATTGTTTCCACCGGCAAAAATAAATCTCGGTTTACAGATACACAGTAAGCGTAGTGATGGTTTTCATGAAATTGAGACCTGCATGGTACCGATTCCTTTTTATGATATTCTTGAGCTAACACTTTCTGCTGCTTTTTCTTTCGAACAAACAGGAATAAAAATACCGAGTGCTGTAGGAGAAAATTTATGTGAAAAGGCATTTTACTTAATGAAGTCACGCTATGAAATAGGAAATGTACGTATTCATTTACGCAAGCAAATTCCAATTGGTGCAGGACTTGGTGGAGGTTCTTCGGATGCTGCACATGTGCTCTTAGCTTTAAATGAACTATTTGCATTAAAATTAGACATTGAAATTTTATGTCTCCTAGCAGCTGAATTGGGAAGTGACTGTCCTTTTTTTATTCGGAATGAACCACAACTTGCGAAAGGACGCGGAGAACTGCTAACACCAATTTCATTAAACTTAAATGGTCTTTACTGTGTTCTTTTTAACCCAAAAATTCACGTTTCAACTAAGGAAGCTTATTCAGGAGTTTCCCCGAGAAAGCCAGATAAAACAGTAAGTGAACTACTTTCTCTTCCAATAGAAGTTTGGCCTGCATTGCTGCAAAATGATTTTGAAGAAAGTGTTTTTAAAGCTCATCCAGAAATTGCCCAATTGAAAAGTGAATTAGAAAAGACGAGCGCGTGCTATGTTTCTATGTCTGGATCAGGTGCATCTGTTTTTGCACTTTACAAGGAAAAACAGGAAGTGCCCTCTTCTTTAAATTCAGCTGTGATTGCAGCGTTTAAATTTCAGCTAACGAAATCTTGACGTCATTTTAAGTCAAATTAATTTAAGGTTTATATGTCATAAAGCCCAAAATAGCTTAAAACAAAAAGCTGTAATTTTTTTAAGTCAATCAGTATTTTTTTTAATTTTACCAAAAAAAATGAATTTCTCTTTATCCTTTTTTACGTTTTTATTTCTAGCTGCATCACCTTTATTTTTCGCGCAGACTTCGAATGAATCCGAAATACCATTTGAAGAACCAATAACATTTTCCTCTTCTCGAATAATAAATGGCCATTCCAATGAAACACTTTCAAAAGGAACATATGAAATGAGAATTGAACATCGCTTCGGGGATTTTTCAGGACCAAATGGTGGATACCAAAATATGTTTGGTTTTGATTACCTCTCAGACATGAGAATAGCAATAGAATATGGTGTAAGTGATAAATTCATGCTTGGATTTGGAAGAGCTAAAGGAACAGGAGCTCCTTATCGCTCGCTTTTAGATGGATTTTTAAAATACAAAGTCCTTGAGCAAAAAAAAGGCAGTATACCTCTTTCTATGACTGTGATTTCAGGTTCTAGTTTTACCTACATGAAAAGTTCAACGCTTCAATCTGACGTTAGTTTTTTTCCAAAAGCTTCTCATCGACTAGCTTATTTTACTCAGCTTAATTTAGCAAAACATTTTGGCGAGCGATTTTCCCTTGCTCTTGTTCCAACGCTTGTTCACCGAAATTATGTTACACAAAATGATCAAAATACACTATTTGCTCTTGGAAGCGCATTTCGCTTGAAAATTAGTAGTCGCTTTGCAATACTTGCTGAATACTATCATGTTTTTCACAATGAACAATTTCGCCCTTCAAGTTTTTATAAGAATAGTCTAGGTATTGCTTTGGAGTGGTTTACTTTTGGGCACAACTTTACTGTCAATTTTACTAATTCTGGTGGTTTAGGTGAAACTCAATTTATACCTTACACTACAGAAAATTGGTTGAAAGGGCAATTTAGGTTCGGTTTTTGTGTAGCTCGTAAATTTTAATCTTTGAATTATGAAAAAATATTATCTTATCATCTCTTACATTTTTTTACTTGTTATAAGTACTTCTCTAGCTTTTCTTCCAATAGATCGTTTTGAAATTACAGACGCTTTCTCTCTTAAATTTAAGAGTGCAGATCCTTCAGGTTCTTTTAATAAAATGGAAGGCACAATCGAATTTAATGAGCAAAGTTTAGAGACTTCAAAATTTAATTTATCAATTGATATTTCCTCGATAAAAACTGGAAACGGTATGAGAGATAAAAAAGCACAAACAGAAGAATGGTTTGATGCCAAAAAATACCCAAATATCAAGTTTGTGTCAAAAACAGTAGAAAAAGAAGGTGATTTGTATAAAATCACAGGTGACTTAACGCTCAAAGGGACAAGCAAAGTTTATGTTGTTAAGGCTAAGAAAAGCGGGTCTGGAAATGCTATTTCTTTTTCAGGAAGTATTAATGTAAATAGAATGGATTTTAACATTGGTAAAAAGAGCGATGTCGTTCCAGATATTATGAAAGTTTCTTTTAATCTACCTGCAGAAAAAAAATAACATGTTTAAGTCTTATTTTCTTTTGGGTTTAGTAGTTTCCTTAATTTCATCTCTTGGAGCAGCTGTTTATGTGACCAAATACTATGAGGTAATGGCAAACTTTTCTCTGATACTTCCTCTTTGGAAAATTATAGCAACTTATTTTACTGTAGGACTAAGCGTATCCGGTTTATGTTTTCTCAGTACTCGATTAGCACCAAAATTCGGCACTATTATATTTAATATAGTTCTTGTTTTTGCAACTCTAGGAAGCATTCTATTTCCAATAATGAAGGAAGATTTCCCAGAGACATTGGAAATGACTGAATTTTATCCTGGATTTGTAATTCCTTTGTACTTTATTTTTCCACTTTTTTGGCTAGCCCTTTCACCATTAATCAAAAAAAATGAAATCTAGCATATTTATACTTTCTCTATTAATTTTTTGTAGTTGCAAAAAAGATAAAGCTGAATTTTATGCAGATGCTAATTGTTCAGACACTGTTTCTTTTAACGATGAGATTCTACCACTCATTCAGAATAATTGTGCAGGCTGTCATGACAATCAGAATGGATATTCTCTTACAAATCATGCAAATATTTCATCTAATTCTTCTGCTATTATTGGTGCAATGAGAAATAGTGGTTATAAGTTGATGCCAAGAGATGGCTTTAATATTGGATATGCATTGCCAGACAGCGTTATTCAACGTGTAGAATGCTGGATAAATCAAGGCAAAAAAAATAATTAATTAAATTTAAAATAATAAAACATGAAAAAAATCGCATTTTTTATCTCATTAGGATTTACATTTTCTGGAATAGCACAATCAGCAGGGACATTATCATTTAGTTTTAATGAAGTAAGTAAACCAGCTTCTGCAACGTATAATAATTATGGTAAACACGTTCTCGCGGTTTGGATTCAATCAGATTTAGGTCAATTTGTAAAAACAATATCTAGAAATGTTGGCTCGGTTACGAGAGATCATTTACAAACTTGGGCGGTTAATTCAGGTGGTGCTGCTTCAAATGCAATTGCTCCAAACTGCAATGTTGTTAGTGCAACCACTGGCGCGACTTTAGCAAGTTTTGGTAATAGATCAGTTACATGGGATGGAACTGATGTTAATGGGAATCTTCTCCCTGATGGTATTTATAAAATTTCCATTGAAGAGACTTGGAATCACAGTGCAAATGGAACAGTAGTTAGGTCTTTTTCATTTGTGAAAGGTCCAAATGCCGATGCACAGTCTCCAGCAGCAGATGCTAATTTTGATGTGATTTCACTTACATGGAATCCATTAATCGCTGAAATTATTGAAAATCCTGAAAAGAAAGATTAAGCTTAACTATTTTCAAATTCTTCTCCAGAAGTAATTAAGCACTTTATTTTTCTGTGCTAACAATAAACTTTTGAAAACCATCTGAAAGGAAAGTTTTATAGATTCCTCTCCTATCCATGTAAATTATCAAAGCCTCAATTTCCTTATTTTTTTTAAGGTATTTTCTTGCTTTTTTCAATCCCATAACCAAAATTCCTGTTGCAGTTGCATCTGAAATAATACATGAGTCTGAAACGATCGTAACACTTAGTAAATTGTTTTTTGTTGGATATCCAGTTTTAGGGTCGATATGATGCACTATTTTTTCGCCATTTTCTACAATATAGCGTCTATAATTTCCAGAAGTTGCAATCGCTTTATTTTCAAGTTTTACAATTGTATGATAAGAATTTAAACTTTTTTGATTGGCAATAGGAATTTCTATCCCAACTAACCAAAAATCCTTGTCGTTTAGTCCTTTTGCATAAACTTCTCCACCAATTTCAATGATGTAGGAGTCAATATTCTTAGCATTAAAAAATTGCCGAACAATATCAACAGAATATCCTTGTGCAAAAGCATTAAAATCAAGTGAAACTCGGGGATCCGTTTTTACTATTTTTCCTTCTTTAATGTTGATTAAATCAAAACCGACAAATGCTAAAATACTGTCTATTTTTTCTTTTGTAACCACAATTTTTTCCTTTGGTCCAAATCCCCACGCATTTACCAATGGATATACGGTTGGGTCAAATGCCCCATTTGTATTCTTCCATAACTCTTTCGCTTTTTTAAAACATCTTAGAAAATAGTCATCAAGCACAACATTTTTTTCATTATTATTTATTTTAGAAATAATAGAATTTGGATTGTAGGTTGAAAGTGATAAATCAAATTCAAATAAGAGTTTTGCAATTTCATCTTCAAAATTACGATTTTGCTTGTCGTAATAGGTAATGTGATAAGTTGTTCCTTGTGCTTCTCCTTCAATAAATACTACTTTGTTTTGGGAGTAAGAAGTTGAATAACAAAAAATTGCTACTGATAAAAATAAAAGATTTAAATAGGACATTATAATTATAGTAATAGTTCGATAAATCTTAATCATACTATTTTAATTAAGTTTTAAACATTTTTAAAATTAATGAAATTATTTTTCAGTTCTTCATAATTACACTTTTAAATTGAATGAAGAAATTAAAAGTAGCTGCCTATAAAGTACTCTAGTTCAAGCTTCATGTTACCAAGATTAATAATATCCTTAACATAAACTTAACCTTATTTTAATTTAAGCATTAAGATACAATTGTTCCTTTGTAGGGAATTTTTTAACTATTGTCTACTATGCATCTTAAGTCTATATTAAACCTCGTTTTTGTTTGTTTTTTCAATGTTTTTTTATTTTCTCAAAATGCTTCCTTAAGCGGAAAAATAACAGATTCTAAAACGAATGAAGCTTTATTTGGTGCTAAAGTAATTCTTCAAGGACTTGGAAAAGGTGCTGTAACAGATGGCGACGGAAATTATTCTTTGAAAGGTTTGAGCGCAGGAACTTACATATTGGAGGTTCGAAATGAAACATATAACAACTTAATTTTAACGGAAATAAAACTAAAAGAAAACGAGAATTTAGTTTTAAATATTCCCTTGGATAAAGTTGTTTTAGAGTTTGGTCCTGTTACTGTCAAAGCAAAAGTTAGCAGAGAATCAACAACTGAAATATTACGTTTACAGAGAAATAGTGCAACAGTTGTAGATGGAATTTCATCGGAGACATTTAAAAAGACTCCCGATTCAAAAGCTTCAGATGTTTTAAAAAGAATTAGTGGAGCTAGTGTACAGGACAATAAATTTGTTGTTGTAAGGGGCTTAAGTGATCGTTACAATTTTGCATTAATTAACGGTGATCCACTTCCAAGTTCCGAAAGTGATCGAAAGGCCTTCTCTTTTGATATTTTCCCTTCAAACATGTTGGATAATTTAGTAATTATTAAGACAGCTACACCAGATTTACCAGGAGAATTTTCTGGCGGTGTAATTGATATTAATACAACTGAACCCAAGGAAAATGATTTTCAAAGTATTCAAATAGGAAGTTCTTACAATCTAATTACAACTTTTAAAGATTTTAAAACATACGATGGAAGTAAAACAGACTTTTTGGGTTTTAGCTCATCTTCAAGAGCACTACCATCTGGTTTACCATCAACAGAAGAATTCAATAATCTTTCCGCTCTTCAAAAAGCAGAGTATGCGCAATCAATCCCAAGTAGTTGGGGGACATATAGTCGTGTGGCTTTACCAAATTTAAATTTGCAATACAGCATCGGTAAAACAATTAAGTTAGCTGAGGAGCGAAATTTCGGCTATGTATTTGCTTACAATTACCAAAGTAACATGAGTTTTAATAAAGTCACAAGAAGAGAATTTGAAGAATCAGAAGTAGGGGTAATAACTAAAAATGAATTAAAAGATTCAGCGTATACTCAGTCTGTATTAAACAGTGCGATGTTTAATATGAAATATAAACTAAACAAAAATAATTCCCTTCAATTAAAAACACTTTATTCGCTTTCCTCAGATGATAAAGTGAATGTTCGGAATGGAAAACGAGATATGGATATTGAATCAGTTTTCTCTGAGAAATCTACAAATATTTGGTATACGCAAAACAAGCTTCTGAGTTCTCAATTACTTGGTAATCATGAATTTAAAAATAAAATGAAATTTAAATGGATAGCTGGTATTAGCGATGTAAAACGAGAAATCCCTTTTCTAAGAAGGACAGTATACCAGCAGACTGATACCACACTTCCATTTGCTGCAGTGATTCAAAATGATGATATTTCAACTCTTGGTGCTGGAAATATGTTTTGGTCGCTGCTAAATGAAAAAATAGTAAGTGGGAAATATGATCTTTCTATTCCTCTTAAAATCTTGAATACAAATTCTGAGCTTAAAATAGGTGGTATGAATCAATATCGGACGCGTTCTTTCGAATCGAGAAATTTAGGTTTTTCAAAATACGATCCATCAGGGAGCTTAGGGTTTAATGACCAATTATTATTACTACCTGAAGATCAAATCTTTTCAAATACAAATTTGGGTTTAATGGCAGATGGGCAAGGTGGATTTAAATTAGAAGAAGGAACAAATGTAGATGACAGTTACCAAGCATTCTCTTTATTAAATGCTGCTTATGCTATGTTCGATACAAAAGTTGCTAAAAACCTTAGAATTGTTGGAGGTGCTCGTATAGAGTCATATCGCCAGAATTTTAAATACATAGAATTTGGTTCTAATCTTGAGCAAAATATAGATACAACTGTTGTTGATATTTTACCTTCCGTGAATTTAATTTATTCTCTTACAAATAAAATAAACTTTCGTTTGAGTGCGTCAAAAACAGTTTCTCGACCTGAATTTAGAGAGTTGGCGCCATTTTCCTTTTACAATTTCTTGAATGATAATTTAACATCAGGGGATCCCACATTAAAACGAGCAACAATTAATAATTATGATGCTAGATTTGAATTTTATCCAGGTGCAGGACAAATTTTTAGTGTCTCGGCATTCTACAAGCAATTTACCAATCCAATTGAATTGATTTTACGAACTGGAACATCTGGAACACCAGAACTTTATTATGACAATGTTGGAAATACTGAGAATTATGGAGCTGAATTTGAATACAGAATGAATCTTGGATTTTTAAATTCTAAGGATTCAACTTCGTTCTTAAAGGATATCACACTTTATGCAAATGCTTCAATTATTCGTTCTAGTGTAGATTTAAGTATGTATGCAGGTCAAGCAGAATACACTAATTCCGCAAGGCCATTGCAAGGCCAATCTCCTTATATTATTAATGCGGGTATTTATTATTCAGCTCCTAAGGATGTTAATTTTAGTTTGTCTTATAATTTAGTTGGTCAACGAATTGCTATTGCTGGTAGTATTCAAGAACCAAGTGTTTGGGAGAATGGTAGAAATGTAATCGATTTTCAGATTTCCAAAATGTTTAAGAAAAAATTAGAATTAAAATTAAATGTTAAGGATTTACTTGCACAAGATTTAATCTATTTCCAAGATATAAATAAAAACAAGAAGTATGATAAAGGCACAGACAGTGCATGGCAAGAAATAACGTTTGGGCAAACTGTTTCTATTTCATTAAAATATAATTTCTAATAATTCTCACTTTTTCTAATGTTAACAAAATACCGATTGTTCTTAACCTAAACTTAAAGAACATTTAAATATCGTGTAACATACTAACTTCTTTAAATATTGAATTTTGTATCGAACTAAAAAAAAATATTATGAAAAAGAAAAACATTTACTTAGCATGCTTGGTCTTTAGCTTTGGTCTTAACCTAAACGCTCAAGATGCATTTTGGACAACAACTAACTACAAAGGAGCTTTTCCAATTACTGATGGAACTTCGGCTACAGACTGGACAGCAGGGTGGTCAAATTTCGATCCACAAAATACAACTTATCCTGCAACATTATCAACTGTTTCTGCAGACATAATTACAAATACAACTTGGAGTGGTATTATTTTGCTGCAAAATAAAGTGTATGTAAAAAACAATGCAACTTTAACAATTGCTCCAGGGACAATTATTCGTGGTGACAAGAATACGCAAGGAACTTTAATTATTACGAGAGGAGCAAAAATTAATGCTGCTGGTACAGCTTCTAATCCAATTGTGTTTACATCAAATGAATCTATTGGAAATAGAATTCCAGGTGATTGGGGCGGGGTGGTTATCTTAGGTTTAGCAAAAAACAACCAGCCTGGCGGAGTTGCAAACATTGAAGGAATAGTTCCAACAACTGACTCGCAGTATGGCGGAAGTTTCGATAACGATAATTCTGGAGTAATGAAATATTGTAGAATTGAATTTTCAGGAATTCCTCTGGAGCCTAACAAAGAATTAAATGGTTTAACATTCGGTTCTGTAGGCTCGGGAACTACAATTGATCATATACAGGTTTCTTTTTGTGGTGATGACTCCTTTGAGTGGTTCGGAGGAACTGTTAATTGTAAGTATCTTATTGCTTACAGAGGTTTAGATGATGATTTTGATACTGATTTTGGATATAGAGGTAAAATCCAATTTGGATTGGCAATTAGAGATAAAAATTTGTCAGATGCTCCTGGTGATTCAAACTGTTTTGAAACAGATAATGATGCAGCAGGTTCTGCAGCACAACCTAAAACAGCACCAATTTTTTCAAATATTACAATAGTAGGTCCTAAAGGCAATGGAACAATAGCACTTCCTGTAGGAGAAAAATTTGAAAAAGCATTTCGTTTGAGAAGAAATACAGCAACATCTTGTCTTAATTCAATTATTACAGGTTGGGAAAAAGGTTTGTCAATTGAAGGCGCTCCAGTTGTTGCAAATGTAAACGGAGATACTCTTGTATTCGCAAATAATATTTTAACAAACTTCGCAACTCCAACTTGGTCTACAAACAATACGAATACAGTATTGAACACAGGAGGTTCAACTACAGCCTGGTATCAATCCTGGTGGTCAGTAAAAGGAAATGACTCAACTGCTACTTTAGCTCAAGTAAATTGGGTGAATTTATTTCCAGCGTTAGGGTCTACTCCAGATGCTCGTTTAGCTGCTGGTTCAGCTGCTGGTTCAGGTGCTTCATTTACTCATCAGAAGTTCTTTAGTGTTTCAGTTCCAGTTGTTTCAATAAATTCATACACTTATTGTCAGGGTGCTACAGCTACAATTTTATCAGCAACTTCTTCTACTGGTAATTCTTTGAAATGGTATGATGTACCAACAGGTGGAACTCCATTGGTATCTGCACCAGTTCCTAGCACTACTACAGCAGGTGTCTACACTTATTATGTTTCTCAAGCTAATTCTAATAATGATGAAAGTCAAAGAGTAGCAATAACAGTTACTATTAATGCTCTTCCTTCAACTCCAGTAATTTCTACTAGTGGAAATACATCTTTCTGTACTGGTGGATCAGTAGTTTTAACTTCATCTGAAACAAATGGAAATACTTGGTCAACTAATGCTACAACTGCTGCTATCACAGTAACAACCTCAGGTTCTTACATAGTTACTGTAACTAATAATAACGGCTGTTCAGCAACCTCAGCGTCAACTATAGTAAATGTTAGTTCTGCACCAGTACCAACAATCAACGCATCTGCAACTGCAGCATGTTCAGGTGAAACTGTAACTTTAACTTCATCAACTGCAGACGTTTACTTGTGGTCTAACGGTGATACAACACAAGCAATTCAAGTAACTGCATCTGGTAACTTTACAGTGATAACATCAAATTCTAATGCTTGTGATGGTGTAGGAACTTCTGTTCCAACGATAGTAACTTTCACGGCAACACCAACAGCTGCTGGTTCATTCTCAACTTCAGGTAACGTAGTAACATTTACAAACACCTCAACAGGTGCTGCTTCATACTCTTGGGATTTCGGGGATTTTACAAACTCAACAGCAAATGCTCCAGTTCACGCTTTTGCAGCAAATGGTTCATATACAGTTGTTTTAACTGCTATTAACGGAAACTGTACAGATACAGAATCTTTCACAGTAGCAATTACTTTAGCAATTGATGAATTAGCAGGAGTTGAAAACATCAATGTTTATCCAAATCCTACATCTGAGAACTTTACAGTTGCATTTGATAACCAAAACATTGAGGCAGTGACAATTGAAATGATTGATCAAATGGGTAGAATTATCCAAACAAACACAATCGAACAATCAGGAGTTCAAACTGCTGAATTCAATACAACAAATGTTCAAAATGGTTTATATTCAATTAGAATCTCTAGCAATGGTAATGCATTGACAAAAAGATTAGTTGTAAATAAATAATAAGAGTAATTAATCTAAAGGCTATCGGTTTTTAATCGATAGCCTTTTTTATAATTTAATAATGGAAAATTCAAAAGGTCACACAATTTTACTCGTTGATGATGAACCAGATATTTTAGAATTTCTATCTTATACTATAAGGAAAGAGGGCTATAAAGTATTTACCGCTTCAAATGGTGAAGAAGGCGTTAGGCTCTCACAACAAATTATGCCATCCTTGATTATTTTAGATGTAATGATGCCGAAAATAGATGGCATTGAAGCTTGTCAAATGATTCGAAAAGATTTGAATTTAGCACAGCCCATAATTGTTTTTTTAACCTCTCGTTCTGAAGATTATGCTCAAATTGCTGGATTTGAAGCTGGTGCAGATGATTATATTTCAAAACCTATTCGACCTAGATTATTATTAAGTAAAATCGAATCTTTATTGCGTCGCTTAGATAAATCACATGGAATAACCATTGAATCTCATCCTTCTTCTTTAAAAATTGATAGAGAAAAGTTTTTGATAGAAATAGATGGAAAACAACTAATTCTTCCTAAAAAGGAATTTGAATTATTGGAACTATTGGCAAGTAGACCTGGAAAAGTATTTAATCGCGAACAAATTTTATCCATTGTTTGGGGTAACGATACAATTGTTGGCGAACGTACAATTGATGTTCACATTCGAAAATTAAGAGAAAAATTAGGGGATTCAGTTATCCGAACAATTAAAGGTGTCGGCTACACTTTTAGTGAAGAGTTATAGGTCTTTTATTTGCCTTTAAAATTTCAAATGCTTTACTGTATTTCCCGAATTTTGAATTTCCTTTAAGGAATCAATTCCTATTTTTAGATGGTCAGATAAGTAGTTAGCACTTACATTTGCATCGCTTGTTTCTGTTTTGACTCCTTCAGGCGTCATCGGTTGGTCACTTACTAATAATAAGGCGCCAACAGGAATTTCATTAAAGAATCCAACACTAAAAATGGTCGCTGTTTCCATGTCAATTGCCATGGCTCGAATTGTTCTTAAATATTCTTTAAATTTTTCATCGTGCTCCCAAACCCTTCTATTAGTGGTATAAACTGTTCCTGTCCAATAATCTCTTCCGCTACTTCTTATAGTTGAAGAAATCGCTTTTTGAAGATTGAAAGATGGCAAGGCAGGAACTTCCGCTGGAAAATAATCATTGGAAGTACCTTCACCTCGAATCGCTGCAATAGGTAAAATTAGATCGCCAATTTCATTTTTCTTTTTTAATCCACCACATTTCCCTAAAAATAAAACTGCTTTTGGTTCTATAGCAGATAATAAGTCCATTATAGTGGCTGCCATAGCGCTCCCCATACTAAAATTAATGATGGTGATTCCTTCGCTTGTTGCAGTTTGCATCGGCCGGTCTACTCCTTCAACTTCAACATTTTTCCATTTTGCAAATAGGTTTACATATGCAGAGAAATTGGTGAGTAAAATGTACTGACCAAAATCTTCAATTTTTTTTCCAGTATAACGCGGAAGCCAATTATGTACAATTTCTTCTTTTGTAGTCATAACAATAAGTGATTTAGAATGAATAATTTACTCTAAGAATATGCAATGCAAATGAAGTATTACGAAAGTCGAACCCAAAGTTCTTCCAATTCTTTCGTAACTTTTATTAAATTATGTTTCGTTAAAGTTTTAATACTTGTATCCCATACTTTATTGCTCATTTCAAATTTTTCTTTGAGCTGGAATAATTGCAGTTCTTTCAATTCTTTCATCGTTTCAAAAATGATTTTTTCAGAATCATTTAGTTCGACTTTAACTATTTTAGTTTCTGGTCGCATTTGAGGAAAAAACAGTACTTCTTGAATGGAAATATTATTTGTTAAAAGCATTACCAAGCGATCAATTCCTATTCCCATACCTGAAGTTGGTGGCATGCCGTATTCTAAAGCCCTCAAAAAATCTTGGTCGATAAACATTGCTTCGTCGTCTCCTTTTTCAGAAAGACTCATTTGTTCTTCAAAGCGTTCTCTTTGGTCAATCGGGTCATTTAATTCTGAGTAAGCATTTGCAATTTCTTTCCCATTAATCATTAACTCAAAGCGTTCTGTTAATTCTGGATTATCGCGGTGTTTCTTACATAAAGGCGACATTTCAATTGGATAGTCAGTAATAAATGTTGGCTGAATAAAATGTGCTTCACATTTCTCACCAAAAATCTCATCTATTAATTTCCCTTTTCCCATTGAAGAATCTGTTTCAATTCCTAATTCTTTGCAAATCTCCTTTAATTCCATTTCTGATTTACCATTGATATCTTTTCCTGTGAATTCAAGAATTGCATCGCGCATAGAAATTCTATTATAAGGTGCTTTTAGTGAAATTTTATTTCCGCCAACTTCTATTTCTGTGCTTCCGCAAACATCATGAGCGACCTTTTCAATCATTTTTTCTGTGAAATCCATCATCCAGTTGTAATCTTTATAGGAAACGTAGATTTCAAGCATTGTAAATTCTGGATTATGCGTTCGATCCATTCCTTCATTCCGAAAATCTTTCGCAAATTCATAAACGCCTTCAAAACCACCAACAATTAATCGTTTTAAATACATTTCATTCGCAATTCTTAAATAAAGTGGAATATCTAAAGCATTGTGATGAGTGATAAAGGGACGTGCTGCTGCTCCACCTGGTATTGCCTGTAGAATTGGTGTCTCAACTTCTAAATAGTCAAACCCATCAAAAAATCGGCGCATTGAAGATATCGTTTTTGATCGTTTTACAAAAGTGTCTTTTACATGCGGGTTTACTACTAAATCTACGTACCGTTGTCTCGAGCGCATTTCAGCATCTGTAAAAGCATCATGAATTCTTCCCTCTGCATCAATTTTAGGAAGCGGCAAAGGTCTCAAGGCTTTTGCTAATAACGTAAATTTTGTAACATGAATGGAAATTTCCCCAACTTGCGTTTTAAAAACTTTTCCTTCTACACCTATAAAGTCTCCTAAATCAAGTAATTTTTTAAAAATTTCATTGTAGCGTGTTTTATCTTCATCAGGGCAAATCTCGTCGCGGTTAATATAAATTTGAATTCTTCCACTCGCGTCTTGAAGTTCAGCAAAAGATGCTTTTCCCATCACTCGTTGGCTCATCATTCTTCCTGCAATACAAACGTGCTTTCCATCTTCGAAATCACTTTTTATTTCCTTAGCGGAGGAATTTACTGGAAACAATGCCGCAGGATAAGGATCTATTCCTAAGTCGCGTAATTTTTGTAAAGATTCACGTCTTTGTATTTCTTGTTCAGAAAGTTCTATTAAGCTCATTGATTATTTTATTGACTTTACAAAGATAGAAGTTCTTTGCAAATGCGAGAACGAAATTAAGTAGCTCATTTTTTCTATTTCACATAATCTTGCTTGAGCACCAGCATATATTGGTCATTTTCTAACTTAATATAACCATGATCATAGCAAAAATAGTAGTGGCTTCCTTTTAAAGTTTTGTAGGTGTTAGTGAAATAATGAAAATTAAATCCGTCTTCTGCTAAGGTGATGCCATCAAGTGTTTTTTTGCCATTTGGATTGTGCTCCGCAAGAATCCTTCTGTTTTTTCGAAGTATTCCGTTTATTCTTCTTACTGTGGCATTGGCATCTTCATTCTGTCGGTTATTATAGGTATTTCGACAGTAGTCAGCGCAGAATTTTTGGTCTTTTCTCCCAACTAATTTAGCATCACACTCTAAACAAGTTCTTTTTTCCATTCAATATCAATTTAATTTTCAGATAGAACGAGATGAATAAATCCATGACCACTTATTTCTTTTCCTCCTAAGCCAACTGCTTCATATCTATAAAAATATACTCCTTCAGATTGATTTTTTCCATCCCAACTAGGAATCATGTTTGTTAAGTCTGTACTTGTCTCATCATATAGTGTAATTCCCCATCGGTTTAGGACTACTAATCTAAGTGATATTAAATTCATCCAAGATAAAAGAAATTGATCGTTTACACCATCCTTATTAGGTGAGAAAACATTTGGTACAATTACAATAGGCTCAGCAAAAATACAGCTACCATCGTCAATAGATGCATTGGGATTATAGTTATCGGCATCAGGATTTGTACAGCCACAAACAGAAGTTTCTACTTCAATGATTGCAGTATCACTACATAAGGGTCCTTGTTGAACTATTAATTGAATTATATAAACTTGATTTGATAATGTTTCTGAAAATATATGTGTGAAACCAGACAAATTAGTTGAACTATTGCTAGTTCCATCGCCCCAAATACATATATAATTTGTTCCATTCTGACTTGTATTTGAAATAGACACTTCCATCGGAGCACAGCCAATTATTGGAGAAGCAGAAAAACTGGCAAGTGGAGGATTCGATATATCTACAAAAGCACTATCTGTAGTAGAACAAACTGCATCTGTTACAGTCACTTGATACCAGCCACTCACGAGATTTTGTATGGTTTGAGAAGTTTGACCTGAAGACCAACTATAAGCTATATTACCATTTGTTCCTGACGTTTGAACAGATAATGAACCACTTGGCAAACATGAAGAATTTACCACCGAAATATTATCGATGGATATGGTTTCTAAAACCGTTACGGTGGCGGTGTCTGTTTGAGAGAAATTACATTGATCGGTTGCAGTCACCAAATATTGAATGACACCATTTTGAGACACATTAACATAAAATGAATCTAGGATCGAAACAGGAATCCCTGTTAATGTAGTCCACACAAAATCATAAGGTCCATAGCCACCAGAGGCCGTTGCATTTATTAAGACTGAGTCGGGGAAACATTGAACTAGGACATCCGATTCTGTAATGTTTATAATTGGCCCATCGCCAATATAAATGGTTCCCTGAGATGTGATGGTATCGCCACAAGGATTGATAATGGATACCATTATCGTTACCGTCTCAAAACCTTCTGTCAATCCATCTTGAACGGGAGTTAAATTTAATATAATCGTATCCTGTCCCGGTAAAAATATAATAGGATTAGTCATGTTGTTATAGTCTAACCCCTGAGTTGCCGTTCCACTGATGGTATAGTTAATGATGAGCGTGTCTCCTAATTGGGTCTCTGGTCGAGTAAATATAAAGTCTGCGTAGGTGCATCCCTCAACAATTGTCGTATCTCCAGAAACTGTAGCTACGGCAACACTGACAGAGGATGAAGAAAAAGATCCAGCTTCTAAAAAAACACCTGAATCGTAAGCTTGATCTAAGACATTCGCAATGGCAAACTTAATGTGATACGTTTGGTTGCACTGAACCGAAGCAGCAGCTGTTAATTTAACCGTTGTCCCGTCGTATTGAATGGCATCGCCATATGTATCTTGAGGAAATTCATTAAAAACGTAGTATTGAGAATTGGTAACCTGATTTATATTGTTAATTGTAACGGGTATTCCACCCGGAATAACGGCAATGTTTGCCCCTCCGTTGGGATAGCCTGGAAAGGCAAAAGGTCCAGAAATACCTGGCCCCCACAAGAAAATACCAAAGGCATCATTGAATGAAGAATTGTTTGGCGGAGCATACTCAATGTACTCATCCGAGCCGAAAAGATAATTAAAAATTAGAGTATCGCCAGCAGGGATAAAATCAAACTCTAAAAGAACACCATTCTCAATAGATCCATTAGCAATCGCATTCAAATCAGGGTCGAAAGACACAGATTGTGAGGTGCCGGGATTGGTGGAATTTATACTTGAATTTGGCCCTACAGCTCCAATGGCATCTCCTGTTGTTAAAATGATACCCGAAGTCATGGGAAAGGCACCATTTGCATTGGTAAAGTAACCAATATTACCGAAGGGTGTATTGGCCATTCCAGCAACACCATTGATGGTGATATTAGAGGCCGTAACACCAGAACCCAAGAGGACACTGTTAACCAATTGTTGAGGCGTTTGGGTACTAGTTACTGCAATATTTTGCGCTCTTAAAATTAAATTCGCACAAAAAAGGAAGAATAATATTAAATATTTCTTTTTCAAAATTTAGTTTAATAAATATTTTGACCTCTAATGTATTAAAAAAGTTGCATAAGTAAGAAATAATTAATTATAAGAATCAAATTTTTAAGATCAAGTTTATTATAATTTGACTTTTACTTTATTAAATCAATTTTAATTTATTTGAAAAAAAAGTGTAAAAACACTAACCTTTTTCAAAATAATACGTTTTATAATTCCAACACTTACAAATAAAGCCAAAATGAGACAGTTAAAAATCGCAAAACAAGTTACTAACAGAGAAACAGCATCTCTTGATAAATACCTTCAAGAAATTGGTCGCGTTGATCTCATTACAGCTGATGAAGAAGTTCAATTAGCCCGTAAAATTCGCGATGGCGATCGAGAGGCTTTGGAGCGTTTAACAAAAGCAAATTTGCGATTTGTTGTATCTGTTTCTAAGCAATATCAAAATCAAGGATTAGCACTTCCAGATTTAATAAATGAGGGGAATGTTGGCTTAATTAAAGCCGCAGAACGTTTTGATGAAACCCGTGGATTTAAGTTTATTTCGTATGCAGTTTGGTGGATTCGCCAGTCGATTTTGCAAGCTCTTGCTGAACAAGCCAGAATTGTGCGTTTACCATTGAATAAGATTGGAAACATAAATAAAATAAACCGTGCTTATTCTGAGTTAGAACAAAAATTCGAGCGACCGCCTTCAGCTGATGAATTAGCAGAGTTTTTAGAATGCACAACGGAAGAGGTTAAGCAATCTCTTGCACAGAATGGTCGACATATTTCAATGGATGCACCACTTGTTGATGGTGATGAATCTTCTTCAAGCATGTACGATGTCATGGTCGGTGATTCACTGCCTGGTCCAGAAGCAAATTTAGTCTTAGAATCTTTGCGCTCTGATATCAGAAGTTCACTGACTTCATTAACGCAAAGAGAAAGCGATGTTGTAAATATGTTTTATGGGTTGGAAGGTGCAACTCCAATGTCTTTGGAAGAAATTGGAACTAAATTTGATTTAACACGAGAACGGGTTCGACAAATTAAAGAAAAAGCAATTCGCCGTTTAAAGCACACTTCAAAAAATAGAACTTTAAAGAGTTACTTGGGATAATTTAGAGTGAATCAACATCAATAACAATTCGAATTGGTTTATTGGCGGGTTTAGCATAAAACTCATCGATTGTCAAAGCAATTCGTTCCTTTACTTTTTTATCTGAAGCAGAGCGTTCAATTTTTAGTTTTATTTCTTTTAAAAATAAATTCTGAATTCTTTTGATGAGTGGAAACTCAGGTCCTAAAACACGTTCTTTAAAGACATTTCTCAAGGATTGTGCTAACTCCAACGCAGCTCGGTCTACGAGAAATTCTTCCTTGTGTTTTAAAGTTAGCGTTATCATCTTATAAAATGGTGGATAGAAAAAATTTTCCCGTTCTATGATTTCATTTTTGTAAAAACCGAAATAATCGTGTTTCATTACTAATTGAATAACCCAATGTTCTGGATCTGCGGTTTGAATAATTACTTTCCCTCTTTTTTCTTTTCTCCCTGCTCTTCCAGCAACTTGTGACATTAGTTGATACGATCTTTCATATGCTCTGAAATCTGGTCTTTTTAGAAGCATATCAGCATCTAATATTCCAACGAGACTCACATTATCAAAATCAAGACCTTTTGTTACCATTTGCGTACCGATTAAAATATTAATCTTTCGATTTTCAAAATCGCTCAATATTTCTTCGTAGGCATTTTTGCTTCTTGTGCTATCTAAATCTAATCTTTTAATTGTATTTTCTGGAAAAATTAAGGCCAAATCATCCTCTATTTTTTCCGTTCCGAAACCAAGCATTTTTAAGCGATTACTTCCACAAGATGGACACGATCCAACAGGTGCTGATGAATAACTACAGTAATGGCATTTTAACAAATTACTGTGTTTGTGGTAGGTTAATGAGACATCACAATTTATACATCTTGGAGTCCAGGCACAAATTTCACAAGACCAAAGTGGTGTGTATCCTCTACGATTTTGAAATAAAATTATTTGCTCACCTTTATCCAGTGCTATTTTCATCTCATCGACTAAAAGAGATGAAAAATGCGCCTGCATATTTTTTAATTTTCGCTCGCGTTTTAAATCGGCACAAATAATTTCTGGGAGTTCTAAACCTTTGTATCGCTCTAATAAATTAATAAGCGCAAATTTGCCTGTCTTTGCATTGTAATATGTTTCCAACGAAGGAGTAGCAGTTCCTAGTAATACTTTTGCGCCGTATTGCTTTGCTAGAATAATTGCTGCATCTCTTGCATTGTATCTTGGAGAAGGATCATATTGTTTAAAGGAACTTTCGTGCTCCTCATCTACGATAATTAATCCCAAGTCTTGGTATGGAAGAAAAACCGAAGAACGAGCACCTAAAATAATTCGAAATTGTTCTGCGTTGTTTTCAAGTACTTTGTTCCATATTTCAATTCGTTCATTTTGATTAAACCGCGAATGATAAACTCCAACTTGTGCTCCAAAGTAGTAAGATAAGCGTTGAATTAATTGTGTTGTTAAGGCAATTTCAGGTAGAAGAAATAAAACCTGCTTTCCACTGTCTAATTGTTCTTGAATAAGCTGAACATAAATTTCAGTTTTTCCAGAGCCTGTAACACCATGTAATAAGGCAACATTTTTTGTCTCAAATGCACTTTTAATTTCTTCTAAAGCAAGAACTTGAGCTTTTGTTAACTCTTTAAATACATTCGAGGCATCTATTTTATTTTTTATTCTATCAATTTGATAACGCTCAGAAATAAGAACACCTCTTTTTTCCAATGTTAAAAGTGCTGAAGCACTAATTCCTTTTTCAAGTAGTATTTTTTTAGGAATTGGAGTAAGTATAGAACCGCAATCCATTGCCTCTTTTATTAAAATTAAGAGTGTGTCAAATTGCTTTTGCATACGTGCATTTTGCTCCATTTCTTCTAATAATTGAGCTAAATTTTGTTCATTTGAAAAATCCTCAGAGAATGAAATACATGTCAGTGTCTTTGGTGAATAGCGCTGGTTGATTTCTTCTTTTGAAATAACAATTCTTCTTTCAATCATCTTTTTTATGAGTGGTTGAATTGTTTTTATACCGAGAATTACAGAAAGTTCTTTTAAGTCGAGAGAATCTTTTGCACTTAGCGCATCAACAATTATCTGTTCTTTCTCATCTAAGGAGTCTAATTCTGCACTAAATTCTGGGTGAATAACAAGTATTGTTTCGCTTGCTAATTTAAAATTAGAGGGTAATGCGGCATTCATTACATCTCCTAAAGGCGCCATATAATAAGAGGAAATCCATTCCCAAAAGTGCAATTGGTTTTCAGTTATAATTGGGCGTTCATCCAACTGATGTTCGATGTATTTTGCTTGGTAAGAAATTGGAATTTCTTCGTGGATTCTTGTAATAATTCCAGTTTGTAATTTGTTTTTGCCGAAAGGTACAATTACCCGAACTCCAAATTTTATTGAATTATTTAATTCAAAAGGAATACGATAAGTAAAAACTTGGTGTATTGGAACAGGCAGTAAAACATCTGCAAATAAAGTTTTTCTATCACTCACAGTGTAAAAATAATAAAACGCCTATATTTTTAAATAGTTAGAACAATAACTTATTGACAAGCGTAGCTTTCTTCTTGATTTACTACGTTATCTCCGGGATGATTAGAGCAAAATAAATATAATCCAGTTATAGGGCCTTGACAAAGTTCTCTTGTGCTTTTTTTATCAAGTGCCCTAAGAAATGCCTGTTGCGGAGAAACATAAAAAGGATGATAGATTTCTACTGTCTGCCGAGATGAGAAAACACCAATCACTCTCTTCCCATTTGTAACGCTGAGGTTAGTATAAGTAGGTTTACTTTGAGCTAAGCCTGATGAGGGCTTATTAACTGCTATGAAATTGTAGAGTTCTTCTGCTCCACCTGTAATTTTTATAGTTACACCTTTAAATGTTCTTTTTGTAATTGCTAGATTTTCAGAACAATTACTTTTCATCAAATCATAAAATGTTTGACCATTTGCTGTAAATATTTTACTTGATGATGGTTGAACATCTGCTTCACCAAGGTTCCAAAAGAATGATTTTTCTGAATAAGTGTTGTTTTCCCACTCATCATAAGTGATTTTTAATTGTGTATTTAAAATAAAAGAATTTCCTGTTGATGAAACTGTTATTCCTGTTGATGTATATTCTCCAGGATTATTAGCAAATTTAAAATTAAAGTTTTGAGTAGCTGCAGCAGAAGTGATACCTCTCACTAATTCAGTTTCTGCGCTAACAGAAAATGCACCATCGTTAAGAATAATGTCAATTTTATAAATTGCTTGGGGATTTAAAGAAGTCATTTGAGGATTTGAGGATGGCTGAATTACGCCATTAAATCCAGTTGGATTTGTTTTAAAGTAATATACTTTTTGCTCGGGTGCATAAAAAACGCCATTTGTATCTTTATTATCTAAAATAGTATCTCTCAATAACCATGATCTTGTAAGATTTCCATTAAGATATTCAGATATGGTTGCCTCTACATTGGTGAAATAACTTGAATCCGCTATTTGTGCAATTTCTAAAGCGTTTCCTGGCCCAATAAAAGCTCTGTTTATTTTTATATAATGCAGTGAATCTGCTTGATCTAATAAGCCATATACAACTGCAGTTTCAACAAAATCCCCTATTAATTCAATTTTTTCGTTACATGAATTTAGGACTACTAAACCTAAACTAATAAATGTAAAAGAGAGGTATTTCTTGATTTTTTGCATAAGTGTAAATATAAAAACTTTTATTTATTGACCGTTCGGATTCATTTCAGGTTTTATAAAGCTTCCAGTTTTTGCGTGATCAATTAGCTCAATTACAAAACAAAGTGATTCTCTTCCTTGTTGCTCTCCGTAAGCTAAGTTCCAAGGAATATAAACTCTGTACAAACCTCCTTTTTTCATTTTAGGTAGAACGTAAGACCAACCGGGTATTACACCACCACTTAATTGCAAGGGCACAGCTTCGCTAATTCCAGCTTCATTTTTCATGGTATACGAATTTTGAACGGTATCCCCCAAGGCAGATGTTAGAATATAATGAACTTTAACATCGTCAGTTGCTGAAGGTTGTGTTCCTTTTCCGGAACGTAAAGTTTCCATTATAATTCCATTTTCAAAAATCTCTGCCCCTTTTATTTTTTTTGCTTTTGCAAGCATTTTTTCGCCGTTTATTTCGTTTAATTTAACAATAAAATTTTGCATTTCCTCTCGCATTTCTTTTTCTTTGAATGTCAAGGTATCTCTATTATAAAGTCCATCTTCGTAACCTTGTTTCACAAACTCAAGATCTACATCGTTTAAACCACCTAATTTTTTAATATCAAAATAAAATGCGTAACCTGTCATTCTTCCCATACAAAGCGAACCTTCTTTAACATACTTTTTATTAAAATCTTGATAAGTTGCACCAAATAATTTTTGCAGAGTTTGTAAGCACTCTTCTGTTGAATTACCATTTAGGTTTTCATTAAATCCTTTAATTAAGAGTTCTTTATCTAGTTGACTAAATGATGCTTCACCGCTATTAGACAGTGTTTTTGCATTGATAGCTCCAAGAATATAGGAAAGTTTTTCTTTTTGATTTTTAAATTCAATTGGCTTACTAGTATCTTTTTTGTCTCCACAACTAAAAAACATTAGTGAACTTAAGATAATAAATGATAGGTATTTCATATTTCTTTTTAATTAATTTCTAATAATTCTACTTCAAAAATAAGCGCACTAAATGGTTGTATAGGTCCACCGGGATGTGGATTTGCACCGTAGGCCAATTCTTGTGGTATAAATAATCTGAATTTGGAGCCAGTATCCATCAATTGCAAAGCTTCTGTCCACCCTGGAATTACTTGATGAACTCCAAAACTAGCAGGCGTCCCTCTTTCTACTGAACTATCAAAAACAGTTCCATCTATAAGGGTTCCATGATAATGCACACTTACTGTATCTGTTTTTGAAGGTCTCTTGCCATTTCCACTTTTTATTATTTCATATTGCAATCCAGATTCTGTGGTTTGAATATCTTTATTTGATTTATTATTTTCTAAAAACTTTTCACCCTCAAGTTTGAGACTTCCATAAGCTGCATGTTTTTTTGTGTCAAGATAAGCTTGAATAATACCGTTCGCCTCCTCAGGTGTAAAGAGTGGGTCTTGATTTTTGAAAATAGTATCCATCGCTAATGAAAGCTTTTTCGTATCAATATCTTCTAAGTTTTGGGCTTTTAAACTTTCTCCAATACTCATTCCAACTGCGTAACTTACTTTTTCTAAATCTGAGTCCATTACTAAATAAATTTTCGTGAAGTTACACATTTTGTGTCAGAGGCAGGCAAAAAGAAGCTTAAAATAACCAATAAATTATTTTATGAGTCGGAATTGAGAACCTTAACTATTTCCAAGGCTTTTTGAATGTGACCAAAGGGATTTGTTTGTGAATTATAAATTGCTTTAATTTTTTGATCTAAGCCAATTACGTATGTAACTCTTCCGGGAATTAGACCAAATAAATTTGTTGGAACTTCAAATGCTTTTCGTGCTTTTTTATTTGAATCAGCGAGTAGACTGTAGTTTAATAGATATTTTTTTGAAAATTCTAAGTGACGATTTTCATTATCCGACGAAATACCAATAATCTCACAATTTAAACCTTGAAATTCATCATAATTATCTCTGAAAGCACAAGCTTCTAGTGTACAACCTGAAGTATAATCTTTTGGATAAAAGAAAATAACAAGTATTTTTTTACCTAATAATTCACTAATTTTTATAGTCTCTCCAAATTGATTTGGTAATTCAAAAATTGGACAGGTATCTTCTATTTTAAGCATTGGTTTCGTTTAATGCAGATTTAAATCGTTGTAAAATTCGCTCTCTTGCAAATTTATGTTCAATAATTGGCTCAGGGTAAGAACTTGTTCCGTATTCTGGAACCCATTTTTTAATGTATTCGAATGATTTATCAAATTTTTCCTGCTGTGCTTGCGGATTGAATACACGAAAATAGGGTGCGGCATCACAACCACAACCTGCTGCCCATTGCCAACCTCCAGTATTACTTGCAAGTTCAAAATCCAATAGTTTCTCAGCAAAGTAGGCGGCCCCTAAGCGCCAATCTAACAACAAATGTTTTGTGAGAAAGCTAGCTACAACCATTCTAACTCTGTTGTGCATAAAACCTGTTGCATTTAATTCTCGCATTCCAGCATCAACTATAGGATAACCTGTTTTTCCAGTACACCAGGAATCAAAATGGGCTTCGTTTTTTTCCCAAATAATTTTGTCGTATTGCGCTTTAAATGAATTTTCCGCACTTTTAGGAAAGTGAAAAATAATCATTTGATAAAAGTCACGCCATATCAACTCGTTAAGGTAGGTTTCGTTTTGTTCGCGAGCTATCAATGCCAATTTTCGAATGCTAATCGTTCCAAATCTAAGATGAAGACTTAACTTGCTAGTTCCTTTAACAGCAGGAAAGTTGCGAGAAAGGTGATAATTTTTTAAAATTTCATTCTCGGCAATTCTATTTGGAAAATCATGCAAAACTTTTGATTCAAACCCCATTTCTTCAAGAGTAATTAAGGCTTCTTCTTGTTGTTTTTGGACTAAATTTCCAGTGTGTTTTTCTATGGAATATTCTCTTAGCTGCTCTTCTTTTAAATTTGCCTTCCATTTTCTTGAATAGGGAGTAAAGATTGTATAGGGTTTTCCATCATCTTTTAAGACCTCATTTTTTTCAAAGATAACATGGTCTTTTTTTCCTATGAATTCAATTTTTATTTTATTCAATGATACTTGAATTTCTTGGTCTCGTTGTAGAGCATAAGGCTCATAATCATTATTAAAATAGACTGATGAACAGTTTAATTCTTGTGCTATTTTCGGAATGATTTCTGAAGGTTTACCATAGTAAACCCATAAATCTGACCCAAGATTTTGATAGCTTTTTTTTAGACTTTTAATTTCCTGGTATATAAATAAAATGCGCTGGTCATTATTTGGTAATTTATCTAAGATGGATTTATCAAAAATAAAAATTGGATGGACAATCTCATTTTGCTTTAAAGCTTCAAAAAGACCTTTATTATCATTAATACGTAAATCACGTCTATGCCAAAAAAGAGCAGTCATTTTTTTTGATTTAAGTGATTTATTGGCCGTTATATTCTACAAGGTTATTTTCGGTCTCCCACAGTTTGACACTCAATTTATATTTAGTATCTAATTCTGTACGAAGCAAATTCCAACAGACAACTGCAATATTTTCAGCTGTTGGATTTAAATTTAAAAATTCTTTGCAGTCTAAATTTAGGTTTTTGTGATCAAAACGATCTGTAATTTCATTTTTAATAAGGTCTTTCACAATTTTTAAATCTATTACATAACCAGTTTCTGAATCAATAGCTCCCTCAATCCATACTTCGAGAACATAATTGTGACCGTGAAAATTAGGGTTATTACATTTTCCAAACACATTATTGTTTTTTTCGTCAGACCAATCTTTACGAAACAAGCGGTGAGCAGCATTAAATGTTGCTCTTCTACATACCCTCATGGTTTTAAATTATTTAAAATTTGTGAGTAATGATTTCTAATTAATAATTTCAACCAAGCAGAATAAGCACTTTGGTTTATTTCAATTTCTTTTTTAAGAAACTCAAGCGATAGCCATTTAAAAGCAATCACTTCTTCAAGATTTGGATGTGGTGTCTCATTAGAAAAACCAATTAAAATGTGGTCGATTTCATGTTCTTTTAAGTCATTATCTAGTTCGGTGTGGTAAATAAATTTAAAAGTGTGTTTTAAATCACAGCTCATTCCCATTTCTTCTTTGAGCCTTCTTTTAGCTGCTACAATTATTTCCTCACCTTGCATTGGATGGCTACAGCAGGTATTTGACCATAATCCTTCTGAGTGGTATTTCCCCAAAGCCCGACGTTGTAATAATAATTCATGTTTATCATTAAATATAAATACAGAAAATGCACGATGAAGCTTGCCTTGTTCATGCGCCGCAAATTTTTCCATAACACCAATTTCGTTATCTGATTCATCAACAAGAACAACATAATCTGGATTCATTATAGTCTGTTGAGATTAAGTCGAATAATTGAAGTTAGAAGGATGCGTGCTTTTCTGTAATTTGGAAGTCGAACGCGCTCATTGAGAATAACATTTGGTTCAGTAGATTTTATTTTCTTGAATAATTTGAAATAATATTTGTAGGCCATATAAACACCAAATTTTGCTTTTCGAGGTAATTCTAAAATTCCTTTATATCCAGTTATAAAATCTTTTTCTATGTCTTCTTCGATTTGCTTTTTAATTTCTGAATTGAAGTCTTTCATGTCTATTCCTGGAAAATAACTACGACCTAGATCTTTAAAATCAGCATTCAAATCCCGTAAAAAATTAATTTTTTGAAAGGCAGAGCCCAACTTCATTGCGCTTGGTTTTAGTCTTTGATATTCAGCATCATTCCCTTCAACAAATACTTTTAAACACATTAGTCCTACAACCTCAGCAGAGCCAAGTATGTATTTTTCATAATTTTCTGTGTCATAGGTTTTCTCTTCAAGATCCATTTCCATGGAATTTAAAAACGTTTCAATTAATTCATGTGGAACGTCGTATTTATTTACAACCCACTGAAAACTATTTAAAATTGGATTCAAGGAAATTTTACTTTCAATGGCTTTATATGTTTGAATCTTAAAATCTTTCAAAAGTTCTGCTTTCTCATAACCCTCAAAGGAATCTACAATTTCATCGGCAAATCGAACAAAACCATAAATTGAATAAATTGGTTTATGTAAATCTGAGTGAAGACATTTTATACCTAAAGAAAAGGAAGTACTGTATTTTTTTGTTGTTATCTCACTGATTTGTTGACTAAGATCGTCGAATATCTGTTTCATAAACTTAGTTTAAACTATGTGTTTTGATAATTTCTTTCGCTACAACTTCACCCGAAATAATTGAAGGAGGAACGCCTGGACCAGGAACTGTTAATTGACCAGTATAATAAAAATTTGAAAGTTTTTTGCTTTTTAATCTCGGCTTCAATATGGCGGTTTGCATTAATGTGTTTGCTAAGCCGTAAGCATTTCCCTTATATGCATTGTAATCTTTTTTAAAGTCAGAAATACAATAACTTTTTTTGTAAACAATATTTTCTTTAATTGTATTTCCCGTTAATTTTTGTAAACGTTCAAGTAAAATAGTAAAATACTTCTCTCTAATTTCTTCTGTGTCTTCAAGATTTGGCGCAATTGGAATTAGGAAAAACATATTTTCGCAATTTTCAGGAGCAACAGTTGCATCTGAAAGAGAGGGTACACAAAGATAAAATAAGGGAGCTGTTGGCCATTTTGGATCCTTATAAATTTCTTTGCCATGAAAATCAAGTGATTCATCAAAAAATAAGTTGTGATGTTGAAGATTTGTCACTCTTTTATTAATTCCAACATAAAACAATAAACACGAAGGTGCCATGGTTCTTTTGTCCCAATATTTATCAGAATAGTTTGCATTTTCTTTTAATAATTTTTCATCTGTATGTTGGTAATCGGCTCCGGAAACAAAGATATCTCCTTCAACTATTTCCTCCCCAACTTTTGCAGCAATAATTTTATCATTTTCCACAACAAAGCCTGTGACTTCAGCGTTTGTTCTAATTTTGACGCCTTGTTCTTTCGCTATTTTTTCAAAAGCTTCTACAAATTTGTACATGCCACCTTTTGGGTACCAAGTTCCAAGTGAAATATCAGCATAATTCATCAAAGAATAAAGCGCAGGAGTTTCGTTGGGCATAGCACCTAAAAAAAGAACAGGGAATTCAAGTAGTGAGAGGATTTTTGGATGCTTAAAATATTTTCGGATATATTTTGAAAAGGAAGAAAACAAATGCATGTTCATTAAACCCTTTAAAATTCTTTTATCTGCAAACTCAAAGATGCTCAAACTTGGCTTGTGAACCAAGTCCTGCATGCCAACTTCATATTTGTACTTAGCATCTTTTAAAAATAGCTGAAGTTTTTTAGAGCTTCCAGGCTCTAAAGATTCAAACCAATTTTCAATTTCTTTCATGTTGGCTGGAACATCGGTATAGCTTTGATCAGACCAATAAACTCTGTAGGATGGATCTAGTCGTTTTAACTCGTAAAAATCTGATGAGGTATGGTTAAATTGCTGGTAAAATCGTTCAAAAACATCGGGCATCCAATACCAACTTGGACCCATATCAAAAGTAAAACCATTTTCAGAAAATTGTCTTCCCCTTCCGCCGATAGTTGCATTTTTTTCAAGAATAGTTACATCATAACCTTCTTTCGCTAAAAAACATGCACTAGATAAACTAGAAATACCTGCACCTAGAAAAGTAATTTTTTTTGCCATTTAATTTTCAGAAAACGAGTAATCTGGGAGTAAATCGCTTAATTTTTTGCGCGCAATGAAAATCCTGCTTTTTACTGTGCCAATTGGAATATTCAGCTCATCAGCAATTTCTTTGTATTTAAAACCTTGAAAATGCATTTCAAATGGTGCTTTATATTCATCGCCTAAGGTACGAATTTTACTTTTAATTTCTTTTTCAGAAATAATTTCTAAGGCAGTTTCTTCATGTCCTGCAGAATTTGAAATTAAAAATAAATCCTTCGAGTTATCAAAAATTGTTTTAGATTTTACCTTTCGACGGTATTGATTAATAAAAAGATTTCTCATGATGGTAAAAACCCATGCTTTAAAATTTGTTTGAGGCGTGTAATAATTACGATAAACAATTGCTTTCAACATCGTTTCTTGGGTCAAATCTGAAGCATCTTCTTTATTTCGCGTAAAACTTAAAGCAAATGATTTTAGGTTGTTTTCAATTCCAATTAAGGCATCATTAAATTCTAAAGTTGACATAATAAAAAGTTTTTGTTTAACATTTATGATGTAAAGTTAAACAATAATGTTTAATGTTTTGTACAAAAGATTAAACAAAATGAAATATTTTTTAAAATAAAATAAAAAAAAAGTCAATTTCCCTAATATCTATAAAGATTATTGAACTTATATATTTTAAAAAAAAGTTAGTAACTTGTTAGAAAAAGGTGTTAAATCAGTTTATTTAGTAAAAGATTTTAAAGTAATTTCGTCTCGGAGAATTCAATAATTTTATGAAACAATATCACGATTTACTTCATCATATTTTAGATAAGGGAGCAAAAAAAGAAGATCGAACAGGTACTGGGACAATTTCAGTTTTTGGATATCAAATGCGCTTTGATTTAAACGAGGGATTTCCCTGTTTAACAACTAAAAAAGTGCACATGAGGTCTATTATTCATGAGTTACTTTGGTTTTTAAAGGGAGAAACAAATATCCAGTATTTAAAAGAGAACAATGTTTCAATTTGGGATGAATGGGCTGATGAAAATGGAAATTTAGGACCTGTATATGGTTCACAGTGGCGTTCATGGCCTTGTGCAGACGGTCGGCACATTGATCAAATTACCAATATTATTTCTCAATTAAAAACTAATCCTGATTCAAGACGAATTATTGTTTCTGCTTGGAATGTTGCCGAAATTGAGAATATGGCGCTTCCTCCTTGCCATGCTTTTTTTCAATTTTATGTTGCAGATGGGAAATTGAGTTGTCAGTTATACCAAAGAAGTGCTGATACATTTTTGGGTGTTCCTTTTAATATTGCTTCATATGCTTTATTGACCTTAATGGTTGCTCAGGTTTGTAATTTAAAACCGGGTGACTTTATTCATACTTTGGGTGATGCTCACTTGTATTCAAATCATATCGAGCAGGCAAATTTACAATTGGCACGAGATTTAAGATCGCTTCCAAAAATGAAAATAAATCCTGAAGTCAAAGATATTTTTGCATTCAAATACGAGGATTTTGAATTAGAAAATTATGATCCTCATCCACACATTAAAGCGGCAGTAGCCATTTAAAATGAAAGTTTCATTAATTGTTGCTATTGATTTAGAAGGTGGAATTGGAAAAAACAATGACCTTATGTGGCATTTGCCCTCAGACATGAATTTTTTCAAGGAAACAACTAAAAATCAAATTGTAGTAATGGGAAGAAAAAATTTTGATTCTATCCCTGAAAAATACCGACCTCTTCCAAACCGTTTGAATGTTATTCTGACACGCAATAAAAATTTTACTGCTGATAATTGCCTTGTTTTTCATTCTTTTGAAACCTGCTTAGAACATTTTAAAAATGAAGTCGACAAAACTATTTTTATAATTGGTGGTGGTGAAATTTACAGTATGGCTTTAACATCAACTGTTTTAAAAGAAATGTTTATTACACATATTGATGGTATATTTGGTGCAGATACCTTTTTTCCGGAGTTTGATGCTTTAAATTGGTCTAAAACTGAAATTGGTTACCAAGAAAAAAATGAAACGCATTCTAATTCCTTTCGAATTTTTCACTACTCAAGAATTGAAGCCTGAAAATTATTTCTATTGAGGAAAGGGACCAATGTATCTTATGCAGGGATTTAATCCAACAAAACATTTATCTTGAATGTCAAAACTGACTGGTTTTTTTGAATCAATTGGAATAATAAAGTCAGCTTGATTTTGCCAAAGAATTATTTCTTTATCTTCAATTACAGTATAAAATTTCCCTAGTTCTTTTGTGTATTTTTTGCGAAGTTCATCAAGACTTATTGTTTTATCTAATCGATAAATTTCACAGCTCACATTCTTTGGTATTTTACCTTTCCAATTTCCATTTTCGTCAAGCGATATAATTTTATCTGAAGATGATTCACCTTTAAAATACAACTTAAATTTTTCACCTGAAAAAGGAGTTTTTAAACCTCTTGACATTTCTTCAGTTGGTTTAGCACCTCCACAATAGGGTTTCCATTTCTCAACATGAATGGCTAATTTTTGGTTATTACAAGAGCTAAAAAATAGAAGAATTGCTATGAATTGCATTGATTTCATAGGTATTATTTGCGGAGTAATTGCTGTGCTTTTTCTCTTGCATTTTGGTCGGAGTCAACGTAATCTTGGTAGCTAGGATTTAAAATATTCTTGGTCTCATTTACAACTGTTTCATTGAGCTCGCCAATTTCCAAGAAGCTAATTTTTTTATTTAAAAATGCGTCTACCGCAACTTCATTTGCGGCATTTAATGCGCATGCACTTGTCCCTAATTCATCCATAACACGATAAGCAAGGTCTAAGTTTTTAAATACCTCACGATTTGGTGCTTCAAAAGTTAAGTTGGGATAATCCATAAAATTAAAGCGAGGAAAATTAGTGACTAAACGATTTGGGTAACTCAAGGCATATTGAATTGGTAGTTTCATGTCAGGCAAGCCCATTTGAGCCTTCATACTTCCATCTTGGAATTGAATTAACGAATGTACAATTGATTGCGGGTGAACGATTACGTCAATTTGCTCCGGCTTTAAATTAAAAAGCCATTTAGCCTCAATAACCTCTAATCCTTTGTTCATTAATGAAGCAGAATCAATCGTTATTTTAGCTCCCATTGACCAGTTTGGATGTTTCAGAGCTTGTTCTAAAGTTACTTTTTGTAAGTCTGAAATCGAAAATCCTCGAAAAGGACCACCAGAAGCTGTCAAATATATTTTTTCTATTGGATTGTGAAACTCGCCAACTAGGCATTGAAAAATAGCTGAATGCTCAGAATCTACCGGGTAAATATTTACGCCTTTTTCTCTTGCTAATTTTGTGATAAATTCTCCAGCTACAACTAAAGTTTCTTTATTTGCTAGGGCAATTGTTTTTCCCGCTTCGATAGCATGAATTGTTGGTTTTAATCCAGCGTAACCTACAAGTGCCGTAAGAACTGTATGCACATTTGTTGCTTCAACAACTTGACACAATGCGTCTTCTCCACAATAAACATGAATGTTTTCTCCCCAAAGAGCATCTTTTACTTTTTGGTAGGAATCCTCATCACCAATAACAACTGTATTAGGCTGATATTTTTTTGCTTGCTCAATTAACAAGTCTGCATTTTTTCCTGCAGTAAGAACTTGTAAGTCAAAATAATCAGGGTGATTTTCTATCACTTCTAATGCTTGTGTTCCGATTGACCCAGTTGATCCAAGAATGGCAATCCCAATTTTTTCAGACATAGCACAAAAGTAACATTTTGAAAAATGAATTACTTGAATTCACTAAGAAATTAGAAAAAAATCATTCGATACAAGAAATAACTTCATCCCAGGCTCTAACGCCAAATGTATTATTACTCCAAACTTTATTTAATTTTCCTTTCCGAACTAAAATAAAGGATGGGAAACGTCCCTGAATACTCTGTAATAAGGGGATGCTATTTTTAATAGTTCTACAGCTTGCAAAACCATTCAACATGCGCGCATAACTAATTGAGTCTTGCTTGGTTCCGTTTACAATTAAATATTCGGCTTTGATTTTTTTATTTTTTTGATGAATAATTTTTATGGTATTTTGAGATTGAATACAGTAGGGGCAATCAGCCAAGGCAATAATTAATAAATCTTTGTTCTTAGGTACGTCTAAGTTATTTTTAATATTAATTCCCTCATTAGATATGTCGCCTTCAAAAATAGGATGAATTGCAAAATAAATTCCAAATGGCAATACAGTAATTAGCGTAATAAATAGGATGCGTATAATTTTAGATGCAGAAATATGCCTGTAAAGCAGTTTTGAAAAAAAAAATCCAAGAAAAACAGTAAGAAAATAAGGTAAAAACTTACTTACAGTGAATGAAAGCCCAAAATAATTCAGCAATTCCTCCATTTCTGAAATTATTCCACCGTTACAGATTTTGCTAGATTCCTTGGTTGATCTACATTACAACCCCTCATTACTGCTATGTGGTAGGAAATAAGTTGAAATGGAATTGTAGCAAGAATAGGCACAAAAAACTCATGTGATTTTGGAATTTCAATATGATAATCAGCAATTTCTTTTAAATGTTCATCTCCTTCTGTTACGATGGCTATAATTTTTCCTTTTCTGGCTTTAACCTCTTGAATATTTGATACAACTTTCTCGTATGAATTCCCCTGAGTTGCAATTACAAAAATTGGCATATTTTCGTCAATCAGAGCAATCGGTCCGTGCTTCATTTCTGCGGCAGGATATCCTTCTGCATGAATGTATGAAATTTCTTTTAATTTTAAAGCACCCTCAAGAGCGACAGGAAATAAACTCCCTCTTCCTAAATAAAGTGCATTTGTTACATCTTTAAATTCTAAGGCAATTTTCTCAATATGAGCATTATTTTCTAAGACACGCTGTACTTTTTCAGGAATAGCTTCCAATTCAGCTATTAATATTCGGAATTCAGATTCACTAATTGTTCCTTTTTTATGCGCTAAGGAAAGAGCAAGTAGACTTAAAATAGTTACTTGGGCAGTAAATGCTTTCGTAGAAGCAACTCCAATTTCAGGTCCAGCATGAGTGTAAGAACCCGCATCCGTGATACGCGAAATAGATGAGCCAACAACATTGCAAATTCCTAAAATAGTAGCCCCTTTGGACTTTGCCAATTCAAGTGCAGCCAATGTATCTGCAGTTTCTCCTGATTGTGAGATTGCAATAACAACATCTTCTTCACTAATAATTGGGTTGCGATAACGAAATTCGCTAGCATATTCTACTTCTACATTTATACGAGCCAATTCTTCAATTAAATACTCGCCAACAAGCCCTGCATGCCAGGATGTTCCACAAGCGACAATGACAAGACGTTTTGCTTGTATCATCTTTTGTTCATACTCTTTTAAGCCTCCTAAAGAAACCCAACCTTCGATTGAATTTAATCTTCCACGGAAACAATCATGAATTGATCGAGGCTGTTCGTGAATTTCCTTCAGCATAAAATGGTCGTAGCCACCTTTTTCTAAGGCTTCCAACTCAAGTTCTAGCTGTTGAATGTAAGGTGTTTTTTCTTGGTCAGAGATGTTGTATATTTTTAATTCCTCTCCTAGCTTAATAACCGCTATTTCCTCATCTTCTAAATACACAACTCGCTTTGTATATTCTACAATTGGAGTGGCATCTGAGGCTAAATAAAAATCTCCATTTGCTCCAATTCCTACCACAAGTGGGCTACTCTTTCGAGCGGCAACCATTTGACCAGGAAAGTTTTTTGAAATTGCTACAATTGCATAGGCCCCCACAACGTTTAAAAGTGCTAAACGTAAGGCTTCTCCAAACCACACATTTTCTTTCTTGCTAATGAAATCAACTAAATGAACAAGTACTTCCGTATCTGTTTCGCTTTTAAACAAATAGCCTTGTCTCATTAACTCTTGCTTTAGAGCATTGTAGTTTTCAATTATACCATTATGGATAAGTGCTATTGAGCCATCCATAGAAACATGGGGATGCGCATTCGTGTCAGTTGGTGCTCCGTGTGTGGCCCAACGAGTATGACCTATGCCTGAATTCCCACTGTGGTCTTGATGAAGCATAAACTCCTCCAAATTACTAACCTTTCCGGCTTTTTTGAATACGTTCAGTTGATCTTGGTTTATTAAAGCAATACCTGCGCTATCATACCCGCGGTATTCTAGACGCTTTAATCCTTTGAGTATTATAGGAAAAGCTTGCTCTTTTCCAATATATGCAACAATTCCACACATAGTTTAGAAGGTAGTATAAATAACAATTAATTTTGGTTTCCTCTTATTAGAAGTATTTTTTCCATTGAAAATGATTCTTTCAGCTGAATTAATGAAAAATCTAGGTGAGACGATAAGTCCAGTATTTTCAATAGTACCTTTTAAAACAGCTTGCATATAATCGCGTACCTCAATTCTAAAATGCTTTTCGTACTCTTCAAATCCCCCAAATATTCCCAAACTAGTATAGAAATTATCTGCACTTTTTAATTTTGTTGCAATAGAGACACTAACACCCGGTTTAAAACGATAAGCTGTTTGATATTGAATAGGTAGCGTGAGACTTGCTTTGTGAATAATTGTATTAGGAGGTAAGTCATCAATATGTTTAATTTTTACAACAGCTCTATGCTTAAATGCTTGAGCATAAAATTCATTATTCCCTAATGATGGATTTTGTAAAATAGCAGCAATATTAGTTCCAGAATTATTTATTTCCAAATGCGTAAAATCTGCACACGATGAATTAATTAAGAAGTCAAATGTTTTTTTTATAGTAGCTAATTTATAGTAAATTGTCAGTTTTGAGGCTGCATCATTTAAATTAAAGTACAATGCTGCACCTTGCCCATTTGCTTGAGCAGGATTGTTTGTCTTTACGTAAAGACCCTTAAAAAAAGTAAGGAAAGTCTCATTTGATGAAAAGGTTGTTCCTCCGTTATTTGCTTCCAAAATTAGACTTTTAGCAAAATTTGTATCGAGATGGATTCTCAATTGCGCATCCAAAGAATCTCCTCCAACTATTGAAGCTTGATTTGGTTTTGGTACAATTGTCCCCATTCCAATTGGAACTAAATTAGATGAATTAACAGATTTACTTGAGAAAGAATAATAATTACTATCGATTGATAAATTTTCTGATAATTCATAAATCTCAAAAGTTTGAGCACTTAAGTCACCATAATATCCTGCATACTCAAGCGCCAAAACAAAGGAGTCCAATACAATTTGACTTGCATCACCAAAATCAGGATTTAAACTTCCCAAACGAAATTGTGTGTAAAAAGAAGCATTAAAATTTCCAAATTTTGGGTCCTTATAACTTCCTAAAACAGTATTTGGTGGGTTTGATGTAATTATTGAATCTTCTTCTATTGTATAGGTTTCTAAATCAAAGGTGTCTGTTGTAATACCATTGAGATAGTCTTCAGGATTTAAGACTCCTTGACCAACAAGTGTATCTTTTTTTTTACAAGCAGAAATAAGTATTGTTGCAAGAACAAAAAGCAAGAAAATGAGTTTTTTGTTTGACTTCATTGCCTATTAGACTAGAACATTTTCAATAACTTTATCAAAAAACAGCGACAATTCTTTTGCTTGATTTTCTTCATTTGTGAATGCCATTTTATGACATTCTGAAGTATCATAAATATCTTTTAAGTCTGGCTGAAGGTTCTCTATTGCAATAGTCACACCATCACAATGGTCTGTTATAATTTTAGATATATTTAGAAAACTTGTATCTTTAAACTTCTCAGCAAGATCTTGAGGGAAACCTTCAAAAAGTAATTTTTCAGAAAATCGTTTGTTCCAAGGCGTATCAAATTTGTCATTATAAAAGCTGTAAACCACTTTTGTGTCTTTAAAATGCGGATCTTTATTATAAATATGTTTTACATAAAGGGCCATAATACCTGTCATCCAACCGTGGCAGTGAATAACATCGGGTTGCCAGCCTAATTTTTTTACGGTCTCTAGCACTCCACGACAAAAAAACATAGCTTTTTCATCGTTATCAGGGTGGAATTTTCCTTTTTCGTCTTGTAAATTTGTTTTTCTTTTAAAGTATTCTTCATTATCTATGAAATAAACTTGCATTCTTGCTGCAGAAACTGATGCAACTTTTATAATCAACGGATGATCATTATCGTCGATGCAAATATTTAAGCCAGAAAGTCTAATAACTTCATGTAATTGATGCCTTCGCTCATTAATGGATCCAAATCGAGGAGTAAATACTCTTATTTCTTTTCCAGCTTCTTGAATCACTTGAGGTAAGCGTCTTGCTGTGGAAGATATTTCTGTCTTCGGTGAAAAGGGAAATATTTCTTGAGTTATGAATAGAATTTTCTTTTTTTCCATTAGGATATAAATGAATAGAGTGCAAATTTAAGGATTTTAAATGAACTTTCGTGAAAAGCAATAGCTTTGTCTATTATTTAGGACTTTAAAATGCCAAAAAATAGACTATTTACTACTTCAAGGGATTTAAGATCTGCACTAAGTTTATTGCAGGAAAAAGGATTGTCAATTGGTTTTGTTCCAACAATGGGTGCCTTGCATGCTGGTCATTTATCTCTTGTAGACAGAGCTTTGTCCGAGAATGATTGGGTGGTAATTAGTATATTTGTCAACCCCACACAATTTAATAACCAGGAGGATTTAGCTCAATATCCAAGAACGCTTGACTCAGATTTATTGTTATTAGGTTCTAGAAATAATTGTATCATATTTCATCCAGAAATAGCGGAAGTTTATCCACAAAGTCAATTTTTTGTCCCCATAGATTTGGAAGGCATTGATGCTTTAATGGAAGGTAAATTTCGTCCTGGCCACTTCAAGGGTGTAGTTCATGTTGTTCATAATTTTTTTCAAATTATAAAAGCAAATCGTGCTTATTTTGGACAAAAAGATTTTCAACAACTTGCAATAATTCGAAAAATGGTAGCTCATTTTAATTTTTCAACCGAAATTGTTTCGTGCGAAACCTTGAGGGAACCATCAGGATTAGCGATGAGTAGTAGAAATATGCGCTTGAATTCATCTGATATTGAAGCGGCATTAATTATTTATAAAACATTACTTTTTGTTAAAGAAAATAAATCAAAAATGAATCCTCAATCTTTAAAAACAAGCGCCACAGATTTTTTTAAATCTGGTAATTTACAGCTAGAATATTTAGAGATTGTTGATGAAAAGACACTTAAGAATGCTTTAGATTGGAAAGCGACAAATGTTTGTTGCATTGCTGCATATTGCAATAAAGTGCGTTTGATTGACAATATAGTTCTCTAATTCGAGAATTTAAATTATTTTTGGCTGCTATTTTAAGAATATGATAATAAATGTTTTAAAATCTAAAATTCACAGGGTTAAAATTACCCAGGCGGATTTGAATTATATTGGCTCCATAACCATTGACGAATCGTTGATGGAAGCCGCGAATTTAATCGAGGGCGAAAGAGTTCAAATCGTAAATATTAACAATGGCGAACGACTTGAAACATACGTGATTAAAGGAAAAAGAAATTCTGGAACGATTTGCTTAAATGGCCCCGCAGCAAGACGTGCAGCTGTAAATGATGTAATTATAATTATTGGTTATGGATTAATGGATTTTGAACTAGCAAAAACCTTTAAGCCATCACTTGTTTTTCCAAATGAGCAAACTAATTTATTAGATTAGATTTAACCCTAACAAAATAAAAAAAATGACTCGATTTGAATTTCTTCAAAATAAATTGGTTTCAATTGAAGAAGCAAAAAGAAGAATCATATCCTGGAAGTTGAAAGGAGAGAAAATTTGCTTTACAAACGGATGTTTTGATATTTTACACTTAGGTCATGTTAATTATTTAGCAGCTTCTGCAGATTATGGGAATCGTCTAATTGTAGCAGTAAATAGCGATGATTCAGTTAGAAGATTAAATAAAGCAGATAATCGACCGATTAATTCAGAGGAAGCCAGAATGTTATTAATAGCTGCTTTGGGTTTTGTTGATTTAGTTTTAGTTTTTAATGAGGAAACTCCTCTTGATTTGATAAAAGATTTACAGCCTGATGTACTTATCAAGGGTGCAGATTATGATGCTTCTGAGCATGATTCTTCAAATATAAAATACATTGTAGGATCTAAGGAAGTTAGAAGTTATGGTGGTGCAGTTAATACCGTTGATTTTGTTCCGGGATATTCTACGACTTTAATTTTAAAAAAAGGAAATTAATTTTTTCTCTTAGAATAGAACTCTTCATTATTTTTCTTCCTCTTCAAAAAAGAAATCAATATTTTGCGGGTTATTTGATGCAGCATTATAAGCTAGAACATCACATTTTTCATTTTCTGGATGACCATCGTGTCCTTTTACCCAAATATAACTTAGCTCGAATTTAGGATGAAGCTCTAAATAACGCAGCCATAAATCGGCATTTTTTTTTCCTTTAAAGTTTTTCTTTTCCCATCCAAAAACCCATTTTTTAGAAATAGCGTCAATTACATATTTTGAATCAGAATAAATATGAACAGGATATTTGTTTGTTTTTAAATTTTCAAGGGCGTAAATTACAGCTAATAGTTCCATCCTGTTGTTTGTAGTTCTTCGAAAACCCTGAGAAAGCTCTTTCACTTGAGCACCAAATTGTAAAATAACTCCAAATCCACCGGGTCCAGGATTTCCTCTTGACGACCCATCAGTATAAATATTTATGATTTTCATTTCTTTTCTCGCTTAGGATTTTGAGATAAAAATCCTTTCCAGGACCCTCCATTTCCTTTATTGTGTTCTCCAATTCCTTTTGAGAAATAATGACAAACAGCAACGGCTAATCCATCAGTAGCATCTAGATATTTTGGAATATCCTCAAATGATAATAATTTTTGAAGCATAGCTGCAACTTGTTCTTTCGAAGCATTTCCATTTCCTGTAACCGCTTGTTTTATTCTTCTAGGAGCATATTCTTCAAAAGGAATATTGTGATTTAAACAGGAAGCAATTGCTACTCCTTGAGCTCTTCCTAATTTCAGCATCGACTGCACATTTTTACCAAAAAAAGGAGCTTCTATTGCCATTTCATCCGGATGAAATTCCTCAATTAAGCCATTTAAGCGATCTAAAATCCGTTTTAATTTTTCAGGATGATTAGCAAGTTTATTTAACTGAATAATTCCAAAATTAAGCATTGTTAATTTTCCGTTTTTCACTTCAATTAAGCCATAACCCATGACGGTTGTTCCAGGGTCAATTCCAAGAATTATGCGGTCTTCAATCATTATTTCTTTTTCAGAAATAAAGCTAAATATAATTCAGGGATATTTGTATTTTTTGACTTTAATTCCTAAAAATAAGTGGGTTTTACTTACAGCTTTAATTTTTGTTTTATTCAACCTTTCTTATACTCAAGTATTTTCTTAACTTAGTTTCATGTATAAAGGATTGCAGATTTTAGTTTTTTTATTTCTTGCACTGAATGTTCCAGTCTGCAACTTTGCTCAAAACACGGAAGAAATTCTTCTTCGAGAAATTAGTTCTTCAAAAACTGAAAAATTAAAGATTGAAAAATTAATAGAACTTCATAATTTTTATTCAACTACTAATCGACAAAAATGGTTTGAATCAATAGATCTTTTGAATAAGGAGTCGCTAAAAATTGAATCAGAAGAATTAAAAGGAAGATTATTTCTATCTGTGGGATCTGCCTATGTGGAGCTCGGCAATATTCCTGATTTCAAAAAGTGTTATGAATTAAACATTGCTAATAAAAAGTTTTTGAGGTTTGAAGACAATCATGTTCAAAGACAATTAGAAATAGAATATCTATTTACAAAAAAAGATGCTTTAGCTTCAAATTTTTCATTGAAACATATTGCAAGAGCTAAAAAAAATAAGCAGAATAGGTTCATTTCAGAAGCTTATATTTCACGCTCTTTATTTTTTATGCAAAGTCAGGTAAAAGATTCAGCTATTTACTATGCCAATTTAGCAACAAATTTCGCGAAACGCTCAGACACCAGAATATGTCTAGCACTTTCTTTACATCACCAAGCAAAGGTTCATTTTTTTTTTAGGAATTATCTTGAAGCAATTAACGAAGAATTTAAATTCCTTTATCTTGCTGAAGAATTAGATCACACTTATTTTAAGTCTTTAGCCTACAGGTCTATTGCCGAAATTTCTTTTGATGTAGGTAATTTTGACGAAACTACTATATATTTAAAAAAAGCAACTACTTTTTCAACTCGTTTATCAGATTTTTATGAGGAAGCAAAATTGAAGATTTATTTTGCTAAATTGTTTCTTGCTCGTGAAAATCTTACTAAAGCAAACAAAACAATAAGCGAAGCATTAGCGCAATTTAAAACTTTTAATGATTATAGAAATCTTGGCACATGCACTAATGTTTTAGGTCAAATAGCTACTCAAAAAGCAGATTATGAATCAGCTATAGATTATTTTAATTCAGCTATAGATTATTTAGGAATTTCGGGTGAGAAGCAGGAGTTAGATTTAGTTTTCAATAATCTTGGGAAACTTTATTTACAAAAGGGAGATTTATTACAAGCAGAATTATACTTGTTAAAAGTAGTAAGCCAAGGAAGCAAATCAGGCGAGCTTTCTCAAAATTATAAGTTGTTATCAGAATTATATTTTAAAAAGAATCAGTTACAATTAGCTTACAATTATCAGAATTTATACCTAAGTATTTTGGAATACAATGCATTCTCAACAGAAGGAAGTAAAGTTTTACAACTAACAGAATCAAATTTAAGAGAAGAACGAGAAAGGTTGATTTCCTATCAAAAAGAATCAATTCAAGCAAAGGAAATGATAACAATAAAGCTTACCAGACAGATTTTTATTATCGTTGTTTTTGCTGTATTACTATTATTACTATTATTTTTTCTGATTTTCAGAAGCCGTCAAAATAAATTAAAACAAAGTCAAAAAGAAGCTGAGTTATCACAGTCTTTGTTGCGTTCTCAAATGAATCCACATTTTATTTTTAATGCAATGTCTGGAATTCAAAGTTATATTTATAGCCATGAACCAGATAAGTCTTCTCAATTTCTAGTTAATTTTTCCAGATTGATTCGCCTTATATTGGAAAATTCATCGAAAGAGTTTATACCACTTGAATTAGAGTTAGAAATAATCGAAAAATATTTAACAACACAAAAAATGCGTTTTGAAGATAGATTTGATTTTAAGTTAAATATTGACGAGCTCTTAGTAGAAAAACAAGCCTTAATTCCCCCAATGATTACCCAGCCTTTTATTGAAAATGCAATTGAACACGGACAATTACATACGCTTGTTGATGGCTGTATAAATATTACAATTACAGAGGAGAATAAAATGCTTCAGATAATTATTTCTGACAATGGAGTAGGAAGAAAGGGATCAAAAAACACTCAAAAAATAAAGAGTCATAATTCAATGGCTATTGATATTACACGAGAAAGAATTCGAATTATTAATCAGAAATATAAGACGAAAGGAAATTTAAAAATTAGTGATTATGATGAATTAAATGAAATTGGAACAGAGGTTATCATAAAAATTCCTCTTAAGTTTGAAAATAATTGATTTAAATTTTAAAAGATGAATAAAAAAATTCTTATTGTTGATGATGAAAATCCAACACGACAATTAATCAAGAAAATGATTAATTCTTTTGGTTTAAATTTAGATGTTTACACTGACGGTGAAAATGTTAAAACCGCAATTTCTGCAATCGAACGAATTCAGCCTGATTTAGTTATTTTAGATATTCAAATGCCTGACGGAAACGGTTTTGATGTCTTAAAGGCTATTCCTGATAAAAAATTTGAGGTGATATTTATAACAGCATATCAGGAATATGCAATTCAAGCTATTAAATTCAGTGCTTTAGATTATATCTTAAAGCCTTTAGCTAGTGATGAACTTAAGACTGCATTGTTAAAAGCAATAAAGTCACTTGACCAAAAGAAAAGCAATTACCCTTTTGTTGCTTTAGATAATAACATACAAGCTCACAAAAAAAAGAAATTAATTTTAAAAACACTTGAGAGCATGTTTATTGTTGATATTGACAATATTGTTAGATGTGAATCCGATAAAAATTACACTTTCTTCTTTTTTGCTGAAGGAAAAAAAATCTTGGTTTCTAAGACACTAAAAGAATATGATATGTTGTTATCTGATCTTTCTTTTTTTCGTGTGCAACAGTCTCATTTGATTAACTTGAATTATGTTGACCGTTACGACAAACATGAAGGAGGATGTGTTATTATGAAAGATGGCACTGAAATCCCACTTTCTCAGGCGAAAAAGGAGCAATTTTTTAAAATGTTGGAGACACTTTAAATTAAATAAGAGCCTGTTTTAAGTCATCTATTAAGTCTGAAACATCTTCAACACCCACGCTTAAGCGAATAAGTGAATCAACGACACCACTTTTTTCTCTAACTTCTTTTGGGATTGATGCATGCGTCATTGTTGCAGGATGTCCAATCAAAGATTCTACACCTCCTAAGGATTCAGCAAGTGCAAATAACTTTACTTTTTTGACAATTCTGAGTGCATCTTCCAGATTATTGCCTTTTAATGTAAAAGAAATCATTCCACCAAACCCACGCATTTGTTGTTTTGCAATTGTATGGTTAGGGTGATCTTCAAAACCTGGCCAATAAACTTTCTCAATTTTTGAATTGGTTTTTAAGTAATGTGCTATTTTCTCTCCATTTTCACAGTGTCTTTGCATACGAAGATGCAGTGTTTTTATTCCTCGTAAGACAAGAAATGAATCCATTGGTCCAGTTACAGCACCTGAGGAATTTTGTATTCGATACATTTCATCTGCTATCTTATCATTTGAAGTAACCAATGCGCCCATAATAACATCTGAATGTCCACCTAAGTATTTCGTAACGGAATGCATTACAATATCTGCGCCCAAATCTAATGGAGTTTGTAAGTAAGGAGTTGCAAAAGTATTGTCCACGCATAAAAGAGCTCCTGATTTTTTTGCAATCTTTGACATCGCAGAAATATCAATAATATTCATCATTGGGTTTGTGGGCGTCTCAACCCATATGATTTTAGTATTATTATTTAACACTCGTTCTACCTCTGACGTATTTTGCATGTCCACAAAATGAAAAACGATGCCATATTTTTCAAAAATAGTTTTAAAAATACGATATGAACCGCCGTATAAATCATTCGTAGAAATTACTTCATCACCTGAATTAAGCATTTTAATTACGCAGTCTATTGCTGCTAACCCTGAACCGAAACAAGCGCCGAATTTACCATTTTCAATGGCAGCAATATTTTTTTCTAGTGCATGACGCGTAGGATTTTGAGTACGCGAATATTCATATCCTTTGTGATTTCCGACACCATCTTGAACATACGTTGAAGTTTGATAAATTGGTGTCATAATAGCTCCAGTTGCTGGATCAGGATGAACACCAGCGTGTATTGCTTTTGTACCGAATTTCATGCTTAGTTTTTCTGCAAAATTAATAGAATTCTTTAATTTTCTTTGCTAAGCAAGTATAGAATTTATATTGCTAATTCTTTGCTAGGATCCCAGAAAATAATTTTAAAATTTTGAATTTGATCTTTTACAACAGTTATTCCCTCTGATTCTAATTTTTCTTGCATAGTGCATTCTTTTTCAAAGTGAAATTTTCCGCTTAATATCCCATTTCTATTTACTACACGATGAGCAGGAATATCCAAATGCGCATGTGATGCATTCATTGCCCAGCCAACCATCCTCGCCGATTTTTTAGCTCCTAAATAGTTTCCAATAGCGCCATAGGATGTAACTCGCCCTTTAGGAATCAGTTTTACCACTTGATACACTTGTTGAAAGAAATCTATCTTATTTATCAAGGTATTTTCAGGGTTAAGCATATAGGATGATTCTATATTAAAAAAAAAGCCAGGAAAACCTGGCTTTAAAATATGAATAATTTAAGTTACTTTTTTTTGCAACAATCTTTATTACTACTCTCACATTTCCCTGTTTGATTGCCAATCCATTTTCCATCTTCACCATAATTAGAGAGACATGCTTTTTTTTCTTCAGGGCTGCATCCTTTTTCATCACACATTTTAGCACATTCTTCGCTAGTCATTTTAGAACATTGGCTTATATCGCATTTTCCTGTAGTGCTGGTAACACATTTACCATCTATCATTTCACACTTGGTTGTATCGCATCCATTCGCTTTTTTAGCATCATGATGCCCACTTCCTAAAATTGGAGCGATTACCAAACCAATTAAACACGTTAATTTGATTAAGATATTCATAGATGGACCTGAAGTGTCTTTAAATGGATCACCAACCGTATCTCCGGTTACTGCTGCCTTGTGTGCATCAGAACCTTTGTAAGTCATTTCGCCATTGATTTCAACACCTGCTTCAAATGATTTTTTTGCATTATCCCAAGCTCCACCTGCATTATTTTGGAAAACTGCCCAAAGAACACCAGAAACGGTAACTCCAGCCATATATCCACCAAGCATCTCAGCTATTAACTGATTGTTATCACCATATACTAATTTACCTAAAAGAACTATTGCAATTGGAAATCCAATCGTCATAACTCCTGGCAACATCATTTCTCTAAGCGCTGCTTTAGTTGAAATTTCAACACATTTTCCATATTCAGGTTTGCCAGTACCTTCCATAATTCCAGGAATTTCTTTGAATTGACGGCGAACTTCATATACCATATCCATTGCAGCTTTACCAACAGAATTCATTGCTAATGCAGAGAAAACTACAGGAATCATACCACCAATAAACAACATCGCTAATACAGGTGCTTTAAAGATATTTATTCCATCAATACCAGTGAAGGTAACATAGGCAGCAAATAGTGCTAATGAAGTCAATGCAGCCGAAGCGATAGCAAAGCCTTTTCCTGTTGCAGCAGTTGTGTTACCTACGGAGTCTAAAATATCTGTTCGTTGACGAACTTCTTTCGGTAATTCACTCATTTCAGCAATTCCACCTGCGTTATCAGAAATAGGTCCGAAAGCATCAATCGCCAATTGCATAGCAGTTGTTGCCATCATTGCTGAAGCTGCTAAAGCTACCCCATAAAATCCTGCTAATTCATAAGAACCCCAGATTGCAGCTGCAAACAAGATAACCGTTGGGAAAGTAGAAATCATTCCAGTTGCTAGACCCGCTATCACGTTAGTTCCTGCACCGGTAGAAGATTTTTGTACAATTTTCAATACTGGTTTCGTACCTAGGCCTGTGTAATATTCAGTTACAGATGAAATTGCACCACCAACTACTAAACCAACTAAAGTTGCATAAAACACTCTTAATGATGAAATTTCTTTCAAGCCTTCACCAAAGAAATTCATTGACATTGTTTCTGGTAACATATATCTTACCAATACGAAACAAGCAATAGCTGTAAGAACAATCGATACCCAGTTTCCAATGTTTAGTGCTTTTTGAACTTGCGCTTCTTTTGCATCATTACTTGTAATTTTAACAAGCATGGTTCCAATAATTGAGAAAAGAATTCCAAAGCCAGCAATCGACATCGGCAATAAAATTGGACCAATTCCTCCAAAAGCATCATTTATTACTCCTCCCATATCTTTAATCACATAGTTGCCAAGAACCATGGCAGCTAATACGGTTGCAACATAAGAACCAAATAAATCGGCACCCATTCCAGCAACGTCTCCAACATTATCTCCTACGTTATCTGCAATTGTTGCAGGATTACGAGGGTCATCTTCTGGAATTCCAGCTTCTACTTTTCCTACTAGATCTGCACCAACGTCTGCGGCTTTTGTGTAAATACCTCCACCAACACGCGCAAATAAAGCAATTGACTCAGCTCCTAAAGAAAATCCAGCTAAAGTTTCAAGTACAATTGTCATTTTATCTGTACCACCATTTGCCCAATTTCCTCCCATGAAGAAGTGGAAGAATAAAATAAAGAAAGTTGTTAAACCTAAAACAGCTAAACCAGCAACACCTAAACCCATTACAGTTCCACCACCAAAAGCAACTCTCAATGCTTGAGGTAAACTTGTACGAGCTGCTTGTGTTGTTCGAACATTTGTTTTTGTAGCGATTTTCATTCCCATGTTTCCAGCTAAAGCCGAAAAGAAAGCTCCGAAAATAAATGCTACAACAATTAATATGTGAGTAGTTGGAACAATGAAGGAAATCCCCGCCAATAAAATACTTGCTAAGACTACAAAAATTGCTAATAAGCGGTATTCAGCTTTAAGAAAAGCCAATGCACCTTCGTATATATAATCGGAAATCTCTTTCATTTTACCGTCGCCGGCATCTTGCTTTAATACCCAAGATCGTTTAATAGCCATAAATAATAGGCCAATTATAGCCATAGCTATAGGAACATAAATCATAATTGCATTCATATTTTTCTGTTTAAATTTTAATTAATCGAGGGCAAAAATAGTGTTTTTAAGCCAATCTGTTTGAATACGAACAATAAAAAAAAGAGTTACACTAAAAGTCCAAGGAAGTTCAAGTTATTAAAATACAATAGTTTTGGATGAATAGAAAATTACTAAAAGGACTATGAAGTACAGTGTTTATTAATTATACTTCAAAAAAAAGAGGGGTTTCCCCCTCAATTTTAACCAATCTATTATTAAATCAATCTTGTAAAACTTCTAATTTTAAATTTGGACTTACTATTGCTTCTTTGATTTTAGCTTCTAGTTCATCAGCTAATTCAAGGTTGTCAAGTAATAAGGTCTTTATAGAATCTCTACCTTGTCCTAATCTTGTTTCTCCATAAGAAAACCATGAACCACTTTTCTTAAGAATATTAAGTTCAACTCCAAGATCAATTATTTCTCCAACTTTGGAAATACCTTCTCCATACATAATATCAAATTCTGCTTTTCTGAACGGAGGGGCAACTTTATTTTTAACAACCTTTACTTTCACGCGATTACCAATTACTTCTTCACCATCTTTCAATTGAGTTGATCTTCTAATGTCAAGTCTTACTGAAGAATAAAACTTAAGTGCATTTCCTCCAGTTGTTGTTTCTGGATTACCGAACATAACACCAATTTTTTCTCTAAGTTGATTGATGAAGATACAACAGCATCCTGCTTTACTAATAGAACCTGTTAATTTTCTTAATGCTTTTGACATTAATCGTGCCTGAAGTCCCATTTGAGAATCTCCCATTTCACCTTCAATTTCTGCTTTTGGAGTTAATGCTGCAACTGAATCAATAACAACTAAATCTACTGCTCCAGACCGAATAAGGTTGTCTGCAATTTCTAAAGCTTGTTCTCCGTTGTCCGGCTGAGAAATTAATAAATTTGCGATATCAACACCTAATTTTTTAGCGTAAAACTGGTCAAATGCATGTTCTGCATCTATAAAAGCTGCAATTCCTCCTTGCTTTTGAACTTCAGCAATAGCATGTATTGCGAGCGTTGTTTTTCCTGATGATTCGGGACCGTATATTTCAACTACTCTTCCTTTTGGATAGCCATTAATTCCTAATGCTAGATCTAATGTTATAGATCCTGTTGGAATTACCTCTACTTTTTCAACGGGAGAATCACCTAATTTCATTACTGCACCTTTTCCGAATGTTTTATCTAATTTTTCCATTGTTAGTTGAAGTGCTTTTAGCTTTTCTGTGTTTAATTCTTGTTTTGACATATTGATTTTTTTAAATGTGTTAGTATTGTGTTTTTATTATGCTACAAATTTATGATGCGATGATTGTAAGTTATTTACGACCTTCTTATAATTTGTATGTTTGTAGTATTTCATTTGCATGATCTTTTGTATTAGGCTTGTCTAAAACAGCAATCAGAGTGGAGTCTTCATTAAATAAAAAACTTGTCCGGTGGATTCCGTCATATGTTCTCCCCATGAATTTTTTTGATCCCCATACACCAAATGCTTTGATAATTTCCTTTTCCGTATCAGCCAATAGAGAAAACGGCAACTTGTATTTTTGAATGAATTTTGTGTGAGCTTGTGCACTATCTGCACTTACACCAAGAATTACTATTTCTTTTTCGACTAATATTTCAAAGCTATCTCTTAAGCTGCATGCTTGAGCTGTACAGCCAGGAGTATCGTCTTTTGGATAAAAGTAGACTACAAGTTTTTTACCATTAAATTGAGAAAGATTGATTTCTTTTCCATTTTGATCACTTGATGTAATAGAAGGAATTTTACTTCCAATTATTAATTTTTCCATATTTGCTTATTAAATAATCTAAATAATGATGCTTTTCTAATCAAAAGTAATAACTATTTTCATATAAGAAACAATTACATGAAAAAAAGTTTAAATTTTTTAAAAAAAATTATGTGGTTTTTATAAAACCATAGCAATAGTAAAGCCTTCAGAAGAATGATTAGGATTTACGCAAGAGACATATTGTTAGGTAAATCCATGATCCAATTAATATTGCTCCTCCAATTGGTGTGAGCAATCCTAAGAATGGAATATGTAAACCTATTTTATTAAAAAATACTAGAAGGTAAATTGAAAAACTGAAGAAACAGAGTCCAATTATCATGCTATTTAGTATTTTAATAAGTGAAAATTTAAATTTATCTGAATTAAGAGAGAGCACAACAATTGCAATTCCTTGAATAAGTTGGTAGCGAATACCTGTTTCAATAGATGCTAGTTGATTAGTGTCCAATATTGTTTTTAAAAAGTGTGCTCCAAAGGCTCCTATAATAATTGCAAGCCATACCAATATAGTCCCAAGAATTAGTGATGTTTTTATCATTTTACAAAGTTGAATAAAAAAAGTAACTATTAATCAATTCTGTATCTTTGTGCTATGAAATTAAATTCATTTACTGTATTAATTTTCTTTTTGAGTTTTATTCTCTTAAATTGTAAATCGGAATCACCGCCAATAAATGAGATTGATTATTACCAGTTTCAAGATATTAATCTTGGTAAGTATGATATTGATGCTTCAATTAAAATTCCAGATGCAACGGCTGGTATAGGAGCTACTTTCATGCCAGAAGTAATTCATGAGCTTGGAGATTATAAGTGGAAAATAGCAGTCGGCAAAAATTTCGAGCTTTTTATTGAAGATTATGGAGATTATCCTTATTTATTTCCCGAATTCAAGAAAAAATTATTTACTAACAATAAATATTATAAAATAGAAATTCTTAAAGAAGAGAAAAATTTACTGTTATTCAAAAGAACTATTAGAAAAAAATTAGGGAACGTAAACTCTTCTTCATACCATTTGTTTTCAGTTATAAATATGAATGGGATAAATTATCAGTTCACAAATAGAGAGTCTGGAGATTCTAAAAAAGTGATTGATTTTGTTTATAAATCTGTAAAATCTTTTAAAAAAAACAATAAATAAGATGGAATTAAATCGTGAAGAGGTCCTTAGAGTATTAGGAAATATAATTGAACCTGATTTAAAAAAAGACATTGTAAGTTTGAATTTGATTGAAGATTTAAAAATCTTAGAGCAGCGTATTGAATTATCAATTCAAGTATCCAATCCTGCACTTCATGCTAGAAAACGGATGCAAGAAGCTGTTTCATTTAATTTAAAACGCGTTTTTGGCTCTTCTTTAGAAGTGGATTGTAACGTAAAAGGATTGACGAGTGAATCTAAAGAAAAGAGAAGGAAAATTCTTCCTGATGTAAAATATATTGTTGCGATTGCCTCTGGTAAGGGAGGAGTAGGGAAGTCTACAATTACCTCTAATCTTGCGGGCGGGCTGCAGAAAAAAGGATTTAAGGTTGGTATTGTTGATGCGGATATTTACGGACCATCAATGCCAACTATGTTTGATGTTGTTGGTGACAGACCAAAAATGATTGATATTGATGGCATTTCAATGATTGAACCAATTTTAGCACAAGGTGTAAAGCTACTATCAATTGGATTTTTTACAGATCAGGATAACGCTGTTGTTTGGCGTGGCCCAATGGCTTCAAAAGCACTTACTCAAATGTTTACAGATGCTCATTGGGGTGAATTAGATTATTTGTTGATTGATTTACCTCCAGGAACAGGAGATATTCATCTCTCGCTTGTGCAGGCTGTTCCTTTAGATGGTGTTGTAATCGTAAGTACGCCGCAAGAAGTTGCTTTAGCAGATGCTCGCAGAGGTGTTAATATGTTTAAAATGGACACATTAAAGGTACCTGTTATTGGAATTGTAGAAAATATGGCTTGGTTTACTCCTGCTGAACTTCCTGATAATAAATACTATATTTTTGGAAGAGATGGCGCAAAAAATTTGGCGCAAGGCATGAACGTTCCATTTCTTGGTTCAATTCCTCTTGTTCAAAGTGTTTGCGAAGCCGGTGATGCCGGTCGACCTGCTGTTTATCAAGAAAATACCCCAATTTCTCGTGCTTTTGATGAATTAGTTCATAACTTTACAGAAGAATTAAAGAATCTAATAGCTACTAAAAAATAGAATTGACATGTCTGAAATCAATATAGCTAGTATTACCGAAAAAGTAAACACCGCTTTACTTCAATTACGCCCTTTTTTACATGCTGATGGTGGAGATATGGAGTTGGTTGAAATTACAGATGATGGGATTGTAAAAGTTCACTTATTAGGATCTTGCAGTGATTGTTCAATGAGCAAAATGACTTTGAAAGCAGGATTAGAAGAAGCCTTAAAAATATCTGCTCCTGACGTAAAAGCTGTTATAGCTGTTTAGTTAGTTATCTCATGAAAATAAAGTTTTTAGTCCTTGGTAAAACTAATTTTGCCTATCTAAAAGAGGGAGAAACTATTTACGAAAATAGAATTATTCATTATTGTAATTTTCTTCGAGTTGAAGTTTCTGATGTAAAAAACCCAAAAAATATAAGTACAGAAGTTCTAAAAAAAAAGGAGGGGGAATTACTTTTAAGTAAAATTTCACCAAATGATTTTGTTGTCTTATTAGATGAAAATGGCCAGCAGTTTTCCTCTAATAAATTTGCCTCATGGCTAGAGAATAAATCAATGGAAATACCGAATTGTATAACATTTATAGTAGGTGGAGCATACGGATTTGATGATGAATTATACAGGCGCGCAAATTTTAAAATGTCTCTTTCAGCGATGACTTATTCGCACCAAATGGTTAGATTAATTTTTTTAGAACAACTTTATCGCGCCTTTTCAATCATTAGAAATGAACCCTATCATCATGCTTAGGAAAATATTGTCATGAAAGCTTCCATTGATAAAATTGTATTAAATTTTAAGATTCCAAGTGGAACAAGTCGCGGAATTTTAAAAGAAAAACCTTCTTGGATATTAAAAATATCAGACGAGAATGGAACTTGTGGTCAAGGAGAATTCAGCATTATTCCTGGTTTATCGCCAGATTTTAAAGATGAAAAGAGTTATCTCTCTCTAATTAATTTAGTAGTTGAATTCATCGAAAATCAGCTAGAGATAAATGATTTAAATTCACTAAAAACAGTTGAATTTACTGAAAATATCCAACTTTTTTATAGCAAATTTCGTTCCTATCCTTCACTTATTTTTGGTTTTGAAACAGCTGCTTTAGATTTCCTGAATGGAGGGAAGGGATTGATTTATAAAAATAATTTTTCAGAAGGGCTTTCACAAATTCCTATAAACGGTTTGGTGTGGATGGGTGATGTGGAATTTATGCAAGATCAAATTGATTCAAAAATTCAGGCAGGATTTTCAACCATTAAAATAAAAATTGGCGCTCTTGCTTTTAATAAAGAATTAGCTTTAATTGAGAAAATTCGTACTCGCTTTAATGCTAACCAAATAACGATCCGAGTTGATGCAAATGGGGCTTTTTCACCAGATGAAATAGAAGAGAAATTACTGCAGTTAAAAGAGTTAGATGTTCACTCAATTGAACAACCTATTCAATCTGGACAGTTAGAAAAACTAGCTTATTTATGTAAAAAAAATATTATTCCTCTTGCTTTGGATGAAGAATTAATTGGTATTTCAACCAGAGAAGAACGAAGATCATTATTGGATTTTGTCTGCCCTCAGTTTATCGTTCTTAAACCAAGCTTACATGGCGGTTTTTATGGCTGCAAGGAATGGATTGAATTAGCGGAAGAACGATCAATTTCGTGGTGGATTACCTCTGCCTTAGAATCATCAATTGGCTTAAATGCAATTTCTCAGTTTACAGGAAATTATCCGATTATTTTACCGCAGGGTTTAGGTACTGGTGGATTATACACAAACAATTTGCCTTCTAAGCTTGTTATTAAAGATGGATTTTTAAAAATGAGTGTATGACATTGAAAAAAGAAAATTGGCATGCTTTAACGAAGGAAGAATCGTATATTATTGAATCAAAAGGCACAGAATATCCAAATTCTGGAGAGTATACTAAATTTTCTCAGAATGGAATTTTTGTTTGCCGAAGATGCGAGCATCCACTTTATAGTAGCAACTCGAAATTTGATTCAGGCTGTGGTTGGCCAAGTTTTGACGCTGACTTTGAAAACAATGTTAAACGAGTAAAAGATGCAGATGGAAGAAGAGTTGAGATTATCTGCGGAAATTGTACCGGACACTTAGGGCATGTTTTTGAAGGAGAGTTTTTTACTGAGAAAAATACACGCCATTGTGTCAATTCACTTTCGATAAAATTTATTTCTGCTTAACGAGATGCACATTCAGAAATTTCATCACATTCTTTATAAATCATATCATGAATGATGAGTTGAGCAGCTAATGCAAGTTGCGTGTAATTTTGCGAATTATTTCCAAAACCACCCCCAGTATTTTGCCACATGTCTAAAATAATTTGCTGGGAAGCTTCTTTAGGATGAATTTTAGCGATTACTGCTGCTACATTTCCAGCTCCTGCATGATATACATGCATAACAAAAAGTCGAAACCAAAGATCAGTTTCATTGTATTTAAGTGAATAAGGCGCTAAAATATTTTTGGCTTCTGGAATACAAATTTTTTGAATTAATCTCGCAGAGCCGTAAGCACAGCGTTCAAAGTTAGCCCGCTCGTCGATTGTATTGTTTACAGTTAATCCTTGAGCACGGGCAACATTTGGCATTAACTGGAAGGCTCCGTAGGCGCCAGAAATAGATTTTTTTAATTGGCCGGGACTTTCAATAAGAAGAATTGCTTGAGCATACCAAGGGTCAACTCCAAATTTTTCAAATGCAGCTACTCCTTTTGATAAAGAGGGATAGACTTCTTTGAATTTAAAGAAATCATTTTTTCCTGTTGTAACATATATCCTATCAGAATTACTTAGTCCGAATTCTTTTCGTAAATTCTGTCTAACGCTGTCTTTTTCAAGTTCACTTTGACTATTCCAATCTTTATTAGACATTTTTTTCAGAACAACTCTTGTTGCAGCTATATTAATTAAACACGAATCTGGTGATAAAAGCATAATCTGTTTCCAAAACTGTGGTTGTGGAAGAATGTCCCAACGCTCTGTAAAAATCATTTCTGCATTCATAATTGTACTTACTTCTGAAGCTTTCTTCACCATTATTTTCTCGTCAGACCATGAATTTAGGGGCTGTGAATAAAACTGAAAAAGATAAAACTGAAAAAGTAATGAAAAGAGAGTTTTCATGTAATTTAATTTTTTTAATAAAGATACTCTACAAACTTATATTGTAAAATTTGTTACAATAATGTTAGCAACATAAAAGTGTTTAAATATAAAGTATCTTTGAACTATGCGCTTAAAAACCATCCTTATTTCTCCTCTTATTTTCTTGGTGAAGATTTACCAATGGTTTATTTCTCCAATTTTACCAGCTTCTTGTAGATACACTCCAACATGTTCTCATTACATGATAGAAGCATTAAAAGTTTGGGGCCCAATTAAAGGAACTTTTTTAGGAATAAAACGAATTGCTTCATGTCACCCTCGTGGCGGTCATGGTTATGATCCCGTTCCTGAAAAAAAGAAAGAGAAGAAAGAGTGAATTGTAAATAGCTCAATTCTAAGTATTTATTTTTAAGTTGTTTTTCAATTCTTTTATACATTTGCTTAAATTCATATTTATGAAAAATAGTATTCAATCTTTTATTCAGTTTTTTCTGTTTTTATTCTATTTCAATTTTTCTTATAGTCAGATTTCATTACAGGAAACAGATTTTGCCAATCCAAATGACACGGTGCGCTACAGTCAAGCAATGGATCAAGCAATAGATTTCTCAACTACTGGACCAAATAATACCTGGAATTTTAGTTCGTTAACTTCAACTGGACAATACGTTAAAAACTTCAATCCTATTGGGTTTGGCTCTATACTTGTACAAGCTACTTTTGGTTTTTTTGCACCTCAGAATTACCAAGCAAGTTATTTTACCCAAAATACTGATTTACCCATTGAATTTTTAAGCACTTTTCTACCTGTTTCTGTCTCTGATTTGAATGCTTACACGCATTCATCTTCTAGTAAAATTTCTTCTATTGGCTATTCTCTGAGTGTCAATTCTCAAGCTGTACCGTTTAAATCAGATACAATTGAAACACGTTATAGCTTGCCTTTAGATTATAATGACTCTTACAATTCGAGGGGCTATACTTTGGTGGATTTTAATCCAGTTGCTGATTTTAAGTTCAAACAGCACCGACAACGCTCTTCTAGTGTTGACGGATGGGGTTCCTTAATTTTACCAAATGGAACTTACAATGTGTTGAGGTTAAAACATCTGATAAATGAAATAGACTCTATTTATTTAGGCGTAATTCCTGGTTTTCCAGCTACATGGATTGGTACACCTCCAATTCAAACAGTAGAATACGAATGGATTGGAGAAAGCAAAAAAGATGTTTTACTGAAAATAGTTACTTCAATTACAAATGGTTCTGAGCTATTACAATCTATTGACTACCAAGATTCGTATTCTACTAGTGGTTTATACGATCAAGGAGATGATTTGTATTTTTCTCTCGTTCCAAATCCAGCAGAAAATAAGCTAACTATTACATCCTCTGCATCAATTAGCGATTATGAAATTTACGACATAACTGGAAAACTTATCTCACAGAAAAATTCCATTGATTTATCTAAATTAGAAATTGATATCTCTGAACTTCTAATCGGAAGCTATTTTATTTCTTTGAATTCAGAGAATACTAGCAAGAAAATTAAATTCATAAAACTTTAATTCCCTACCTTTGCTTTAGGCAAATCAGTCTATCGCTGCTTGTTTTTATAATAGGGAGAGGAAAGTCCGGGCAGTACAGAGCGTCGTACTTCCTAACGGGAAGGTCTTAGTGGATCAATCCATTGGGAACAGAAAGTGCCACAGAAAGGAAAACTACCCTTGAGTTCGCTCAAAGGAAAAGGTGAAAAGGTGAGGTAAGAGCTCACCGCTTTGGCAGTGATGTCAAAGGCAAGGTAAACCTTACGAACTGAAAGACCAAATATACCGAGGCTTGAGGGTTGCTCGCCCAATCTCGGAGGGTAGGTTGATTGATTCCAAGCGTGAGTTTGGAACTAGATAAATGATAGACAACTGCGTTGATTCGTTCAACAAAGATTACAGAACCCGGCTTATGGTTTGCCTTTTTTCTTTTATAAAATGGAACTTGAACCACTTTTACCATAACTCATTCTGAAGCAAACCAATAAAATGATAATAGTTAATAAGCGCAATATTATTTTATTTCTTTGTGTTTAAGCAGTTTAAGTGTATTGAAGTTGATCAATAAAGTAAAAGTTGTTGTATTATCTTCTTAACTTTTTCGGCATTTGGCAGTAATTCCGCTTCCAAACTAGAATTTAATGGTATAGCAGGAGTATCAACAGACCCTACAATTTGAATAGGCGCATCCAAGAAATTAAAATTATCTCTCTGTAATCTTCCAGCCAATCCTAAAGCGAAAGAACATTCAATCGATTCTTCAGTAACAATTAATATTTTTCCATGAGATTGACACAAGCTATTCATTGCTTCGTGATCCAGAGGATTAATACTTCGTAAATCCAAAATCTCAACTTTACCAGCAAACTCCAAAGAAGCTTCAACTGCCCAGTAAACTCCTCGTCCATAAGTTATTATACCACAAGAAGTACCATTTGAGATATTTTCTTTCGTAGCTTCTTGAACGATTCTTGCTTTACCAATTGGAATCACATAATCATCACTTGGTTCAATCGACATAGCTCCTTCCGTTCCTGAAATTTTTGACCAATACAATCCTTTGTGTTCTAAAATTACAACTGGATTTGGATCGTAAAAAGCTGCTTTTAACAAGCCTTTTAAATCTGCGCCTGTTGAAGGATAAACTACTTTAATTCCACGAATATTGCATAAAATAGATTCTACACTTGAAGAATGATAAGGTCCACCAGAACCGTAAGCGCCGATTGGAACACGAATTACGCAACTTACTGGCCATTTTCCATTGGAAAGGTAATAAGATCTTGAAACTTCCGTAAATAATTGATTTAATCCTGGCCAAATATAATCGGCAAATTGAACTTCAACAATCGGCTTTAATCCAACTGCAGACATTCCAACCGTTGAACCAATAATAAATGCTTCTTGAATGGGTGTATTAAAAACGCGCAATTCACCAAATGTTTGCCCTAAAGTTGCAGCTTCCCGAAAAACTCCTCCTAAGCGCCCACCAACATCTTGGCCATACAATAAAGCTTCAGGATGTTTCTCTAATATTTCTCTCATGGCAAACAAGGCAGAATCAACCATTACAGTTTTTTTCTTCCCTTTTGGTTCACGTTCACCGCTTTCTTCTAAAATTAATGTTGGAGCAAAAATATAATCTGTTACACTTTCAGGACTTGGATCCTCAGAAATAAGCGCTTTTTCGTATTCTGAATCTACTAATTTTCTTGTCGCAGCTTCAAGATTTATAAATTCAGCTAAACTAAAACCTTTTTTTTCTAGTTCTAATTTTAGTTTGGGATAGGGATCATTTTTTGCAGCTTCATCCAAATCATCGCGATACCATTCTTTTCTGACACCAGAAGTATGATGACCTAACAAGGGAACTTTTGCATGAATAATGAATGGCCGCCTTTCATTTCGAACGATTTCAAATACTTCTTGAATGGTAGAATAAGATTCAATAAAATCACTTCCATCTATCGTTCTAACTTCAAGCCCCTGAAATCCTTTTGCATATTCCGAAATATCTTGCGCTCTAGTTTCTTTGGCGGTTGCAGATATATCCCAGCCATTGTCTTGTACGAGAAAAACAATCGGAAATTGTTTCAAAGTTGCCATTTGAAATGCTTCAGAAACTTCTCCTTCAGTGCATGCAGCATCTCCTAAAGAACAGACTACTATTGGTGCTTCTCCTGTTTCAGGCTTTGTTAATCCTGTATTTTCTTGGTACTCAATTCCCATTGCAATTCCCGTAGTAGGAATAGCTTGCATTCCAGTAGCAGAAGATTGATGAATGATTTTTGGCATGTCATCACGGTTCAATGAGGGATGACAATAGTAGGTGCGGCCACCAGAAAAAGGATCATCCTTTTTTGCGAAAACCTGCAACATTAATTCGTATGGTGAAATACCAATTCCCAAGAGAATACTATCATCTCTGTAATAGGGAGAGACCCAATCTTGAGGTTTAAGTTGCAGTCCAAGCGCTAATTGAATTGCTTCATGCCCTCGAGATGTGGCGTGTACATATTTTGAAGTAAGCTCTTTATTTTCCTCGTATTTTTCTGCTAAAAATTTTGCAGTACTCATCAATCGAAATGCCTTGATTAAGGTTTCTTTCTCTATAGAATTTGATTTTGATGTATTTGTTGTTTCTCCCATTATCTTTTTACAAGTATTCTAAAATAAAAATACAAAGAATAGAACGAACCATAGCAATGAAAAAAAAGCAGTGATTTTTAAAATCGCTAAATGTTTGGTAGAATCCTTCTTTGCGATGAATCCATAGATTAAGTAAATTAGAACAATAAGGATAAAAATAAGTGGTAGATATATTCGATACATACGATTAATTTTAGCAAAGTTATGGTTATTTCTTGCTATATCTTAATTTACGCATTACATTTATTCTTTAAATAATTTAATTTTTCAAGACACAAAAAATAAATGAAATTAAAGTTCATCATCTTATTTCTTACAATTACAAATCTCGTGTATTCTCAAAAAATAAAGAATATCACTTTAGGAAACTGGCATGCTGAATTAGCATTAAACGACAGATTGGTTTTGCCATTTAACCTAGAATTTTCTAAAGAAAAAAAGTTTGAAATTGCTGTAATCAATGCAGAAGAAAAAATTCAACTGACAAAAATTCGTTTTCAATCAGATTCAATCCATGCTTATTTCCCAGAAATGGATGGGAAATTGGTGTTTAAGGTAGATGAATTTGGAAAATATTTAAGGGGGTATTGGTTAGATAATAGAAAACACAAAAACATTAAAATTCCCTTAAGCGCTTATTTTTCAAATGATCCACGATTTTCTTTTCCAGCTTCTAATTTTATAACTCAGCCATTTGTAATAGATGGAAGATGGGAAGTTAAGTTTAGCCCTGATCAAAAAGATGAAAGTAATGCACTTGGGATTTTTAAATCAAATGGAAATAGTATAAGTGGGACTTTTCAAACAGAAACGGGAGATTATCGTTTTTTAGAGGGGAATATTAGTGGTGGAAATTTTGCGCTTTCATCTTTTGATGGAGCTCACGCATATGTTTTTACAGGAGAAATTAAGGGAGATAGTATTAATGGTATTTTTTACAGTGGTTCAAAATACAGAACAACTTGGACAGCTTTAAGAAATGAAAATGCAAGTTTGCGGAATCCAGATTCATTAAGTTATTTGATTTCCAAAAATCAACCTTTTGTCTTTAACCATGCAAAACAACTAAATGGCAAGCCTTTTTTATTTTCAAGTGCTAACTATCAAAATAAAGTTGTAATTATTCAGATTATGGGGACTTGGTGCCCGAATTGCCTAGATGAAACAAAAGTCTTAAAAGAGTTATATAATGATTTACACACCTCTGGTTTAGAAATAATAAGTGTTTGTTATGAAGCTGATATAGAACAAAAAAAACAGCTTAAAAAACTAAAGGACTTTAAAAAACGCTCAAAAATTCCATACACTATTCTCTATGGTGGACTTGCAAATAAAGAACTTGCTTCATCTGATTTTGGCATGCTAAATCAAGTAATGAGTTTTCCAACATCTATTTTTATTGGTAAAGATGGAGATGTTTGGAGCATACATACTGGATTTAATGGCCCGGCAACAGGGAAGGCTTATATTGACTTCAAAAATAAAATCCGCTATGAAATTGAAATAAAATTAGATTTATTACGATAACTATTTCTCTATAACTTTTCAATTGTTTGATTTTAAAAGTTTTTCAACTCTCTCACAAATCTTATTATAATCAAATGAATGTGCTGAGTCAACTAATTGTGATTTTGATATTAAAGATGGTGTTGTGAGCACATAATTTAATTTTTCAGCTAAATCTTGTGGATTTTTAGGCTCAAATAAAATGCCTAATTTGCCTTCATTTAATAATGATTTTGTGCCGCCTTTGTTGCTGCCAATAACTGGTGTTCCGCAGGCCATTGATTCCAAAGTTACCATTCCAAAAGTTTCAGAATCTGAAGCCATTAAGGTCCAATCTATCGCATTAAACACATCAGCGGGTGATTGAGTAAAATTTAAGAATTGTACCTTATCCTCTAATTTTTGCTCTGTAATATAGTGCTTGAGTTCATTTAAATAGTTGCTTTTTTGGTCCAGTGTTTCTTCACCAACTAGTAATAAAAGAAAATCAGTTGTTACATATTTCATTGCTTCAAGTGCCAACATTTGACCTTTTTTAGATTCAAATCGACCGATTAAGCCTATAATTTTTTGTTCATTTGGAAGTCCCAACTTTTCTCTTGCTTCAACCTTATTAGTTGGTTTAAATTCTTTTAAATCAATTCCTGATGGAATAAGAAGTATTTTTTTCTCTGGAAAATTTGAATTGATTAGAACCTGCTCTTTTAAATAGGCTAAGGGGCAAATCCAAGAATCAAAAAAAGAATAGCGCCATGTTCTGAAAAAATGACGCTTATTTTTTTCAAATGCCATTTCCATGAAATAATGCACACGAATTTTTTTGCGGGATAAAAACCCAATACTTGCTGCAATACTCATATCAAAAGTTGCACGAAAAATTAAATGCTCAATAGCATTTTTTTTTAATGCCTTATACAGAAGAAATGCATTAAAAAAATCATAGTGATGGCGATGTTGTTTAATAATTGAAATCGACAAGTTTTTTAATATGGCAGCATTATAAACCGGAGAATCTTTAACACAAAAAACAATAACTGTATGTCCGCGATCTCTCATCCATTCTGCATTTCGAATCTGATTCATTTCTAAACCGCCCCAAGCCTTGGTTCCACACAAATAAGCAATTTTATGTATCATTTATTTTACTGATTTCTAGTGCGAAGTTGCCAAAATTTGTTGGATTAGCGTACTTTTGTTGAATGATGCAATCCTTATTTAAAAAACCCTTATTTGTTTTTTGTCTTGCTGTAATCTTTATTGCTATTCCATTATTTATTTTTCCAATAAATCTTTTTGATGGAGAAATTATCATGAAAAACGGGCTTTCTGAAACCAAAATGGAGGCTCCCTTAAGTTTATCCTATTTTATTGGTTTTGGATATAATTCGCAAGATATGGAAGGCATCAAAGATTTTTATTTACTTCCAAAAGGGTATTTACTTGCATTTTGCCTCATTTTTGGCTTTCCAGCACTACTAACTTATCGAATTTATTTAGCACAAAAGAAGAAAGCGCTTTAATTTGCTTTTTATTTACCTGCTAAGACTTTAGTTTATTATTTTTGCAAACTAAAATGTAAATTATGTATCGTTCACACACTTGTGGAGAATTAAGAATAGAAGATGTAGGGAAAACAGTCATCCTTGCTGGTTGGGTGCAACGATCTAGAGATTTAGGGGGGATGACTTTCTTGGATTTGCGAGATAGATATGGTCTAACTCAACTAGCATTTGATATGGAAACGAATGTAATATTGGGAGAACAAGCTCGTAAATTAGGGAGAGAATTTGTAATTCAAGCAAGTGGAACTGTTATCGAAAGAAGCAGTAAAAACAAAAATATCCCAACTGGAGATGTCGAAATTACTGTGACTGAACTCAAAATTTTAAATACCTCAAAATTACCGCCTTTTACGATTGAAGATGAAACTGATGGTGGCGACGAATTAAGAATGCAGTACAGATATTTAGATTTACGAAGAGCTCCTGTTTTACAAAAATTGCGATTGCGCAATCAAGTGGCTTTGGAAACAAGAAAATACTTAGATTCTAAGGAATTTATAGATGTTGAAACCCCTGTGTTAATTAAGTCTACACCTGAAGGAGCGCGCGACTTTGTGGTTCCAAGTAGGATGAATGAAGGGCAATTTTATGCCTTGCCACAATCTCCGCAAACTTTCAAGCAATTATTAATGGTTTCTGGTTTTGACAGGTATTACCAAATAGTAAAATGTTTTCGTGATGAGGATTTAAGAGCAGATAGGCAACCAGAATTTACACAAATTGATTGTGAGATGGCCTTTGTTGATCAAAACGACATCTTGGAAATGTTCGAAGGATTGATAAAGTACCTTTTTAGAACAGTAATGGGCGTTGAGCTTGTCGAAACGTTCCCAAGAATGACCTATGCAGAAGCAATGGAAAAATTTGGCTCTGATAAACCAGATATCCGTTTTGGTATGGAATTCATTGACCTTACTAATTTAACACAAGGGAAGGAATTTGTAGTTTTTGATAGCGCAGAAATTGTACTTGGAATTAATGCTTCAGGTTGTTCGGAATACACACGAAAGCAATTGGATGAATTAACAGAATGGCTTAAGCGACCTCAAATCGGTGCTTCTGGATTAGTTTATATCAGATGCAATTTGGATGGGACTTTTAAATCTTCAGTAGATAAATTTTATTCGCAAGATGACTTAAAAGCAATCGCTCAAAAAGCACAAGCGCAAGTAGGAGATTTAATTTTACTTCTATGTGGAGAAATCAATAAAACCCGCAAACAATTAAGTGAATTGCGTTTGCATTTGGGAACGGTCTTAGGTTTGCGTAATCCTGAAATTTTTAAGCCATTATGGGTTCTAGATTTTCCTTTATTAGAATGGGATGAGGATAATAAGCGCTATCATGCAATGCACCATCCTTTTACTTCCCCAAAAGCTGAAGATTTCCATTTACTTGCATCAGATCCTGGAAAAGTTAGGGCAAATGCCTACGATTTAGCAATGAATGGTGTAGAATTGGGTGGTGGTTCAATTAGAATTCATGATCGGACTTTACAATCTCAAATGTTTGATTTGTTAGGTTTTTCAAAAGAAGAAGCGCAAGCTCAATTCGGATTTTTAATGAATGCATTTGAATATGGAGCTCCTCCACACGGCGGTTTAGCTTTTGGTTTAGATCGACTTGTTGCTACAATGGGAGGCTCTGAATCTATTCGAGATTACATTGCTTTTCCAAAAAATAACAGTGGTCGCGATACAATGATTGATGCGCCATCTCCTTTAAATGATCTTCAGTTGAAAGAATTAGGGATTAAATTAAGGTAGTAGAAATTCATATCTAAAAATGATAAATTATCGCGTTTTTTTAAACTTTTTATCATTAATTTTTGTTAAAAACAAAAAGAATTAGAATGAATCCTCTCGACAAAATTCAGCAAGAAATTTCACCTCTGCGCGAAAAACTTATTCAGCATAAAATGTATGCTAAAATTAAAACTGTAGAAGATTTTCAAAGATTTATGGAGCAGCATATTTTTGCTGTTTGGGATTTTATGAGTCTTCTAAAATCATTGCAACGCGGACTTACATCTGTTGAGGTTCCATGGTCGCCTGTTGGCAGCCCCACAACCAGAAGATTTATTAATGAAATTGTACTTGGAGAAGAAAGTGACATGGACGACAATGGGAAGGTTGCAAGTCATTTTGAATTGTACCTCGAAGCTATGGAACAAATTGGTGCAAAAACTATAGAAATAAAAAAACTTATTGCTTTTGTTGAAGAAGGATACTCTGTTTCTTCGGCTTTATCTTTAGTAAACATTCAAGAAGAAACAAAAGAGTTTGTTCGCTTTACTTTTTCCATGATTGAAACAGAAGAATTACACAAAATCGCTTCAATATTTACCTTTGGAAGAGAAGACTTAATTCCAGACATGTTTATTGAAATCCTTCGTGAAATGAAAGAGAATGGTCAAGAAGATATTTCTAAGCTGCTTTATTATCTAGAAAGACATATTGAAATTGATGGAGGAGATCATGGACCAATTTCTCTTAAAATGATTGATGAATTGTGTAAAGACGATGCTAAAAAATGGGATGAGGTTTTAGAGAGTGCGAAACTTGCCTTGCACTATAGAGTAAGACTTTGGGATGGTGTTCAAAAGCAACTTACTTAACGCCAAGTAGTTTCGTTATTTCCATCTTTCACTTCAATTCCTGCCGCAGCGAGTCCATCGCGAATTTTATCGGATGTAGACCAATCTTTTTTACTTCTAGCTTCTTGTCGCAAGTCAAGTACTAAATCCATAACAGGATTTAATTTACCATCTGAATTAGTCCTATTTCCTTTTAGACCTAAAACATTAAAGATAAATCCACCTAATTGATTTTTTAATTCTTCCTTGTCTTGAATTGTACAGGTGATTTTCCCTTCTGTCAATAAATTAATTTGCTTCACCGCCTCAAATAAGTTGGCGATTAAAATTGGTGCGTTGAAGTCATCGTTCATCGCTGAATAGAAGCTATCTACGAGTTTTTTGACTTCTATAGAAGAAGAATCATTGCATGACACATTTTCCAATAAAGATAAGCTTTCCATTAATCTCTCGTATCCTTTCTCAGCGGCATTTAAAGCATCTTCAGTAAAATCTAAAGTGCTTCGATAATGCGCTTGCATCATAAAAAAACGAATAACATCTGCAGAATATGCTTTTTTAAAGAGTGCAGTTTCTCCTGCAATTATTTCCATAGGAAGAAAGAAATTCCCTAAAGATTTACTCATCTTCTGGCCATTAACATTCAGCATATTTGCGTGCATCCAATACTTTGCAGGGTTACACCCCAGCGAACTACAGCTTTGAGCGATTTCATCTTCGTGATGTGGGAATTTTAAATCCATTCCGCCGCCATGTATATCAAAGTGTTTACCAAGGTATTTTGTACTCATGGCAGTACATTCTATGTGCCAACCAGGATTTCCATTTCCCCAAGGAGAGCGCCAAATTTGCATGTCGTCTGCTCCGGCTTTTTTCCAAAGGGCAAAATCGGCAAAAAAGCGCTTTTCATCTTGTGAATTTAAGACCCGAGTTTCATTTTCTAATTCATCAACCTTTCTACCACTTAGGATTCCATAGTCAAAATCTTGCATGTATTTTTTCGTATCAAAATAGACTGAACCATTTATTAAATAAGCATATCCATTAGATATAATTTGTTCGATTATCTCAATTTGTTCTTGAATATGAGCGGTAGCAGTTGGCTCAATACTCGGCATTAATAAGTTGTAAATTCGCTGTAACTCTATAAAATTTAGGTTGTACTTGTATACAATTTCCAGAGGTTGCATTTGCTCCATTCGAGCTGCTTTTCCAATACTATCAACTTCATCTCCAGCACTATTTGTTACATGTCCAGCATCTGTAATATTTCGCACATATTTTACCTCATAGTTTAGGTGTAATAAATACCGATATATCAAGTCAAAATTAATAAAGGTTCGCATATTCCCCATGTGAGGTTCGCTGTAAAGCGTAGGCCCACAAACATACATTCCTACAAAATTTTCGTGTAGTGGCTCAAATTTTTCTTTTTTACCAGAAAGCGTATTGTAGATTTGTAAAAATCCTTTTCTATCAATCATAACTATTAATTCCTTTTACAAATGTAAAAAAAAGGGAGTAATAAAGGCTTTTTTGATTTTGGGAAGTAAGACGAAAAATTTAGCACTATGTAATTTTATCCTTGACTGCGATTTTCTTTGAGAGTTGAAAAGAAGATAATTCCATATCCACAAGTCAACATAAGATGAAAAGGAACCATTCCCAAATCGCCATATACAGCCCTTTGTACCGCTGTAAATCCAAAAACTAACATTAGTAATCCTTCTAAAATATTAATAATTGACAGACTTTTTTTATCGTATTTATTTCCTTTAAATTCAGTTTTGATTAAGACATTAAATTTTGGTGTTCTGACAAAAGAACTTTTGATTCCTAAATACCCTTCAATAACTGCAACAGCATTGCTCAATGAAAGTGCCATTGACACCGTTAAAAATTGAATGAAACGGCCTATAAATCGAAATAAATCATTTAAAAATGGCCCTTTTTTATCCCTCCATGAATGCCAATAATAAAAAGAAAGAAATAGGGTGCTGGCAATAAAGAAAGCGCCAAATTGAATAAACCAATTTAAGTCAGAGAAAGAATCTTTAATGTGCAGAACAAAAAGACTTAAAATTGATAAGATTAAAATAAATACAAAAACTGAAGAATTAAACAAATGGGCAAAACCATGAATACGGTCGGAAAACTTTACTCCTGGAAAGGTTATTAAACTTTTCCACATTTTTATGAAGCATTCAGCACCACCTTTCATCCATCTATGTTGCTGACTTTTTAAAGCCGACATTGTTATCGGTAATTCAGCCGGAGATTCTACATCCTCTAGATACTTGAATTTCCACCCTCGCATTTGTGCTCGATAACTCAAATCTAAATCCTCTGTGAGCGTATCATGTTCCCAGCCTCCTGCTTCTTCAATACATGTTTTCCTCCAAATTCCTGCCGTACCGTTAAAATTAATAAAATGACCAGAAGCATTTCTTCCACCCTGCTCGATTGCAAAATGACCATTTAATCCAAATGCTTGAAGTTCTGTCAACAAGGAATAGGTTTTATTTAAATGACCCCATCGCGTTTGAACAACACCAATTCCTTCTTTGAAATAAGGCATAGTTCGGATTAAAAAATCTTTGTCTGGGACAAAATCAGCATCGAAAATTGCGATAAATTCACCTTGAACTCGATCCATAGCATCATCTAAAGCTCCTGCTTTGTATCCAGTTCGATCTACTCTATGAATGTGTTGTATATTCAAACCAGTAGCTGCTAACTCTGCCACTTTAGCCGCAATAATATCTTTGGTTTCATCTGTTGAATCATCCAAAACTTGAATTTGAAATTTATCTCTCGGATAATCAAAGGCTGCTGCAGTTTCGATAATTCGCTCTGCGACATACATTTCGTTATACATCGGAAGTTGAATTGTTACTTTTGGAGCATTTTTAGAATCAAATAGTGGGATTTCCTCTAATTTTCTTTTTTTACGGTTTCTTACATAAGCGATTGCAAGCGTCATTTGAATACAACTATAATAGAAAATTAGAATTAAACAGGCAGTATAAATTCCCAACACTATTTTCGCTAGCAAATGAGACCAATAATGTTCTTGAACATACTTTTCACCTGATTTTAGCATAATCGTACGATCTCCCCAGTTAAATAGCCAAGAAACTTTTAAATTAACTTTAAAAGGCTCAGAAAAAGTAAAGTTCTTTAAGTGATCTTGATTTGTTTCAAACGCAAAAGTTTCTGGTCGGTAATCTCTATCTACAATGCTTAGGGAACATTTTCCAAGTGGAACCTTGTAAAAATAAAAATTACCTTCCTCATCAGTTTCAGTGCTGTAAATTTTTCCTGTCACCATAGATTTTAGACTTATTTCTACCTCCTCAGCATCATTTTTAGTTCTAAAATCAGCTAACTGACCTTTAATGACTTTGCATAAATCATTAGAGGGAAGGCTATCTGTTTTAGCAGATATTTCAGCGATAAAAAGAGATAAAAAGCAAGAAAAAATAATTTTGTGGAAGTAAATATTCATCAAACTAAAAAATTAAAAAAGCAAATATAAATTTATTCTTTCATTAAAGTCATTTCATCTACAATGTGTTTTGCACCAGAATATTTATCCATGACCCAAAGAACATAGCGAATATCAACAACAACATTGCGGCAGCGTTTAGCATCAAACATATAATCGCTCATAGTACTTTCCCAAGTGCGGTCAAAATTTAAGCCCATCAAATACCCATTTTCATCTAAAACTGGCGAACCTGAATTCCCTCCAGTTGTATGATTCGAACCTGTAAAACAAACCCATAACTCTCCATTTTGAGCATAAGGTCCAAAATCTTTTGTTTTGTGTAACTCCAACATTTTTGGTAGTAATTCAAAATCTGGATTTCCAGTATTGTATTTTGTTACAATTCCATCCAACGTAGTATGCTCTGTATACGTCATGCCATCTGTTGGAGCAGAACCTTCTAATTTTCCATAAGAAATTCTTAGGGTACTGTTTGCATCTGGCCAATGCTTTGCATCTGGAAACATTATAAGTTTTCCTTCTACATAAACTTGTAAAAGTGCTGTCATCTCAGCAGAAAAAAGCTGAAAAGCAGGGACGATATTATTTCTAAAAATGCTAATATATTTTGTATAGTGCTCAAACCCTTTATCTTTTTGAAGTTTTTCCATGCTCTTATCGCTAATTTTATCTAGAAAGAGAAGGAATCGATCTTTATTGGTAAAAATCGATTTAGTATAAATAACTTCTGTTAAATTATCGCAATAAGACTTACGCCAATTTTCAGTAATAGAATATGGAAGTTCTTTTGTTATTTCTTTCCATGCAAAAGTCTGATTAAAATATTCGAGTGTCAACAGACAAAAAATCTTTTTGTCTACTTGTTCATCATAATTTTTAAAGAATCCTTCCCCACTGATTTTTAATTTATCTATTACTGCCTTCAATTCACCTTTCTCCTTGTATTTCGAATAATTCGATATTAAATCATTCATTCCACGAGCCAATTTAAAGAATTCTGGTCCGTATGAAAAATATTCAGCCCCCATCGCATATTGAAATTCGAGGTCAGATTTTTGGGCGACCAACTCATTCATTTTTTCAGCTAATGAGCCATATTTTGTATTCCATTCAGGATTACTTTTGGCGCGATCTGTGTATTCTTGTTCCTGCTTTATTTTGATTGAAACGGCATCTAATTGTTTTAAGCCATCAATTTGCCCAATCCATTTTTTCCAGGCGTTTGCAATACTTGCCTGTTTTGCTGAATATTGTATCCTCACTAAATCTGAATTTTTCATTCCGGCATCAATTACACTTAAAGAAAGATCACGCATTTTGATTCTTGCTGGTCGTTCTTTTTCGATAATAAATTTCAAATAAGATGAAACTACATGTTGTTCTGTCTGCCCGGGAAATCCATAGACCATTGTAAAATCACCCGCTTTTCTATCTTTAAAAGAAATAGGAAGAAAATGTAAAGGTGTGTATGGTTTATTATCTTTTGAATAGGCCGCTGGTTTGTTATCTTGACCAACATAAACTCTAAAAACAGAAAAATCTCCAGTATGCCGAGGCCAAACCCAATTATCCGTGTCGCCGCCAAACTTTCCGATTGAATTAGGCGGTGAACCAACAAAACGGACATCTAAAAAAACTTCTTTCACCATTAAATAATAATCGTTACCGTAGTTAAACGCCTTAATTTCTGCTTCATAATGTGTTCCAGCAACTGCTAAAGCAACTAATTTTTTGATGTTTTCTTGGATCTTTACAAGATCGTTTTTAGAGCTTGTCCCACTAAATACTGCTTGACTAACATCTTCAATTCGAACAATTCTTAAGGCTGTTAAACCTGGATTTGTCAATTCTTCATCTTTTGTTTTCGCCCAAAAACCATACTTCAAGTAATCATTTTCTAAAGAAGAATGAGTTTGAATTTGTGAATAGCCGCAATGGTGATTTGTCAGTAATAATCCCTGATTGGAAACCAACTCGGCAGTACAACCACCACCAAATTGTAAAATTGCATCTTTGATAGAAGTGCTGTTAACACTATAAATATCAGCGGCAGATAGTTTCATTCCCTTTGCTTTCATATCTGATTCAAAGGCAGCAATTAACGATGGAATGAGCATTCCCTCTTCTGCTCTTAAATTAAGAATAGATATGTAAAAGAAAATAAAAGAAAATTGTATGAGCTTTAACTTCATAGATTACTGAATTAATCCTCTAAAATAATTCTTTCTTTTCAATTAAATGATTTTGTGCTTAAAACAAGTCTATTCACTAACTTTGTGGCTCGAATTATGAGCATGCGAATTTTTGATGGAGTAGAAGATTTAGAAGGATTAATGAACCCCGTTTTAACGATTGGGACTTTTGATGGTATTCATCTTGGGCATCAAAAAATAATTAAAAATCTTATTAGAGAGGCAAGATCAACAAATTCTGATAGTGTTTTGCTTACATTTTTTCCTCATCCAAGGATGGTGCTTTTTCCAAAAGATACTAATTTACAATTAATTCAAACGCAAGAAGAAAAATACAATAAGCTAGCTGAACAAGGCCTTCAGAATATTATTGTGCAGCCATTTTCAAAAGAATTTGCAAAACTTACCGCTCTTGAATTCATTGAAGAAATGATCGTAAAAAAAATTCGAGCAAAGAAAATTATTATTGGTTATGATCATCAGTTTGGGAATTCTCGTGAAGGAGATATCAATTTTTTAAGAGAATACAGCGATAAATTTGGTTATGAGGTAATTGAGATTCCAGCAAAAGAAATCGATGAAATCAATGTAAGCTCAACTAAAATTAGAAAAGCCTTAAACGAAGGTGATATTGAAACGGCAAATCTTTTCCTAAATACTGCATTTGAAATAAATGGCACAGTAGTTCATGGAAATGAAATTGGAAGGAGTATTGATTTTCCTACAGCAAACATTCAGATAGCGGATAAAAATAAAATAATTCCAAAAATTGGAGTTTATGCTGTAAAAATACTCGTGAATGATAAAAATTATTTCGGAATGTTAAATATTGGAACGCGACCAAGTATTTCTCAACTGCTATCAAAAACAATAGAGGTAAATATTTTTGACTTTGAAGAAATGATTTATGATTTGCCGATTAAAATTACTTTCCACAAACATATTCGTGAAGAAAAATATTTCAGTAATTTAGAAGAATTAAAGTCACAATTACAACTTGATGCGTCTTTTATTCGTGCTTTTTTTGAGCTCCCTTTGGTCTAGTTTTTTTTCACAGAAAGAGACATTTATTACTTATAATTGGAGTGAAGTACAGGCAGCTAATCCAGACACTATTTTTTCACTAAGCTTTGCAAAAGAAAAATTAAGCGAACTCCCCTTTCAACTTTGGAAATTTAAAAAGCTAAAGGCTTTAAATCTTCAACGAAATAGACTTGAGGCCTTGCCCGATAGTATAGAGCAATTGACAGAAATAGAATTTCTTGATATTAGTCACAATAGATTTACAATTTTCCCACTTCCAATAACGCGACTTTATAAATTAAAAGTGCTCAAAGCTTCAAGTAATAAGCTAAACTATATATCTAATAATATTGAAAATTGTGAGCAACTTGAAGAAATAGATTTGTATGACAATTTAATTGAAGACCTTGGGAAAGGACTCTATAAACTTAAAGAATTGCGTTTATTAGATTTAAGAGGTGTAATGTATGGTACAATTTTTCAGTCACAGCTAAAAGCTAGTTTACCAAATGTAAAAATCAAGTTGGATCCGCCTTGTAAATGCATGGATTAATATTAAAAAATTGTATTCTAAATAAAACATATTAATAAATTTGAAAGAAATTAAAAGATTATGGATTTATTAAATCTGATTTTTAAACTCGGAGTTTTTTTTTCTATTTATGGATTTCTCTGGTTTTTTATAGAACTCGGCCTTACTTTTTTAGCTGCAGGAAGAAAGAGAACAACATTTGAAACGTATATTTTAAAAGGCATTAAATATGCATTTTTGGTGAATGTAACTTTTTTATTCTCCGTAGATCTCAACAAACATCAAATAAACTTTTATAATTTGATGCCAAGTGCTTTGGTTTTAATCACCTATTTTGTTGGAATGCTTCAACAGAGACAAAGGCAACAACTTTTTATGGGTCAATTGGGAAAAAGTACTGCTGTCGGCATTACTATAAAAGCTGAAATAATTTTAATTACACTAAGTAGTTTTTTATTTATTGGCTTATTATGGTATCCTCAGTTTGCTGAAAACGCAGTTGCCTTGTGGTTTCAACGAAGTATTTTAGACATTGAATCAACAGTTATTATTGGTTTTATCTTTAAAATAATCGGGTTCTTCTTTTTACTAGGCATGATTTTTAAAATGCTTAATGCACTTAATTACCTTATTTCAGGTAAACCATTATTTGATATAAAATCGCGCTTTAGTAACATGAATAAAAAAGACGACACACATTTTGATGATTTTGAGGAATTAACTTAGTTTTAAAAATAAAAATATGGATGAAAAAGAATTGATGGAATTATCCGAAGAAATTATTGAATCGCTTACAAAACTTGTTTTGGGAGAAAGCCCTGGCTTCTTATCAAATAGTGTATTTAAGAAATTAAATTCTAACAAACATTTTGATGAAATAAAATCTCTTTATTCTTCTTTTATTGTTTCTTTTGATGGTCAGTATAACGATGCCTCAGAGTTGAAAAAATTGAGTGATTTTCGTTATAAAATTGTTGAGCTGTATCAATCTGGCATATAAAGACGAGAAAATTGTTGATATTTACAGCATGAATCAAACTTTTGGGAAAGAGTATAAGTTATGCAGTCATGTTCTAATTGAAAAATTATTTAAAGACGGCGAAAAATTTAGGGACTTCCCTTTTTTAATAAATTATTTAGGCATTGAAAGTCTAAGCGGGTCTAAAGATTTTAGTATATTAATTTCTGTTCCCAAAAAACTATTTAAGCATTCTCACGACCGTAATTACATCAAAAGATCAATTACTGAAGCGCTTCGCAAAAATAAATTTATACTAGAAGAAATTAAAAACAAGCCGCTGGCACTTGCAATTATTTATAATTTTAACACATTACTTAGTTCGACTGAAATTGAAACTAAATTAGTCTCGACTTTAATGAAATTCGCCTTAAAAATCAATCAAAATTAATTAAAATGAAAATTCTGTTTTTTAATATTATTCTATTTATACAGCTTTTTTGGTATTCAATTTTTGCACAATCTAATGGCTTTGAAGTGCTTAAGAATCTCGAAATTATGGATCAAGTATATGAACACTTAGATTTATATTTTGTAGATGAACCTAAAAATGGGACGCTTTCAAAAACAGCAATTGATGCAATGCTGAGAGAATTAGATCCTTACACCATTTATTATCATGAGTCTGACATTGAAGATTACAGGATGATGACAACTGGCCAATACGGTGGAATTGGCGCTTTAATTCAAAAAATAGGAAATGATACTTATGTTACTGAACCATATGAGGGAAATCCAGCTGAAAAAAATGGTTTAAAAGCAGGAGACAAAATTATTTCAATCGATGGAAAGTCAATGTTTAATAAATCTTCAGACGAAGTTTCTTCTGCATTAAAAGGTCCAAAAGGAACAACTATTAAAATAGAAATCGAACGAAAAATAGAAGGAAGAAAAGTAATTTCGGTTACAAGAGATGAAATAAAAATTCCTGATGTTCCCTATTTTGGAATGATTGATAAAAAAACAGCGTACATCAAACTTAACAGTTTTACACAGACAGCAGCTTCAGATATTCAAACTGCTATTGTAAAATTAAAGGGCCAAGGAATGGAAAGTTTGGTTTTAGATTTGCGCGGAAATGGTGGAGGTTTATTGATTGAGGCAGTCAAAATTGTTAATTTTTTCATTGAAAAAAATCAAGTGGTTGTTACAACAAAAGGCAGAGTGAAAGAGGAAAATAGAGTATACAAAACATTGGATGAGCCAATTGATCTTAATTTGCCACTTTGTGTACTTATAGACGGAGGATCTGCTTCAGCTAGTGAAATTGTTGCTGGTAGCTTACAAGATTTAGATCGCGCGGCAATTATTGGGCAGACAAGTTTTGGGAAAGGATTGGTTCAGCGAACCTATGATTTAAAATATGGTTCAAAAATAAAAGTAACCATCGCAAAATATTACACTCCTTCTGGTCGCTGTGTTCAACGATTAGAATACTACGATAAAGAAAATGGGGATAAAGCTCAAGACGTTGCTGATTCGTTACTTAAAACATTTAAGACTAAAAATGGAAGGGATGTCATTGATGGCAGAGGAATTGAGCCGGATATTAAAATCGAATTGCTTGACTTGAGTAGGCTTTCTGTACTTCTACTTTCTGAGAACCATATTTTTAATTATGCAACTGATTATGCCTATAAAAATCCAACAATTCTACCAGCAGGGGAATTTAAATTATCTGAAGCTGATTTTCTAGAATTTAAAGCATACATTAATAAACAAGAGTTGAAATACACAACAGCATCAGAAGAATTATTAAGTAAAATGAAAGAAATAGCTGAAAAAGAAGGTTTTTCAAAAGATATTGAAGTGGAATACAACAACATGATGTCAAAAGTAATCCCATCAAAAGAAAGAGATTTAGAAAAATATAAAGATGAAATATGTCAAATGCTAGAGAATGAAATTGTCTCTCGCTATTATTTTCAAAAAGGAAGGACAATAGATTCTTTCCGAAATGATGAAGCAATTAAAAAGGCGCTTTCTTTATTTGAAAATTCTTCGAATTACAATACTATCTTGAAAAAATAAACGTTTAACGTTTATGTTTTTAAAACTTCGACAAGCTTTAATTCAAGATAAAATTCACTTTTTTATTCTTTCACTTCTTCTTGTTGGAATTGTTTCAAGTAAATTTTTCTTGTCATTAGGAATGATGCTTGGCGGCTTAAATTTATTGCTTGTTGCAGATTTTAAGGGGAATTTCGCTCATCTCAAAAAAAACTTTTTCTTTATTTTTATTTTACTTTTTTATCTGATGCATCTTCTTGGAATGTTGTGGACAGATGATAGTTCTCATGGTTTTGATGATTTAAGGGTTAAGGCTTCACTTATTGCTATTCCATTGATTATTTGCTCCAATCCCATTCCAACTACTTCAATAATTCGAAAACTATTTCTACTTTTTATAATAACCCTTCTTGTAACTTCTATTTATAATTTTACTGTTTACACGTTATTTAGAGAAATCTTTGAACTAAATGATATTCGAGATTTATCGCGTTTTGGATCTCATATTCGTTATGGAATATTAATTGCCATCGGAATCCCAGTGCTTCTTGAATTGAAATCTTATTATCCAAAATGGAAATATCTTTTTTTGACAGTTGGACTTTGGTTTTTGTTTTATTCTTATTACAGTCAAGTTTTATCTGGAATAATAGCTGTATTAATTGTTGTCTTTGGAACACTGCTTTGGAAGCTCTTTAATGCTAAAAAATATTTTTGGGCACTCGGAATCATCTCCATTTTTCTTGTTTTGATTTCTTCTACAATACTCTATTTAATGATTCCTATTGAGAATAAAGAAACGTCCCCAGCAAATTATATTTCCCTTAAAGAACAATGGAATAAACGTTCTAAAATTCCATTTGATAGCTTGGATTTACGCAAGCAAAAACTTTCAAGTACTTTAGAAAGGTATCTGCATTCAAAAAATTTGCCTGTTAGAGGAGATGGTTTATTAAAATTAAGTTCAAAAGACATACATAATATTGAATTAGGCTACGCAGATATTAATGAAACAAAATCCGGATTGATGGCGAGACTTTATGGTGTGCGTTTTCAAATTCATAATGCTAGTAATCCAAATGGTCATTCAATTTTAGAAAGGATAGAGTATTGGAAAACGGGTTGGCAAGTAATAAAAGAAAACTGGGTTTTTGGTGTTGGGACAGGAGATAAAAAAAATGCGATGGAGAAAATGTATGAGAGAAAAAACTCAAAATTACTTCCTGAAAGGAGATTGCGAGCACACAATACCTATATTACTTTTTGTTTGACTTTTGGCTTATTTGGCTTAGTGTTCTTTTGCTATATTCTATTTAATTTTTTACGCTTTCAATTGAAAAATCAGTCGCTAATAGGTTTTCTTTTTATTTGTGTTTCAATTATCACCTTTATTTTTGAAGATAGTCTTGAAACTCAAATGGGAGTTTCTTTTTTCGCCTTCTTTTTTGCACTTTTTTCCCGTAAAATTCAAACTGAAGAATTGAATACATGATTTTTATTAACTTCGCGCTAAGATGTCAATAGAAGTCAAAAATTTATTTAAATACTACGGCGAGCAAGCTGCTGTTTGTGATATTAGTTTTTCGGTTAAAAAAGGAGAAATTGTTGGATTTTTAGGTCCTAATGGAGCAGGGAAATCTACAACAATGAAAATAATGACCGGATTTATTCCTGCTTCTTCTGGAGAAATTCATATCTGTGGAATGAAAGTGGATGTGGATAATCTTAAAACACGGCAAATAATCGGTTATTTACCTGAGAATAATCCCTTATATACAGAAATGTATGTCCGAGAATACTTAGAATTTGTAGGTCGGATTTACAAAATAAAAAATCTAAAGAATCGTGTTTCGGAAATGATTCAAACACTTGGTTTAGAACTCGAACAAAACAAAAAAATTGGGGCTTTATCAAAAGGTTATAGACAACGAGTTGGCCTTGCTCAAGCAATAATTCACGATCCACAAGTATTAATTTTAGATGAACCCACAAGTGGTTTAGACCCAAATCAACTAGTTGAAATCCGAGAACTAATAAGAAAAATTGGTGAGGAAAAAACAGTTATTTTATCTACGCATATTATGCAAGAAGTTGAGGCTATTTGTGATAGAATTGTAATTATTTCGAAAGGAAAGATTGTTGCAAATGACAAAGCTTCTATCTTGCAAAATGAAACGACGCATCAAACTGTTTATGTTGAATTTGATTCAAAAGTTTCGAAATCACAATTAATTAAAATTCCAAATATTCAAAAAGTTGAAGCTGTAAACAATGCTTGGCTAATTGAAACTTCAGCAGATATTGACCTTCGGAAAGAAATCTCCCAATTTGCCCAAAAAGAAAAATGGTTGATTCTGACCTTAAAAATTGAGAAGAAATCATTGGAAGAAGTATTTAAAGACTTAACAAAATAAGATGCCAACAAATTTTATTCAAGAATTGAAGTGGAGAGGAATGATACACGATATTATGCCTGGCACAGAAGAAGCTTTATTGAAGGAAAGTGTTGGGGGTTATATTGGCTTTGATCCAACTGCAGATTCTTTGCATATTGGTAGTTTGGTGCAAATTATGACACTAGTTCATTTTCAAAAAGCTGGACATAAGCCATACGCATTAGTTGGAGGTGCAACGGGCATGGTGGGAGATCCATCAGGAAAATCTCAGGAGCGAAATTTATTGGATGAAACAACACTAAAACACAATGTTGAATGTGTTAAATTACAATTGGAAAAGTTTTTAGATTTTAAAGGCGAGAACGCTGCTGAGATGGTGAATAACATTGATTGGTTTAGTAACTTGAGCTTTTTAGAGTTTATTCGAGATGTTGGAAAACACATTTCTGTGAATTATATGATGGCTAAAGATTCCGTTAAATCTCGTTTAGAGACAGGGCTGTCTTTTACTGAATTTTCATACCAATTGGTTCAAGGATATGATTTCTATTACTTAAATAAACATAAGCGCTGTATCGTTCAATTAGGTGGTTCAGATCAATGGGGAAATATTGTGACTGGAACAGAGTTAATTCGCCGAAAAGGTGGAGGTGAAGCGTATGCAGTTACAACTCCTTTGATAAAAAAAGCAGATGGAACTAAATTCGGGAAAACAGAAGGCGGTAACGTTTGGTTAGATGCAAAAAAGACATCGCCTTATCAATTCTATCAATACTGGTTGAATACTTCTGATGACGATGCAGCAAATTTTATTCGCATTTTTACTTTGAAAACAAAAGAAGAAATTGAGGCATTAGAAAAAGAGCATGCAGAAGCTCCTCATTTGAGAGTTTTGCAAAAAGTATTAGCAGAGGATATAACAGTTCGTGTTCATAATAATGAAGCATTAAAAACGGCTATTAGCGCAAGTAATATCCTATTTGGAAAATCTACTGCAGATGATTTGAAAGCACTTTCAGAGGAAGATTTCTTTAGTGTTTTTGAAGGTGTTCCTCAAGCAAGAATATCACAGGCAGAATTCGGAAATGGAATGAGTATTGTTGATGCTATGGCAGGGAAAACAAATTTCTTGGCTTCGAATAGTGAAGCTAGAAGAGAATTAATCGCCAATGCGATTTCAGTAAACAAAGAAAAAGTAGATGAACAGTTTGTAATTTCTACAGAAAACCTTATAAATGGAAAATATATTCTTTTAGGAAAGGGAAAAAAAAGTAATTATATTCTCATTATTGAAGGATAAAAATCAAGAATATGTTAGGTTTAAAAATGGCCACAGATCCCAGATGGGTTAGTGTCGTCTCAAAAAATTTGGAGGAAATACTAGTAGATCACGCCTTCTGTGAGCAAAAAGCTGCCAGTTCTGCCATTTCAATTATTGTTCAATATCCTCAGTATTCAGATTTAGTTTTAGCGATGACAGCTATCTGCCAAGAAGAAATGCAGCACTTTAACATGGTTCACGAAAAGCTAATTGAGCGTGGTTTCAAATTGGGCTTCGAAAGAAAAGATCCCTATGTGAATGATTTATCACTTTTCCTTAGAAGAAGTAAGTCAAACAGTTCAAAAAAAGGACTTTTTGTAAATCAAATGCTTTTTGCTGCTATGATTGAAGCGAGAAGTTGTGAACGATTTAAGATTCTTTCAGAACAATTAGAAGATGAGGATTTAAAAATATTTTACCGTTCTCTAATGGAGAGTGAAGCCCGACATTATACTACATTTCTGCATTTTGCTAAAAAATATGGCGAAGGAATTAATGTTGATGAACGCTGGAATGCTATCTTAGAATTTGAAGCAAGTTTGATGGAAAAATATGGCAAAAAAGAAACCATGCACGGATAATTTCCTTTCCATGCATGGTTCTCAACTACTAATCAAACGTATATCCCTAAAAATTAAATAAAATCCCTGCTGAAACTGGTGAAAAATTCGGTCCTTTATCTTTTTCAAATACTTGAGTTAGACCATAATTTACATAAAGATTAATGTCTCCGTATCCAATAATTGCTGTTGCGTGAGCATCAAAAGGATTGAAATTATAGTTGGATATAACTTTGTCTTTATTTGTTTTTCCAGCATCCTCCCATATAGTTTTTAAACTAGAACCAATTCTGATTCCACCAACAACTCCAGCGGAAATGTGCCAAGCTTTATCATTATCCTTATTTGTTGTGATTTCAAGCAATAAAGGAATTTGCAGATAGGTTGAACGAAGGACATTTTTCTTAAAATCAACTGTAGTATTTTCAACTCCATAAGTTGAATCAGCGCTTACCATTACGTCGACATTGTTTTTTAATGCATAACGATTCCATTGAATTCCTAAACCTGTTGTTAATCCAACATATTCTCTATAAATCGGGAAACGTTTTTCTACTAAATTGAAGTTAAATCCGATACTTCTTGCATGGTCTAATTCTAAAAACCCAGCGTCACTTCCAGTAGCGATTTTACCTTCGGTATTTAAAAAACCGTTTGTATTTATTCCAAATCCCTCCCAGTGACTTTCGCCCTTTCTATCTTTTTTTCCATCTTCTTTATCATCTTCAATTTCAACGGAATCCTCATCGATTTCTATAATCACCCGTTCGATTATTTTCTTTTCGCTGTTTTTACCGTTTTCTTTTTTTTCAATAATAACGATATTTTTCTTCCCTAGTCTAATTCGAGTTGTGTCTCCACCATTGTCAACTGTTACTGTTTGAGTTAGCGTATCAATTGTAACTGTTCCTTCTTGAGGTTTGATTGGCTCTGTAACTTGAGCAGTTAAACTGATACAGCTCATTGTTGCGATTGTAAGTAAAATTGTTTTCATTTTTTCTCTGTTTTGCTGTAGGACGAACTCGACTTTTAAATGTTACAGCGATTAGTTACTTTTTTTTCTGTCGATTGAAAATTTTCCAATTTTTAAATGGAATTCCTCGTTTTTTCTTCTTTTTAAATCAAAAGAAATTCCGGTTGAAGACGAAACTCTTTGAGAAACAGAAGCATATTTTTCGTCTTCATTTGGATCTTTCATTCCAAATAATACTTGATTAACGCTTTGAATAAAAAAAGATTTTACTGTCAAGGTTTCTTCTTGTTCTAGATTTTCAATCATTTCTTGAATTGGATTTACTTCAATTGGTGAAACTAAAGCATCATCTTCGTTTTCATTTTTTACATTGTTTATAGTTTCAATTTCCTGAGCCATTAATTCAGTTGAAGATGGGATGACTTTTTTTTGCACGTTTTTAGTTGAATCTAAAACAATGTTTAAAGACGGTTTTAACGAAATTAATTCTTCTGCAAATTGATAACTTTCTTTAGATTCAGTTGGCTCAATCGATGGTGTTTTTTTATCTTTTTTAAATGCTATTTTATGAGCTGGTTTTTTATCCTCAGTTTCTCTTGGACTTGATTTGAAAAATAAATAACCTGCAAATAAAACTATACTTGCAGCCGCAGCATAAGAAATAACGCGACGGAAATTGAAAATTGGCGCCAAAGAAGCAGTCCGTTTAAGTTGTTCTTTGTTTTCAAAAATCAATGAATTATCAATTGGTATTATCGTTTTGGTAAAGGCTTTAAACTGTTCTTCAAAATTTTTATCTGCTTGAAGTGCACGATTGAAATGTAACTCTTCTTTTTCGTTTAATTCATTTTCAATTTTAGCAACAATGAAAAGTTCTGTTTCATTTGCATTTAATGATCTAAAAACTTGAGGTTTAACGGAGAATCCCTTTTTTAAACTTGCTTTATCGGGAAATTGAATAGATACATCAATTGGAACTGATTCCAGCTCTAAATCTTTATTGAATTCTG
>JBILPT010000004.1:0-99874 GCA_044373675.1 Crocinitomicaceae bacterium | reverse complement strand
GGGGATGGAGTGCGGCGCAATCATCGGTTGTGGTTCCTGCTCCTGGGGAACCTGATGTTTTTTACCTTTTTACCATGGAGGAGCTTGAATTTGATTGTGACGGGGTAGTTCCTTCAGAACCAAACGGCAGAGGATTGCATTATTTTAAAATAGACATGTCTCTAAATGGTGGTTTGGGAGATGTTATTGAAGCGGATGTTCAAGTCTATGATTACTCGTACGAAGGGATTTGTGCGATTCGCCATTCAAATGAAACGGATTACTGGATTTTAATCAATCAAGATACAACAGGTATCGGAGTTTACAGTGTCACTCAAAGTGGAGTTCAACTCGCCGGCGTTTATCCGCATCCAGTATTTTTCAACGGATTTGGTATTATTAAGTCTAGCCCAACCCAGAGTGGCGTTGGAGCACCTTGCTGCAATAAAGTGATGACATCTGCGGGACTTTATGACTTTAATTTGTCGACAGGCGTACTCACATTTGAAAGTGATTTGGGAGCTGCGTCGGACTACAATTTTGAGTTTTCTCCGAATGGACTTTATTTATATGCAAGCATTTTCGATCCAAATACGTTCGTGTCTAATTTGGTGCAATACAACGTACTTGCCCCTTCTCAAACGGGACAAACCGTGGAATCAACCGCTCAGGTTATTGTGCAAAACTTCAATGGTTTGTATTTGCAATTAGCTTCGGATGGAAAAATCTATTTCACCGAACAAAGTTTCGGTTTTACAACGCTTTTGGGAACGATTAATTGCCCAAATACTTCAGACCCAACGGTCTTTTCTGGCGTTTTATCCTTCCCGAATGATGGCATTCTTTCGATAGGTTTTTACACTCTCCCCAATTTCCCTTCTTGGATTTTTTATAACAACTACGATGCTCAGATTCAATTTGGTCCAGATACCGTTTACCTATGTCCGGGAGACACACTTCTGTTAAATGCAGGCGAAGGAACATCTTGGTCGTGGGGTGGAGATGCATCTACCAATACTAGTCAATTTTACACCGTTACAAGTCCTGGGATTTTCAGTGCCACAGTAACGAGTACATGTGGCTTTGGGAGTGATCAGATAATTGTATTGCCGTGTGAATCACCTTCTCTTTGTGAAGGTTTCGAATTGGGAGACCCTATTACAGCATGTTTGAATGATACCATTCAGCTGGGAGCTGATTTGAGTGGTTTTCAGAACATAAGTAATTTAGAATGGTCTGGAAGTGGGACTTTTTTACCTTCCAATACCGTTGCAAATCCTCTTTATATCCCATCACAAAATGAATACAATTCCGGTTCCTCGCTAATTGGTTTGGAGGTATCTCTGGTGTCTACAACAACTGTACCTTCCGGACTTCTTGCCTACGATCATTCCAGTGAGGACATTTTGTTTTACATCAATCCGTTAGATGGAAGTATCGACTCTATTCAGGAAAACACGGGAAAAGACTGGACGGCTATGGGATTTAGATCTGCAGATTGTCTCTTATACGGCCTTTCAAATATAGTTACCACTCCAATGCTATCGAGTATCAATCCAACGACAGGAACTGTTGTCGACATTTTTAGCTACCCGAACCATCAGTTTTATGCCGGGGAATACGACAATGAAAACGACATTTTCTACGCTGTCGGGATGTCCGAAATCAATTTCGGGCAATTATTAGATCAATTGCTCTACAGCATAAATCCAGTGACTGGTGCTCTTGATACAATCGGATATCTGAATCTTGTGGCTAATGATGGATTTTTCTACACGCCTGACGACGGAATTAACGGTTTGGCATATGACCCGGACTTAGATCTGCTTTATGGAATAACAGACAACGGCAAACTCTATCAGATCAATCCATCCAATGCGTCCATTTCCTTGATTGGAAACACTGCCTCGGGAATGCGCGGTCTTGCCTTTGATGAAATACAAAACAAGTTGTGGGCTGTAAGTCCGTCAGCAACATTGGTTGAAATAGATAAACAGACCGGAGCGCAATTAGGAAGTGTGTTGTGTGATGAAATTTTTGGTAATGTCACTTCTTTGACTTTCATTTCTGGAACTTGTGGGGAGGGTGATACATGTGCTGATCAACTGATTATAGAATTTGAAAATTGTGACGATGATCCTACCAACGAAACTGATTTTTCTTTTCCGAACGTAATCACTCCAAACAGTGACGGTATAAACGATTTGTTTGAAATTGAAAATTTACCCGAAAACACGGAAGTAATCATTCTAAACCGGTGGGGAAATGTTGTTTTCTCATCATCAAATTACCAAAACAATTGGGACGGAAAAGATACGTCTGGAAAGGAGCTTGTTGATGGGGTTTACACCTATAAATTCATAACGGAAACTGGTGCAATTAGTCATGGGTTTGTCCATTTAATTCGATAATTTATATGCTCATTTTAAAAAGATATTTCCTTTTTCTTATCCTAACTTTCACTATACAAACACCTGTTGTTTTTGGTCAATTGCAAAACAATAATTGGATTTTCGGCTATGGAGCCCGCGTAAATTTTTCAGGTCCAATCCCAGTAGGTTCGAGCAATGCAGCCATCAACTCAAATGAATCAACGGCAAGTGTGTCGGATCCTGCCACGGGGCAGTTGCTTTTCTATACCGATGGCAGAAAGGTTTGGAATACAAACAATCAGGTTATGCCAAATGGAGCCAATCTGTTGGGTGGATTTTTTAACTCATGTACTCAAGGAGCGTTGATCGTACCTTTTCCTGAGGATAACCAACGCTATTATTTATTCACACTCGAAGAGCTGGAGGCGCTTTCCTTAAGTCCTGTTGTAGATAATGGTTTGAGATATAGCGTTGTGGACATGGCATTGAATGGAGGTCTTGGAGATGTCCAAGTTGCAACAATGAATACGCCACTAGCAACTGATTTGACCGAAAAATTGATTGTTATTAGAAGTGCTGAAATACAAGGTTTTTGGGTGATTGCTCATAAAAAGAATGCGAATGAATTTTTAGCCTGGAAAATTGATGCATGTGGCGTTATTGCGCAGCCTGTTGTAAGTACTGTAGGTTCATTTTTTACGAGTGTTCCCATCGGTGCGAATGAAGCTTGGTCAGGAGCAATGGATGCGTCTCCCGATGGAAATCGGATTGGTATGCCAATAGATTGGAGTGACCGCATTGAATTTTTCGATTTCAATAAGACAACGGGAGTTGTAAGCAACCCTTTAACGGTTAATGTTACAGATGATTCAAGTCCAGGATTTCTCAGAAAATATGGTGCTTGTTTTTCTCCCGATGGATCAAAATTTTACTATACAAATATCAATTCGGTTTATCAATTAAATTTAAGTACCTATACTTCGGCTGCCATAGCGTCTTCAAACACCTTAATTTATTTTCCAAATCTTGAACCCATCGTTTATCCCTGTTTACAAATCGAACAAGCTCCAAACAATAAATTGTATGTGGCAATAGGTAACGCTGAGAGGCTCGATGAAATCTCAAATCCTAATGCATTGGGGCTAGGTTGTGCTTATGTATGCAATGCTGTTAGTTTTAGTCCTGCAACATGTCAACTAGGTTTGCCTGCTCAAGTCCCATTCGGGGGATTTGCAGCTAGTTCAACCATTACATTTCTTCCTGATTCGTGTTTGCAGAGTTCTATTTCATTTTCAATTACAACAGCATCACCGATTAATCAAATAAATTGGAATTTTGGTGATCCAACTTCAGGAGCAAATAATGTCTCAACGTCTTTAAATCCAAGCCATCAATTTTCTGAAATAGGAACCTATCAAATTACTGCTATTGTTGAATTTGATTGCTATACAGACACTATCACTGAAAACATCACCTTGTTTATATGCACGGATACCGTAACACCGATTCTTCCATTGGAATTTCCCAATGTCTTTACCCCAAATTTCGACGGTACGAACGATCTTTTTGAAATTGAAAATTTATCAGCAAACACAGAAGTAATCATTCTAAACCGGTGGGGGAATGTCGTTTTCTCATCATCAAATTACCAAAACAATTGGGACGGAAAAGATACGTCTGGAAAGGAGCTTTCTGATGGGGTTTACACCTATAAATTCACAACTGAAACAGGGACAATTGGACATGGATTTGTGTATTTAGTAAGATAATATCCTCAAAACCCTCCCAAATCTAGTTCGATAATTCGAGACTCCTCTCTACTAAGAGAGAAAAGCCAGTCAGATTTGACTGGCTTTTTTATTTTAAAGAGCCTAGAGTAGCCAAACGGATGGAGTTTTTATTTGAACTATACTCCAACTACACCACAGATTTATTTACAAAAGAGAAATCTAAAAAAATACCTTTGTAATTATATGTCGCCAAATCATTGTAGCATAAAATCCCGCCTTTATTTTCCAATAACCTCATTCCGAAAATGGATACCCCAATTAAGGATCTCATCCAACAAATTTTTCATGGAATGTCCGAGCGGTGTAAGTGCATATTCAACCGTAACAGGCATGCTATCATACAATGTTCTGCTAATTAATTTATTAGTTTCCAAGGCTTTTAATTCTTGGGATAACATTTTTGGAGATATATTAATAAGATCTCGTTGTATATCGCCAAATCGTTTGTTTCCGTGTGTTAATGAAATTATAATTGGAATGCGCCATTTTCCCTGAATAACCTCTAAACAATCCCTGGAGGCCATTAATTTTTGCTGGCAAACTTGATCTTTTTGATTCATCCTGCAAAATTAGAGTAAATTGATTACTTTTAGGTAACTACTTACCTACAAGTAATAACTATATTTCAGATAGTAATTAACGGCATCTTTGTATTCTAAAAAAAAATCTATGAAAAAAATTATTCTATCTATCGTACTAGTAGCTTCTAGTACTTTTTATTATGCTCAAACGAAGTGGAAATGTGATAATGTGCATTCTTCCATTGATTTTAGTGTTGGTTACCTTGGAATTTCAGAAGTTACAGGTCAATTTAAAAAATATGAAGGAACATTTGAAAGTAAAACTGCGGACTTTTCAGATTCAAAATTTGAATTCACCGTTGATGTATCCAGTATCAATACGGAAATTGAAGCCAGAGATAATCATTTAAAATCAGCTGATTTCTTTGATGTAGCTAATTTCAAAACAATGACATTTAGTAGTACATCTTTCAAAAAAACGGGAAAAAAGTCCTACAAGTTAGAAGGAAAAATAACAATTCATGGAATTACAAAAAAAATGTCATTTAGTGTAGCATACGGAGGAGAAGTGAAAGATAATTATGGCAATGAACGAGCAGGATTTAAAATCAAGGGTAAAATAAACAGATCAGATTTTCAAGTTAATGGCGCCAATGGTGTTGTTTCTGATGAGGTAAGCTTTAACCTGAATTTCAATTTTGTAAAGTCTAAATAACTAACAAATAATACTATGTCAGAAAAAACAAAAAAAATAATTTACTGGTCTTTAACCGGCTTAATAGCCTTTGTATTTGTTGCAAGTGCAATGAGTAAATTCACTGCTGATGCAAAATCTCTTGAAATGGCAACTTCGTTTGGTTTGGATTCAAATACATATAAGTTATTAGGGATAATTGAAATAATGAGTATCCTTCTTTTCATATTCCCACGAACTGGAATCTTAGGAACATTACTTTTAGTTTCTTATATGGGAGGAGCAATCGCAACTCATTTAGAACATGGTCAATCTATTGTTGTACCTTGCGTTATACAAACAATAGTGATTCTTATATCTTTTTATCGTTTCCCCGAATTAGTAAATAGAATGTTGAAAAGAGGATAATTAAAAATTTTAAGTAAGGTTAAGAAGAACTCTTCAGAGAACTTCAAGACCTTACTTATTTTAGTTTTACTCCTTATCACAAATTTCTAAATGGTAAAAAAAGATAGTATTTTTGTCTTGTTCGAGCTAAGCTAAGATCAAATTAATATGGTAGAAGGGTTAGAAAAGATAATAAACAGCATATAATAGCTATAATTCTACAGCAGTGGCAACACAGGTTTACTATCGTCTGCACTCAAACCTTTAACCCTAAAAGACAACAATGACTAACGAACAAACAGCAATAAGAACTACTTATTTTAGTATCGTTGGAAATGCAAGTCTTGCAATTATTAAAGGACTTGCAGGATTTTTTGGTAATTCTTATGCACTAATTGCAGATGCAATAGAATCAACGGCAGATATTTTTTCTTCTTTTTTGGTTTTATTTGGACTAAAATATGCAAGCAGACCAGCCGACAAAAATCATCCTTATGGACATGGACGAGCAGAACCTTTGATTACATTTTTGGTAGTTGGATTTCTAATTACATCTGCTACAATCATTGCTTATGAAAGCATTAAAAACATAGGAACACCACATGAACTTCCCAAAATTTGGACATTATTTGTTCTTATCCCATTAATTATTTGGAAAGAAATTTCATTCCAATTAGTAATCCGAAAAGCAAAGGAGACAAATAGTTCATCTTTAAAAGCTGATGCTTGGCATCATAGAAGCGATGCAATTACATCAATTGCAGCACTAATTGGTATTTCTATTGCTTTATATTTTGGAAAAGGCTATGAAACAGCAGACGACTGGGCGGCATTATTTGCTTCTGGCTTTATACTTTACAACAGTTATAAAATTTTCAGACCTGCACTTGGAGAGATAATGGACGAGCATCTATATGACGACCTTGTTGCCGAAATACGAAAAGTTTCTCTAAGCTGTTCCGGTGTTGTAGCAACTGAAAAATGTTTTGTCAGAAAGGCAGGAATGAAATATCACGTTGAACTACACGCAATTGTTCAAGCTGACATTACAGTAAAAAACGGTCACGAAATAGCACATAATCTCAAAGACACTTTACTAAATGACATTCCGCAATTAGGACATGTTTTAATTCATATTGAACCAACTGAATAGAAATCCAGCAAGTATGAACCCCTTCAAAAAATTTGCGTACTATTAAGTTCGAGCTCAAAGTTAACTCAGATTGAGAAGTAGATTATTCTATTTTACAACGATACTGCTATTAAATCCTTCAAAATAGCTAGATTAATATCTTGAAGTTTATTGATATTAAAGCAGCCCCCAGAAGTTTTAAATTTCCCTAATTTTTCTATTTGAGTTTCATATTCTTTGTGATCTGTCATAAGATAGAGAGATAAATATGCTTTTCGGGGTGAGAAACCTATAAGAAACCAATCTACCTCTCTTCCACTCGTTGGACTTTTATAGCGTTTATTGCCAAATCCGATAATGGAGGTTCCCCACATTTTTGCTTTTTCTCCACTTGCTTTTTCCATCATCTCCAAAATAATGTGGCTATCTTTTCGCAGTTCCTCCTTGCTAATTTTATTGATGAAGTCTACGACACTTTCTGCTGTCTCTTTTGTTTTTAATACTGCTAGCTTCGATTTCTTTTCGGTCATTTTTAAATAATAAGTAAAATACAAATTTAGTTATATTGTTTGAACCTAATGTTAGATTATTTAGTGAGTAGTTTTGACTTTTTGACGGATTAGCAGTAATATAAAATGTTAATTAGCTTGCCAAGTCATAGATAAAAACTTTTTCAATGCTATTTTGTTATTTTGTTAATGATAATCGATAGCACAGCTATAACACCAGATTTAGCAAGAAAAATAAATAAACTTGTCGGCATGCCTTTCTCACTTTTAGCACGATTAAGAATGGGAGGAATTGGTTCCCACCGAATGTGTGTAAAAGGGTATAGTCGTGGATTTGAAAATTTACTTCAGCGTAATTCAAACTTACTTTACAGTAATATCGAATTGCGACCAAAGGGTATTATAGTGCATATTTCGCAAAGAAATCATCGGTTCTCATGGGTTTTACCTTATTATCATTTAGCTGTTTTTCAATCTGAAGGTTTTACTCTTCATGGAAATGGTGAATTTATACGTTTCCACACAGATGGCTATTTTGATAAAAATAAGGTCTTTTTTGCGCGAATGTTTAAGGAGAAAGAAGCTCCAAATTTGATTTAAAAATTCGTAATTCTAAAGTAAATTTATATATTACTTACTGGTTCTGTATTTTCTTAATTTTTTACAAAACGTGTTGTTAGTTTTGTTCCATCTTCTTTCGTAAGTATTATAAAGTATGCCCCAGCTTGAAGCTCAGAAATATCAATTGAATTCATGTCTGAATATATACGTTTAACAGAAGACCCTAACATAGAAACTAAGTCGATAGATGTAAGTTTAAAACTAGCATCAAATACGATGTTTAAAATACTTTCTGCAGGATTTGGGAAGATTTTAACCTGTCCGTTTTCAAACTCTGTAATTCCTATATTTGATAAAACGATAGTAACACTACAAGACGTTGCTATTTCTTCACAACCTCCTTCAGCTGCGATAGTATATGTTACTATGTAGGTTCCAGCTGTACTTGTACTTGGAGTAATTTCTCCTGTAATTGCATTAATACTTAAGCCAGGTGAAGAGGAGTAAGTCCCTCCGGTTGTTCCTATTTGATTTACAGCTTGAACTGTTGTTAGCGATGTTAGGAATGGAGATCCTGAATAACTAATACTTGCAGTTGGAGTTGAAGTAACGATGATAGTTAAATTCATCAAATTTGCACTTTGATCGTTTGTATTTGAAGCAACTAATTGAACAGTGTAGGAACCTGGCTCGTTAAATGAGATTGCAGGATTTTGTGAATTCTCAGAGGAACTATTTGCAAATTCCCAACCGTTTGAGGGAGAAATTGACCATGTCCATGCACTTGGACAAATAGTCGATTCATCAGTAAAATTAACGATTGTTCCTTCACATAAATTTGTAGCACTTGCTGTGAAAGATGCAACAGGGGATTGAACAGAACCTTCAGTTAAAATCAATGGTGTATTAATTGCTGGATTACAAAATAAATCAACTCTGCCTGATGGCCATCTTACCAAAATTGAATCAATGACTTCTGCAGTACCAATTCCAAAATGTACATTCATTGTCCCCATGTGTCTGAATCCTATTCCTGATTGAACATCGCGAATCTGCTTTCCCCAAGCCCCATAAAGCTCTACGCGAGCTCCAATTCCATTACTGTTACTTTCAATTCCTTTAAGTTGCAATTTTGTCCAATTATTTGAATTAGGATTGCTAAAATAAATTGTATTTCCGTTTTGTACATCAAGAAAACCATCATTATTTAAATCACCAACTGCTCCAACATTTATTGAATAAGTAACGGGACTGAAAGTATTATTACCATTGTTAAACATAATTTTTCCGTTTGTGAATACATCTGTCCACCCATCGTTATTGAAATCGTAAGAAACATATTCTATACTTGTATTTGGAAAAACATCCCACCCACTACCAGCTGTAATATCTGAAAAAGTTCCATTGCCATTGTTATGCATAAATTTGTGATTGCCATCTGTAAAAGAACTAGCGCCAACTACAGCATCTAAGAAACCATCGTTATCGTAATCATTCCATGCAGCCGACCAAGTTTGAATGGGATCAGCCATATTTGATGAAATTGAAACATCAGTAAATGTTCCATCACCATTGTTTCTGTGAAGTTCATTTATTTTTGCTGTGTTATTTCCACCGCGACATTTTGCAATAAAAAGATCTGAAAAACCATCATTGTTATAATCAACCCAAATAGAGCCATAATTTCCTCCATTTGGATGAATTCCCATTCCACCTTGATAAAATTGTAGGTTACCTAAACCATCATTTAAGTAATATACGTTTGGTGCAACATCATGACAAACAAATGCGTCAAGATTTCCATCATTATTGATGTCAATAAAATTACTTCTTTGCGAGAAAACATATTGGGAAGTTGATGCTTGCGTAAATTCTGTTCCATTATTAGCTGATCGCATAAAAGTTACACCGCTTCCACCTCCATAAAGTAAGTCTCCATAACCGTCTTTATTGTAGTCGGCAATGGCCATACTCCAAGATGGCAAAAATGTTGCTGGAGTTGTAGCAATATTTACCTGATTAAAACCACCAGTAGCAAGTTGATAGTGGATTTGAACATTTTCTGAAGATACACTCACAATATCATCTAATAAATCACTATTCATATCTGCAACAGCAATTTTGTAACTCCCTGCTATTGTTGGTATATTTAGGGATGAAAAAGTTACTGAATTAGGATTAATAATTATTGGAGGAGTTTCTTGAAGCTCGAATATAAATCCATTTGACGTCCATTTATTATCAAAAGCGATTTTATATTCCGTTCCAGCAATTACTTGAAAAGTAACAACACATAAGTATCCTGCTCCACTATCATCATCTCCTGCAAGACATAACAAAAGGCCACAGTTACCAGTGTAAATATGTACTCGGTTGTCAATATTTGGGTTTGCAGCTAAGTCACTAGTTACTGTTACTGTATAATTAGCTGTCGGTGTATATTTGTACCATTTACCAGCAGTTGCTCCATCCCCACCACTTGCGCAAACAGGAGTTGGAACTCCAGTTCCATTGATTGTATCTACTGTGTAAGATCCTGCAGTAATAACTTGAGCAGTGTTGCAAGTTGATTGAGCAATTACAGCATTGGATACTGTAAAAAATGTCAATAGAGAAAATAGTTTTTTTATCATTTTGTTAGTTTTAATCACATGTACTGATTGAGTTAATAAAATCCTTTAATAATTGAACACCTTCTTCGTGAACAATCGTTCTTCCAAGTAACGGCATACGGTTGTTTTCCGCTGTTGAGTTAAGTCTAAAATGCATCATTGATTTTTGCACATTTCCTGGAACAATTATTTCAATTAGTTGGGCTTGTGAACTAATTTGTTCATCAGGTATAATACAGATTCCCATATTTTGAGAATTAATAGTTTCCGAAAAAGCTAATCTTAAAGGTCGATATGAACAATGACTATTTTCACGGTGGCAATGAGCACAGTTGATATCGAGATAGGAGCGAAGTCTTAACCTCAATGGATAGCTTTCATCCATATAATCAATTGAAGACACGATTGAAGAAGGCAAATTATTTTCCAGGAAACCTGCTTGAATCCATTTAGAAAGTTGGTTGGAAGTACCATCTGAATATGCGTAATCAAAATTCATATTTTGAGGCTTAGTTCCAATTGGTATTGGCTGATTATTATCTTTATGACAAGTCATACATTCAGTTTCAGAAGGAATCCTGTAATTCGTTGATTTTGTCACACCTCCTTGTTGCCATGAAATATTTTTATAGCTTCCATCCATGTCAAGGTAAGCTTCAGTTTGTTCATCATTCCAAACATACTCGGCAAATATCCAACCAGTTGATTTTAAAATCATAATTCTGGTTTCAAGGATTTTTGTTTCATCATTAGGTTGAACATTGTTGTAGTAAAAGGTTTTAATGAGCACCGAGCCAATAGGAAATTCAAGAATTTCATGATCACCCGAATAAATTGCCTTATTACCTTGAGGCATCCAAACGAATCTTTTCTTTAAGGCATAGTCTGTAAATAAAGAGCTCGCAAGTTCGTATGGTAAAACACCATCAACTGGAACTTGGTTTTTCATTGGACTAGTAAAAAAACCGTAGTCAGAAAGCTTAGCATAAGGAACCTGCGTAAGGTCAACGCTTACTCCAGAATTTCCAATTGGGGGAGTGCTTATTGGCACAAAGACTTTATCTTTTTGACAGCTTTGAATTGTAAATAGAAAAAATAGAGCAAGTGGAAAAATTTGCATCATTATATTTCTACCAGAAGAACATCTTCTTAAATTCATACTTTAGTATCAAGTTCAAATATACATATAAGACATTTATAAATCAAAAAGGTTGCTTCTAAAATTTAGTAAGCAAATCTTCTATTTCATAACTAGAAAATTAATTGTCAGTTTTAATTTTTGCGCCATTAACGGCAGATTGGCAAAATTAGCGGTTCAGTGCTCCTTAGACAAATTTGTGGTTATTCAAATTTGGTTCTTCGCATCAACTTTGATGCTTTTATTCCCAATCTTCGCAAAGTTCCGAACCGTTAATATTGAAATGACTTTTTGCACGAACTGAGGTTCAATCCTTACAATTAAAATAATTATATTTGCTAAATTTTTTTAATTTTAGGATGACAATTAACACCAAGAAAGCACCGTACATTCTTATCGGGTTAATGCTATACAACCAAATAGTATGTTTTTCACAGAACTATTTTATTACCTTATCAAAGGATTCCACAGCTTGTAAACAGATTAATTTTTTCGATACAAATGCTCAAGGAAAAATGATTGATTTTGAATACGTAAATAATGAAAATGAAACTATTCGTTTAAAGAAAAACGATATTCCTGAAATTCAAAAGCTCTGTCAAGATGGTGTTGTGTATTTAAGGATGCCACTAAATATTAATAAACCTGATGGGTATTACAGATTTGGAAGAAGAATGGTTCAGGGAAAAATAACTGTAGATGTATTTGATGATGTTTCTACGAGCTATAGATTAAAAGAAAATTTTGATGGTTCATACAATAGCCAAGGTGTCATGAAAGAAACGAGAGAGGGTATTTATATGAGATACGTAACGATGCCGGATCTCACTGTTTATGAAGTTTCTGGCCTAAAAGGAATTAAAGCATTGAAATCCATTAGAAAATTGATGTTTGAATGTGAGCAATATAAAAAGGAATATTATTCAAATCCTAAATATGAAACATGTTCATTTGAAGAGGCTGTTGCTGATTATAATGCTATGTGTCATTAATTTATAGCATTCTGAAGCTTTGCTACTTCATTTTCTACCATATCATCTTCAATTTTTGGGAATAAAATCTCTACTTCTCCAATTTTATTTCCTGCTTGGAGCACTTCTTTTTGAAGTAAATCTGTCCAGCTTTCTGAACTAAAGTTTAGCATTTTTTGAAGTTTTTTACTCGTATCTGGAATAAATGGGAAGCTCGCTACAGAAAGAGCTGCTGTGATTTGAAGCGCAATATGTAAGATTGTTTTTACCCTTTCCTCATCAATTTTGATAACTTTCCATGGTTCTTGGTCGGCTAAATACTTATTTCCCAAACGTGCTAAATTCATCATTTCAGCCTGAGCTTCTCGTATTTTATACTCGTATATATTTTTGGATATGCGTTCAGGGATTTCCTGCAATTCTTTTAGCACAAGTAAATCTTCAGCGCTGAATTTATTTGGTGCAGGAATTATTCCCTCATAATATTTTTGCGTTAAAACCAAAGTTCTGTTTACAAAGTTGCCATAAATTGCAGCTAATTCATTGTTGATACGGCTTTGAAATTCTTTCCAAGTAAATTCTGAATCTTTATTTTCAGGAGCAATTGATGTAAGCACATATTTTAATTCATCGACTTTAGTAGGATATGCCTCCAAGAATTCGTGCAGCCAAACGGCCCAATTTCTGGAAGTAGAAAACTTATCGCCTTCGAGATTTAGGAATTCGTATGCTGGAACATTATCAGGGAGAATAAAATCCCCATGATTTTTCAATAAAATTGGAAAAATAATCGCATGAAATACAATGTTATCTTTTCCAATAAAATGAACTAATTTTCGATCTTTTCCTTCTGTATTTCCCCAGTAGTCTTTCCAATTTTTATTGTTGTCCAATGCCCATTGTTTTGTAGCAGAAATATATCCAATAGGAGCGTCTAACCAAACGTACAAGACTTTTCCGTCAGCATTTGGAAGTGGAACTTTTACTCCCCAATCTAAGTCTCGTGTCATGGCACGTGGTTTCAATCCTCCATTTATCCAAGACATGCATTGTCCGATTACCTGATTCTTCCAAGCTTTCGGATCGTGTTGTAGTTCACCGTTTAATTCTCCTTTTTGAATCCAATCGAGTAACCAATCTTCGTGTTGATTCATCGGAAGATACCAATGTGCTGTTGTTTTTAAGATAGGTGATTTTCCACTTAATGTAGAAATTGGGTTTATTAAATCTGTTGGACTTAAGTCACTTCCACATTTCTCACATTGATCGCCGTATGCGTTTGCATAACTGCATTTAGGACAGGTTCCAGTAATGTAGCGATCTGCTAAAAACTGTTGGAAATCTTCATCGAAATATTGTTCGGAGCTTTCTTCGATGAACTGTTTATTATCGTGTAATTTTTTAAAAAATTCAGCAGAAGTCTCATGATGAAGTTGTGACGAAGTTCGGTGGTAAATATCAAATGAGATATTAAATTGCTCGAAGGTGTCACGAATAAGCGTATGGTATTTATCTACAATTTCTTGCGGTGTTATCCCTTCTTTCTTAGCGCGAAGAGTAATAGCAGCTCCGTGTTCGTCACTTCCACAAATGTAGACAACATCATGTTTGTTCATTCTTAGAAAACGCACAAAAATATCTGCGGGTAAATATACGCCAGCTATGTGTCCAAGATGCAAAGGTCCGTTAGCATAAGGCAAAGCTGCAGTAACGGTATATGCTGATTTTATCATTGTCGACAAAGATAAGAAAAGTAGTAAAACAAAAAAGGGTCGGACAATGCCGACCCTTTAGAATTAGTTAGGAACTAATTATTTTTTTACAACATTGAATTGAGATGTTTTACCATTTTCAAGAACTACATTGAAAATATACATTCCAACTTCTAAAGCTGAAACATTAAAATTAGCTTTACCATTCACGAGTGAAATTACACTTGTCGCAGCAATTTTTCCAGAAATATCTGTTACTGTTACATTTGCTACTCCTTCACCTTCAATAGAAATTGTAAGATCATCGCTAGTTGGATTAGGATATGCACTTCCATTAACAGTATTAATTTCGCTTATTCCTAAACCAGCTGAACTCATTACTTTCATGCCAACTGCATTTGGTACATCTGCTCCAAATCCAGTTGAGTACCATGTACCATCACTTTCATTAGGGCAAATTGGTTGTAAGTAGTAGTCAGTATTCCATGTGTAATTTGTATTATCGTGACCCATGTACAAGTTGATATTTACTGTTTGAACACATGCTAAATATCGCTGGTTATCCTCAAGGACTATAGGTGTAGAAAATGCGCCATAAACAGTTTCCCCTTCTTGACTTTCATCTGTGTAATAAAAGTAAGCTTGAGCCATTTCAGTTAATGTAGTAAAACCAAAATTAGCATCATTTAAATCTAGAAAAGAATCTTCCCATTTATAAAGTGTTAAATTCATTTCTTCACCAGCCATTAGTGAATCTTCTGGCACAGCAGTTCCTTTAGTTGCAGCAAAATACAAACCAGCTACTGCCAATCTACTTGCATTTGGATTATTGATTGCAGAACAAATAGAATAAGTTTGGTTGTTTACGCTTGGTCGGTAAAAAGTCTTACCACTTGGAAAACCTGTTGCAGTATCAATTTTAGCAGCACTATAGATAGATGCACTTATTGTGAAAGTATAAGAAATACTATTGTCTGAAGCGTATTCATCAAGTAAACCTAAACTTGCAGTATAGGTCAATGTATAAGTTCCAACAGGATAGCTTGCTAATGAAAAATTTGGTAATGTAAAATTTCCATTAGGCTCAACGTCTGCACTATCTACAGATAAAATACTTAAGCCTGATACACTGTTGTCATAAACAAGATTTCCAGATGGATTAGTAACTGTAGCTCTTAAAGAAACATTTCCTTGTGCTTGGTTTCCGTCATTGTAAATGCGTGCTCCTACAGAAAAATTAAATTCTGTAGCGTTTTGCGCTAATAATGAAGGAACAAAACCTTGTTTTGGAGCTAAGGCAGCACCTGATGAAAGTCTTACATCATTTGCAAATAAGAGGGTTTTATTTCCCATGAAAACTACAACAGGTCCACTTTGCATTTGATTTACTAAAATAGCACCATCTGTATCACTTAGCATTACAACTGGAATTGTAACTGTTGCTCCTGATGCGCCAGGTCCCGGGGTGATAACGCCTGGCTCTCTATTAATAATTATAACACCAACTGCTCCAGCATTTTGGGCATTTAATGCTTTGAGTCCAAATTCGCAGCCTCCAGAAGTAGGATTTGTCGTGCCATCACCTCTATAAATTACAGCAATTTTCCCGCTTAAGTTATTAATTACTGGGTTACATGCTGCAGCTGAAACAGGGTTTCCTTGCGCATTTAAACCAACTGAACCATCATTTGACATCATAAGTGTATCTTGAATATAGGTTCCTGGAATTAAAAAATTAGGTGTGCCCCATCCTCCAGCAGGATCTGCCCAAGCATTTGGATAATTACCAATAATATTGCTAGGAGAAACTCCAGCAACGATTACTTGTGCATTTGTAAAATATGCAAAAGCAACAATAGAAAAAGAAAGTAGAATTTTTTTCATAAAATTTTATATTAAGAGTGAACATTAATCTAATATCAAACTTAAGTTAAATTTTTATAATCTGAAAATAATCTAAGATTTTTTTTTATTTAAGCCAAATAATAGCATAATAGATGAGAGCAGCAAGAAGTGCAGAAACAGGAATGGTAAGAATCCAAGCCCAAAGCAAGTTGATAGTTACTCCCCAACGAACAGCACTTAATCTTTTTGTTGCACCAACACCAATAATAGAACCAGTAATTGTGTGTGTAGTAGACACAGGAATTCCAAATTGAGAAACCGTAAATAAGGTTAAAGCCCCTGCAGTTTCCGCACAAACACCTTCAAGAGGTGTAACTTTTGTTATTTTAGTTCCCATTGTTTTAACGATTTTCCAACCGCCCATTAAAGTTCCAAGACCAATCATCAAATAACAACCAAATGCAATCCAAAAGGGCATAGTTTCTGACTGGACTTTTGTTTTAATTTTAAATCCTTCTTTTAAATCTCCTGTTTTTTGATCTGTGTAAGCCGAAAAAATTCCAGCATATTTATACTTGCGATTTAGGGTTTTATCATTAAAAATTGTGTCGCGGGACTTCGAATCACAGAGCATCTTTCCGACTGTAAAAACTTCAATTTTTAAAAGTTCGCTTTCGATTTCATCAAATGAGGGAGGCGCTAATTTTTTCAAGTATGCGGAATTTAAATTCCCTTTTTTATTGTAGACAGTTTTTCCGTTTTCTGCATCTAGAATCTCTTTGTGATCTACGTAATAAGTTTTACCATTTATTTCTGCAATTTCAGGCTTAAATTTCTCCAGCTTCCCTTTTTCATTATGGTATTCAATTTGCATCAATTCTGAAATTTGCAGTTCTTTAGGAATTGCATGCTCTAATTTCCCTTCTCTCCCCATGTTTCCATACACTAAAAGCGCGGCACAAATAATTCCCATTACCTTTTGAGAATCTGCTCCTCCATGCCCCAAAGAGAATGCTGCTGAGGAAAGTAATTGTAGGCGTTTATGCATGTGTGCCTCTTTCACAGCAGATGGGTTTTTACTACCATATTTCAGCTCAAACCAAATGTAGACAAGAATAAATACTGAAATCATTCCAATTATAATATAGAGCATTATTGGTTTCATATCCATGTATTCTATCATATACTCCATGAAAGCAATTGTTATGGTTGAAAGTATAAGAATAAATGCCATTTTTTTCCAAAAAGAGCGTGCGATGGTGACCAGGCAAATAAGAAATGCTATAAATCCTCCTATTAAAGGCGCAAGAAAAATAAATAGAATTACTTTTAAAATTTCACCGGACGCAACAACATCCCAACCGGCATGAGCAACTGCAGCACCTGCAAAGCCTCCAATTAAGGTATGCGAAGAAGAAGAAGGTATTCCAAGCCGCCAAGTTAGTAAATTCCAAAATGTGGCTGCAATTAATCCAGCAAGAATTACCCAAAGGTCAATAGCATTATTGTCAACAGTTTTTGCTACAGTATTTCCTACGCTCATATCAAAAACCCAAAAAGCTAAAACATTGAAAAAAGCGGCCCATATTACAGCTTGAAATGGTGTGAGAACTTTCGTTGACACAACTGTAGCAATTGAATTTGCTGCATCGTGAAATCCATTGACTAAGTCAAATATTAATGCAATAACTATTACTGTAATAAGTAGCGTAAACATATAAATGGAATTTTAAATGACTATGAATTAAGCGTATTTAACAACTATGGATTCGATTACATTTCCTGCATCCTCACATTTATCAGTTGCAACTTCCATTACTTGATAAATTTCTCGTCGTTTTATTAATTCTTTAGCATCAACATCTGACTCAAATAAACGCTCTATACTCATATCAAAGATATCATCAGCATTATTTTCAATGCTATTAATTTTAATAACGCACTCAATAATTTTTTGAGTGTTTTTGAGGTTTCGAAGTTCGGTAACAGCTTCTTTTACTGCTTTTACTGCACCACTAATTGCTTCCGCCATTTTCTGAATTCCTTGATCTGAAATTGGATCTATTTTATAGAAATTAATTTTTTTGCCTGCAGCATAAATACAATCTGCAATATCATCTAAGGCTGATGCTAAACTATGAATATCCTCACGATCGAAAGGAGTAATAAAATTTCTTCCTAATTCTATGAATATTTTATGTGTAATCTCATCATTTTGATGCTCTATATCTTCCATCCCTTTGATTAAGACTCCACGCTTATTGAAATCAGGTTCATGAACAACTTGCAAAAGATTTTTTGCGATTTTTTCTAGGTTATCACTTGCTTGTTCAAAAAGCGAATAAAAGACTTTGTCTTTCGGTAAAAAGTAACTTAAAATTCCAGCCATACTATTTTTTTAGTAAAGATAAAGCAAGTAGTTGTATAAAATTATAAGATTGAATTTCTTAACCTAAACATAACATTGCATATTTAGAAGAAATAAATGATTTTATCTTTTTAAAATAAAATTGTAAAAGCTGTAAATCTCAAATGCTTGTTGCTTACATTTGCAAAGTGAATCAGTTTGATAATTTACGAATTCAATTAGAGCTTTTAGAATGGCCAAATATCTATTTGTATAAATTCATCGTTCCGAATGAAAATGAAAAAATAGCATTGGTAACATCATTATTTGATGAAAATACAGAAATTGGTTTTCTTCCCTCCGGCAAAGGAAATTATCTTAGCATTAGCGCAAAGGAAGTTGCGTTGAATGCGCAATCAATTATTGAAAAGTATGAAAAAGTATCAAAAATAAAAGGAATAATTACACTTTAAATGGAGAAAATTACGGCTATCTTATTTGTTTCATTCTTACTTTTACTAGGAGTAATTCTTTATCGCTTGCTTCTCAGAAAACTCAGCAAAGGAAGAATTAAAAATGAAAATTACTGCACTTTGTATAGTTTGGATAAAAACCCTGCTAGTGGCGAAGTTGCTTTTTATTTTGTGAGTCCTTTTAAAATTCCTATTGAATTTTCAATTTGGGAAGGAGATATAAAAGTTTTGGAATTACGAAATGAGGAATTTTCTGAGGGTGGTCACATCATTCATTTTGATACCAAAAATCTAAAAAATGGCGACTATCTTTTTGGATTAGTTACAAGCGAACAAAAAACGATAAAGCGTTTTCAAATAAAAAATGATTAAAGCTCTAATTTGTTTTTACTCATTATTATAATTATATTTTCCTGTTATTCTCTTAAAGTTGCATTATGAAATCATATGCATTAATTAAGATTCTTAATAAAATGTTTACTTTTGATTAAAAAATTGAAGTCCAAAAGTCATAAATTTACGCTAACTGAAGACACGCAATTTGATGTTCTTGGTTTATCTACAGCTTTTAACGACTATCGTTTAGCATGGGAGTTGAACACTTGCCTAGATATGAGAATTACATTGCATGAAGAACAGTTAGAAATATATGAATCCAAGACGAAGGAAACTTCTTTTTTTCGTGTGTACCATTTTTTTGATGAGGAAAATCTAACAAAATATTATATTATTAAAAACAAGCAGAATTTTAAATTCCTATTACCAGAGAAATCAGCTTTTGATTATTTTTTACTCATTCGCGATAATTTTATTTTTGAAATGAGTGACTTTACAACTCGGTTGCGACAAATAAATGGAATAGTAGCAGTGTTTACAATTGCTAATAGTGAATTTGAACTAGCAGAACATTTAACATTCTAAGAAATGAAAAAAACAAAAATAGTTGCAACAATAGGCCCTTCATCATCTTCAAAAGAAGTACTTCGAGAGATGATTGAATCTGGGCTTAATGTTTGTCGTTTAAACTTTTCACATGGAAACTACGAAGACCATCTAACTGCAATTAAACAAATTAGAGAATTGAATGCTGAAATGGGAATGAATGTTTCTATTCTTGCCGATCTCCAAGGTCCAAAAATTCGAACCAATGAAATGGAAAATAACGGCGTTCTTTTGGAAGTAGGCAAGGAAATAAAAATTCTTGTCGAGAAAATAGTTGGAAATTCCGAGCGCTTTTCTATTAATTATGTGAAACTACCACAAGATGTTAAATCCGGAGAAAAAATCTTATTGGATGATGGAAAAATAATGCTGGAAGTAATAGCAACAGATGGAAAAACTGAAATTTTATGTAAAATTATACAAGGTGGAATTCTTTCTTCAAAAAAAGGTGTGAATTTACCCAATACTTCAATTTCTTTACCGTCTTTAACTGAAAAAGATGAAAAAGATTTACATTTTGCACTAGATAATGGCGCTGATTGGATAGCTCTTTCATTTGTGCGCTCTGCACACGATATTATTGAATTAAAAAAACATATTTCTGCTCGTAAACACCATGCAAAAGTTATTGCTAAAATTGAAAAACCAGAAGCATTAGAAAACATTGACGGAATTATCGCTGAAAGTGATGCTTTGATGGTTGCGAGAGGAGATTTAGGAGTTGAAATTCCGTATCAAAATGTGCCACTTATTCAAAAAATGTTAATTTCAAAATGCAATCTTTCCGCAAAGCCAGTAATCGTAGCTACTCAAATGATGGAATCAATGATTTCAAGTATGACGCCTTCTCGCGCAGAAGTGAATGATGTTGCAAATGCTGTTCTTGATGGCACCGATGCTGTTATGTTATCTGGAGAAACTTCTATAGGGAAATTTCCTGTTGAGGTTATAAAAACGATGAGCAACATAATTAAAGAAATGGAGACGCACAGCGGAATTTACCATAAGGAAGAAATTCCTAAGGAAAATCAAAGTCGTTTTATATCGGATTCTATTTGTTTTAATGCTTGTCGTTTGGCACAACGCGTTAAAGCAGCGGCAATTATTACCATGTCTTTTTCGGGTTATACTGCCTATAAAATTTCTTCACAAAGACCTAACACAGAGATTTTTGTCTTTACAAGTAATTCTAAAATTCTTACTCAGTTAAGTTTAGTTTGGGGCGTTCGTGCTTTTTATTACAATAATAAAATAAGTACAGATCATACAATTGCAGACATTAAACAGACCATGAAAGACCAGTCTATTTTAAAATTAGGTGATTTAGTTATTAATATCGCATCAATGCCTATTGAGGATCTTGGAAGTGCAAATATGTTGAAATTAAGTTATGTCGATTAAGATTATAAAATAAATTAAAAAATATCTTTTTTTTGCTCGAGTTCTGCTATTTTTCGTTAACTTAATGTAAAAACAAGTTAAAAATGGAAAAAAAATGGCTCATTAAAAATGGACAAGAGCAATCTAAAATCGAAGCTTTAAGAGCGGAATTAAAAGTCGACAGAATTGTTGCAGAACTTCTTCTGCAGCGTGGAATAGATGACTTTAAAAAGGCCCAAGAATTTTTTCGCCCAGACCTCGACAATTTGCATGATCCATTTTTAATGAAAGATATGGATAAGGCAGTCGCTAGAATAATTCAAGCAATTAAAAACAAGGAACGCATTTTGCTTTTTGGCGACTATGATGTTGATGGCACAACTGCTGTCGCTTTGCTTTTTAGTATTCTTAAGGAATATTTACCTTCTATTGAATACTACATTCCAGATCGATATTCTGAGGGTTATGGAGTAAGTTATCAAGGAATAGATTTTGCCTATTCGAATAAACAAACATTAATTATTGCACTTGATTGCGGAATTAAAGCAAACGATAAAGTTGGATATGCAAAAGAAAAAGGAATTGATTTTATAATTTGCGACCACCACGAACCAGGAGAGGAACTTCCTGCTTGTATTGTTTTAGATCCAAAAAGAAAGGATTGCCTTTATCCCTTTAAAGAATTATCAGGTTGTGGCGTAGGATTTAAATTCCTCCAAGGTTTTTTGCAGAAAAGTAAGATTCCACTTACAAAATTGTTCAATGAATTGGATTTGGTAGCAATTAGCATTGGAGCGGATATCGTTCCTATTGTTTCTGAAAACCGAATTCTATGTTTCCATGGTTTGAAATTGCTAAATGCAAAACCGCGAATAGCATTTCAAGAATTATTGGATTTAGCAGGAAAAGAAATGCCACTCAGTTTAACAGATGTTGTTTTTATTATCGCTCCGAGAATAAATGCAGCGGGGCGCCTGCGTTCTGGAAAAATGGCGGTAGAATTAATGATTTCTAGTGATTTAGATGAATTAAAGCATTTGGCTTTAGAAATAAATTCGGATAATACAGAGCGCAAAGGATTAGACCAACAAATAACAAAAGAAGCACTTCAACAAATAGAAAAAGATCCTGGCTTTTCGACGCGTTGTTCTACTGTTGTTTTTGATCCATCTTGGCATAAAGGCGTGGTAGGAATTGTTGCTTCACGTCTTATTGAAAAGCACTACCGTCCGACGATTGTCTTAACAGAATCTGAGGGAATTGTGAGTGGTTCAGCGAGAAGTGTTCGGAACTTTGATTTGTATAAAGCACTACTTTCTTGCGAAGATCTTATGAAGCAGTTTGGCGGACATACGCATGCTGCAGGGATGTCGATGAAACTAGAAAATTTAGCTGCTTTTAAAGTGCGCTTCGAAGAGTATGTCCAAAATAATTTAGCCATCGAAGACAGAATTCCAACCCAAGCTCTTGATATTTCGATCGATTTAAACGAAATACATGGTAATGAGTCGCCATTAGTTATTCCAAGAATGAAGCGAATTATTGAAGATTTTGAGCCTCATGGCCCTGGAAATATGAAACCCGTATTTTATTCCTCAAATTTATATTCAACAGAAGTTCGTGTTTTGAAAGAAGCGCATTTGAAGTTAAAAGTTACCCAAGCAAATTCAAGATTGATTTACGATGCAATTGGTTTTAATATGGTGCTTAAAGAAAATCAAGTCGCAAGAGGACTTCCTTTTGAAATGGCCTATACATTGGAAACCAATGAGTACAAGGATAAAAAAATGATTCAGTTTAACATTAAAGATATTCGAGAGCAAATTCAATAATTAGAATTGTGCATTCAAGCCAAAAACTGCCGTTAAAGCAGCTGTTTCAGTTCGTAAGCGAAAAGTACTCAATGCTATTGCAGTGTAATCATTTTCCAGCGCATGTTGTACTTCTTTTTCTGTGAAATCTCCTTCCGGACCGATTAAAAAAACAGCATCTTTTTGCAGTGTTGTTATTTCTTGTTTTTCGGACTCATAGCAATGTCCAATATAACCCCCAGGATTATTTGAAACAAAAATAGTGAATGGAATAAGTTCACAAATTTCAGGAAGATAAAATCGTTTGGATTGTTTCATAGCACCAATAGCAATTTTGCTTACGCGCTCTAATTTTACAGCAGTTCGCTCGTTATTCGTACAGCTCAAAAAACTGAGTTTTGTCAATCCAAGCTCTGTTGCTTTTTCAACAAACCATTCAATTCTGTCCATATTTTTTGTGGGCGCAAGTCCAATGTGAATTGCTTTGCTTGGAGAATGAAAAATTGTGCGGGTTATTTCTACCTGACATCGTTTTTCGTGGGCATCACAAATTAGCGCAAAAAACTGCCCTCCTTTTCCGTTTACTAATTCGATCTCATCGTCCTTTTTTTTGCGAAGAACGCGGATACAATGTTTAGATTCCTCTTCAGAAAGCGTGTAGGTTTTTGTAGTATCAGTGATATCAGAAGCGTAAAATAGGGCCATTAGTGTATGAGTTGATAAACCATTTCTCGCATAAGTTCTCCTTGAGTGGCACTCGTATTTCCCACACCTTTTGACTTTAAATCGTATTCGTGGATGAGGGCAATATTTGCCGCAATTTTTCGGGGATCGTATTTATTTTTTGCATTTGTCAATTCACCAGCAACAAAAGGGTGAACGCCTAGAGCTTGCGCCACAGCTTCTCTTGACTTATTTGGTAAAAAATGTATGCGCATAATTTGAGAGAAAAACTTAAATAAATTTGAAATTACAAAGACCAAATCTGCTGCTTTTGGGTTATGTTCAAAATAATCTACGATTTTAAGCGCTTTCAAATTGTCCTTGTTCGCTACTGCATTTGTTAACTCAAAAACATTATAATCCTTCGATATTCCAATGTTTTCTTCAATGTGATTTTCGTTAATAATTGTTCCTTTTTCGATTAAAACTACTAGTTTTTCAAGTTCTTTTACAATTCTACCTAGATCATTTCCTAAGGATTCTATCAATAGCATACATGCTTTTGAAGTCAACTCGTAACCTGTTGTTTTAATATATTGCTGAATCCACTCTGCTAATTGATATTCTTTCACCTTTTCAGATTTAAAAACCACACCATTTTTTAGCGCATTTTTTAAGGTTTTTTTGCGTGCATCAAACGTTTTGTATTTGTAGCAAATAACGAAAATAGTTGAGTTAGCAGGATTTTCTAAGTAGGATTCTAGTTGTTCAATAGCTTTAAAATATTGAGCTTCTTTTAAGATAACCAATCTTCGTTCAGCCATCATTGGGTATGATTTTAATTCGCTTATAAGCGAAAGGACTTCAGCATCTTTTCCATATAAAATCGATTGGTTAAAATCGCGCTCACTTTCTTCTAAGGCATTATCTTGAATTGCTTTCGTTAAAACATCAATAAAATAGGGCTCTTCTCCGTGAAGAAAATATATTTTCTCGAATTTTTTATTCCTTATCTCTTTCAGTAGAAGTTTATGATCCATCTTAATATTTAACCTAAATTTTAATAAGTTTATCTAATGTTTCAAAAGCAAGAGAGCCTGCAAAAGAAGTACTATCTATATGAAAATAAGGTGCAAAGCGTTGTTCTGTGGTCTGATTGTAAGGCATTAGATTTGTTTCCTCAAAAATAATGGAAATGTTTGAGAGTACAATTATATAATGCGGAATGAACTACTAAAATCAAGATTATTAGAAAAACCCCTGGATTTCTTAAAATAAATTGTCGCTTACAAACTGTTTTGAATAGTCTTTAATCATTTGTCGAACTTGACGGAACTCCTCTAAAACTTCTTCTTCTATCCCTTTTGATTTTGCAGGATCAGGAAAGTTGTGATGAAACTTTTTGGCTTTGGTTGGAAAGACTGGACAGTGTTCTTTGGCATTGTCACAAACCGTAATCACAAAATCAAAATCAATGTCAAGATATTCGTCAATATTGTTTGAAGTATGTTTAGAAATGTCAATGCCATCCTCTTTCATTATTGAAATTGCTCTCGGATTAACTCCATGGGTTTCAATACCAGCACTATAAATTTCTGCTTTTTCGCCTGCGAAATGTCGTAAGTAGCCTTCTGCAATTTGGCTTCGACAACTGTTTCCAGTGCAAAGAACTAATATATTTTTCATTCCTTTATTACTATTTTAAACAAAAAGCCAAATAATATTTATGATACAAAATTTTGGGTCAAAACCCCAAATGATTTGCAATACAGTTATCGACACTGTTATTATTATCGGTTTCTTGTATTTAATGATAAATTCTTTTAAAGTCATATTTTTTTTAATTAACAGCATCCCCCACCTGGTGTGCAATCTTGTTGCACTTTTTCTTTACTATTTTCCAACGACGGAATACCGCAACTATCAGCAGCCAAACAAGCAGTTTGTTTTGAAATAAGAACAAAGTTTTTTCCATTAAATTCTAAATCATACTTACCAATTGTTTCAGCTTGATATTCAATTTCAATTTCTAAATCTTCCATTCCCAATTTTTCTTCGGATAGCTTGATAATGTCAAGCAACTTTGTTGGTTTTAATCGGTGTTCAAAATCGTTGGCATTCCACAATTGAAAATTCGCCACTTTTTCAAATCTTATGATTCCACCGCAGTCGATGAAATGTTTAGTTACAACACCAAGCTCAGTAACATGGAAATGTTCAGGAACAATAGTTCCGTTTTGAAGTTCAAAATTCACTGTTTCAGTGTTGCTCAAATGTTTCTTTATTTGTTCAATTTTCATTTTTTTGAATTTATATTACTAGCAACAATTATTTTTTTTCTTTTCTAAGCTGTCCGAAATATTTGCGAAATAATCTCGAAGTTTCGTCAATGATTTTTCGTCAATACAGTAACAAATAGCATTTCCTTCAATATTGCCTTTAATAAGTCCCGCATTTTTGAGTTCTTTCAAATGTTGCGAAACTGTCGGCTGTGCTAAAGGTAATTCATTAACGATGTCGCCACAGATACAAGTGTCGACTTTCATTAAATACTCAATAATAGCAACCCTTGCTGGGTGTCCTAATGCCTTTGAAAGGGTCGCAATGTGATTTTGATAATCTGTAAAGTGTTCGGTTTTTGTTGCACCCATTTATCTAAGTAGAAATTTATATTGCAATATTACGATATAGTTTGTAAATTCCAAAATATTTTTCATCTATCGAATGTTTTTAGATTTTGAGGAAATGGTATACTAGGTTTATGAAAAGTTAATTTATACGAAGTATAAAATTAAAAAAGCCTGATTTTCATCAAGCTTTTTGTTTGAGGTCTCGAGCGGATTATTTTATGAACCGAAGTAATGTATTATTTATCAATCAAAAAGCTTTCGTCTTCTTCGAATCTGATCATGCTTTTTATTTTCTTTTAAAGCAATCTTTGCTTGGCAGAAATTAAAAAAGCCTGATTTTCATCAAGCTTTTTGTTTGAGGTCTCGAGCGGATTCGAACCGCTGTAGTCGGTTTTGCAGACCGGTGCCTAGCCGCTCGGCCACGAGACCAATTTGTAGGTCGGCAAATATACAGAAATTATCTAAAATCTTACTTTGAATTAATCAAATTTCAATAGTTTCTTTGAATATGCTTTACCCTTAATTCTCGCTGAAAGATAATAAACTCCGCTTGAAATGATTTCTCTATTACTATTTTTACCATCCCAAATAAGCTCTTTTGTGCCAATAAGTGGTGTTAGTTTACAGATAAAATCTCCAGCACTAGAATAGATAGAAAGAAGGTCACCACTTTCCAATGGTTCTTTGAATTCTATTTGCACGCTTTCCCGAAATGGATTTGGAAATGTCATTATTCCATTTGGATCTCCAGGGAGATATTCCGCTAAACTTGCGCTCATTAACTCTTCTAAATCGTAGTTTTCATCGCCATTCATGTAAGGCATAAAATGAAAATACACTAAAAACATTTCATCTGTTGTATTAAATCCACTGCTCACATTAAGAGGTGGCGAATTTGGGTTATGGTGATTATTTACAGTATTATCATATTTTGCTTCACCTTTAATTCTATAACCTGTAGCAACTTTTTGTAAATTCCTAAAAAAGTAAAAATCTTGCCAATGGAAATCCCAGTGTGGAATATTTACAAATTTGATGGTATCTTGATTTGCTTTGTAAGCATAGGCTTTGATGTTTGCGCCAAGTAAATGCATGTGAGGAAAAACGGATAGAACCGAAAAATTTGTTGGTACTCCACCATTTGCTGGATATTGTGCTGTTAAATTCGTGACTTGATTTGCAGGAAGCGTAAAATTGTTATTGCTTATCAAGGGAGCTGCAGAAATCTGCCTGATGTTTGTCGTGCCTGGTGGATAAAAATGTAGAATAACTTTTGTGCTATCAAATTCGCCGTAACTACCGACGGGATAATGCATCGCAAAGTAAATATTGGATCCTGGACCAATATCCATACCAAGAGCAAGCGGGCTTACAGAAGGTAAAATCATTGGTGATGCCCCTGGAGTATATCCGATTACTAATTTTGTTGAGGCGTTACTAGGACTTGCACAAAGTCCATCAAGCGTATCTGTACTTTCTATACCACTTGGATCGATAAAAATTAAAGCATGGTGCACGATTTCTCGGTTTCCCGGAACAACTTCAACGGCTTTTATGATGCGATTTTGCGTTAAATAAGTGGGCACTGAGAAACAAACATAATCGTCGTTTGCAGTAGCTTTACTCATGTATGTCGGTATCTGAACTGTTAGGTCGCCATTTCCTAAAATAGTATTATTGGTGTAAACGGGTGGTGGTGGAATTGCAGCACTATTTCCTTGAGGCAAACCATTGTTAAGCCAATTTATCACTGTAGTTTTTTCAGTACTACTTAAGGAACGAGTATGTAAATATTCTTGGTAAGAATTGTCTGGTGGCCAAGGTGGCATTTCGTCATTTGTTATATACTGACTTATTATTGTTGACATTGGAGAAACTTCATCGTAAGTCATTAAGGAAACTGGAGCAAGCCCTCCAGGATGGTGGCACTTTGAACATTTATCATAAAATAACTGTGCGACTTCGCCGCTCCATGTTTGACTATTTGCAGTAAATTGAACAAAAAGAATAGAAAATAAGATAAAAAGTGCTTTCATTTTAGGTAAATTTAGAATTCAAAGATAGATTATTTTTACAAATTTAAATTAGTTAACAATAATAGTTTTAGTCTCAGTTTGTCCATTTTGATTTGTAATTCTCAAGATGTAACTTTTATAAAAAAGATTCAGAAAGCTTGCGCAAAATAAATATGTAAATAAGAATCGATACATTTGAATAAAAATACTACTTATGTATCAACAAGCACAATTTATGACAAATTTATTCGGATTGAAATCTCTTGTTTTTTTCCTTTTTTTCTCTTGTTTTACAAATTTATCAGCTCAAAATGAGCAAGCTTTTAAAATTTACACAGCCAAAGGAAAAAGTATTTCCTATAAAAAAATGCAAGAATCTTCCTCAAAAAAAGAGCTCGTGCTATTCGGAGAATTTCATGATAATCCAATTACTCATTGGCTACAATATGAATTAATGCTGTCACTTTATGATGAACATCGAACAAATCTTGTTTTAGGATTTGAAATGTTTGAACAAGATCAGCAAGGTGTTGTAGATCGCTATCTATCTGGAGAATTAAACGAAAAACAGTTTAAGGATTCCTGTCGTTTATGGGAAAATTATACAACAGATTATAAACCTTTGTTAGATTTTGCGAAGGATAAAAAATTGACGTGTATTGCTTCAAATGTTGAGCGGAAATATGCATCTCTTTTATTTAAAAAGGGACGAGCTGCACTTGATACACTTTCACCCTTGATTCGTTCTCAAATGGCAGATAATTATTTCAAACTCGACACTACACTTTCTCAATACATTGCTGTTCGAGAAATGTTTCCAAGTAAAGGAAAAGGCATGGTTGAAGCGCAAGCATTTAAGGATGCAACCATGGCGAAATTTATCATGAAAGAAATGAAAAATAATAAAGTCGTTTTACATTTTAATGGTGCTTTTCATTCTGATTACTACCAGGGAATACTTTGGTATATTCAACAAGAAAAACCAGCCGTAAAGGCTTTAACAATCTCCACTGTAAGTCAAAAAAATATCAATAAGTTGGATGCAGAAAATTTGGGAAAAGCAGATTTTATAATTTGTGTCCCTGAGTCAATGACAAAAACCCATTAAGTATTTTCACTCGTTTTTTCAACACGAGAAAAAAGTGTCAAAGAATTTGTTTTACTTTCAATCAAATCTCCTTTTTTCGGTTTGTTTTTAGCAGATAGTATTTTTCCATTTAATAAAGTCAAGCTATAACCTCTTTGTAAAACATTGCTAGGGTTGAGAATATTAACAGTTTTCTCCAATTGTTCTAAATCTGATTCTTTCCGTTCAAAAAAGTGCAAAAGGGAGCCTTTTATTGGCTTACTAATTAGCGACAAGGTATTTCTTTCAGCTGTGATAATTTCTTTTGTAACAATACGGTAATCATTTTTCAGAGATAGCACAGCATCATTTTCATTTTTTAAAAAATAACGAGTAGTATTTTTAAGTTCTATGATTTGTTGCTTTAGTTCATTTTTAAGTGAATCAGTAAAACGAAGAGATGCGTGCTTAAAAACACGAACCTGGCCATTAAAATCTTGCTTTGTTTTATCAATTAATTGTAAGGAATGAGCAATCATTTCCCGATTTAAGCGTTTTGTTTCTTGTTCAAATTCACGAAAGGTTTGCAGCAGGAATTCTGCTAATTTGGTAGGTGTAATCTCATTTCTAAAAGAAACCATTTCAGCGACATTGAGATTTGTAGAGTGACCAATTCCAGTAAGCACAGGCAAAGGAAATTCAGCAATGGCTTTACAAAGTTCGTAATTGTTGTAACAGGTCATTCCGACTTCTGCGCCACCCCCACGGACAATGATTACAATATCAAAATGGTCTTTTACTCTTTTAATTTTTTTAAGTGCAGAAATGATACTTTGAACTGCAACATCTCCTTGTAAATAGGCATTAAAAAGATGTGTAAATATGAAATAGGATTTTTCATTTTCTTGTAATACTTGTAAAAAATCAGAGAGCCCTTTACTAGAATCTGCTGAAATAATAGCAACGCGTTTAGGAAGTAAGGGAAAATGTAATTTTTGATTGAGATTTAACAATCCTTCTTTTGCAAGCTTTCGCAATGTTTCTTCTCGTTGCTTTTGCAATTCCCCTAGAGAAAAAGAAGGGTCAATATCTAAAATTTGCAGTCCTAAACCAAAAGTTTCACTGTAGTTAATCTTCACCAAAAGAAGTAGTGTCGTTCCTTCTCTCAGAGGTTCCTTTACGTCTTCTATAAATTTCGTGTTGATGCGCTCGAGCTGTTGTTTCCAGATTGTACCCGTAATTTGCGCTACAATTTTATTATCATCTTTTTGCACCAATTCAGGAAAAGCATGCCCACTAGGATATTTATTCAATTTATGCATTTCTGCTTTAACCCAATAATTTTGGGTATAACGATCTTCTAAGGTTTTTTTTATTGATCGAACAACTTGCTGTAAGGTAAAAACTTGTTTTTCGCTCATGTTTAAAGTAAACTAATGCTTCTAATTTAATGGAATTCCCCGAGAACTTACAGGGCCAGAAACAGCGCTTTTCTTTAGGTTAAAATAGAAAGTCGTTCCAACTCCAAATTCACTTTTTAAATAGATGGTATGTCCGTGAGATTCAATAATATGTTTCACAATTGCTAAACCCAATCCTGACCCACCTTCGTGCCGATTTCTACTTTTTTCTACTCTATAAAACCGCTCAAATAAACGATTGTGGTGTTCTTGATCAATTCCTGGTCCATCGTCGCTTACTTCAATTTCGATAAAATCTTCAATTTGCGTGAGCGTAATTGTGCAAGTGCCTTTTTCAATTCCATAAGCAAGTGCATTTACGAATAAGTTGGAAAATACTTGTCCAATTTTTGTGCGATCAGCCATTACAAATATAGCTGAGTATTCTTTAGCAAACTTTAACTTATAGTCTTTCGATTTCGCTAAAATTTCAAGCGATTCAAAAGTTTCTTTAATCACTTCAATTATATCAAATGACCGAATTTCATTCTTAAGTTCATCTACTTCTAATTTAGTAATTTGATCTAAATCATCTAAAATATTTGCCATACGGTCAGTTGCCTTTTCTGCACGCTCCAAAAACGAGCGATTGATTTTTTTATCTTCTAATCCGCCCTCAAGTAAAGTCACGATGTAACCTTGAATTGAAAAAACAGGTGTTTTAAGTTCGTGGGCAAGATTCCCCAAAAATTCTCTTCTAAATTGCTCCTGTTCTTTCAAGCGTGTAATTTCAAAATTCCTATCGTTTTTCCATTTTGCAACCTCTATTTCTGCTTTATCCATCAATGTATCAATGGAATTATTTAAAGGCGCATTTGTATTTTGACTTAGTTGAATTGAATTGTAAATCTGTGAAAGTCGTGTGCTAATAAATTGTTTTAGCAAGAAATAAAAAATCAGGTAAGCAAATCCTCCAGAAATAAGAGGAATTAGAATAATTGTTAAATTATTTAATGAAAAAATAAATAAATGAACGATTAATGTAAATAGAAAACTCGCTGCAAGAAACACTAGGCTTCCAAATAAGATAAGTAAACTCGGGCGTTTATTGATCACAAATATTTTTTTAATTTCCTTTTTTTCTTCTTTCTTCTAACCATTTCGGCACAGCTTTTACAGTAGTTGCATTGGAATCACCCAGTAATTTCTCAATTAAATCTGGACGTTTTGCTTTCTCAAGCCTTTGTTTAATCCAATCTTTATTTTCACGCTTGTACCAAAAGAAAAAGCGATTTTGATTTAACTTTTCTTCTTTTGTTTTAACTGTTTTTATGGGTTTTAAAGTATAAGGATGAACACCAGTGTAATAAATAACTTCAGCAACGGTCATTGGTGTTGGCGTAAAATCCTGCACTTGTTCCAATTGAAAACCCATATCTTTTGTTTCTGCGGCTAAATTTGCCATATCTTCTTCTTCGCAGCCAGGATGAGACGAAATAAAATAAGGGATAAGTTGCTGTTTGAGTCCGTGTTTTTCCGAAATCTTATCGTATTTCTCCTTGAATTTATGGAAATATTTAAACGATGGTTTGCGCATTACCCTTAATGTAGCGTCAGATGTATGTTCTGGCGCGACCTTTAAACGTCCGCTAACATGCCTTGTTATTACTTGTTCAATGTACTCATCGTGATTGCCGTCTTCATTGTTTTTGTTAAAATCATCTACCAATAAATCGTAGCGAATTCCGGAACCGACAAATGCCTTTTTTACCTTTGGATGTGCATCAACTTTGCGATACAAGTCCGTCATTGGTTTATGAGAGGTATCCAAATTATTACAAATAACAGGATGAATACAACTTGGCGAAGTACAACGGGCACAAATCGCCTCGTCTTTGCCTTTCATTTTATACATATTCGCAGAAGGCCCTCCTAAATCAGAAATATATCCACGAAATTCAGGGTGAGCAACCACTTCTTCGACTTCCGCCAAAATAGATTTTTCACTTCTCGATGCAATAAACTTTCCTTGATGCGCAGAAATGGTGCAAAAGCTGCAACCACCAAAACAGCCTCTGTGCATGTTGATTGAAAACTTAATCATGTCGTAGGCTGGAATAGGCCCACGCTTTTTATATTTTGGATGAGGTAAGCGCGTATAGGGTAAATCAAATGAGCGATCTATTTCATTTTCGTCCATTGTTTTGTAGGGAGGATTAACAACTAAAATTTCAGCACCGACCTCCTGAGTAATTCGATTTGCTTCCCATTTATTAGATTCTACTTCTACAATTTTAAAGTTTGCAGCATATTTAATTTTATCTTCAAGACATACTTCGTGACTTGCTAATTCAACCGTTTCCCAATTTTTATTTTTCGGCAAGGGAAGTGCTTTATCTTGAAGAAAGGCTACTTGCTTTAAGGTTTTTGCTTGATCAAAAGGAACTCCTTTTTTTAGAAGTCGAAGTAACTCCCGCAAAGGTTGGTCGCCCATTCCATAAACCAATAAATCCGCTTTAGAATCTACAAGAATACTTGGCATTAATGCATCTTTCCAGTAATCATAATGCGTTACGCGTCTCAAAGACGATTCAATGCCACCAAGAACAACAGGGACATCTGGAAAAAGGTCTTTTAAGATGTTTGAATAAACAATCGAAGCATAATCTGGTCGAAAACCCGCTTCGCCTCCCGGCGTGTAGGCATCTGTTGAGCGCAAGCGCTTGTTTGCCGTATAGTGATTTACCATTGAATCCATGCAGCCTGCTGTAACACCAAAGAAAAGTTTTGGTTTTCCAAGTTTCTTAAAATCCCTTAAATCGTCTTTCCAATTTGGCTGGGCAACAATACCAATTCGCAGACCTTCATCTTCAATGATTCGACTTACAACTGCCGTCCCAAAAGCTGGGTGATCGACATAGGCATCGCCAGAAATTAGGATCACATCAAATTCTTCCCAAGCTCTTTTTTGAGCCTCTTTCAGAGACATTGGAATCCAATCCGAAATAGGTCGTTCAGGTAACATAGTGCAAAAGTACGCAAAGAGAATTGGAAACAATATTAACTTTGCTATATACTAGAAAATTTACGTAGCAAAAAACAGGAAATATTAATCTGCGATATTCACATTCATAGTTTTCTGCTGCTTCCCTTCGCCAATTTGAATGATATACTGCCCACTATAGACTGTGCTCACATCAAAATAAGCAATTGTACTTCCTTGATAAATGATCTTTGTATCAATCACTTTTCCTGTCAAATCAACTAATTTAATCGTAACATTCTCTTTGATCAAGTTACTTAATTGAACCATAAGCACATCATTTGTTGGATTCGGAAAAACCTTAAGCTCAACAGCCGTGTTTTCAGAGAGTTCACTTGTTGAAGTATAAGTGGTAACCGTTTCTGTAATTGAAGTAACTTTAGCTCCTGTTTTTGTTCCGTAAAACGTTGGACCAACAACATAAGGATAAGCAGAGTTCCAATTTTCATCTACGGTTGCGAAATAGCAATAAATACCGTTTGGATATTCTGGGGTAATACAAAAACGCCCATTGTGTTCATCTAAATAATCTTGTCCTGCCTGAGCTATGTACTCATAATCTTCCCTAAAATAGCCCAAAGGATAAGTAGTTGAAACTGCAGGTCCTGCTGTTACTGTTGCACCAGTAGAATAGGTAGTTCGCGTGCTAATATTCCGCAATTGATAACTAGATTTAATTCTCGTAATACCTCCTGTTCCGTCCGTATTAGCAAATCCATAAGCACCATAAATCGGGAATCCATCGTATGCAAATCCAATAAGAGGAGAATGTACGGTTGGATTTATAGCATATAATCCGTCAGCTGCGTAAATGTCGCAAATGTTTGAAATTACCGTTAGATCTAAATTAAAAGCACTAGGATTTTGGTGGTGATGGTAATTTCCCATGGCTGGATGACCTTTAGCGCAATCAAAACCGACTTTTTCTGCTGGAATTGCATCTCTGTTCCAAACACCGTCTCCCATTCCTCCAAGTGGCCCTCCGGCAAGTGCATTTGTTGAATTCTTCCACGAAATACCATCTCTATAATCAAATAGAGCAACACCATTTATAAAAATACCGATATTTCCTCCATTAGTATTTATCGGATTACCTGTATTTTGAACTGGATTTAAGGAAATCTTAAAAATCGCATTTTGACTCGTTGCAAGCGAAGGATTACCATCTAAAAATGGTCCTGTAATGTAAGACGGAATTCCTTTTGTTGAAACATAAACCCAAGAAGCAGAATATTGAACCGTTTGAACATTTGCAGAAACTGCATCAATAATAGGCGTAGGATTTCCATTTACATAATGCCTACCGGTAAGACCTGTTGTGTTAATTAACCAATTCGTTATTGCAGGATTTGTTTGTCCAAATAGTGATATGGTGAACATTAGAAACGAAGGAAGAATTATTTTTTTCATTTGTGTAAATTATGTTTGTTAATTAGTAGCTCTTTTTTGATTCATCTTGCGCGAAAAATTATTTAATTATTGAATATTTAAATCGCTCATCAAAAAGAAAGGTTTTATCCGTTAATGTTTTTAAAAAAGCCAATATATCTTTTTGTTCGTTTTCAGAAAGTTTAACTGGATTTTTTCTTAATTCTTTACTTAGTAATGGATTTGAATAATCTAAAAGCGTGTAATGTTTAATCACATCTTTCAGCTTTGAAATTCGCCCATCGTGCATATATGGAAAACTATATTCAATGTTGCGAAGCGTTGGCACCATAAAAAGTAATGAATCACGTTTGTTTCCGGTTATTGTCATTCTTCCAAAATCCAGTAGTTCAGGGTCAATCGGGAGACCATTGGATTTATAGTCATCGCTTGCAAAAAATGGTGGTTTATGGCACGAACTACAGAAATTATTAAAGAGAATAAGCCCTTTTTTCTCTTGGTCTGTGAATTCTAACCCATCTTCTCCGCGTTGTACCTTATCGTATTTAGAATTCTCCGAAATCAGCGCTACAGTAAATTGTGCTAGGGCTTTTACCAAATGAAAAGGTCGAATGTCAGTGGTGCCAAAAGTACGTTTAAATGCTGCCGAATAGATGGGAGAGCGATCCAAGCGATACATCAAGGAGTCCAAGCGCATATCCATTTCGGCAACATGCGTGATTGGGTTAATCGCTTGCGCATTTAAATTCAAGACGCCACCATCCCAATGAAATAATTTTCGCCATGCTAAATTAGCAAGACCTGGAGCATTTCTTTTTCCAATGCGTCCCTCAATACCATGACTTGTTTTGTGATCTACATGTGCAAAAGCAGTAAATTGCAAGTGACAAGAATGACAAGAAATTGATGAGTCACGCGAAAGAATCGGATCATAAAACAAGGCCCTTCCCAATTCAAATTTTTCGTAGTCTAGTGGATTACCTTTGAAATTATAAGTTGGCTTCGGCCATTCTTTAGGTTGATAAAATGGATGAGGAATCCCTTTTTTAAGTGTAAAAGCAAGAATTGAAAAACCCAAAAAACAAATAAACAAGAAGCTTGAACTATTCATAACTCACTTAAAACAGGCAGAAAGACCCTGCGAAATTAAGAAAGCATCTTTACACGGCAACATAATATGATGGTTTTTAGTAAGGTTTATGCTTTCTGAAAACAATTTTTCCAAGTCAAAATAAATGTATTGGTCATTTAAATCTACCTGAATAGTTTGTGCAGTAGCAAAAGGAGAACGATAACCTCCAAGGTGAAATTTAAACTCGTGAGAGTTCGAAGGAACAGTGCTGCTTTTCCCCATAATTTTCAAGTTAATATATCCTGTGTTCCAAGCCCAATACATTCCAAGAAGAGGATCATAAGCATTTTCTAATTCACCAGAAACATTTTTTGAGCTGTCTAAACCAAGCGTAAAAGCGACAGATTCATAGTTTGATAAATTTAAATCATTAAAAAAACTATGCGTAGAGGAATCAGATAAATCATAAAAAATTAGGGTATCAATTGATGTAATTCTTCCACTTATTTTATCCTTAAAGCGAAAATCGGAGAAATACATTTTTAGTGAAGAAAAGCTTATCGAATCGTTATTCTGGTTTAAATAAACATGCTGTAGCTCAAGGGCTTTCTTGTTCCAAGTCGGAATGATACTAAGTTGACTATTGCAAGTTAAAGAGAAGAAAAACGAAGAGAACAAGAGGTAAAATACAATTTTCATTTTCATTTCTAGGTCTTTGTTCTTAGGGTCTAAGTCTAAAATAGTAATAAAAAAATACTAGTTTTATTAAATTTCTTAATTTTTAATAACAAAAAAGCAACCAATTTGGTAACAAATACGTTTAATAATTATAAATTTACGCTATATATGCTAACAATCAATAACCTCAATAATAAAAATAATAACGTGTTAAGATCCAATAATTTAATTTTGAAATTTTGCTTCTCGTTTCTAATACTTTTTACTGCAATATCAAATAGTTTCTCCCAGGTACCTATAAGTGTTGGAATTCAAGTCAATACCTTTACCTCCGCGATTCGTGGATATCATTTTACTTCACCAACAAATTTTACGATTTGTGGGCTACAGGTTCCAACTGACGCTAGTGCTGGTTTACAAACCATAAGGGTTGTACGTTTTACAGGTGCCGCGCCACCAGCTTTTCCGGCTAATACAAATGCATTTGTCCAACTATTCACTATTACCAATGCGCCTACTGGTATTATTCCGTGTAATATTCCGATTGCTACAGGCGATGTAATAGGGGTATATGGTGTTCGAGGGGCATGTGTAAATAGTTATGGCCCAACAAACTTTGTTACAAGTATACTTGGTATTAATACAACTCTTCAGCGAAGCGGAATGCAATCCTGCCCTACTACAGGAGCACCAATGGCAAATATATGGTCTGAAGTAAATTATAATATTGGAAGAATAACAATGTATATAAGTTGCTGTACACCTCCAACTTTAGTTGCTTCAAATACTGGTCCAATTTGTTCTGGAAATCCACTATCACTTTCCGCTACGCCAACTCCAGCTGTTCCTTCCAGTGGGACTTACACCTATTCTTGGGTTGGTCCAAATGGCTTCACTTCTAGTCAACAGAATCCAGTAATTACAAGCCCAACAGTAGCATCTTCGGGTACATACACATGTACGATTACTTCCGCTTGCGGAAATGTTCAAGCAACAACTCAAGTAATTATAAACCCGGCCACAACTGCTACGATAACCAATAATAGTTCAGGAACTATCATTGATTGTAATAATCCTACCATTGATCTCACAGCAAATGGAGGAGTAAGTTATTCTTGGGACAATGGACTGGGAAATAATAGTACTGCTGTAATTACAAGTGCTGGTTTATATACAGTTACAGTTACGAACCTTCAAGGTTGCATCGACACTGCTTCTATTGCAGTTTCTGTTGCACCAATACCTACTATCACTTTCAATGACGTAACTATTTGTGAAGGACAATCTGCGACCATTAATGCTGTTGTTTCGCCAGGTGGGGGAGCCATTTTATGGAATACAGGCCTTACTAGCAATTCCATAACTGTTAACCCACTCCTAACAACTACGTATTCCGCTACTTACACATGGAATGGATGTTCTGCAAGTGATACCGCAATTGTTGTCGTTAATCTTCAACCTACTGTATCGGTTAATAGTATCACCATTTGTAATGGTGATACAACCACGCTCATCGCAACTCCGGATATTCCTGGAGGAACATATCAGTGGTCAAATGGCCCAACCCTTCAGTCTATAGACGTAAATCCTGGCTTACCAGGAGCTACTTATACAGTAGTGTATACATTAACAGGTTGTACAGCACAAGCATCTGGAATCGTAACTGTAAATCCTGTACCAATTATTGTAATAGCACCTGTAATTATTTGTTTTGGTGAGACAGCAAACCTAACGGCAGTTGCAAACTTACCAGGAGGAACCTATTTATGGACACCAGGAGGTGAGACTACTAATTCTATTTCTGTTTCACCTACAGTTACAACTAATTACTCAGCTACTTATTCATTATTAGGCTGTTCTAGTCCCTTAGCATCTGGGCAAGTTACCGTAAAGCCTCTTCCTCAAATGAACTTTTCAGCAGATACAACTTATGGTTGCGTTCCCCTGTTGGTGACATTTACCCCCAATGTAAATAATCCTTTAACGAGTTATCAATGGAGTTCAACAAATGGTTTTACAGGTGTTGGTTCTCAACAACAGGTGCTTTATACCAATGGAGGATGCTATGATGTAAGCGTAATTGGTACACTCAATGGTTGTGTTGATAGTGCGACAGCTATAGATTATATTTGTGTTGAAAATTATCCCTTAGCAGGATTTATTTCTTCTACTTTGTTATTTACTGAAACATCACAAACCGTAAATTTTCTAAATACCAGTTCAGGGGGAACATCATACCTTTGGGATTTTGGTGACGGTGAGTTTTCAAACGATTTTTCTCCTGCACACTTGTTTATTGAAACAGGCACTGGATTTGAAATTACGCTTATTGTCTCAACAAATATGGGGTGTATAGATAGTACCTCAATAGCGATAGCACCTCAGAAAGGCGGTATTTATTACATACCAAATTCGTTTTCTCCAGAAGGAGATCCATTTAATCAAATCTTTAGACCGGTTTTTACTGCAGGTTTTGATATTTATAATTACAATATGCAGATTTATAATCGGTGGGGAGAAATTATTTTCGAAACAAATAATTTAGAAATTGGTTGGGATGGATCATATGGTGTAAATGGAGCGGATGCTTTACCAGGAACTTATACTTACATAATTAACATAAAAGTCCCTGAAAATGATGACAGAGTTGTTATTTCAGGACACGTAAATTTAATTAGATAAAGGTTTGCAGCTACAAGAAGTTGGCGATTTTACCAAATCCATACTTTCCTTAAAAGAAAATTCCCACATCTTCGAATAGTTGTAAAAAACACTATCTTTCTTAAAACACACTTGATTTATTTTTTCTTCTTTCCAAGTCTTGTATGTTTATAGCGCAATAAATTTAGTTTTATCGCTTATTTTACTACTTTTGTCACGAACAATTAAACCGACAATCATGAGCTTTGAACTTCCAATCTTGACTTATTCCTATGCTGCATTAGAACCAAATATTGATGCACGAACAATGGAAATCCACCATTCAAAACACCACCAAGCATATACAACTAATTTAAATAATGCGATAGCTGGAACTGAATTAGAAGGCAAGTCAATAGAAGAGATTTTGAAAGTATGTAAGGATAAACCTGCAGTGCGAAACAACGGAGGAGGATTTTGGAATCACCGACTTTTTTGGGAGATAATGGCACCAAATGGCAGTTCTCATCCAAGTGGTGATTTAGCTGCTGCCATTGATGCAGCATTTGGTTCCTTTGATGGTTTTAAAGATGAATTTGCAAAAGCTGCAACTACTCGTTTTGGTTCTGGTTGGGCATGGCTTTGTGTGTCTGATGGAAAACTAGAAATATGCTCTACGGCCAATCAAGATAATCCATTAATGGGTGAGGGGTGTTCAGGTGCACCAATTTTAGCCTTGGATGTTTGGGAGCATGCATATTATTTAAATTACCAAAATCGTCGTCCAGATTATATTTCAGCATTTTACAATGTCATCAATTGGGATGTTGTAGCGGAAAAATATAAGGCCGCAAAATAAGACTGAATTTTCTAGCTGATTTTTAGTGACCTTGTTGCATCCATTTTGCAACGTATTTTCCAATGATATCAAATTCAAGATTTACGATATCTCCTGTTTTTAGGTTTTTAAAATTTGTATTTTCAAAGGTGTAGGGAATAATGCAGACTGAAAATCCCTTTTCTTGAGAATCGATAACGGTCAAACTAGTTCCATTGATTGTTATAGATCCTTTTTCAACGGTTAATTGCTCGTCTTTGTATTGAAATGTGTATTTCCAGCTTCCATTTTGTTCTTCATAATGCGTGCATGTTGCAACCGTATCCACATGTCCTTGAACAATGTGTCCATCCAAACGGCCGTTCATGACCAAACAGCGTTCTAAATTAACTTTCGTCCCAATTTCCCAATGGTTTAAGTTTGTTTTATCTAAGGTTTCTTGAATAGCCGTTACTTGATAACACTCTTCATGAATCGCTACAACCGTTAAACAGCAGCCATTGTGCGCAACACTTTGGTCGACCTTTAATTCCTTGGTCATTTTTGCTGCTATTGTAAAATGAATGTTTCCTGCTTCTCGCGAAATAGCTTTCACACTGCCAATTTCTTCAATGATTCCTGTAAACATGATTTTTTGAGTTGGTTATTAAATTAATAAGGGGGAAGTTCTTTTTTATTGTCAAGTATTTCCTCTATTTTTTGGATTATTTCTTCACTTAATTTCTCTTGTGCATCAATAGATTCAAGGTTTTCTATGAGTTGTTTTTCCTTGCTAGCACCAAGAATTACAGTGCTTACATTTGGATTTTTCAAACACCAAGCAAGACTTAAAACTGGCAAACTTAAATCAATTTCACTTGCTAAAATCGCTATTTTTTTTACTTTATCGATTCTTTCTTCAGTGATATTTTTATCTTTTAACCATTCAAGTCCTTCAATGCCTAAGCGCGTATCAGATGGAAAGTCCTGGTTGTATTTCCCACTTAAAATACCACTTGCAAGTGGCGACCAAATTGTTGTTCCTAATCCAACAGTTTTATAGATTTGTGAAAATTCAACTTCTACTTTCTCCCGCGTAAACATGTTGTATTCTGGCTGTTCTACTATTGGACCAATTAAATGATTTTGTTTTGCGAAAAGATGTGCTTCCATTATTTCTTGAGCGCTCCATTCTGAAGTTCCCCAATAGAGAATTTTTCCTTGCATAATTAGTTGGTGCATAGACCAAACTGTTTCTTCAATGGGTGTTTTTTTATCTGGTCGGTGACAGAAATACAAATCCAAATAATCTAGTTGGAAGCGTTTTAATGCTTGTTCACATGCTTCAATTACATGTTTTCGACTCAATCCTTTTTGCGTTGGCCATTGCCCTCCAGTTCCGAAACATACTTTACTACTTACGATATAACTATCGCGGGACCAATTTTTCTTTTTCAAAATATTTCCCATGACAATTTCACTTTTTCCAAGGGCATAAATTTCTGCATTGTCAAAAAAATTGATGCCATTTTCATAGGCGATATCCATTAATCGTTCAGCTACATCATCTCCAATTTGTTTCCCAAAAGTTAGCCAAGAGCCAAGCGATAAGCGGCTAATTTGCAAGCCAGATTTTCCTAAATTAGTATATTCCATTTATTGATTCATTTATTGTTTTTTGTGTTTCTTTCTATTTTTGATAATGTTTCAGTAGTCCATTTAGCAGAACAACAAAAATAATAATCATTGCTCCGATATAGAAATTTGAATTCAGTAATTGATGTTCTTTCAGGATAAAAATAGCTAATAAAATGGTGTAAACAGGTTCTAAATTAATACTTAGTGAAACGGTAAAGGTTCCCAAGCGTTTTATAATATCGATGGTTACTAAAAAAGCAAAAGAAGTGCACAAAATCCCCAAAAACAAAAGCCATCCAAAATCCGAATAAGTCATTTGTAGAATTGCAACATTCATCCTTCCGATAGAAATCAGAAATATCGAGACGAAAATAAAGCCAACAATTAATTCATAAAGGGTAATATGCGTCGATGGAACTTCCTGAGAAATTTTTGCATTGAAAACAGAGAAGAGTGCTGCGCACAATGCGGAGAGTAATCCAAAGTAAAGCGCTGTCATTTCCTTTGGTGAAAAATCTCCAGCAACAAAATAAATTCCATATACAACACAGCAACTCAAGAGAAACTCTATCCACGAAAAGCGCCGTTTCATTACTAAGGGTTCTAGCCACGTTACATGAAGTGTTGTTGTGGAGAGGCATAGAATTCCAAGTGATGCTGTTGAAAGTTGTATGGAATAATAAAACGTTAGCCAGTGAGAAGCAACAATCATTCCGACAAGCGAAATTTTCCAGAGGTATTTTTTTTGAATTGTAAAACTTTTTTTCGTTAAAATAAAAAATAAAAAAAGAACGCTTACTGCTATTAATATTCTATACCAGACAATTATGATGGCGTCTAGCTGAATTAATTTCCCTAAAATACCCGTAAAACCCCACATAAAAATGATGAGGTGCATCAAGAGATGGAATTTGTATTTTTGGAACAAAATTTATTTTTTCTTAGACCACTCTTCGATTGAAGCTTTGTTCATTCGGACATAGTTTTGATCTCCATCTTTTTCAGCAGCTTCAATAGATTGCTTAGCAGTTTCAATAGCGGCTTTGAAATCGCCATTTTCTGCTTGCAATTGCGCTTTTAGTCTACTCATCCAATAGGCCTCAGCACCTCGCATCTCGCAGGCTTTTGTAGAATATTCTAATGCTAATTTAAGGTCTATTTTTTCCTGAAAATAATAGCTTGCTGTTTGGTGAAAGTCATTTGCTGATGGACCAGCCATTGTTTTTTTGATGCTCGCCAAGACTTTTGATTTTGTGTCTAGTTGAAAAGGAAAATCTACTTGTGTTTTGTCCCAAGAAATAGATAGTATTGCTCCGTTGAACTGCAAATCATCTAGTGAGATAGTAAGATTTTCAACTACATTATCTTGTTTTTTTACCTCTGAACTAAGTCGTAAAACAACTTTTGCATCATCCCACTTTTCAGGCATACCCCAATTTGTAGTTTCCGAATAAAAATAAAGCTCCCACATTTCTTTTGTTGGTTTTGCATAAAGTGCATAGGTTCCAACTTTTAGGGTGTCTTTTCCAAAAATCAAATTTTCACTTGTTGAAATTTTCGTATTTTCATTTGCTCCAAGTCGCCAAGTTTCTCCAAAAGGAACAACTTCCCCAAATACTTCGCGGTTTTTCTTTCCCGGACGTGAATAGCTAATGCTGATATCAGCTAAACCAACTTTTTGTTCAATTTTTCCAAGAGGACTTGCTTTTGGCATTTGAATTTGAGCATTTACTTGCATTGTTAAAAATGCGGATGCTAGTAGTATAATTTTTTTCATGACACTAATTTTATTTATTTGTTTATTTCTAATGTTGTTTCCACTTCCCAATTTGCTCGGACTTTTAAGGGCGTATTAAAATACAAAACATCTTCAGCTTGTTTTTGTTGCTGAACATCTATTGGATCCCATTTTTCATTTTTGTTTTCATCTAAAATTATCCGGAAGGAATATTCTCCTGGCAAGAGATTCTCAAAGATGAAATCAGAGCTAGTTTCATTGGTTGAAAGTACTTTTATCACTTTTTCTTTTTGAATAAGCTCGATAATTCCCGAAGAGATAGAGCTGCTTAAATGAACCAGTAATTTTCCAAATTCTTTTTCTTCTTTTACTTGAATAGTTTGTTTTAAAGGGCTGTTTTGCGCACTGCTCTCTCCTCTTATTGCTCCTTCCATTAATTCTATTAAAAATTCGTTTGAGCTAGTATTCTTTATTTGTAAGCGTAACTTGTTAAAAGAAATCTCACTATCAAAAAGTATACTACTGCTATCTTTGGCATTCAAAATCTTAATTTTTTCTTTGTCAATGTTTTTTATCTTGTCGTTGACTTCAAACTCAAGTATTTTTTCAGAACCATTTAAATTTTCAATATAACGAGGTTTTAGTTTCGTTGTCCTGTCTTTTTCTGAATATCTTAAATTAAATGTATCAGCTTCAATAATTAGTTTTAAAGGGTTGCTATTTGTTTGTCCAATTGAAATGAGTAAACTGTCTTTGTTACTTTTTGAAGTTTGAAAAAAAGCAATAGAAGGAACTATCAAACTATCTAGTTCAATCTTGGCTGCTTTTTTTTCTTCAGGCAGATGAATACCAATCAAACCAGGAGGAAGTATGCGCGCATTTTTAATCTTATCGCTATTCTTGGGAATAGAAAGTAAAGATTTTAAGGTATCATTTTTTCGCTCCAAGATATTAATTTCAGTGAACTCCCATCCTTGTTTTTCAGTTTTTTGAATGATTAGGTCATTGTTGTCATCACTAAAACTTTTTATAAAATAATTTCCAGCTTTTAATGTCGAGAATGCACTTAAGCCCAATTTATTACTCGTTGCGAAATACCTTGGTTTTTCAGCATTCAATGAATCGTATAATCCAACAACGATATTGCTTAATTTCTGCTTGGAAAAAGCATCAAAACAGGCCACAAAAATTTGCAGTGAATCTAAAATATTTCCTGTTGAAAAAGTGAGCTTCATTAGGGAATCATTTCCTTCAGTTACATCTTTTACTGCTTTGTTTAAATAGATGCTGTAGCTTGTATTTTCTTTCAATTCACGCTTCCAAGAAATCGTAAGAGTTTTCTTTTTTATGGAGGAAACTAACTCTGCATCATTGGGCATTAAAAAGATGTTTTCTGTTGGTTTATTCAAGACAATAAACTCATTAAACTCAATAGAAACTGAAGTATCTTTAAAATTTACTGTTTTATCTTTTAAGGAAGATTTCTTGATTTGTGGCGCAATTATATCTTTTTCACCTCCTGAAATTGTACCAACCTGCGCACAGGAGGTCACAAGAAAAATAGAAAGAATTATAAAATAGTAACGAGCCATGAACAAAGTTCTTCTAAATGCTGTGAGTCAGTTGCGTCAAAGTTAGCCAATTCTTCACTATCAACATCTAAAACACCAATTACTATTCCGTTTTGAATCAATGGAACTACAATTTCACTTTTCGAAATAGAACTGCAGGCAATGTGTCCAGGGAAAACGGAAACATCTTGCACAAGTATGGTTTTCTTTTCTTCCCAGGCCTTACCGCAAACGCCTTTCCCTTTTTGAATACGCGTACATGCAATTGTACCTTGGAAAGGTCCGAGCACTAATTCATCACCTTTAACTAAATAAAATCCCACCCAAAAGAATGAAAATGTTTCTTTTAATGCTGCACTTATATTTGCAAGGTTTGCAGTTGCATCTGATTCACCCTCCACCAGAGAAATAAGCTGAGGAAGTAAATCCTTATATTTTTCTTTTTTAGTTCCTTGACTTAGCGCTATTTCTTTGGACATTGAATAAATTATTTTGTAAAATTTAAATTTTTTATTGGATTATGTGATAATATTCCTTAAATTCAAGTATAAATTATATAAATATGTTAGAAAAAGTAAAATTAGAAAAAATCCTGTTTTTGGACATTGAAACTGTCCCACAAACTTATGCTTACGAGGATTTAGATGAAAAAACAAAAGAGCTATTTAATCAAAAAAATCGCTTTGCTCAAAATGATGAAAAATCATATGAAATGCTTTATAATGAAAAAGGGGGAATCCTTGCTGAATTTGGAAAGATTATTTGTATTTCCGTTGGTTTCGTTCAAGAAAATTCTTTGGGCAGAACAATGCGTTTGAAATCTTTCGCACACGATGATGAAGAAACGCTGTTAAAACAATTTAAAAGCTTAATTGAAGCGCGCGATTACCTTCTTTGCGGACATAATTCTAAGGAATTTGATATCCCTTACATCTGTAGAAGAATGCTGGTAAATGGAATTTCTCTTCCTCCAAGTCTTGATATTGCTGGAAAAAAGCCTTGGGAAATAAATCATTTGGATACCATGGACTTATGGAAATTTGGCGATTATAAAGCATATACTTCCTTGGCTTTACTTTGTCATATTTTTCACATTCCAACACCAAAAGATGATATTTCTGGAGCAGATGTTGCGCGGGTTTATTACGAAGAAAAAGACTTAGATCGCATTCGCATATATTGTGAAAAAGATGTAATTGCACTTATTCAATTATTCCTAAAAATGAAAGGCGATAGTTTAATTTCTGAGGGAAACATTCATTCTGTCTCGGCCGAATAATTTATTTATAGTCTTTGATAATTAGTAAATGACTGTATCTTTGCCGCATGAAAATTCGATTGCTACTTTGTCTTTTATTGCCCCTTGTAGCAGTAAGTCAGAAGATAGTATCTGCCAATCGGATTACTGAAAAAATCTCAATTGATGGATCTTTAAACGAAACTGGATGGAAATCTGCTGAAATGGTTTCAGATTTCATTCAACTTAAACCAATTCCGGGAGCAAAATCTACAAAAGAAACAGAGGTGCGTGTTCTATATGATGATAGAGCAATTTATTTCTCGGCTATTTGTTATGACAATCCAGATTCAATTTCTCGTGTACTTTCTGCTCGAGATGATTATAATTCTAATTTGGATTTATTTGGAATTTTTATTGATACATACAATGACGAACAAAATGGATTTTTCTTTGGTGTTACAAGTAGAGGGGTACAATTAGACGCTAAAATTTTTGCCTCAGGCTGGGATGATGCATTAAATTTAGTGTGGCAGAGTTCTGTGAAAATAGTTGACGATGCTTGGATAGTCGAAATTGAAATTCCATTTTCCTCTTTGCGCTTTCCTAAGAATGAGGTACAAGATTGGGGTATTAATTTCGGAAGAGATATTAGTCGTTTTAGAGAAGAGACCTTTTGGACTGAAGTGAAACCAGATCTTGAGAATTTTTTACTTAATAGCGGAGATTTAAAAGGTCTAAAAAATATTGATCCACCTCTAAGACTTGCTTTGATGCCTTATTTATCCTCTTATTTTGATCGTGTTCCAAATGAAAATTCTTTTAATAATTCCGGTTCAATAAATGGCGGTTTGGATATTAAATATGGCTTAAACGAAGCCTTTACTTTAGATCTTACCTTAGTTCCAGATTTTGGACAAGTAGTTTTTGATCAGAATGTTTTGAATTTAAGTCCTTTTGAAATACAATTCAATGAAAATAGGCAGTTTTTCATAGAGGGAACAGAGTTGTTTAACAAAGCAGGACTTTTTTACAGTCGAAGAATAGGTGTACAAGCTCCTTATGAAGTTGGTGTTTTTTCTTTAAATGAAAATGAAACACTTGAAGAAACTCCTGCTCCACCGCAGTTATTAAATGCAAGTAAGTTATCAGGAAGATTAAACAATGGCCTAGGCATTGCGTTTTTCAATGCTGTAACCATGGAACAAAAGGGTTTTGCATTTGATAGTAGTTTAAATTCGAGAAGGGAAGTTCTTGTCTCGCCACTTACGAATTACAATGTTTATGTTTTGGATCAAAATCTAAAGAATAATAGTTCTCTTACTTTCACTAATACAAATGTTTTACGAGCAGGATCTACCTATGATGCCAATGTTTCAGGTTTAAATTTTAGATTGAATTCAAAAGATAATAATTATTATATGAATGGAAATTCTGCACTTTCCGCTAAAATTTCAGAAAAGAATGAATATGGTTATTCTTACTCTTTGAATGCAGGAAAACAGAGAGGGAATTTTATTTATGGTTTATTTTACTTGGAAGAATCGGACACATACGATCCAAATGATTTAGGCTTTAATTATAACAACAACCGACGCATTGGAGATATATCTTTTTCATATAGAAATTTTAAACCAAAGTGGCAGAAATTAAATAAAATATCCTTGAGTACATCTGCGACTATCTCAGGATTATATAATCCCAATCGCTTTACAGGCGCGTATGTTAATTCTTCTTTTGCGCTTATTTTTAAATCATTTGACGCATTGGGATTAAATTCAAATTTAGCACTTGTTGAGAGCTATGATTTTTTTGAGCCTAGAAAGTGGGGAAGTTATTTTATTCGTCCAGTTGCATCAAATTTTGGCGCATGGATTTCCTCAAATTATCAAAAACGCTTTGCCTTTGATTTGAGAGGAGATTATACCTTTGTTGATAGAGCAGATTGGAAAGAATGGAATTATAATTTTAGTCCTCGTGTGCGTATTACTAATTTCCTTTTCTTAAAATACAATTGGGAACAGAATTTTGAGCTAAATAGTCAGGCATACGCTGTGCAATTTGAAACGCCCGCTGAAAGCATTCCGGAAATTATTTTTGGCAAGCGCGATAGAATTAATACTACACAAGCTATTTCTGTGGATTATATTCTATCAAATCGAATGAGTATGACATTTCGCTTAAGGCATTACCGTTCAGCAATCGAATACGCGTCTTTTTTCTCACTCAATGAAAATGGTAGATTAAACCCTCTTGATACTTATTCTGGCTTGACTGTAAATGGAAATTCTGCCTACAATATAAATTACAATGCTTTTACAATTGATTTACAATACCGTTGGGTTTTCATGCCTGCAAGTGAAATAAATTTAGTGTGGAAAAATGCTATTTTTAGTTCTGATAACCGTGTCAATGAAAGTTATTTTACCAATCTGCAAAACACCTTTGAAAACGGCCCCATGAATAGTTTTTCGTTTAAGATTATTTATTGGCTAGATGCGTCTAAGTTAAAAAAGAAGAAAACAACTTAGAAAAATCGCTTTTGAACAAGAGTTGCTATTTGTACAGCATTTGTTGCCGCTCCTTTTCTTAGATTATCAGCTACAATCCAAAGGTTTAATGTTTTTTCCTGGCTTTCGTCCCGACGAATTCTTCCGACAAAAACATCGTCTTTTCCTTCAGCATATTTTGGCATTGGATAGGTATTTGTTGTTGGATCATCTTTTAAAGTTATTCCAGGCATTTCGTGTAGTAATTTACGAACTTCAGTCAAGTCAAATTCCTTTTCAAATTCAATGTTTACAGCTTCAGAGTGTCCTCCAACAACAGGAACACGCACAGCAGTAGCACTTACATTTATAATAGGATCTAAAATCTTTTTAGTTTCATTTGTCAATTTCATTTCCTCTTTTGTGTAGCCATTTTCTAAAAATGTGTCACATTGTGGAATACAATTTTTATCTATTGGATAGTGGTAAGCCATTTCACCTTGTAGGTTTTTTCTTTCGTTTTCCATTTGTTCTACTGCCTTAACACCAGTTCCAGTAATAGATTGATAGGTTGAAACAACAACGCGTTTTACACCATATTTCTTGTGTAGCGGCGCTAAAACTAAGACCAATTGAATAGTACTGCAATTTGGATTTGCAATGATTTTATCGTTTGCACTCAAAATTTCCCCATTAATTTCAGGCACTATTAATTTTTTTGTGGGATCCATTCTCCAAGCTGAAGAATTATCAATAACAGTCGTTCCTACTGCTGCAAATTTTGGAGCCCATTCTAAAGATGTTTCTCCACCAGCAGAAAAAATAGCAAGATCAGGTTTCATTTCAAGAGCAGTTTGTAATCTAACTACGGTGAATTCAAGTCCGCCAAATAAAATAATATTTCCTACAGATTTTTCTGAAGCGACAGGAATTAATTCTGTGATTGGAAAATTTTGCTCTCTAAGAACTTGTAACAGCACATTTCCAACCATTCCTGTGGCACCAACAACAGCTACTCTCATAGTTTCAAATAATTTTACAGCAAATTTAGTATTTATTATCCTCCTTAATGTCTTGTATTGTTTTAATTGAAATTATTTTTTTTACTTTATAATTCTTTTTGAACTTAGATCTTCCCACAAAATTTCTAGTATATTTGGAGTAAAATAAATTCATTGAAACACTATTTTTTAGTACCCTTATTATTCTTTTTTGGAAGTGTTCATTCTCAAATCAATGAAGATTTTACCGATGGTGATTTTACAAATAACCCGATTTGGGTTGGGACAAACACGGATTTTATCGTAAATACGCTTGAACAATTACAAGTAAACAATACAATTGGTGATACTTCTTATCTGACAACACCACATGGTTTAACTTCTCTTGATAATAAGGAATGGCGATTTTTGGTAAAGCAATCTTTTTCACCTTCTTCTAGTAATTATGGAAGGGTTTTTTTAAGTGCTGATAATTTGAATTTAACCTTGGTTCAAAATGGCTATTATTTGCAATTTGGAGAAGCTCTTTCTTTAGATGCAATTCGCTTGTTTAAAATGGTGAACGGAATTTCAACTCAAATTTGTGCAGGGCCAGATGCTCAAATAGCAAATAGTTTTGTTGTTTCTGTTAAAGTAATTCGTTCTTCATCTGCCTTGTGGTCAATTTTTGCTGACTTTACTGGAGGAAATAGTTACTCATTGATTGCAAGTGGAAATGATGCTTCTAATTTAGTTGGCACCCATTTTGGAATGCTGTGCCTTTATACTTTAAGTAATGCTAATAAATTTTATTACGATAATATTTATGTTGGAAATGAAGTAGTTGACATAAGTCCCCCAGTATTATTAAGTGCAACTGCAATTTCAGCACTACAAATAGATGTGCTATTCAATGAAGCAGTTACAAGCTTAAGTGCTGAGAATACAAATAATTATGATATTCAACCATTTCAGAGTGCAGCATCAGCATCAGTTGATTTAATAAATCCCGCTTTGGTTCATATTACTCCAATTTTTCCGCTACAAAATGGAGTAAGCTATGCACTTTTTGCAGCTTCAATTTCAGATTTAGCAGGTAATACTGCAACGAATAATCAAATTGCTCAATTTCAATATTTAGTCGCTGATTCTGTTGTAATAGGAGATGTTATCATCTCTGAATTTTTTGCTGATCCCACACCGGTAATTGGGCTTCCAGAAATAGAATATGTTGAGATTTATAATAAAAGCTCAAAGTTTTTTAATCTTCAAGGTTGGAAAATTGGTGACGCCTCTTCTGAAGGAACCATTGGTGCTGCTTGGCTTTTCCCAGGTGAATATAAAATCTTGACAGCAACAGCAAATGTCCCTTTATTTACATTAAGTTCAGCAGTTGGGACAACTTCTTTTCCAAGTTTAAATAATGCCGGTGACGATGTTGTCTTAAAAAATAATACTGGTCTAATCCTAGATAAACTAAGTTATACAGATGATTGGTACCAAGATGAGATAAAAAGAGATGGTGGCTTTTCACTGGAACTTATTAATCTAAATGATCCCTGCTCTGGCGAAGACAACTGGATTGCTTCAAATTCAAGCTCAGGTGGCACTCCGGGACTTATTAATTCTGTATATGATGTAACAATTGATATGGAAGGACCAGAAATAGATTTAGTTCTTGCTTTGGCACCAAATTATTTGGAATTCTATTTTAATGAAGGAATGGATTCAACATCTTTAGCGCTTTGCACACTAACTTTTGACCCAAGTCTAACAATACAAAATAAATATATTCAAGGAGCTTATCCATCTATGATGACAATTCAGTTGAATGAGAATATTATGCCTTCTCAGCTTTACAATTACACTATAAATCCTATCTCAGATTGCTGGTTGAATAGTATTGGTAGGAATGGAGAATTTATTTTACCGGAACTACCACATAAAGGCGATGTAATCATCAATGAGATTTTACAAAACCCAAAAAATGGCGGACAAGATTGGGTTGAATTATACAATAACTCTAATAAAGTCATCAATCTAAAAGATTGGCTCTTTGCAAATTTTGACGATGACACTATCTCAAATTTTAAGTCTATTTCGAGTAACTATCTTTTGAAACCAAATGATTTTGTAGTTTTAGGAAAGGACTCTTCTTTTGTAAAACAAACCTATCCTTTTTCGGTGCCAGGAAAATTTCTATATGCTGAATTACCAAGTTATGATAACGATTCTAGTACAGTGTATATTATTTATAATTCGGAGGTAATAGATCAGGTTTCTTATTTAGACACTTGGCATTTTAAACTTTTAGACAATACAGACGGAGTTTCTTTAGAACGTATTGATCCAAATGGCCTATCGAGTAGTTCATTTAATTGGCATTCCGCAGCCGAATCAATTGGTTTTGCTAGTCCAGGAAGAAAAAACTCTCAGTATTTACCAGCACTAACAAATGGAAATTTTAATTTATCAAGTGAATTAATTTCACCAGACAATGATGGTTATCAAGATGTTGTTCAACTTAATTACCAGATGAGTGAGGCTGGAATGCTCGGAAAAGTGACGATTTATGATGACCGAGGTCGTTTAATTCGCACGATATGTTCAAATGAAATATTAGGTACAGAAGGCACACTTTCTTGGGATGGATTAACAGATAACTTTGTTAAATCAAGTATTGGAGTATATGTTCTATTTTTTGAGGCTTTTTCAACAAATGGTAGTTTATTCTTTGCCCAAAGAAAAGCGATTACTGTTGCAGGAAAATTATAATTTTGTTTCTAAATTTTTTTATGAAAACAAGTTTCACAGTTCTTATTTTACTTTTAGCAAGCACCTCTTTTTCCCAAAATTATAAAATGGCTCTTGGCTTTAAAGGAGGTTATCCAGGATATGGCTCTTTGAATGCCAAAAAATCAATTTCCAATTCAGATTATTTAGAAGCTAGTATTGGAGGTTTTGGGAGATATCCTTATAATGTTGGATTTAATGTACAAATAGATTATGAGCGAATGCAGGCTTTAGAAGAAGGCTTTTCTTTTTACTATGGAGGTGGGGTTCTTTTAGGTTTAACTTCATCAATCTTTCATCTTGCTCCAAAGGCATTATTAGGTTTGGAATATAATTTTGAAGATCTCCCCTTAAATATTTCAATTGATACTGGTCCTTATCTTTTTGTTTCTCCTAACATAGGATTTATATGGGGTGGAGGTCTCGCCTTGCGTTATGCCATCAGATAAGCAACAATTTTCTCCAGGATCTAAAAATTGGATTCAAAAATACTTTCAACTACTTGAAAACAAGGTTTTTTCTCTTGAATCTATTTCTGAAAATCATCAAAAAGAGGAGAGTTTTCAAAGTTTAGCTAGTAAAACAGGCTTGATTTATGGAGTTCCAACAAGTTTTATTTATTTCAGTAATATAAGTACAGACAAGTACACAACTGAAGAAAAATTAAAATTACTTCTTTTTGAAGCATTGTTGTATTCTTATTTGCAAAGTACAAAAGCGCCATTTGATAAAAATATCTTCCTCCAATTACTTCATTCTTTTTATTTTGAAAAAGAACAATCAAATTGGTTTAATAAAGTCTTTAAATCTTCTTACGTCGAACAGTTAGAAATTAAATTATCCAATCGTATTCGAGTTGAAACTACAATTTTTGAATCGAATTATTGGCTCAATTATTTATCAAATTGTTTTGTTTTCTTGGATGTAATTTTGTTCCAAGAGTTTTTAGACAAAAAGATCGCCTCCTTAGATTCAGAGTATTCAAACTATGTGTCTTTTGTAATGAAGGGGATTATTTATATGGCACATGTAGACTGTAAGATTGACAATAATGAACAACGCTTATTGACTCATTTTTTGAATTGTTCGCAACTTGAAAAAGATGCTAAATTAAAAATGGAATTCTATATAAATAATGGAATTAATAAAAGTAATTTTAAAATATCAACTATTCAGAATCCACTTTTACACGGAATTACATTTGAATTGGGATTGTTAATAGCTCATAAATCACCTGAATCATATTTATCAGAAAGAAAGTATCATTATGACTTTGGTGAATTTTTGTGTTTATCTGAAAAAGATATAACTGAAGCGGAATTACGTTGCGATTTATTTTTACTAAAAAAGCAAGAGGAGACTCCATCCATTTTTTTTGATTCTAAATCTTCTTTACCTTTCCAAGGTTTTTCAAATCGATGGATTCGCATTTTAGGGCGAAATAAAGATAAGTTGATCACAGAATTAAAAGAAAGTAAAGAATTAGTTTCGTTGATAAAGAAATCTACAACAACAGAATTAACAAAAAAAGAGAAAGAACTTGTAAAGGACCAATTTATGGATATTCTGAAATCAGTTCCATCTTTAGGGATTTTCTTATTGCCCGGTGGCGCCTTATTATTGCCATTAATTTTAAAAATAGTTCCAGATTTAATGCCTTCAGCATTTAAGGAGAATGAATTGGATAATAAAAAAAAATAACTATGACCTGTACTATTCACACCTATTTATTAAATGATTTATATTCTCAAGAATTAGCAGACTCTCAACACAATGGTGAACAAACTCCTGATAACAAGAAGTATGGATGGGAAGACGAATTACGTGTTTCTAGCTCAGTTCTTGAGGTAATACCATTAAAAGATAGTTCCTATTTATTAGCAGGTATATCAGCAGAGGGCAAGGATTTCTCAATAGAAGTGCCAAATATGCGTTTGATTAAAATTATTTCCTCAGACGCTCCTGATTTATATGTTGGTGCCTCAGAAAGTATTCTATCTGAAGCTCGAGTTGATAAGAATAAAAATCAATGGACTATCGAAATTTATATAAAGGATTTCGAGCCTATGGCAAATCCTATTCCTGGAATTTATATTGCATCTAAAGAATTTCCTAAGGAATTACTATTTTGATACTGGAATTAAAAAATATCTCTCATTCCTTCGATAAAACGATTTTAAAAAAGGTAAACCTGAAGTTGTTACCTGCAGAAATAATCGGCTTAGTTGGCAAAAGTGGTGCTGGAAAATCAACTCTTTTAAAAATAGCCGCTGGACTATTAACCCCAGATCAGGGCACACTTTTTTTTAATGCTATAAAATTACCAAGCGCTGCACAACTCTTAGTTCCGGGCTTTAAAGACTTTTCAATTGTAAACCAAGATTTTAAATTAGATTTATACCATACTGTTGAGGAAAATATTCGTGAATCAATTTTATTTTTACCAATAAACCAAAGAGAAAAGAGGGTTTTACAGTTATTAAAATTGTTTGAGTTAACAAAAATACAAGCTGTAAAATCTAATTTAATTTCTGGAGGCGAGCAACAACGTTTGGCGATTGCACGTGCAATTTCAAACAAGCCAAAAGTCTTATTTCTAGATGAGCCTTTTGGTCATTTAGATGCGACTTTACGCAGAAAATTAAGCAATCATTTATTAAATCTTCGGGATAAAGAGGGCGTAAGTATAGTTCTGGTTTCCCATGAAGGTCAAGATGTTCTTGGCTTGTGTGATTCCATTTGTCTACTTCGTAATGGATTATTAAGTAAAAAATATAGTCCAACAGAATTATATTATAAAAATAATCCTCAGGCCTTTCTTTTTGGTCCTTTAAATAGTATAGAAATTAATGGAGAGAAAATAACCTTCAGGCCAGATGAATATCAAATTTCTGATTCTAATGGTATTTGTTTGACTTATATTCGCTCAATTTTTGTAGGTTCGCTTTATCACAATTATTTTAAAACAGAAAAGCAAGAAGAAATAATTTTGTATAGCTTTGACAAACAACATGACCTCAGATACATCCGACTTACCTCAAAAAAATAAAAAGCAACCTTGGTTCGCATTTTTAAGTGTTTTAAAAGATTCGATTGTAGGTTATTTTTCTGAAGGGGCATTCTTTCACGGCGCTGCTTTAGCTTATTATACCCTATTCGCATTCATTCCTATTGTCTATTTGAGCACTTCAATTTTTGGTAGATTAGTGGGAAAAGAAAACATGCAAACCATTATTATTGATCTACTTCAAAATCAAATTGGAATTTCTGATACTAAAGGTATAATGGAATTTTTAAACAGTGTTAATTTTGATAAGCCCAGTTTGCTTCTTGAAATAGTAAGTATTGGAATACTACTTTATGGCTGTTCAGCGTTTTTAGTCTCACTCAAAAGAAGTATTAATGAGTTTTTCAATATAAATAAAAAGAAAAGAAAAGAAGAAAATATTTTAATGAGCATAATTGGATTCCGATTCTTATCAGTTGCTTTTTTAGCATTATTTGCATTTATAATCATACTTTTTTATTTTATGCAAGTTTTTATTTTTTCAGCTTTAACGAATTGGTTTCATTACAAAAATGGCTTTGTAGATTTAACAATTGAATTTTTACAACACCTTATTTCGATTTTTAGTAATATTTTGATTTTTACGATTGTTTTCAAATATATTCACGATGGTTTTGTACCCATAAAATTGGCGATAAAAGGAGCTTTTGTAACTTCAGTTTTATTGTTTTTAAGCCAATTATTAATCAAGTATTACCTGCATAATTATTTTTTCCTAGGAAATATGGGTATTGCAGGATCTCTTTTTATTTTCTTAGCTTGGGTGCATTATTCTGCACAAATTGTATTTTTTGGAGCGAAATTTACTGCCGTTTTAGCTGAACGTGATGGAATAAAAATCAAATAAGTTCTATAAAAATCCTGGCGGTTTTCTAAACTCAATTTTAGCATCCTTAAAAATAGAAGATGTATTTCTTATACTAAGTAAAAAGCTTCTATTTCCACCTACTGGGACATAATAAAAGGATAATGCCCAGCAGTGTAAATTTCTATTTAATGAAATAAATGCGTTTGTTAATTTTAACGAATTTACATTGATGTTTAAATTCCCTGAAATATTCCATTTTTTTGTAAAACTCATATCACCATTTAATACTAATGTTTGTATCTGAAAAAACTTTTCTTTTGAAAAATTAGAAATTGCTTGATTAGCATTTAAGGTATAAACGTGCGAGAGGGATATTTTCCAAGGAATATCAAAATAGATTGCTTGCTCAGGATGAAGTGCAAAATAATTGAAATCACTGTCCCAAGTTGTGTTTCTTTGTTCTCCACTTTCAGCAATTTTATCTCGAGAACTTTTTGGAGCAAGTGTTATAGAAGTCGTTAAACTTGTATTTAAAATTCTTCCAATTCCTTGTCTTTTGGCACTTGCATATGCACTTGTTGTCTTCCCACTTATTGTATCCCAAGAGTAAGGACTGAAAGTTGCATTCGACACAAAATTTATCCATGTAGCTGGACTGATTCTCAAATTCATAGAGATATTAGAAAGCTGCATAGAATCTTTCAAAAAGTCATAGAATCCTGTGAGAGAAAATTGATCGATTAAGCGAATTTTTTTGAATCCTGTAAGTGTATCTTTCTCTGATTTAACTTTTAATTCTAAAGAATTATTTATTCCAAATGTTAGGAGCGAAGAAGCTTGCGTATTTCCTGCAGTATAGACGCTTCTTTCAAAAGGCGAATAAACAATTGTATTTTGATTTACACCAGCATTAGAAGTTATCAAAGAATTTAGTTTTGGTACATATCGGTATCCAATAGTAGGAGTCATTAGATGCCTCATTAGGGGCTTAGATTTTCCAATTACTCGAAAATAAGAATATAAAATACTTGTCATATTTATACTCATGCTAAATTCCTGAGCCATTCCCGATCTCCTCAAGGTATCAATACTTGTATTGTTTGTAGTAGAATTATATGTTTTTTTAATTTGTTGAAAATTGATTTTATTCCCATAATTCATACTAGGATTTATCTTTACAGTATTTCCAAACAGGCCCATTGTAGTCTGTAAAGTTGCATTTTGAGAAATACCATTTAAAAATTGTTTAGAAATCCCGAGAAAATCTGCTTGTTGAATCAAAGAATCTTTAAATGTGGAACGATTCTGAGCTTCCAGGTTATAACTTATTCCAATTCTTGAAATTGTTTTTTTTAATTCAGTATTATTGATTTTAAAACTATTTTTAAATGGAAAAATACGTGTTAGATTAGCATTAAATATGGGACTAATTAAGGAAATATTTTTGGCTAATGAATTTTGACGGACAGATATTTTCATCCCCATGGTTAATGGCTTTCCCGGAAATATTCGATTGATATTGATATCAGAATTAAAACTATTGTTAAAATATTCAGGATTTATCGGGTCTAAGTTATTCTTGGAATTGTTGTCAGAAATAAAATTTACATTTGAAGAAAAACCCCAAAAGGGATTTGATTTAACTTCTTTTCTATGCGACCAATTTATACTTACCTTATTGTTATTTTGATTTGCAGGAAATCCAGAACGAAATTGCTGGAATCCAAGAGATAGATTTCCAGAGAAAGCATATTTTTTCGAATAATTCAAGTCGTTTCTCAAGCCCCAACTTCCACGACTGTAAATATTTGAATAAATTGAGGTTTGCATCTTGTCATTTATTGGTATGTAATATCCTAAATTTTGAAACCCAAATCCATATTGAGAGATAGGTATAAATTCTGGAAATAGTAATCCAGAGGCTTTTTTCTTTTGATTTGGAATAATTGCAAATGGCAGCCCTAGAGGTGTTGGAATACCATTGATATATAAATTTAAGGGACCTGAAACAATTCTTTCGTCTGGAATAATAATGCCTTTTGACATTTGGAAATGATAATGAGGATTTTCTTGATCACAGGTACTTAACTTTCCATTTCGGTAATGAACTTCCTCGTTAGTTAGTCTTTTTGCACTTCTCATTTGAAAAAAAAACTCATCTTGTTTCAGGTCTAATTCCTTAAGATATCCTTTTTTTGTTTTCAGATTATAGCGCATTATTTCGCAAGTAATTGCTTCATTTCCATCCGTAAATCCTGGTAATTCAATTTTATTACTGTCTTTATCATAACTATAAGAAGCAAGTATTTCATTTGTTTTTAAATCAATTAATATATATCCTGCTTTAATTGTAATATCCTCCATCTGAACTTTAGCATTTCCCACTAAGTGTATTTTCCTATTTTTTAAGTCTGCAAATAGTGTGTCATTAGCACTGTAGGAAATAATGCTTTCTACTAAATTATTATTTATCACAGTAGAATCTTTGATTTCCTGTTGTGCTGTAACTGATAAAAAAGAAAACATTATCAACAATGCAGCGAAGAAAAGTTCTCTTGTTAAATGATTAGCAGTCAAAACTAAAGGCCTAAATTTGTTGTATGAATATGCATTGTGCAAAGTTACCAATTTTAAGAGAGTATAAGAAAAACGATTTTCTTTTGAAATTATTGGTTTTTTTATTTGCTGTATTCACTTGCAGTATTTTATCTCCCTTGCATTCGCAGCAAATTAAAACTGTAGTTATTGATGCTGGACATGGTGGAAAAGATCCTGGTTGCCACGGAAATTTTGCATTTGAAAAAGAAGTCTGTTTATCTATGGCCTTAAAATTAGGTTCTATGATAAAGGCAAAATACCCTGAAATAAAAATAATCTACACCCGTGATAAAGATGTATTTGTTGAGTTAATTGAACGTGCCAACATTGCAAACCGAGCTAAAGCAGACTTATTTATTTGTATTCATGCTAATGCTGAACAAACTAAGGTGGCATATGGTACAGAGACCTATGTTTTGGGCCTTCATCGCACAGAAGCTCAACAAAGAGTTGCTGAACGCGAAAACTCTATTATTGCCTTAGAGGATGACAAAGGAGCAAAGTACAAAGAAATTGATCTTTCGACTGACGCGATTATTATTCGACAATTACAATTAAAAGTTTTTTTAGATCATTCCATATTATTTGCAGAAAAATTACAAAAAGAATTTAAAAAATTTGGAAGATATGATAGAGGTGTAAAACAAGCTGGCTTTTTAGTGCTTTACAAAACTACAATGCCAAGTGTATTAATAGAAACTGGATTTTTAACTAATTCAAACGAAGAGAAATTTTTAGGCAATACAACAGGACAATCAAATATGGCCGTGTTGATGTTCAATGCTTTTGAAAATTACCGTAATCAGATAGAAAATAAAATAGCTGATAAAATTGAAGAAAAGGATATCCTACTTAAGGAGCCAGTAACATCACTCAAAGAAATATCAAAGGATAGTTCAGGTCTAGTTTTTAGAGTTCAAGTTGAGACTTGGGACCAAAGAAGAGATAATTCTTACAGTTTATTTAAAGGATATGAAGTTTTTGAATATGAGCAAGATAATTTATTTAAATACTGTATCGGGAACTTTTCAAATTACCAAATGGCGAAAAATAATAAAATTGATTTAATTAAAAAGGGCTTTCAAAATGCATTTTTGGTTGCTTTTTTAAATGGAGAACGAATTAGTATAGAAAAAGCTATTAAATTAGCAGAAAAATAACTGAGTTGAAATTTACAAGAGAATTAAAAGTAGGATTTATTGTAATTGCAGGGATTATCTTGCTTGTTCTTGGGGTTAACTTTCTTAAAGGTAATAGTTTTTTTGGAGGTGATTTGGAATATCATTCCTATTTCGAAAATTCAGGGCAACTTGCAGTTTCAAGTAATGTAACTTTAAATGGAGTTATTGTAGGTAAAGTTAAAAAGGTAATTTATGTCCCAAACAATAACCCTAAAAGACGAGTTAAAATCACATTTACCATAAATAATTCTGATGTTGTATTGCCTAAAGGTACAATTATAGAAATCGGTTCATTGGATTTATTTAGTAAAGGGATTTTAATAAAATTATCTTCAGATCTTTCAAAAGGAAATTATCTGCCCGGAGCTTCAATACCAGGAAGGTTAAGTGTAGACATGATATCTCAAGTAAAGGCCTATGCAGATCCAATTGCACAAAAGTTACAAGGAATGATGGCTTCTATTGATAAAATGGTGATTTCTTTGTCTGCTTTTTGGGATACTACAGCAACATCTGAAATAGAGGGTAGTTTGAAACAAGTAAAATTAACAATTCAAAAATTAGGAAATGTTGCCTCCGAAATCGAGGGATTTGTTAAGACTGAAAGAATTCAATTTTCTAGAATTATGGAAAATGTAGCAGGAATTACAACAAATTTGCAAAAAAGTAATGAGCAAATAACTGCTATATTGGGAAATACAAAAAAAATTACAGATGATTTTGTTACTGCAGATTTTAAAACTGTAATACTTGATGCTCAAACTACACTTAAGAAATTAAATATCGTTTTAGACGAAGCTGGTAAAGGGAATGGAACATTGGGTAAATTAATTCATGATGAAAAGTTATATAATGAGTTAGTTGAAACGAACAATGAACTACAAAATCTTGTTTCTGATATTCAAGTTCATCCTGAGAGGTATATTCATTTTTCGATTACTGGCCGAAAAACGAAGGGAGTTCCAATAAGTTCAAAGGAAGAAAAGAAATTGCGAGATTTATTAGATAGTATTCCAGATTAATTTTGTTTATGGTTAAAATTATTATCTTTTCCCTACTAATAATTGTTGGATTCGGTTTCTTTGGATACAATATTTGGAAAGTTAGAAGTAATATTCTTTTGGGAAGAGATGTAAATCGCTCTGATAATTTTTGGACTCGTCTGAAGCTAATGACATTAGTTGCATTTGGACAAAAAAAAATGTTTTCTAAACCTATTCCTGCATTTTTACATCTTGCTTTATATGTTGCCTTTGTAATCACTCAAATTGAACTAATTGAAATTATTGCTGATGGTCTATCCGGAGGACATCGTTCATTAAGTGCTTCTTTGGGAGGATTTTATACTTTCATGATAAGTTTTATTGAGATTTTATCTGTTCTAGCTTTTATTGCCACAATTGCTTTCTTGGCGCGAAGAAACATGTTGAAAGTCCCTCGTTTAAGGATGAGTGAATTAAAAGGATGGCCTACGAAAGATGCGAATTTAATCCTGATTTTTGAAGTCATTTTATTAGTCTGTATTTTTACGATGAATGGTGCAGATGAAGCTGCTCAGGTATTGAGTTCAAATTCCAGTTATGGATTTACAGTAAGTCAATTTATTGGGCCTGTATTTTTTGGCGGAATAAAATCAATAGAAACCCTTCATTTATTAGAGCAAATAGGGTGGTGGGGACATATTATCATGGTCTTCATTTTCTTAAATTATCTGCCGTACTCTAAGCATTTTCATATTCTTTTAGCTTTTCCCAACACCTATTATTCTAATCTCGAAAAAAAAGGAAAATTTACCAATTTAGAATCCGTTACAAGTGAAGTAAAGTTAATGCTTGACCCAAATGCAGATCCATATGCTGTAGCAGTTGATCCAAATGCAGTTCCATTGAGATTTGGTGTAAAAGATGTAACAGATTTAACTTGGAAAAATCTTCTTGATGCCTATACTTGCACGGAATGTGGTCGCTGTACTTCTGCCTGTCCTGCTAATCAAACTGGCAAATTACTTTCTCCTCGAAAAATCATGATGGATACACGTGATCGCATGGTTGAAGTAGGGAATAATCAACGGAAATTTGGTAAAGATTTTGACGATGGAAAAAGTTTATTGCATTCCTATATTTCAGAAGAAGAAATTTGGGCGTGTACAAGTTGCAATGCCTGCGTGGAAGAATGTCCTATTAATATCGATCCGCTTTCGATCATAATTGACTTAAGAAGATTTTTGGTTATGGAAGAATCAAAGATGCCAACGGAATTAACTGGGATGTTGACAAATATAGAAAACAATGGAGCTCCATGGCAATTTTCACAGAGCGACCGCTTAAATTGGGCAAATGAAGAGTAATTTAATATCTAATGACTTAATTGAGATAAATGAAAATGGGAAAGCACTTTCACCAATTTTGCCTGAACATATAAAAAATTACCTTATCGATATTGATGGAACAATTTGCGATGATATTCCAAATGAAGAACCAGAAAGAATGGCTACTGCATCTCGTTATGATGACGCTTTAGAGACAATTAACACATGGTTTAATGAAGGGCATATTATTACTTTTTTTACTTCTAGAGTAGAAGAACATAGAATTGTAACTGAACTGTGGCTCAAGGAAAATGGATTTAATTATCATGCTTTGTTAATGGGGAAACCAAGAGGAGGAAATTATCATTGGATTGACAATCATATAGTACGTGCTACACGTTTTACAGGAAAATTTACTAGTATGATTGAAAAAAGTACAAATATTCAAGTTTTTGAAGAATAAGATATGAGTTTACATGTTCCTACAATGTCTGAAATGATTGCCAAAGGTGAAACGCCAGAAATTCTCTTTTGGGTTGGTTGTGCAGGAAGTTTTGATGATCGAGCAAAGAAAATCACAAAAGCTTTGGTTAAAATATTAAATCATTGCAAGGTGAATTTTGCAGTTCTTGGAACAGAAGAAAGTTGTTCTGGTGATCCTGCAAAACGAGCAGGTAATGAGTTTACTTTTCAAATGCAGGCAATGATGAACATTCAGGTATTAAATGGATATGAAGTAAAAAAAATTGTTACTGCCTGTCCACATTGCTTTAATACCTTAAAAAATGAATATCCTGAATTAGGAGGTGAATATGAAGTTGTTCATCACACACAATTAATTCAAGATTTAATCAATACGGGCAAATTAGCATTGGAAGGCAGCGAAACCTACAAAGGAAAAAAAATCACTTTTCACGATCCCTGTTATTTAGGTCGAGCAAATGATGTCTATGAAGCACCAAGGAGTTTGATTGAAAAATTAGATGCAGAATTGGTAGAAATGAAACGCTGTAAATCAAAGGGTTTATGTTGTGGAGCAGGTGGAGCACAAATGTTTAAAGAAGCAGAACCAGGGACAAAAGAAATAAATATCGAGCGTACTGAGGATGCCTTGGAAACAGCTGCAGAAATTATTGCAACTGGATGTCCGTTTTGTAATACTATGATGACAGACGGCATAAAAAATGTTGAAAAAGAAGATGCTATAAAAGTTTTAGATGTAGCAGAATTAATTGCCAATGCAGCAGATCTTTAAATCACTTTTTCCTGAGTTACCTGATTCAAGTCGCATTTGGTTGCACCTTGCTAATAGAAAATTAGTAGCCTCAGAGGAGCAATTTTTAAAAGAGCAATTAACTGTATTTCTTGATAGCTGGTCTGCTCACGGCAAAAGATTACAATGCAATGCAACCTTACTTTTTTCGCAGTATTTAATCTTTTCAGTAGATGAAAATATCGAATCTGCCTCTGGATGTTCAATTGATTCCTCAGTTCATTTTGCAAAACGCATGGGCTCAGAATTAGGTATAGATTTTTTTACGCGACTGGAAGTCTTAGTGGTAGAAGGAAATGAAACACGCTTACTTTCTTATTTTGATGCGCTAGCTCAAAAAGCACCTTTTATAAATCCCCAGATATCGCAGTTGTCAGAATTGAGGTCAATGCAATGCTAATCTAAAATCTCTTTTAATCGAATAAGTGCTTCCACTTTTTCAGCATTTCCAATTTGTTGATAGGAAGCGATTAAGTTATTGATCATTCGCAATATAATACTGGTATTTGAGCAGGGCTCAAAAAAAGTGCGTTCATAGCTCAATTTGAGTTCATCCAAAAAAGATTTAATTTCTGCAGCATCAAAAACACTGCCCTTTGAGAACGCGTTAATGTAAAATAATACGCCGTATTCATTTTGGGTATTGCTTAAAAATCCAGTTCCTTTATCATCCATATAAGCCAAAATAAAATGATTTGGCAAGTTCACACCATAAATAGGAAGATCTAATTTTTGAGCAATAATACTGTAAATTAAACTGATTACTAAAGGATTCCCTTTTTTGCTTTCCATTACAACATTGATACAGGAATTAACTGGCGAATAATAATTTTTTGTGTCACCCTGAAAATGATGCATCCCAAAGAAGATACGATTGAAGATTTTTACTTGTTCATAGGCTGTCTGATTATCATTTAATTCAAGCCAAATATCTTTTCGGATAGCTTGTATTGAATTATATATTTGAGAATCATCTAAATCTGGATATTGGAATTTTGCAATAATTATCGCGCCTTCTAACAAATCTTTCTCTGATGAGGATGTCCATTCAAGTAATTGATTTTTTATGACTTCAAATTGAATGTCTTGAATGATGTTTTCAATTCTTGTTTGAAAAATTAATCCATAATAGTCATTTTCCCAAGATTGTTCCAAATAAGGAATTGCATCAGGCCCAAATTGTATTAATTGTCCACGCACGTGCTCAAATATAGAGTCATCTGGATCATCAATTAATTTTACTAAGGCTTGTATAGAAGAATTATCTAAAGTCATTACTTTGCAAAGTTATGCTGAAGGACTTTTTGATTTTTGAGAAAATTAAATCTTTATCAATGTTCAAATGTTAATTTTGAAACTAACGTTTTTCTTGTAAATGTGAAGAACAAAATCTTTTTAAAAGAGAATCAAATAACAGCGTAAACGATTTTTAAAATCGCTTCTTCTTCTTTAATCGCATCGTTTTTTATTTTTTCAGCTTTTGCCAAAATTTCTTTTTTAAATGCCTCATCTTTTAGTTCTGCAGCATTAATTCGCACATTCATATATGCACCAATAACCGCACTTCTTGCGCACAAAGCACCTACACCTGCATCGCTTATGGAATTTGGATTTCCAATCTCCGCCATTGCTTTTATTATTGGGAAAGAAGAATAAGCTAAAATCATTGTCTTAAGCGGAACTTCAGTTGCATATTTTGTAGCATTTTGAATTGCTTCAGAGCGAAATTTTACTTCTTGCTCAGAGGATTTGGGCAGTGAGAATGCCTCCATTATTTTATTAAATGCACGCGTGTCCTCATCAACTAAGTACAATAATTCATCTTTTATCTTTTGACCTTTTTCAGCCCAAGCGCTAAATTCTTTCCATCGATCATCCCAAGCTTTTTTATGTGCTGAAAGATTCGCTACCATTGTTGCGAGGGATATTCCAAGTGATCCCATGTATGCTGCTATTGATCCTCCTCCTGGAGCGGGTGATTCACTTGCAGTTTCATTTGCAAACGCTTGTAATGATAAATTAACAAGTTTGTCTTGTTTTTCATCGTTTAGTAAGTATTCAATAATTTTTTTCTCTGGTATAAATTCCGAAAGTTCATCAAGACCGAGTGATTTTACTGCAATATGAATTAATTCTTTTTCGCTTACGCCAACACTTCGTTGTTGTTTTTCTAAAAAATACCTTCCTGCATCTAGCAGAGATTTTAAAGGAATCAAACCAACTAATTCTGAACCTGTAACACGAACACCTCTTTCATTTGCTTTCTCACAAACTTCATCAAATGCAATATGTATGGGAGTAATATTTACGTTTGTAAGATTCATACTAATTTGAGCTACGCCATATTCTTCAATAAACCAACCAATAGCCTTTACGGATTTTAGTGTGCCTGGTTGTACTATCTCTTCTCCTTTTTCATTTTGGATTTTCCTCCCTGATTCCCGAACATCAAAAGCAATAGCATTTGCTCGTCTCGTGGATGTTGTATTCAGATTTATATTGTAAGCAACTAAAAAATCTCTAGCGCCAATTACTGTTGCACCACTTTTAGCATTAAAAATTGCTTTCCCAAAATCTGGAGCCCATTCACTCAAAAGAATTTTTTTAGAAAACCCTTCGTATTCGCCTGCACGAATTATAGAAAGATTTTTACGTTCCGGATTTTTTTGCGCAGCCTCATAAAGATAAACGGGTATTGCCAATTCATTTCCTACGCGCTCACCCAATTTTTTTGCCCATTCAGCGGTTTCTTCCATTGAAATATTTGCCACAGGAATTAAAGGACAAACATCTGTTGCTCCCATTCGTGGGTGTTCACCAGTATGTTTGCGCATATCAATTAGCTCCGCAGCTTTTTTTATAGCGCGGAATGCTGCTTCAATAACTGAAATTGGTTCTCCAACAAAGGTAACAACTGTTCTATTAGTTGCTTTCCCAGGATCTACATCCAGTAGACGAACTCCCTCAACACTTTCAATTTCATTCGTAATTTGCTTAATTATACTCATGTCAGAACCTTCACTAAAGTTCGGAACACATTCTATTAGTTGTTTCATACCACAAATTTAATTTTATTTTTTGTCTCTTAAAGAACTCCTTTAAGATTTGACGCTTCATAGAAAAGATTTTGAGTTCAAGAAGTTTTTTTTATTTTAAAATATCTAATATAAAGTCAGGAGCAGGTATTGGCCTCATGGTTTTTGCATCGACAAACACCAAAGTAGTTGTGGCGCTTAGTAAAAGAATTTCTTTTTCATTATAAATTTCATAGTTAAAGTAAATTCGAGCTCCTTTAAGTTCACTAATTGTAGTTTTTATTTTTAGAAGGTCATCATATTTTGCTGGGTGAAGGTATTTGATGCTTAATTCTGAAACCGGCAATAAAATTCCTAAATCCTCAAGTTCTTTGTAGACAATTTTGTTTTCTCTTAAAAGTTCAACGCGACCAAGTTCTAAAAATGCAGCATAATTCCCGTAATAACAGAAGCCCATTTTGTCTGTTTCGCTGTATCTCACTCTAACAAAATGAGCGCCTTCAGATTTTCTAAGCATTTTTATAATTTTATTTTATTTTATTTAACAATTAGAAGAACAGTAAGTTAATATTTATAACTACTTTCGAAAGTACATATTTAAGTAAAAAAAACACCATTAATTTTAAACAAGTAAAAAAAACTACAAAGTCAATAGCAAATCGATTTTTTTTTTAACTTTTTTATACAAATATTTGTACTCTCCAAAAAAAATACGCTTTACTAAGTGTTTTGCACATTTTTTAAAGTAAAAATTAACAGTTTATAAAATTAAATTATGATTAAAAGTCACGAAGGTGTATGGGAGTCTTGTTTAAAATTAATTAAAGACAACATCTCTCTACAAGCATTCAAAACATGGTTCGAACCAATTGTTCCAATTAAATTAGAAAACAACATTTTAACGATCCAAGTCCCTTCGCATTTTTTTTATGAATGGTTAGAAGAACATTATATTCAACTGCTTCGAAAAGTTGTTAAAAAAGAAATTGGCAACGATGGCAGTTTAGAATACAGTATTGTTATGGAAAACAATTCAAATTCTTCAAGTCCTTACACAGTTAAAATACCTACAAATAATACAAGCTCTTTAAAAAATGCACCGGTCAATATGCCGATTAATACAAATGAGAAGCAAATTCGCAATCCATTTATTATTCCAGGCTTAAAGAAGGTGAATATTGAATCTAATTTAATCGCATCTCATACATTTGAAAATTTTGTTGAGGGTGAATGTAATCGTTTGGCCCGTGCATCTGGTTATGCTGTCGCAAATAAACCAGGCGGAACAGCTTTTAATCCTCTATTAATTTATGGCGGTGTTGGTTTGGGAAAAACACATTTAGCGCATTCAATTGGAATTCAGATAAAAGATAATTTTCCAAATAAAACTGTATTGTATGTGCAATCTGAAAAATTTGCACACCAATTTATAGATGCTATAAAGAATAATACTACCAATGATTTCGTGCATTTTTATCAAATGGTGGATGTTTTAATTATTGATGATGTTCAATTTTTTACTGGTAAAGAAAAAACCCAAGATGTTTTCTTTTCAATTTTCAATCATCTTCACCAAAATGGCAAGCAAATTGTTTTAACTTCAGACAAAGCACCGGTTGAAATGCAAGGAATGGAGCAACGTTTACTTTCTCGCTTCAAGTGGGGTTTATCAGCAGATTTAGGAACACCGGACCTTGAAACCCGAATTGCAATTTTGGAAAAGAAAATGTACGGAAGCGGAATTGAGCTGCCTAATGAGGTTGTTGAATACTTAGCTTATTCTATAAATACAAATATCCGAGAAATTGAAGGTGCCTTAAATACACTTTTAGCACAGGCTTCTTTGAATAAGAAAGCAATTACCTTGGAACTTGCAAAGCAAATGGTGGATAAATTTGTTCGCAGTACAGCTCGTGAAGTTTCTATAGAATACATTCAGAAAGTAGTTTGTGATTACTTTGATTTGCCAATTGAAATGCTAAAATCTAAAACGAGGAAGCGTGAAGTTGTTCAAGCTAGACAAATTTCAATGTATTTCTCTAAAAAGATGACAAAATCTTCACTTGCAAATATAGGTGCTCACTGTGGTGGAAAAGACCATGCTACCGTTCTTCATGCTTGCCGAACAGTTGTTAATTTATCTGAGACAGATAAACAATTCCGAAATTATTTAGAGGAGTTAGAGAAAAAATTGACGATTCATTAATTTGTGAAGCAAGAGTCAAACTATTCATTGCGAATTTTAATGGTCTGTTTGGGTAACATTTGTCGCTCTCCTATTGCAGATGGTTTATTGCGAAGAAAAGTAAAAGAAAATAACTTAAATATTCTTGTTGATTCTGCGGGAACTGCTGCTTATCATATTGGTAAAGCACCTGATTCGAGAATGTGCTCAACAGCAGAAGAGTTTGGCACAAATATCAAAAATTTAGTAGCTAGAAAGTTTACAATAAATGATTTTGATGATTTTGATATTATCTATGCAATGGATGAGTCTAATCGCCAAAATATTTTGAGTTTAGCAAGAAATAATTCTGATAGAGAAAAAGTACGGTTAATTTTAGATGAATTAGATTCCAATTCAAATCTTTCAGTTCCTGACCCTTATTATGGCAGCTTAGAGGATTTTAAAGCTGTTTATGAATTAGTAGAAAAAGTAACTTTAGTTATCATAACGAAAATTAAAAATGGAGAAATTAGGTAAATTATTTTTGATTCCAAATACCTTAGGAGGAGAATCTATATCGGATATAATCCCAGATGATGTAATAAAATCAACAATTCTATTGCGCCACTTTGCAGTCGAAGAAATCAAATCTGCAAGACGTTTGTTGCGAAAAATGGACCGTCAATTTCCAATTGATGAATGTCATTTCACTCTCATGAATAAGCATTCTAAAGAATCGGATTGTATGAAGGTGCTTCTCAAACTAACAAATGGTGAGGATGTTGGAGTTATTTCTGAAGCTGGTTGCGCCGGAATTGCAGATCCTGGAGCTGAATTGGTATTTTTAGCGCATAGTCAAGGAATTCAAGTTGTTCCTTTCGTGGGACCTTCTTCTATTTTTTTGGCATTAATGGGTAGTGGATTTTCAGGACAGCATTTTACCTTTCATGGTTATTTACCAAAGGAACGAAAAGACCGTATTCGAAAAATGAAAGATATGGAAATGGATACACGGCGCCATGGTGGGACACATATTTTTATGGATACTCCATTTCGAAATATGAATGTTTTAGAAGATTTACTAAATGAATTAACGGATACCACTCAATTGTGTATAGCTTCTAATTTAACAATTCACAATGCTTGGATTCAGACTCATTCGATAATTGATTGGCGAGAAAAAGCCTATGACTTGAGTAAAATACCGACAGTATTTCTAATTGGAACAGGTCAATGATATTTATTCACATTTAATAAATACCCCATTTAAAATAGTATATATATTAATTTCTAGTATTTAAAATCATATAAAATACTTGAAGAAATAGAGCTATGACTGCAGCTTGCTTTTTTGTGTACATTTTGTCTTTTTAGCTCATTTTTAGCACTTTTGGATGTTTTCACCTAAAAACCAAAACATAAAAAACCAGTAAAGTCTTATCTATACTAGGTTTTTTGTGATCTGCTCAGGAGTGGAGAACCTAACAATTGGCTCATTCCAAGCATAGCGCCCACTTTGCTATGCAAAGCTCGGTCTTTTCTATTTTCTTGGCTCTACGAAACAAGTTTACGTCGCCTGAAAATAAAAAAGCCCGCTTCAAAAATGAAGTGGGCACTTTTTGTGATCCGCTCAGGATTCGAACCTGAGACCTTCGCCTTAGAAGGGCGTTGCTCTATCCAGCTGAGCTAGCGGACCAATCAATTGAAACTAATTATCAGTTTCAATTAAACTAATTAAAAAAGGGGGATGATTGCTCATCCCCCTCGTCGGGGCGGCAGGATTCGAACCTGCGACCTCCTGGTCCCAAACCAGGCGCGATGACCGGACTACGCTACGCCCCGAACTTAATGTATCATCTGTTTAATTAAATCTTCCAGAAACGTTTTTCAGAAAGTGAGTGCAAAAGTAATAAGATTATTACGATTTACAATAGACAAACCAACAATAAGACTATTCTTCATTAGATTCGAACCCGCTGGTTCTCATCCCGAAACAATCCGTTTTAATACTTATGGCGGAGGGAGCGGGATTACTTCAAGCTCCAATTGTCGCTTTTCAGTGAGCTCCGCTTTGCTCCGGTTCGAACCCGCTGGTTCTCATCCCAAAACAATCCGTTTTAATCATTGTGGCGGAGGGAGCGGGATTCGAACCCGCGGTACAGTTTCCCGTACGTCAGTTTAGCAAACTGGTGGTTTCAGCCACTCACCCATCCCTCCAATATTCAATGAATAGGGGGCAAAAATATAAATTTTATTCGTTTTATCAGTAGTTTTTTTAGAAAAAGATTAGGAATTATAGCTGAATTCTCCCTTTTCACTTTTAATACTTACTTGTTTGCCATTGAAAGTCTCTACTTTACCAATAACCTGAGCTGCAATTCCAAATGATTCTGAAATAGCAATAAGATCTGAAGCTATTTCAAAAGGAACATAAATCTCCATTCTGTGTCCCATGTTAAAGACTTTATACATTTCTTCCCAAGAGGTCCCTGATTCCTCTTGAATCATAAGAAACAAAGGTGGAATTGGAAAAAGATTATCTTTAATGATATGAAGGTTATTTACAAAATGCAAGACTTTGGTTTGCGCTCCACCAGAGCAATGAACCATGCCATGAATTTGAGATCGAAACTGATCTAAAATCTTTTTTATTACTGGAGCGTAAGTTCGTGTTGGCGATAAAACAAGTTTTCCTGCATCTAAAGGAAGGTTTGCAACTTCATCTTCCAATAATTTTCCGCCGCTATAAACAAGATCATTCGGTACATTAGGATCAAAGCTTTCGGGAAATTCTTTTGCTAATTGATAGTTGAACACATCGTGTCGAGCACTCGTGAGTCCATTACTTCCCATTCCGCTGTTGTAGGTATTCTCATAGTTTGCCTGCCCATAAGAAGCCAAACCAACAATGCAGTCTCCATCTTGAATTTTATCATTTGAAATAACATCACTGCGTTTCATTCTTGCAATTACTGTAGAATCTACAATGATTGTTCTTACTAAATCGCCTACATCTGCAGTTTCTCCACCAGTGGAATAAATTTCAATACCATGAGACCTTAAATCTTTCAAGAGTTCTTCTGTTCCGTTTATGATTTCAGAAATAACGCTACCAGGAATGAGGTTTTTATTACGACCAATAGTTGAAGATAAAAGAATGGGGCCAGTTGCACCTACACATAATAAATCATCAATGTTCATTATCAATGCATCTTGTGCAATTCCTTTCCAAACTGAAATATCTCCAGTTTTTTTCCAATACATGTAGGCTAAAGAAGTTTTTGTGCCCGCACCATCAGCATGCATTACAACACAATAATCATCATCTCCGCTTAAATAATCAGGAACTATTTTACAAAAAGCTTGAGGAAATAAACCTTTGTCCACATTTTTTATAGCATTGTGAACATCTTCTTTTCCTGCTGATACTCCTCTTGCTTGATAACGATTGTCTGACATAAGTTTATTAAAAAAGTAAAGTTAGAAATTTGACTTATTCTTCTGCCCTGTCCTCCTCAAGTTCTTTGAGAATTTTCTGAACATCACCTTCAGTTGCACTTAATTTAGCCTTGCAAACTCGAATTAAAACAGTTGCACGTTTCACTTTTTCTGCTAATTCATCTACACTGATGTTTCCATCTTCCATGTCACTGACAATTTCTTGTAATTCTTCAAATGCTTCGGTATATTTTTGCTCTGTCATTTTAGGTAATTTTCTTTACTTATGTTTAAAGATACAACAATAAAAACAATTTTGAAAAAGCATTAATTACTTAAATCCTCTTCGTTTTTTTATTGCTTCGTATGCATCTTGAATTTGCTGAAATTTTTCCTTTGCACCTTTTTGGTATTCTTCGCCCATTGTAGCAACTTTATCAGGGTGAAAGGAAATTGCCATTTTACGATAAGCTTTTTTAATTTCTTCATCAGTTACATTTGACTCAACACCTAAAATTTTATAATCTGAATCTACATTTCTGTAGAACATATTTTTCACACTTTCAAATTCTACAGCAGAAACACCGAGCATTGTAGCAATTTTTTGAATAATATTCATTTCCGCTGGAGCAACATCCCCATCTGCTTTTGCAATGCTAAACAAATAGTGAATTAATTGTACACGTACTTCAGAAGGCATTCTAGTGCGAATATCTGCGCAAATTTCTTGAAGAGGTATTTTATCGGAATCCAGGAAATTTTTAAGGATTTGAAGATGTTCACTAGTAAAACGATTGCCAAATTGCGAAGCAAAAAAACGTTTCACAAAGTCAAGTTCGATTTTTAAGACTTTCCCATCAGCTTTCATTACAGATGCGGAAAGTGCCATGAGCATCGTTTGAATATCGAAGCGAGAGGATTGTTGTCTGTAATATTCAAATGAATCTTGAAAACTTTTTCGTCCACTAGAAGAATTAGAGGCACTTGATTTAGTTGTCCGATCAATTAAGGAGCCAATGATGAATCCAAAAAGTCCTCCTCCCAACCTTTGTGTAGTAAGATAAAATCCAAGACCTAAAATCCACTTATACACGCACTGAGTTTTAAAAAATTTTATTAGGGAAAATCCCGTGTAAAATTAGTAAATTAAGCAATATGCTCAATGTTTCGCTCAATAAAACTATCCAATGCTTCGCCTTTTAACATTCCTTGAGCCAGAAGGGCAAGATCTGTAAGTTGCTTTACACTTGCCTTTTGATCCTTTGCTTTTTTCGTTAGAAGCTGAGCAATTTTTGGATGATTTGCATTTACAACGAGCGTATACATTTCTGGAAAAGCTCCGAACATTCCACCGCCGCCTAATTTTTGCTGTTCCATCATTCGTCGAATAAATTCTGGTTGCGTAATAATCATTGGAGAATCACTTTCACTCATACTTTCAAATTGAACAGTATATTTTTCTTTGTTTAAGCATTCTTCAAAAACAGGCTTTAACTTTTCTTCTTCCTCTTTTGAAATTTTTGAAGGAAGTTCATCTGTTTTGCGAATTAGTTTGTCTAGTGTGTCAGAATCTACACGAACAAAACTCGTGTTTTCCATTGATTGCTCGAGTTTTTGAATCCAATGAGAAACCAAAGGTCCTTCTAAATGAAGAACATCGTAAGCTCTTTCTTTTGCTTTTTTAACAAAGGAGAATTGTTCTTCCGGGTTATTGGTATACAAACAAATTGTTTTTTTGTCTTTATCCACTTGAAGTGCTGCAATTTTTTCTTTGTATTCTTCAGGAGTAAAATAAACCCCATCTGTATTTTTCAATAAGGAAAAACCTGCAGCTTTTTCAGCAAATTTTTCATCTGACAACATTCCATATTGTACAAATATTTGTAGGTCATTCCATTTATCTTCAAAATCCTTGCGGTCTTTTTTGAACATATCTGCTAATTTATCCGCCACTTTTTTGGTGATGTGAGAAGCTATTTTTTTGACGTTGCCATCACTTTGTAAATACGACCTAGAAACATTTAAAGGAATATCTGGAGAATCAATTACTCCATGTAAAAGCGTTAAAAATTCAGGTACAATTTCCGCAACGCTATCCGTAATAAAGACTTGATTGGAATATAAATTGATTTTATTTCTCTGAACTTCAACATTCTCCTTAATTTTTGGAAAATAGAGAATACCTGTTAAATTAAAAGGATAATCTACATTCAAATGAATATGAAAGAGAGGTTTGTCAAATGTTGAGGGATACAATTCACTGTAGAAAGAAGAATAATCTTCGTCTTTCAAATCTACAGGCGCTTTCGTCCAGGCAGGCGAAGGATTATTAATTTGATTTGGAACTTCAATAGCTACTCGCTTTATATTTCCTTTGTCATCTTTTTCCCCTTCTGGCGAGTCGATGTATTCTGTTTTGTCACCAAAAAAAACAGGAATTGGCAAAAACTTACAGTATTTCGTTAAGATTCCAGAAATCCGTTCTTTTTCCAAAAACTCATTTGATTCTTCAGATATATATAAAACGATGTCAGTTCCTTGTGTTGTTTTGTCAATTTCAATAATTGTATAGTCCGGAGAACCATTGCTTTCCCATTGAATTGCTTTTTCTCCCTCATGGCGAGATTTACTGCGAATCTGCACTTTTTCTGACACCATAAATCCTGAATAAAAACCAAGTCCAAAATGACCTATAATTTGCTCAGCACCTTCTTTTCCTTTGTATTTTTCAACAAATTCTTCAGCCCCAGAAAATGCAATTTGATTGATGTATTTATCAATTTCTTCAGCAGACATTCCGATTCCATTATCTCGAATGGTAATTGTTTTTGCATCGCGATCCAATATTACTTCTACCTTCAAATCTCCAAGTTCACCTTTATATTCTCCATTTGCTGAAAGAACACGTAATTTTTGAGATGCATCGACAGCATTGGAAACTAATTCACGTAAAAATATTTCGTGATCTGAGTATAAAAATTTCTTAATTATGGGAAAAATATTTTCCGTTTGAACGTTAATTTTACCTGACTTAATTGTGCTTTTTTTCATTTTGTTTTTTATTTGAAAACAATTAGTCAATCTATATGCCAAGTTAATTTTTATGTCATTTTGTCTTTTTTTATTGTTAAATTGACATAAACAAAGCAAAATAGAAATTTTCTATTCAAATTTGCAACATGAAAAAATACGTTTTTATTACAGGAGCATCCTCAGGATTTGGAGAAGCGTGTGCACATATTTTTGCAAAAAATGGGTTTTCACTTGTTTTAGTTGCTAGAAGAAGTGATAAATTAGAGCAATTGAAAGTTTCCTTGCAAAATGACACTGTCAATATACATTGCCTAGAACTTGATATCCGGAATGAAAAAGAGGTTGTCCAGTCTATTAATTCACTTCCTGAAATAATTAAAAATAACATTCATATCCTTATTAACAATGCGGGATTAGCAGTGGGAAGATCTTCAATAGAAAATGCCGTAACAGATGATTGGGAGCGAATGATTGATACGAATATCAAGGGATTATTGTACGTTTCAAAAGCCATTATTCCCTTTCTAAAACTTCATAAATCTACTCAAATTGTAAATATTTCTAGTATTGCTGGAAAAGAGGTTTACCCTGGCGGAAATGTTTATTGTGCTACAAAACATGCAGTTGATGCACTTTCAAAAGCGATGCGAATAGATTTAGTTTCACATGGAATAAAAGTTACAAATATTGCTCCTGGAGCTGCAGAAACTGAATTTTCGTTGGTGCGATTTAAAGGAGATGTTAAAACGGCAAATTCCGTATATGACGGTTTTGAGGCTTTACTTGCAAATGATGTAGCGGAAGCTATTTGGTTTGTAACTTCTCGACCTGCTCATGTGACAATTAATGATATTACAATCATGCCAACAGCGCAGGCTTCAGCAACTATTCTTCATAAGAAATAAGCATTCTTAATCCAAAGGTATTGGCGGACTTAGCAAGGTTAACTTGGCAATTAAATCCTCGTAGCGTTGTTTTAACTTCTTTTTTTCAAAGACAGTCCCAAAAGATTTAGCTTCTTCCAATTCTGCTATTTCTGCAGCTAATTCTTCAACTTTAGCGAGATAAATAGAATTACTGTATTCAATTATTTGTCCAAAATAGAGTTGTACTGCAGCGCCACCTTTTTCCTTTAATAAGGTATATAATTCAAGTGATTTTTCTTGTAAATCTATTTCCATTCTTAATATTAAGACAACATAAGCTACAAAGACATTTAATTCATCGTAACCCGTTAGGCTTTTATTCTTCAAGTTTTTATCAAAAAATAGAATATCTTCTTCAGTTCCTAATTGTTGTAAAACCCCAGCAATTGAAACATTAAGCCTAGCATTTTCTTCTTTCATTAATTTTCTTGCTACAATTAAGGCTTCTTCAGGATTTATTTCCGTTAATAATGCAAGAGCTGAAGAGATAACTGCATAGGATTGATCAGTACTTATAGCGGATTTCAGTAGTTCAGTGGCTACAACGCTGTCTTCTAAAGCACACAAGGTTTTAAGTGCTGCAACCCTAACTTGCGATTTTGGATCGCTTTTAGCTAATTCTTTAATTCGACTCAAAGTTTCAATACCGAAATCATTTTTTACATTTTCAATTGACGGAAGTGCAAGTATTCGGATATTCCAAAAAGGATCTTTTAAGGCATCGAAAAGTAATTTTTCGCTGTCACTATTTTTTGTTCGTTGCGCCATTGTAATAGATGCAGCTCTTGCTTTGTATCTTGTAGAATTGTAATATTGATGAATAAATTGACCTATGGGTTTCTCCTCATAATATTTCCCTAACAGCATTTGTTGCTCATCAAAGAGAATATTTTTTAATTCACCAGAAAAGCTAAATGTAAAATTCTCTTCTAAATTTTCAAGCACAATTTTTTCAGTTCGTTTTCCATTAGCATCCCAAATAGCAACATTTACAGGGAGTTTATACAAAGGGAAATCGTCGGTATTTTGCTTTTGTTTCACATTGATAGTAACTGTATTATTCTCAGGGTTTATTACTTGAGAAGTATGTACTATTGGGTGCCCTTTACCTAAAAACCACTGGTCAAAAAACCAATTAAGATCTTCCCCAGAAACCTCTTCAAATGCCATTCTAAGATTATGAAATTCAGCAGTTTTAAATTTATTATTAACGAGATAACTATTTAGTCCTTTAAAGAAAACCTCATCTCCAAGATAATTTCTAAGCATATGTAAAATCCTTCCACCTTTAGCATAGGAGTGACCATCGAACATATTTTCTTTATCAGGGTGTTCAAACCAAATTAAATTGTGATAGTTTCCCCAAGCTGAATTAAAATAACTTTCTGCTTCATTGGATCCTTGGTAATCAGCTTCATCTATTCCATATCGGTGCTCGTCCCATAGATACTGAGAATAATTGGCGAAAGATTCATTTAAGGGTAAATTTGCCCATGATTCACAAGTTACCAAGTCACCAAACCAGTGATGAAACAATTCATGTGCAATAGTGGACTGATCATTTTCATCCAATAATTCACGTTCATTTTTGTAAACATAATCGCCAAAAATTACAGCACCAGTATTTTCCATTGCTCCAGAAACATAATTTCTAACAACAATTTGATTGTATTTATCCCAAGGATATTCGATTCCAAGTTTTTGAGAAAAGAATTTTATCATTTCCGGTGTTTCACCGAAAATTGCTTTCGCATCTTTCTCAAATTCCGGTTCTACATAATAGTTGACTTCCATTTTTGAGCCATCATTGCGCGTGTAGAAATCTTTTACAACTTTAAATTCTCCAACAGCCATCATAAATAAATAGGGAGCATGCGGCAAATCTTGTTTCCAATGGTCAGTGCGTGTGCCATCTGAATTCTTTTTTGAGGAAATTAATCTTCCATTGGAAAGTGTGACATATTTATCATCAACAGTCATTAGAATTTCTTCAGTAGTCTTTGTATTTGGCGCATCAATAGTTGGAAACCAAACTGAATTTGATTCTGTTTCTCCCTGTGTCCATATCTGAGGCATTTTAGATTTATCTTCTCCTTTTGGATTAATAAAAAACAAGCCTTTATCTGATGTAATTGCAGAGCTGCCATTAACAATTCTATCATCTGGCTTTGCAACATAGTCAATTTGCAGGGTAAATTTTTCATCTCTAGAATAGCTGCGGTCTAACTTAATATGAAGTGTTAGGGAATTTTTATAGCTATAACTTAATAATTTGCCATTCATGTCAATATTTTTAATATCCATTCCTTTAGCATCAAGTACGATGCTATCAGAGGCATGAAAATGTGGCTTTGCAGTAATTGTAGCAGATCCATTTAATTGCGATTTCTCCCAATTAAAATTTACTTCTAGTTTCGTATGAATTAAATCAGTGTATATAGTCCGAGAACTATTATAGATAGCTCTTACTTTTAGTTCTTCCTCATATTCAAAATCACTATAATCCTCATATTCGTCATAGAGAGCTGTTGAATCAAATTCGGTTCCTTCAATTATCAAACTGTCAACAATTTCTGAATCTGTAGAAATATCTTTACTAGTAGTACAGGCAAGTAAAAACAATAAAAGCGCAATAGAAAGAGTGATATTTTTCATAAAATTTTTTTTAATGTAAAAATGCAAAGAATTTTAGTTTTAACAAGGATTAAACAAAAAATACGGAAGAAGTTACAAAGCTTTTATAGATTTGCAGAAAAAAAGAATAGCATGATTGATTTTTTGGATTACGACTTCTCAAACAAGCGCGTTTTAATTCGTGTTGATTTTAATGTTCCTCAAGATAAATCAACATTTGAAATTACAGATGATAAAAGAATTCGTGCAGCTTTACCAACACTAAAGCATATTTTAAATAAAGGAGGAAGTCTGATCCTAATGTCACATTTAGGCAGGCCAAAAAATGGTCCAGAAGATAAATTCTCACTCAAGCACATTATTCCTCATATTGAAAAATTAGTAGGAAAAGAAGTGAGTTTTGCAAATGATTGCATTGGAAGTGAGGCACAACAGAAAAGTGCTGCATTAAAATCTGGAGAAATTCTGCTGCTAGAAAATGTGCGTTTTTACCCTGAAGAAACTACTGGAGACATGAATTTCGCAAAAGAATTAGCCTCTTTAGGTGATTGTTTTGTCAATGATGCTTTTGGAGCTGCACATCGAGCTCATGCAAGTACAACTCAAATCGCATCTTTTTTTCCTAATGATAAGATGATGGGTTTTTTGATGAGTGCAGAAATAGAAAGCGCAGAAAAAATAATAAAAAAAACAGTACGTCCATTTACTGCGATTGTCGGAGGCGCTAAAGTTTCAGACAAGGTTTTAATAGTAGAAAACTTATTAAAAATTGCCGATCATATTATTATTGGAGGAGGAATGGCTTATACCTTTTTCAAAGCCTTAGGTGGAGAAATCGGAGATTCACTTTGTGAAAATGAACGATTAGGGACCTGTAAAGAAATAGTAGAGCGTGCAAAAAAAATGGGTGTAGAAATTCATTTACCAATAGATTCAAAAATCGCAAATAAATTTGCTTCTGATGCACAAACAAGAAACCAAAAAAGTGCTGCTATTCCTGAAGGATGGATGGGATTAGATATTGGTAATGAAACAATTAAATCTTTCACTAAGGTTTTAATGAATAGCAAAACAATCCTTTGGAATGGACCTATGGGAGTGTTTGAAATGGATGCATTTTCACATGGCACAAAGTCGATTGCTGAAGCTGTTGCCGAAGCTACAAAAAATGGCGCGTATTCACTGATTGGGGGAGGAGATAGTGCTGCCGCAGTTCAGAAATTTGGCTTTGCCTCTCAAGTAAGTTATGTTAGTACTGGTGGAGGAGCGCTTTTAGAGTACTTTGAAGGAAAAGAATTGCCAGGAATATCGGCTATAGTTAATTAAACTTCTTCACAAAATCAATTAATCTATGAGAATAACCGGCTTCGTTATCGTACCAACCAACAACTTTAATAAGGTTTTTAAAAACAAGTGTGAGTTCTGAATCAAATAAACAACTGTAAGGGCTTCCTATTACATCAACAGAAACAATCGGATCCTCTGTATATCCTAAAATTCCTTTCATAGAACCGAGCGCTGCTTTTTTCATTGCAGTATTTATTTGCTCAACAGTTATTTCATCTTTGGTAATAATTGTCATTTCAGTCATTGAGCCATCTAAAACAGGAACTCGCACGCTTCCTCCGGTAATTTTTCCATCTAAATCAGGAAATATTTTGGTGATTGCTTTCGCTGCACCCGTTGAAGTTGGTATAATTGAATTTGCAGCTGCTCTTGCTCTTCTTAAATCTTTGTGAGGAGAATCGTGTAAGCGTTGGTCAGACGTATAACTATGCACTGTTGAAATGTATGCAACATCTATATTTACTAATTCCTTTAAAACTTTTATCATTGGTGCAGCATTGTTTGTAGTACAAGATGCATTTGAGAAAATCGTCTCAGATAAATTAATTTCCTTCTCATTTATACCCATTACAACAGTTGGTATATCTGTGTCATTTGCAGGAGCAGAAAGAATTACTCTTTTAACGCCGTTTCTTAGATGTTTACTTGCTGAATCTCTTGTTAAGAACATTCCAGTGGAATCTACAACAGTTTCTACAGAATAATTATCCCATGGAATTTGCGAAGGATTTTTTTCTTGCGTAAAAATTATTTTTTTTCCGTTTTCAAAATGCAAGGTATTTCCTTCAATTGTAAAAGAAATATTTAGCGTTCCATGGATGCTGTCGTACTTAAGTAAATGTGCTAGCGTAGAAATATCTGCAAGGTCGTTAATGAGTGCAATCTCAATAGAATTATCGTTCAATGCAATACGCGTAAAACATCTTCCTATCCTTCCAAAACCGTTAATTCCAATCACATTCATTTTAAAACATTTAAGACACAAAATTACTCAATCATTGAGTACAAAAAGGAAACGTATTAAAATAAAAAGTGTTTAAACTAAATACGAAAATATATTTTGTGATTTTAGTTAAATGTATAAGTGACACCATTCACTGTAACCGTAAAAGTAAAGTCACAGCTTCCAGAACCATAATCTATTACCCGAAGTGGTTTATTTTGAGGCTGCATAGTGATTGTCCCACTAACTGGAAAACCACAACCGACTTTAATATGAAGTGGATTTGTAGTTTGAGCAGTATATCCACCACCCGATGAAAAACTACCCTGAGCACTTCCAGTTATGTCATATTCATCGTCCCAACGATAAAGTAAGGTGTTGAAACCTGAAACCCACGTTCTAATTCGAGTTGATATATACGAAAGTGTTTCACCAGAAGTAAGTGTTGCTGTTCCATTAACGTTTACATTAAAATAGGGTTGATTGTTTGCATTTAGCCCCATATTTTCCACTGTTTTTATCCCTTCAATTTTAATATCATTCACAAAATAATCTATTGGTGTGTGAGTAATTATTGTTCCTTGTGCAATGTATTGCCCTGTGAAAGTTGTTACAATTTTTCCTCGGCGTTGTTTCCCATCATTACAATCACAATTTGTATTTCCATAATCTACAGTAACTGTTTTAAAAGAATTGATTGTATCTAAGGTAATTATTACATTGCAAGGTGTTTTTTCTAAATCTGGTTTTTCGCCAGGTTTTACATTGATTATATTACCTGACTTATAATAAACCAAATTCCCATTAACTGCTTGATCAGAAATATTTGTCATTTCGTCAAAAGCAGTTTCAATCTTATAATTTAACATAGCAGATTGATCCTCATCAAATGGCTTTTTTCGGCATGCACCAAGCGCAAGAATCAAGATAGAAGATAATAAAATTAGACGTTTCATTTGTAATTGATTTGAGGTTGATAATGATTAAAATTTAAAAAATAGAGTTTCAATAGTAAAATTAATAATTATTTTTTTTTCGAAATAATATTAATTACTTTTTAAAACCCAACCTTTATAGCCTTTTTCATTGGCTTTTTGAATTATAGTCTGCATTTGTATATCTGAATCAGCACTTCCAATACTAACACGCAAAAGAGGTGTTTCACCTGCAATTTTAGCAGAAAAACCTTCTTTTTTTAATTTCGCAATTAAAGTAACTGCATTATTTTTGTTAGAAAAGCAGCCAATTATATATTCAAAAGCATTGGTACTAGAAATTTTATTTTGAAAATTTTCTATTTTAACATCACGTATTTCTTTCACTATCTTTTTTTCTTCAATTCGAATAGGGATATGGATTCCTTCATCAAATTTATAAAGTCCAATTCGATGATTTTTTGAAGTTGAAATTTGGTTTTCAAAAACATTCTTTTTAAGAACATCGTTTTGTTGAGCAGTCATCTTTTGCTTTGAGTAGGCCCCAATCTCTTTTTTATAAAACGGATTAAAATCCTTATATGAAATTAGTCCAGATTCTAGTACACCAGAATGTGTAGGTATCCAGAAAGAATAAAAAGCAAGCGGTAAAAGACAAGCTGCTGCAGCATATTTCAAGTAATTAATTTTGCGGATAGGCGCTTTTACTTTTATCTTTTTCTCTTTAAAGCTTGGCTCATTAATCTCAGGTTCTTTATTAGCAATAAATTGAACGTGGCTTAAGCCATATGAACTCAATAAGAGGTTAAAATAACGGTCTTGTTCAAATACTAAATTCCCTTCAAGATCATATGATAGTTTTCCAACTCGTTCAATGTGAACTGATTGTTTTGAATTCAATTTTGATTTAATATCTAAAACAAAATTTTCAATTTCAGTTTGACTTTTAAAATATTCTAAACCATTTAAACTAGCATATTCAGAAATTAATAATCCATCATTATTTACTAAGTTTTTATTAAACAAAAGTTGCTTTGATGGTGCTAAGAACAAACCGCGATCAAGGTCTAATTTTGCAGAGATAGTTTTTGCTACAAATCCTCCAAAATTGGGAATAATTACGCAAGAATGGCGCAATAATAAGGAGCTAACAAGATCTTCAATTTTATGCATAATTCAAAGCTACAAAAGATTCTTGAAACTACTATAAACTTCGCAAAACAATTTCTACATCTTCATTTGTGTCAATGTTTGGAGTTTCGATAGTTGTTTCAGATACATGAATCGAAAACCCATTGTACAACCATCTCAATTGCTCTAGTGATTCTATTTTTTCCAATAGAGAAACAGGCAAGTTTGCTATTAATAAAAGTGTTTCTCTACGATAGGTATACAAGCCAATATGCCGAAGAAAGGGGTATGAGCTAAGACCATCACCTTTAAAATTTATTTGATTTGGAATCGCACTACGGCTAAAATAAAGCGCTGAGTTATTTTTATCTACAACTATTTTAATTCTGTTTGGATTCTCAAGTTCTTCACTTGTTATTTTTTTTGTCGCTAAGGTTGCAATTTGAATACTTTCTTTTTCAAAAACCTGAATTAATTGCTCTAATTGTCTAAAGTCAACAAGTGGTTCATCTCCTTGGATATTAACGATTAAATTGTATTCTGAGTATTTTTTTGCAACTTCAGCACAGCGATCTGTTCCAGAGTTGTGTTTCTCGGATGTCATTTCAACATTTCCGCCAAAGCGAAGTACCTCATCTCTAATTCGGGTATCATCCGTTGCAACTACTAAAAGATCAATTAATTTTGATTTTATTGCACCCTCATAAACGCGTTGAATCATGGTTTTTCCTTTGAGATCAATTAAAGGCTTTCCAGGAAAACGGGAAGAAGCATAGCGCGCAGGAATAATTCCTAATACTTTCATTAAAATTTAATTTGAAGTTGTAACATAAAATTTCTGGGTGCTTGGATATCTCCAGGTCTACTTGAATATTCTGTATTCAAAATGTTATTTGCAATTAAGCCAATTCTCATAAACTCATTGATTTTATAGCCAAAGCGAAAATCAAAAACCAAAGAACCCTTGTTGTATTTTTTTCGGTATTCTTTCAAACCTGGAAGGAGATAGACAGTTGTGTTTAAGGATGGGTCTAAATCCTCTTCAAAAGTTAAATCTATATTCTTCATAAAACTATTGTATCGACAGGAAAAACCAGCACTCAATTTTTTATAATTTACTTCAACATCTGCTTTAGCTAAGTGTTTGAATCGGTATTTTAGCATGTTAGTGTTTTTATCTGAAAAATTTGCGGTATAAATTGGATTATTATTTAAGGAAATAGGATTCATATACGTATAACCTAGCAAGGTTATTAACTCTACTTGCCCAATTTTACCGCTTGAATTGAATGATAAATCAAGTCCTGTAATTCTAGCTTTTTCAGCATTTTGCGCTTGAAATCCAACCCAGTCAGCAATATTATATTGTCCATTTGTTAAAAATTGAATATCTTCAGGAGAGGGATTAACTGGATTTAATGGTAGTTGCGAAATGGGATTGTAGTAAATAAATGAAAATTCCATCATATTACTATATTCATTAACAAAAGCTGCAACATCAAACATTCCTTTCCACGAGCCAATTTTTATACCTTGTTTTATACCAATTTCTGCTGCCCAACCAATCTCAGGGCGTAAGGAAGGGTTAGGAAAAATATTAAGTGCGCCTACTGATGTTTGAGTATATCTTTCTGCAACAGAGGGGTAACGAATTCCCTGTCCTAATGAAGCACGAAGATGCGTATACTTTGCAAGTTCGTAATGTAAGCCTGTTCTAAAAATTGGATAGAATGGAATAATTAGCGAGTCCTTTTTTGAAAGCATGAAATCAGTATCTCCAGATTTTCCGTCCATTTCAAAATATTCTAAGCGAACTCCAGCTGTGATATCTAATTTGCCAATTTTATGTTCATACTGTCCATATGCAGCGATGTTATTAGAAGTATGATCTCCAAATAATTTTGAAATCACAACATTGTAAATATCTGAAATACCTGATGTTAGTGTAATTCCATTTCCAAATTGTTTTTGAAATTGGTATTCACTAAAATAGATTACTGCACCACTTCCTTGCTGAGGGTTATTAATATTATTATTTGTGGCAGAATAGATTCGTGCTTTAAGATTATGACGATTGTTGTACTTGTCTATGTATTTAAGATAAGGGTCAATAAAAAATCTATGGCCAATATTGTAGGTTAGGGTCGATTCTGAATTACTAGTATCAGCTCCTCCACTTGGAGTATATCCTAAAGAATCACTTTGCCAAATCAAGAAATTCCCAGTTTTTTGATTTTGATAATTATATCCTAACCCAGCTTTTAGGCGTTGCATTTTTTGTGGTTTAAAAAATAAGCTTCCACTTATTCGTCCTCTCTGCTCTGTTTCTCCACCCCTGTAACCATCATTGTGAAATAAAGTTGTTGAAAGTGTATATCCTATTTTTTTAAACATTTGTCCGTGATATGCTTCAATCTGTTGATTCATCGGAGAACGCGACCACCATTTTAAAGAATTACGCGCAGGATTGTCATAAATACCATATTGAACTTTAACTTTAGATTCTGGTATAATTCCCGGTTCTTTTTCTACTAAAGAAATCACGCCATTTAATGCGCCACTTCCATAAAGTACAGATGCCGCACCTTTCATAACTTCAATTTGCGCAGTTTGTTCCATTGGTATCGCATTCCATTGCGTATCGCCTGCATAACCAGAAAGAAGAGGCATGCCATTCCACAAAAGTAAGACGCGACTTCCAGTTCCGTAAGCAAAACCTGATCCGCCGCGAATACTTACTTGCCCATCCATTGTAAAAACACCAGGAGTTTGATCGACCGCTTGTTCTAAGTCTGTAATACCTTTATTGTCGATTAATTGCGGTCGGATAATTTCCATCGAAACAGGAACTTCTTCAATTGATTGTTTTCTTCTACCTGCAGAAACAACAACTGTTTCTAAATCTTTAGTTTGTTCTCCCATTTTTATTACAATTTCTTCTACTTTGTTCACAGTAATTGTATCATTCAGGAATTGCATCATTGAAGTAATAATTGTAACAGGAAATTTCTGACTATTCAATTTAAATTTTCCATCAAAATCAGAAATTGCTTTTGCCCCATCTGATGCTGTAATTTTAGCGCCAACAATTGGAGTATTTGTACTTTTTTCTCTCACTATTCCAGAAATTTGAGCAATAAACCCGATTGGAATAAATAATAATAAAAGTAGAATTATACTTTTCATCTTAGATTTTAAGTATCAATATTAAAAGTATTTTTTTAATTTACAACAATATATCCTTAGAAAGCATATTGCAATTGGATTAAAAAATTTCTAGGTGCTTGCAAATCCGCTGGGCGGGAAACATATTCAGCATTAAAAAGATTATTTACAATTAGATTGATTTTTAATTCCTTTGTAATCTGATACAAAAAACGGCAATCAAAAACCAAAGAACCATTATTGTATTTTTTTCTGTATTCTCTCAAGCCAGGCAAAATAAATTGCTGGCCAGCATCTGTTAATATTGGTTCTTCAAAAGCCAAATCAATATTTTCCATAAAACTATTGTATCTCGAAGAAAATCCCAAACTAAATTTTTTATAGGTAGCTTGAATATCTAATTTAGCTAGGTGTCTAAATCGATACTTCAGTATATTTGAACTTGAATCTGAAAATGTTTCACGGTACTTAGTATTTGCATTCAAACTTATTGGATTCATATACGTGTAGCCCAAAAGCGAAGTAATTTCAACATTGCCAATTTTTCCCTGACTATTAAAAGAAAACTCTAATCCAGTAATTCTAGCTTTTTCAGCATTTGTAGCTCGAAAACCAATACAATTTGAAAGCACAAGACCTTGAGCAATCAAATCATTCCAAATAGCAGAATCTTCAGGTGTTGCAATACCGGCACCTAAATAAGAAAGTTTATTTCCTGTGAGCGGATTATAAGCCCCAAAAGTAAATTCAGTCATATTGCTATATTCGTTAATAAATGCTGCGACATCAAAAAATCCTTTCCAGGAACTGCCAAGTTTTACAAGTTGTTTGAATCCCAGTTCAGAAGACCAACCTTTTTCGGGTTTTAAATTTGGATTTTTAAAAATCACCAAGCCACCAACAGAAGTTGAAACAAAGCGTTCAGCAATAGAAGGAAAGCGAACCCCTTGTCCAAATGAAGCCCTAAGATGTGTTGCAGGAGTTAGCTTGTAATGCAAACCCATTCTAAAAATAGGATAAACAGGAATCGACAAAGAATCAATGAGTTTAAAACGAGAATCTACAGGCATCGTATCTAATTTATAATACTCTATTCTCATACCTGCAGTAATATCCAATCGGTTTAATTTAGATTCAACTTGTCCATAAGCTGCAGTATTTCGAGAAATATGATTCCCAAACACCCAACTTTTTACTTGCCCAGAATTATGCGTAATACCTGCAGATAAATTTGTAGAAGGCCCAAATTTCCGCTGAAATTGATAATCGGCATAAAATAAATCTGCAATAGAAGCATCACCAACTTTTGATTCATTTCCACTTGTAACAAGGTAATACCTTGTTTTTAGTTGATGTTGATTTTTGAATTTATCATAAAATTTTATGTAGGGATCAACATTAATCCGAATTGCTTTTTGTCTTGAGAGTGTATTATCCTGAGCTTGGTAACCCAAAGAATCATTCTTCCAAAGAATAAAAACTCCCATATCTTGGTATTGTGCATTGTAGCTTAATCCGGCCTTGAGTTTCGAGTTACTTTTGGGTTTGAAGTAAAAAGAACCATTTAAACGAAATCTTTTTTCGTTTTCTCCTTGCCGAAAACCAGAATCTAAATAAGCATTTGCACCTACTGTGTAGCCTAAATATTTATATGATTTACCAAAATAAACATCCGCTAGATGAAAAGTTGGGTTTTTATCCCACCACTGCATTGATTTTCTTCTAGGATTTCCATAAACCCCTGATTGAACTTTAGCAGAAAAATTCCCTTTTGGACTTGGTTCTTTCTCAGTTAAAGCAATAATTCCATTTAAAGCTCCGCTACCATATAAAACGGAAGATGCACCCTTTAAAATTTCTATCTGTGCAGCTTGTTCCATTGGAATAGCATTCCATTTTGCATCTCCTACATCTGGAGACATCATCGGAACGCCATTCCAAAGTAAAGCAACGCGACTTCCGGCCCCGTATGCAAAGCCTCCTCCTCCTCGAATACTAACTTGTCCATCCATGGCATATACACCAGGACTTTGATCAACTGCCTGTTCTAAATTTGAAAAACCTTTGTTATTGATTAATTCTGGCTTAATGATTTCCATTGAAATTGGTACATCTTCAATATTTTGGTTTCTTCTACTTGCGGTAACAACAACGTCGCTAATTTCTTGCATTTGTGTTTTTAAGTTAAATCTTAAAAGCGTATCCTTTGATAGTTGAACAGTTTCTGAGATAAAGCCCATCATAGATACAACAAGTGAATTTGGATATTTGACATTACTGAGTATAAATTCACCAGTGTTACTAGTAATTGATTTTTGTCCCGATGATAAGACAATACGAGCACCAATAATTGGATCACCATTTGAAGCATCCAAAACAACGCCTTTTGTCTGCGAAAAAAAAACTGTGGAGTTTAATAAAATTAAAATAATTAAAATAAAATACTTTGGCATATTCTAAATGAAATGATAATATTCATTATCTTAATATGACGAAAATAAGAATATTTTGTCAAAAACAAGCGAAATTTATAGAATAGCACTTAGTAAATTAAATGGCATTGGTCCAATTCGTGCGGCACAAGTTTTATCAAAATTAGAAAATATAAATTTCCTTTTTGAAAGCACCTTACAAGAAATAAAAATTCAAACAGGACTTAGCGAATCATTTTTGAGAGCTTTAAAAAGAGAAGAGGCAATTAATTTAGCCGAAAAACAGCTAAATTTTAACCATAAAAATGGAATTTCAACTCATTTTTTCTTAGATTCTGGTTATCCAAGAAGATTGAGGCAATGTTCGGATGCTCCAATTGTAATTTATACAAAAGGAAAAATGGATTTAAATCATACACAGATTGTTTCAATTGTTGGAACAAGAAATCATACAGAATATGGAAAAGAGTTATTAAAATCTTTACTTTCATCCTTTAAGGAAAAAAATATTTTAGTCGTAAGTGGCTTGGCTTACGGCGTTGATATTCATGCGCATCAATTGTGCTTACAAAATAATATTCAAACAATTGGTGTCTTAGGGCATGGCCTAGATCGGATTTATCCTTCGCAGCACAAGCAAATTGCAAAAGATATGCAAGAAAATGGCGGTTTACTTACTGAATTCATGATTAGCACAAATCCAGACAGAGAAAATTTTCCTATGCGAAACAGGATTGTAGCTGGACTAGCAGATGCAACTATTGTAATTGAAAGTAAGGAAAGAGGAGGCTCCATGATTACTGCAGAGTTGGCAAATGATTACAGTAGAGATGTATTTGCTTTTCCCGGAGACATAGGTCGTCAAACATCGGAAGGCTGTAATTTATTGATAAAAAAGCAAAAAGCTCATTTAATAAGTTCACCAAACGATTTTTTAACATTTATGAATTGGAATTCAAAAACAGTTTCAGTTCAAAAAGAGTTGGAACTAAACTTAGAACCAGATGAAGCAACGATTTTAAATCTGTTTGAAAACGATGAAATTCTTCATTCAGATATAATTGGAATGAAAGCGGAAATGTCAGCTTCAAAAATCAATGTTTTATTATTCCAAATGGAGATGAAAAATATGGTAGAACAATTGCCAGGAAAACGCTATCGGATTCTTAAAAAGTAAAGTTAGTTTCTTTTTATAATTATCTTTTTTGAAGACTCTGTTTTACCATCAGAAAGTAATAAGTTATAAACTCCTGAAGCAAGTTCTCCAAGATGAATATCTTTAATAATTTTCCCACTTTGATTTTGATTTGCTAATTCATCTTCATAGATTAATTGTCCTGCTGCATTGTATATCTTTATTGTGTAGTTGCTTCCAGAAAAAGTCGTAAAAGAAATACTGAAGTCGCCTTGTGAAGGATTAGGAAATATAGAAAAAACATAGGCGTCTAAATCTACTATATCTGCAAATTCATTTACCGTTATCCCAACAGAGCTAGCAGAGCAACCCTGAGAATTAGTAACTAAAACTGTATATAAACCTACTAAACTTGCTATGTAGTTTTGGTTTGTAGCACCTGAAATTAAAGTCCCATTGTAATACCATTGGTTTCCAGTTGCAGAACTAGATGTTAAAGTATTAATGTTTTGAGAAATTGAAGGGGTAGGAGGTAATGGAATAACAGATAAACTGACAGGTGAAGCATTTGCAGTAGCAGAAGTAACACATGTATTATTTGATGTTAAAACAAGATTAACAATATCTCCATTAACAGGTATGAATGTGTAAGAAGATATATTTGTGCCTACGTTAGTTCCATTGAGAATCCATTGATATGCGGGTGTAGAGCCAGAATTACTTGAAAATGAACCTAAAGTTATAGATTGCCCAGCACAAACAGCCTGATTTCCAAAAATATTAACAGTTGGAGTAACAGGGTTAAAAACTGATACAGTTATGGTATTAGATGTTGCAGGGTTAGTTTCTGCCCCACTTAGATTTGAAGTCATAACACAAGAAACAACAGAACCATTTACTAAGGATGAGGTCGTAAAAGTTGAACTATTTGACCCAACAGGACTATTATTTACATACCATTGGTACGAAGGATTTGTTCCTCCGTTTGTTGGTGAAGCAGTAAAAGTAACTTCAGTACCTGCACAGATTGAATTGTCTGAATCTGAGGAAGTAACAGAAACAAGAGCTGCGTTAGGTAAAATTAATTGAAAAGAATAAATTCTTGTTCTTGCAGGTGAAGTGCTTGTACCTCCCATAAATTCTCCGGTATGCCAAAAAGTAATTCCATCAGGATCTAGCGTTGTTTGTGAATAATCTCCAACTCTGTTTAAACCTGTTTGAGAGGCCGTTCCAACAGCAGCAATAGTTTCTGCATATGTCATTGTATTGAGTGGATCACTTGCTAAACGTCCTGTATAACCTAAACTTGGATAAATAGTTGTAGCCCCTGATTTCAAATAGCACAAGCCAATATTTCCATTATCGTCCATCGCAATAGATGCCAACCATCTTGTGTATGCATCAGGTGTAAAAACACCTTGTTGATAAGTTGACCAAGCCATTGTAGTTTGATCCTGTCTTAATTCACACCACATAACACTTCTTTGCGTAGTGCTGATTTTAACTGGCCAAGCTAGAACAACACTGTTGTAAGTAGCCCATTTTCTCCATTGAGCACGATAGCTTAGAGTTCCTCCAATTCCATCAAGCTTTTGAGTAGTACCTGGTTGAGAAACATCATTCCAACTTGAATTATAGGAACCATCAAAACTAGCAGTGGGAACGGCAGTCAAAAATGATAATGTTGCCGTAGGGGTTGTTGGAACCCAATTTACAGCCATTTGATAAATTTGAATTCCATCTATAACACTTCCTCCCCAAGCATTGTCTGAATAGGAAAAAATTGGGCATGGAGTTCCTGCAGGAGCTAAGCCTGTATTTCCATCGGAATCACCTGGCATTGAGCAGAAGAATCCACCACCAGAAGGAGGAGTAAAAGTCTTATAAATAGATCTTGCTGCTGGATTGCCAATTAACATTGCATCTCTTTCAAAAGCAAAAACTTTTTTTGTACTTTGATTGGAAGTCATATAATAGCCATCTTGCCATATTGAAAATTTTAGGTAATCAGGAAATTGAGGTGAAGTAAATGTATAGGTGTAATATGAACCTGCAGGATCACTTGTAGTTGAAACTGCAATATAAATTTTATTACCTGTTGTTCCAAATTGTGCCATGAACCAACGGTCAGCGAAGCGATCATACATTACAATTGGGTCACCGCTATTACCAGTTGCAGGGCTCCATAAATTCCCGAGGGTTCCGGTAGTTAAAACAGCCCCTGTACTTTTATTGTAAATTTTATAAACTGTAGCATTGATTAATTGAACGTAGTAGTCATTACCTGCTGCACCAGAGGGGTCCATTGGTCTACTTGAAGATGATTGCCCAGCAATATTTATCTTTTGAGTAGGTCCAGGTCTTGAGCCATCATTTTTTTGAATAATAGTTGAATCTGTTCCATATTCGTAACCATCTTTCTCAAAAGAAAATTCAAAATGCTGAGGATCTCTGTGTTTTTTGTCTTTCGACTCAACAATTTTCTTCTTCATTTTCTTCTTCATTTCCCTTTCAATTTTTCTATTATTAACAGGGAATTCAGCATTTATTTCTATAAGGGGCCTTGTAATGTGAAAGTCTTCACAAACAATAACATTTGACTCTTCTTTTTGAGCAAAAGTGAGTTGGTTAAAGCAAAGAAATAAGAAACAAATTGAAAAAAGGATTTTTTTATTCATGGAGAGATAATTTAAAAGAAAATATAGATGCCGAATTTAATTTTTTTTTTTAGAATTAACAAAATTTTTACTTAAATTGTTTAACCCCCAATTTTAAATCCTTCCTCTTCCTCTTTTTTCTGTTGCTCTTTCCAATTTTGAAGTGTTTTCTTTAGTTTAGAATCTTTCTTTATTTTTTTCTGTTCTTCTTTTAATTCAGTTTTAGTTGCCGGACCAAATTGGATTTTAAGGTCCTCTTGAGGCACATCTTTTGGCACATAGATTTTTACAGTTGAATCATTTTTAAACAATCCAAACTCTGATTTCAAAATAGATTTAGCATCTTTCTTTGCTTCCTCTCTATTTTCTTTAGATGCCTCTTTTCTACTTTTTTGATCCCATTCAATAATTGGATCATCGAGAGTTCCATACATTCTCATGAATATTTTTAAGCCTGTTCCATCATCAATAACTTCTCCAAACTCAGTATTTTTTTCTTTATTTAATAGCTCTCGAAAATTAAAACCAAATTTATAATCAATCTCGTTTTCAAATGTATGCGTACCAGACATCTCTAGATTTAGTGCTGAAGATGCAATGATCATTTTGGGAATTTCAATTTTTCCATCGTGTATTAAAATGCTATTTTCAAGTACTTTAAATGAAACATCGCTTAATTTTTTCTCAATTACGGCTATATTATTTTTACCGATTACTAATTTTCCTGTTGTTGTTTTTAAGCTTTCTGTTATATCTTTAAACCCAAGTACATTTTTCAAATGCCCATCGTAAACTATCATATCTAAGCGCGCATCAATTGATTTCAAAATTACTCCTGTGCGTAAATCGAAGGGAGCATGAAAGTACAAACTTAGTTCTGCTCTTCCAGAAATATTTTCATCAGAAATTACTGTCTGCTCAAAATTATTCCATTCCTTAAACATTGGTTTAAATTTTAAGTTTTTACTTGCGACTTGAGCAGTAATAGTGAAGATTTCAGGAAGTTTTTCCTCTATTACAAGTGCTCCACTTATTAATGCTTTGGCATTTACAAAACTCAATTGAGGAAAATGAAGACGTCGGGATTGAATTTCCATTCTTCCGATTAAATTATCAAATTGATGTTTTTCATATTTTAATGAACCAACAGATAAGCTTATAAATCCTCTAATATCATTTGGAATAGCATAGACTCTTCCATCTATAATCTTTTGTTCTTTGGATGTTGTGCCAATGTCTTCTATATTTATATGATTACTTTCAATATGTACCTCTGTCTGTAAGTTTCCATTTCCGTTAAGGTAATCATAGATATTACCAAAAACACCTTCAATTTTTAAATCTGTAGACCCAACTTCTAGAGAACCATCTTCAATTCCGGCCTCACTATTTCTTAAAAATAAATTTCCATTTACTTTTTCAAAAGTCCGCTTATCTTCTTTTAATTTTAACAATACATTATTTAGTTGAATATTTCCATTGCAATATTTCATTTCAATAGCATCTTTTGAGGTATTATTTTGAAATGCAAATGAAGAGTTTACACTGATAGACCCATTTATTTTTTCTATTTCTGGCCGTCTTAAAATTGCTTGGGCACTTATTAAATTTATATTCCCTTTTGCTTTTCCTTCAAAAAATGGATTTGAAAATGCTGTAATTTTTAAATTACCAGAAAACGGACCACTACTTGTTTGAAATCGAAAATCTAACAATTCTAAATATTCTTTAGTAGTTCCTCCTTCATTTGAATATTTCCCATTTAATTTAATTTTTTTAATTTTTATTCCTTTTAAAGGTTCGATTAACTCTCCATTTTCAATACCGAATTTGCATGTTATATCCACTGGGTTATTTGAGTTTAACTTGCTTCCAATTTTTAAATCAAAATTAATTTTTCCTTCGCCCTTAAACTTGTTCATTTTTTTTTCTTCGTCTAATGACAATTTATTTATCAAATCTGTTAGTAATATATTTTTTGATCGCACTCGAAAATCTAAACGTTTTGCAGTTATAGCACCCTCTAATTCAAAAGGTAAATCTTCAATATTTATGAGTGCTTTTGGAAAAGTAATTGTGCTATCAACTTGATTTACAAGAACAGTTAAGTCAAAGTCAACCTCTTTATTGGAAAGAAGAGTAAGCTCTCCACTTTTTGCAACCTTTAGCACAACATCTCCGCTCGCTGTTAGCTCATATTTTTTTGAGCTAAAGTCACCATAAAATTCAGCTTCATTAAAAAGTGTTTTATAGAATTGCTTAGTTTGATAATTTTCATAACTAAATCTTAATTTCTCAAGATTTATTTCCTCTAATTTTAAATTAAAATCTTCCTCAGATTTTTCCTTTGAAGCTTTAAAAATCATATAATTAGCTTCTCCTTTTTCATTGATTTTTAAATTCAGTACTCCAGGAGAAATTTCAATGGCTTTTATATGGTAATTTTTATTCCATAAATCAATGGGATTAAATTTTAGACGAATACGATCTGTGTACAATAAAGTATCTCGTGCTGTTGATTTAGGGTCTGCATCCTGAATAAATACTTTATTAAAGTCTACGGAAAGATTTGGAAAACTTCCCCAAAATGTTAAATCAACAGAAGACGCAGCTACTGGAACGGTTAAGTGTTTATTCACCTCTGTAACAACTAAGCCACAAATTCGGTCTTTAAAAAGGTAAACTAGACCTGATATCAAAATGAATAATGCAAAAAGAATTCCGAAGAACCATTTTGTGATGCGAATAAGTTTTGTCTTCATTTCAAGCACGAAATTACATTCCCTTTTCATTTCTTTTGAAATTAGAACATAGTTTTATTAACGCAATATTGTGAGTTGGTCACACTTTTAGATCTAATAAATTTTAACTGCACTATTTAAAAGTTTTTTATTTTTGAAAAGGGACAAATAATCTTTTCAACAAATCATTTTTTTTAGTTTTTTGAAATGTATCTTTGTAAGCTAAATTTATCGAAAAATGAATACTTGGTTTAAAGTAAAAGTCAAATACACAAAACAGTTAGAGAGCGGATCTTTTAAAAGGGTTTCTGAGCCTTATTTATTGTCAGCAATGACCTTTACAGATGCTGAAGCACGGATTTATGAAGAGCTTGGTACTTTCATTCGCGGAGAATTTTCAGTAATGGGAATTACGCGTGAAGATATTCAAGATATATTTCAATACGATGATGCTGATTCATGGTTTAAGTGTAAAATTTCCTATGATAATATCGATGATGATGGGGATAAGAAAAGAACTGTTACTCAAAATTTCCTCGTGTCTGCAAAAACTGTCAAAGATTCTTATGAACGAATTGAAGAGAGTCTGGAGACATTGATGTTAGATTATCAAATTATTTCCATTATTGCTTCTCCAATAGTTGAGATTTTCCCATACAAAGAAGAAGAAGTTGCTTTACCTGGAAAAAAATCTAAAATTGATGCTGATGAAAATCCACCGAAATCAATAGGAGAGATTTTTAGTGCTCCGGGAACTGATTTTGATGATTTAAAAGAAGCCTTAGAAATTAATAAGGAAGATGAAAGTGAAATTTCTGATGAATTTTCCGATAAAGAAGAATAGACAATGGATTGGATTCAAAGATTACGCGATTCACACAAAGATTTTGAAAAAGGAAATACTACCCTTGTTTTTGGAGAAAATCCGTTTGATGAATTCATAAAATGGTTTGATGAAGCAAATGTTAAGAACGAACTAGAACCGAATGCCTGCTCTCTTTCTACGGTTTCGCCAGGTTCCTTGAAAGTGAGTTCTAGAATTGTTTATTTGAAAGAATTAAGGGATTCTGAGTTTGTATTTTACACAAATTATGAAAGCCAGAAAGGAACTGATTTAAAAGAAAATCCGATGGCAGCTCTTTTATTTTTTTGGCCTGGCTTAGAACGTCAAATTCGAATAGAAGGTATCGTACAAAAAATTCCTGCTCTTGAAAGTGATGCTTATTTTGAAAGTCGCCCACGTCAAAGTCAATTGTCAGCTTGGGCATCAAATCAATCTGAAAAACTCAAAGACCGTGAAGATTTAATAACTAGATTGGAGGCATTGAATAGTCAATTTCCAGAAAAAGTTCCGCGTCCTCCACATTGGGGTGGGTATGCTTTAAAACCAAACACTATAGAATTTTGGCAGGGTCGACCTTCGCGTTTACACGATCGCTGTTGCTATGAATTTATAGATGGAAAATGGATAAATTACCGAAAAAATCCTTAATGAAACAAATTGAACCAAGTTGTCATGTTTTAAAAAATGGCGTTCGCGTTGTGTACTTGAATGTTCCAAATCAAGTTGCCCATCTCGGCTATTTTTTTGCTGCAGGTTCACGTTTTGAAAAAAAAGATGAGGTTGGCATGGCGCATTTTCTTGAACATTGTGTTTTTAAAGGAACGACTTCACGCAAAGCACTGAATATTCTTTCTTGTATTGATGCTGTTGGCGGTGAACTAAATGCTTACACTGCAAAAGAAGATTTGTGTTTATATGCTTCATTCTCAAAAGAACATACAGCAAAAGCCATTAATTTATTATCAGATATTTCTATAAATTCTACTTTTCCTGAAAAGGAATTGGAAAAAGAAAAAGAGGTGATTCTTGACGAATTAAACTCTTATTTGGATAGTCCTTCAGATAAAATATTTGACGATTTTGAGGCGGAGTTATTTAAAAATCATCCCTTAGGAAATAATATCCTCGGCACAAAGGAAAGTGTTGAACATTTTACAAAAAAACACCTTGTTGCTTTCGTTTCTAATTATTTTACGGCCGACAATTTAGTGGTTTCGTATGTTGGAAATTTAGCATATCCAAAACTTGAAAAATTACTTTTAGCTTCCTTACAAGAAATGCCTCTAACAGGAAAGAGAGAAATTCCTACAGATTTTAATACGTATATCCCCTTTAAAAAGCGGAGTAAGGAAGCAAATTTTCAGTCGCATGCTGTTCTTGGAGGACTTGCTCCAAGTTACAAAAGTGATGATCGAATGGCGATGTCATTATTGATAAATATTTTAGGCGGACCTGCATTAAATTCACGTTTAAATTTATCTGTCCGAGAAAAATATGGATTGGCTTACAGTGTTGAAGCGAGTTACAATACATTTGCAGATACTGGTTTTTGGCAGATTTATGTTGGTTCGGAAGCGAAAAACATGAACAAAGCAATCGATCTTATTTACAAAGAACTGCAGGTTTTTCAAACAAAAGAACTTTCAACTTTGCAGTTACAGCGTGCTAAGGCCCAACTAAAAGGACATTTGGCACTTGGCATGGATTCTAATGCTGGACTTATGCAAGGTTTGGGAAAAAGTTTATTGGCTTTTAATCAAATAGATACACTTGCAGAAATCCATCACGGAATTGATAAAATAAGCAGTAGCCAACTACTTGAAATCTCAAGAAAATATTTTAAAAAAGATGCGCTTTCAGAATTGGTATTTGATTTAGCTGATGCTTAGGATTTTTAATTATTACATCAAACCTACAAAGTTCCTCGTTTTTCTTGTTCTCTTTCAATCGATTCAAACAAAGCTTTAAAATTTCCTGCTCCAAAACCTCTTGCTCCCATTCTTTGGATAATTTCAAAAAACAAGGTCGGGCGATCTTCCACAGGTTTTGTAAAAATCTGAAGCAGATAACCCTCTTCATCGGCATCAATCATAATGGAAAGCCTTTGTAATTCTTTAATATCCTCCTTCATCATTTTCATGTGTTCACCTAAGCGCGCAGGTATTTCATCGTAATATGCTTGTGGTGGCGCTGATAAAAAATCAATTCCACGAGAACGTAAAAGTGATACCGTTTTAATGATGTCATCTGTTGCCACAGCAATGTGCTGCACTCCTGAGCCCTCATAAAAGTCTAAATATTCTTCAATTTGCGAACGTTTCTTTGCTTTAGCAGGTTCGTTTATCGGAAATTTAATGCGACCGTTGCCATTGCTCATTACTTTAGACATTAAGGCAGAATATTCCGTATGAATTTGTTTGTCATCAAAGGAAAGGAAATTTACAAATCCCATAACTTCTTCGTACCATTTCACCCACGTGTTCATTTCTCCCCAGCCCACATTTCCAACCATGTGATCAATAAACTTTAAGCCCACAGGACTCGGATTGTAATCAGAATCCCATTTTACAAATCCGGGTAAAAATTCTCCCCTGTAATTTTTTCGCTCAATAAAAAGATGAACAGTTTCTCCGTAAGTATAAATTCCTGCACTCACAACTTCGCCATTTGCATCACTTGTAACAAGTGGTTCTTGGTATGATTTAGCGCCGCGTTTCATTGTTTCTTCATAAGCGCTTCTGGCGTCTTCAACCCAAAGGGCAATTATTTTAACGCCATCGCCATGTTTTTTTACATGTTCCCCAATTGGAGATTCACTTTTTAAAGCTGTTGTTAAAACCAAGCGAATTTTATCTTGCTTTAAAACATACGAAACACGGTCTTTCATTCCAGTTTCTAATCCTGCATATGCATGAGATTGAAATCCAAAAGCTGTTTTATAAAAGTGTGCGGCTTGTTTTGCATTCCCTACATAAAACTCTACATAATCTGTACCTAATAAAGGCAAGAAATCTTGCGCTCCTTCAAATATTTTTTCTAAA
>JBILPT010000042.1:0-11801 GCA_044373675.1 Crocinitomicaceae bacterium | reverse complement strand
GTATTCCCTTCATTTACAAGGCGCTGAACGACCTCTAAAAGCATTCGAATATCTTCAAAATGAAGTCCTGTTGAAGGTTCATCTAAGATGTAGATCGTTTTTCCGGTGCCCTTTTTAGCTAGTTCACTTGATAATTTTATCCGTTGCGCTTCTCCTCCTGATAAAGTTGTAGATGACTGCCCTAATTGTATATAGCCAAGTCCCACACTTAATAAAGTTTCTAAAACTCGTTTTATTTTCGGATGATTTTCAAAAAATGGAACAGCTTCTTCAATTGTAAAATTTAAGACATCAGAAATTGATTTCCCTTTATACCTAACTTCTAAGGTTTCTCGGTTATAGCGTTTTCCATTACATGTTTCACATTGAACGTAGACATCTGGTAAAAAACTCATTTCAATTAATTTTAAGCCTCCACCATTACATGTTTCACATTTCCCGCCTGCTACATTGAAAGAGAATCGTCCAGCTTTATATCCTCTTATTTGAGATTCTGGTAAACTTGCATAAAGTGTCCGAATTTCATCAAAAACTTTTGTGTATGTGACAGGATTTGAACGTGGAGTTCTTCCAATTGGACTCTGATTTATTTCAATTACTTTGTCTAAATTTTCTAGGCCTTCGATGCTTTTGTATGAAAGTGGATTTTTTACACCTTTGTAAATGTGTTTTAGCAAAATAGGGTAGAGTGTGTAATTTATGAGTGAAGATTTTCCACTCCCGGAAACACCAGTCACACAAGTAAGTGTGCCAAGAGGCACAGTTAAATTTACATTTTTAAGATTGTGGCCACTAGCTCCTTTTAACTTTAAGAAACTCCCATTTCCTTTTCTACGTTTTTCAGGAATTTCAATTGTTTTTTTTTCTTTTAGATATAAAGCAGTTAAAGAATCACTCTCTAAAATTGTTTTTAAAGTTCCGGCACTAATTATTTGTCCTCCATGCAGCCCTGCTTTTGGACCAATATCCACTATAAAGTCCGCTGCCTGAATCATTTCTTTGTCGTGCTCAACTACCAAAACAGTATTTCCAGCATCTCTTAATTTTTTTAGTGATTTAATTAATTTTTCATTATCTCTTTGGTGCAATCCAATAGAAGGTTCATCTAGAACATAAAGTACGTTCATTAATTCTGTTCCAATTTGAGTTGCTAAACGAATTCGCTGTGCTTCGCCACCTGACAAACTTTTAGAAGAACGATTTAAAGTCAGGTAGTCAAGTCCAACATCCAGGATAAATCCTAAGCGTGACCGAATTTCTTTAATTATTTCAGTGGCAATTTTATTTTGGTCTTTTGTTAGGTATTTTTCAATATCATTTAACCAAGTGGATAATTCTTTTAAATCTAAGGAGGCTAGTTCTCCAATATGTTTATTATCGATTCTAAAAAAATGAGCTTCTTTTTTTAAACGTGTTCCATTGCAAACGGGGCAACAAATCTTATTCATAAAACTTAAGGCCCAGCGTTGAATCGGGGCACTGCTTTCTTCAGAATGCCTGGAAATAAAATTAATAATACCCTCAAAGCGAAAGCTATTATCATTTTGAAGGACTTCCATCCCTTCATTTCCATATAAAATAACTTTCAGAAGCTCATCATCAATTTCTCTTATTGGAGTCTTTATAGAAAAGTTATTTTTAGAAAGTATGGTTTCCAATTTATCAAAAACCCAAGACTTTTTATAATCTCCAAGAGGACTTAAAGCACCTTCTTTGATTGAAAGAGAGAAATCAGGAATAATTTTCTCAATATCAGCCTCTGAAACTTCACCAAGACCATTACAATTCCCACACGCTCCATAAGGAGAATTAAAGGAAAATAAATTTGGTTCTGGCTCCGGGTAACTTATTCCACTACTCGGACACATCAATGATCTACTATAGTTACGAAATTTCCCACTATCATAATCAATTACCATTATCATTGAATCACCTTGCTTCATGGCAGTAACGACAGAATTTCTGATAATTGCATTCTGCCAATAACCACTTCGATATCGTGAATTTTATAGCGATCAAGTCGCATTCCCTTTACAATATCTTGAATTTTTCCATCAACCCGAACCTTTGTGTAGCCATTTCGAAGTATTTGTTCAAATAATTCGCGGTAGTGACCTTTACGACCTTTAATTTTTGGCGCCAGTATGGCAATTCTCTTGTCTTTGAATTCTTTTTCGATCATATTTACTATTCCTTCATCGGAATATTTTACCATCGGTTCTAGAGTTTCGTAGGAAATAGCTGTTGCAGCACGAGCAAAAAGCAAGCGAAAGAAATCATATAATTCTGTAATTGTGCCAACTGTGGATCGTGGAGATCTGGCAACTGTTTTTTGTTCAATTGCAATCACAGGACTTAAGCCATTTATTTTATCGACATCAGGTCGGTCAATTCCACCAATAAACTGTCGAACGTAAGAAGAAAAAGTTTCTATGTACCTGCGCTGTCCTTCAGCAAAAATTGTATCGAAAGCAAGAGATGATTTTCCACTGCCACTCAAACCTGTAAATACAATTAATTTGTTTCGAGGTATTTTAAGATCAATGTTTTTTAAATTATGTTCTTTGGCTCCAAAAACTTCAATAAATCCATTTTCAGGAACAGTATTCTTCTTCACTACTTTTAAATTATTTTAAAATGGGCTTATGAAATCATTAAAAAAAATACCATTCATATCTTTTTTCGAGAGAATAGGATCATTTACTTCCCAATCAATATTTAATGATTTATCGTTCCATAAAATACAAGATTCAGCTTCAGGATGATAATATTCTGTGCATTTGTAGGAAAAGATTGTATTGTTTTCTAAGGAGCAAAAACCATGCGCAAATCCCGGAGGTACGTAAAATTGATTTTTTTCAAGTTCGGAAAGAATTATTTTTTTATGTTGACCATAGGTTTTTGAATTTTTTCTTAAATCCACAACGACATCTAAAACAGACCCTTTGATAACCCTTACGAGTTTTCCTTGGGCGTGAGGTGGTTTTTGAAAATGAAGTCCACGCAATACATTTTTCATAGACATAGATTCGTTGTCTTGCACAAAATTTATCCCTCCAATTGCTTCCTTAAAACTCTTTTCATTAAAACTTTCTAAAAAGTAGCCTCTCTCATCACCATAAACAGATGGATGGATGCTTATCAAACCTTCAATTGTATGTTTATTTATTTGCATTGATCTTGCTGTTTTTATTACTTTTACACGAGTTAATTTGGACTTATTTATTTGTCAACTAAATTCATAAAAAATAAATGAATCAAATGTTTAAAATTAGATTGCAAAATTACATAATAATTGTAAGTTTTCTTTTTAACCTATCTGCTCATTCACAGAATAAAGTTCAAGAGTCAATTAGTAACTTAGTTTCTAATCCTTCAAATAAAAATGCTAAAATTAGTTTTAAGGCAATTGATTTAGCTACAGGAAAAGAAGTTGCAAGCTACAATTCATCTTTAGCTATTCCTAGTGCTTCAACGACAAAGTTATTTTCCACAGCAACGGCTTTCCAAGTATTAGGATCCAATTTTGTCACATCAACTCGTATTTATTGTAAAGGAAAAATTGGTAAAGACAGTGTTTTATATGGTGATATTTATATTCGAGGCGGCGGAGATGTGAGTTTGGGGAGTCGATTTTTTTGTGAGAAAGGCAAAGAATTAGCTTTTTTGCATCGTTGGACTGATTCACTTAAAGCAAAAGGAATTAAGAAAATTCAAGGTTCTGTTATTTGCGATGGTTCCGAATTTGGTTATGAAGGAACACCAAAAAGTTGGGATTGGGATGATATTGGAAATTATTATGGTGCAGCGGCAGAAGGAATTAATTTTTTTGATAACACAATTAAAATTTATTTTAAAACTAAAGGTCTTGGCCAGAAGAGTGAAGTGCTTGAAATTTTTCCAAAAATCAGTAATTTTTCATTTAAAAATGATGTTCTTGCTGGAAAAGTAAGTGATGACAATGTCATCGTATTTGGTGCTAATTATTCTCTAAATCGATATGCTCAAGGTTTTTTGCCTGCTAATCAAGAGCGATTTGAGGTAAAAGGAAGTATGCCAGATCCAGAGTATCAATTAGCAGAAGAATGGGTTAAAGTTCTGAGGTCAAGAAATTTTGATGTTCGCGATGGAGCAAAAGGCATGCGCTCAGACAAAACTAGTACCAAAGTAAATTATGCGTCTGATGTAAAATATTTATTTTTAGAAAAAAGTAAAACAGTTAAGGAAATTGCATATTGGGCTAATTTCAAAAGTGTAAATTTATTTGCGGAGGGATTATTAAATTATATTGGGTTTTCACAAAAAAATGAGGGTTCAACAAAAGCAAGTTTAATTGCTCTAGAAAAGTTCTGGACTGATAAAATAAATTTCGAAGGATTAGTATTGAAAGATGGCTGTGGTCTTTCCAAGGAAAATGCAATAAGTGCAACTCATTTTTGTGATTTACTAAAGTATTTATATACTTCCAAAAATTATTCTGATTTCAAATCAACTCTTCCTATTGCAGGGGTTTCAGGAACAATAAAGAATATATGCAAAGGGCAAGCAGGTGAAGGGAGAATTTTTGCCAAAAGTGGTACAATTTCTAAAGTAAAATCTTATGCTGGATATGTTGTAAGTAAATCTGGAAAAAATCTTGCTTTTGCTATTACAGTAAATAATTTTAGTGGTTCTAATAGTCAGATAATAACTGAAATTGAAAAAGTATTAAATGAGTTGGCAAACTATTAAAGTTCTGCTTCGATTATTTCAGCCCAAAAATCGTGTATGCTTTTTCCTTCGCAGGCAAGCATTTTTGGAACAATACTTTCAGAGGAAAATCCTGGAGTTGTATTAACTTCTATCACAAATGCTTCATCTTTTACAACCATAAAGTCAATTCTTGCAATTGAGCGAAGTTGTAGTAATTCGTAAATGTATTTTGACCGCTCTTGAACTTGAGACTTTACCTTATCAGAAATTCGTGCGGGAGTGATTTCTTGTGATTTTCCGTTGTATTTTGCATCGTAGTCAAAAAAGTCATTTTCACTTGCGATTTCTGTAAGTGGTAATGCTATCAAACCTTTTTTTGTTCTGTAGACTCCACAGGTAACTTCAATTCCGTCAAGAAAAGATTCTAAAACAATAGATTTTCCTTCTGCAAATGCGTTAGTAATGGCAGTGGGCATTTCTCCCAATGAATTGACTTTTGAAATTCCATAACTAGAACCTGAGTCGGAAGGTTTAACAAAAAGTGGTAATCCTAATTCTGAACAAATAAAAGATGCACTAAATTGATCTTCACAGGTCATGAATAATGACTTCGCGACAGGAACATTAAAAGATTTTAAAAACTGGTTGCAAAACCATTTATCGAATGAAAGAGCAGAAGCTAATGGTCCAGAATTTAAGTACGGAATACTATGAAGATCTAAAAACGCTTGAATTTTTCCATTTTCGCCAGGGTTTCCATGGATGTAAACTAAGCCAATATCGATTCTGATATGCACTTTATTTTCTATAAAACTACAGGTGTTTAAATCAAATGAAACTAATCCACTGCAAGATTCTACTTGCCATTTATCTTCTCTAACTAAAATTTTATATACTATGTATTCTTTTGGGAAATGTGTTTTTATTGTTGTAGCACTTTTTAAAGAAATATCGTATTCCGATGAGTATCCTCCACAAAATAGACCTACAATTTTCATGCTTCGATTATTTAGTACGAAATTAGAAATTAGATTTACTTGATTGTCTGTCTCTTAAAAAAAGTTATCAATATGTCAGGTTTTAAAAGCTATTATTTTTAATATTTTTTTATTAAATTTTTTAAACAAATAGACAGATATTTTCGTTTATTATTCCAATATTTGTACTTAATTATTTGAATGAAGGAAGTCGAAAATAAGGAACTTGAGAGGGTGAAAAAACCTAAGTGGCTTAGAGTCAAGCTTCCTATAGGTGAAAACTACCGCAAGGTAAGGAGCTTGGTGGATGAACACAAGCTCCATACTATTTGTGAAAGTGGAAGTTGTCCAAATATGGGCGAATGCTGGGGAGAAGGAACCGCTACTTTTATGATTTTAGGAAATATCTGTACTCGTTCTTGTGGTTTTTGTGCTGTGAAAACAGGTAAACCCGAGGAAGTTGACGCTTACGAACCTGGAAAGGTTGCAAATAGTGTTAAAATAATGAAAGTAAAACATGCTGTAATTACTTCTGTTGATCGAGATGACTTAAAAGATGGTGGTTCTGAAATTTGGGCTCAAACTGTGCGTGCAATAAGAAAGCAATCTCCTGGTACAACTTTGGAAACACTTATTCCAGATTTTGCTGGAAAATGGGAGAATTTACAAGTAATTATTGATATTGCCCCTGAAATTGTTTCTCATAATTTAGAGACAGTTCGTCGACTTACAAAACAAGTGAGAATTCAAGCAAAATACGACAGAAGTTTGGAGCTTCTTTTTAGATTAAAAAAAGGTGGAATGCATACAAAATCTGGACTTATGCTTGGTTTGGGAGAGTCTGAACAAGAGATTTTAGAAACTATGCAGGATCTTAGAAATGTTGGTGTTGAAGTTTTAACCCTAGGGCAATATCTTCAGCCAACTCTTAAACATCTACCTGTTGTAGAATTTATAAATCCTGAAAAATTTGAGTATTACAAAATTAAAGGATTAGAAATGGGATTTCGTTATGTTGAAAGTGGACCTTTAGTTCGTTCTTCTTATCATGCAGAAAAACATTTGTTTTAAACTTATTAGATACAATTGTGTTTATAAACTATCCGAATAAAACAACGTTAAAGTTTTAAATTATTTATATTTATTATTAAATTAGCACTTGATTACAAACAAATTAAATTTATTAAAATGAAAAGTAAAAGATTTATCGTTTTATTTACAGTATTTTCTAGTATCTCAGCATTTATTCTTATTTCAAAATTTGATTTTGAAAGTAAGAATGGTTCATATTTTCAAAAAGAATTGTCTGGTTTCATGTCACAAACTGGTGGGAATGAAGCACAAGAATGGTTGAGAGCTCGATACATTGATGTTACAACTGGGCAAACAGTTACTAATGAGCGTCTAGCAGAAATTGACAAGCATATTCGTAAATTATCAAAATCTAAATCAATGTCATTTATAGAGCAGGGTCCTGATAACATTGGAGGAAGAACACGTGCAGTTCTTGTTAATCGGAATAATGTAAACGATGTTTGGGCAGGAAGTGTGTCTGGAGGTTTGTTTTACTCAGCTAATAAAGGAAGCACTTGGACAAGAGTTGATTCTTATGCAGCTGCTCTAGCAAGTCCAAATATTTCAAGTATGACTCAAACTACTGATGGGACTCTATATGTAGCAACAGGTTCAAATCAAGAATCATGGTCTGGAAATGGTGTTTGGTACTCTACTGATAATGGTGCAACATGGCAAAAAGTTCCCGGCACAACAGAATGTACAGAAATTGTAAGTGCATCTGAATCTTCAGCTACTCCTTATGCTTGGCTTGCAACCGCGGCAGGTTTAAAAAAATGGAAAGTTGGTGATGCAGGTCTTACAGGTGCAACTGTGACAACAGGAGCATGCACCGCTTTGAAAATTTCTCCTGATGGTAATGTAATCGTTGCTGCATTTGGTTCAAGCAAAACTTATGTTTCAAATGATGGTGGAGTAACTTTTGCTGATAAATCCGGAAATAGCACAGGTGCAACTACTGTTCCAGTAGGCGCTGGAAGAATTGAATATGCAATTTCTTCAATAAAAAATTCTAGTAATAAATATTCAATTTATGCTGTAAGAACAAATGGTGAATTACTTGGAATGAATGTATCTCATGACGATGGTCAAACTTGGAGTCAGTTTGTCGGAGCTTCTTCTATAGATTCTGATTTAAACATATACAGTAATGGTGTAACAAATCAAGGAACTTATAATTCTGTGGTTTCTGTAGTTCCGAATGATCCAGAAAAAATCTTAATTGGAGGAATTGACATATGGAAGTGGAAACAAACAATCAACAACCCTCCATTTGGTGGTTTCGAGCAAATAAGTCTTGGTTTTGCAAGTCCTGCATCTGGACTTTATGTGCATTCCGACAACCATGAAATGAAATGGGACAATAACAACCGATTGTATATTGGAAATGATGGTGGAATTGGTATTTCACAAGATTATGGACAAAGTTTTTATGCTTCTAATCGTGGTTACAATGTCACACAATTTTATGGAATAGCATTTGACAGAGAAGGTTCTGTAATGGGTGGCACACAAGATAATGGAACTCTTTATAATAACCATGCTAATAATACTTATCAGGAGTTTAGAGAAGTTTTGGGTGGAGATGGTTTTGAATGCGAAATTTCATTTTTTAATCCTAAAGTAATGTTTGGTTCTATATACAACAATGCTCTTTACAGATCAACTGATAAGGGTCAAACTTGGAATCCTTACAGTCCAGCTTTACCTGCTTCTTATAATCCAACCGGAACAGTAGGTTCTGCAGAACATCCTTTTCATACTGAGATATTTTTGGCTGAATATTACGATTTAAATTCACAAGATTCAGTTACATTTATCCCTAAAAAAAATTATGCTTCTGGGGCATCAATTAGAGTTTCAAGTGCTGCTTCTGGAGATACAATGACTTTTGTTACTCCAACAGCCTTGTATTTTGATGATACTCTTTTTTATACTCCTTCTCTAACATCAAATGGTATAAATTACGGGCAAAATACTTCTACAGGCGAGACAATAGCAATGGGAACTCAAACTGTAATTTACAATGTTAGTTGGGATACTTTAAGAGTTCAAGATCCTTATCAATCTTGGTTTGTTTTTTATGTAAACAAAAATGGAGGGGAAATTTGGGGTTCTAGAAATTCATTGAGACTATCTGCAACAAATGGTCAGTGGGTTTGTGTAGCAAGAAATATTGGTTCTAATGGAAAATTTGACATTGAATTTTCTAGGGATTTAAATCAGTTGTATATTGGAACCTCATCAGGAGTTACTCGTGTGAATGGTCTTGGCTCAATATATACTTCAGATCCTGAATTTTCTACTAAGGTAGGTTATGGTTTAATAGCTGGAGGTCTTGTTCCAACTCATACAACGAATGTAAAAATTACTTCAACTTCTTATGAAGGTATTGCAGTAAACCCAAATGATCCAGCAGATTTAGTTTTGTTTGCTAGTTTTGGCGGAACGAACAAGCGTTGTACTAATGCAAATACTGCAACTTCCTCCAATCTTGTTACTGTTTCTCTTCCTACAATAGTTCCGGGTGGTATTGCCTGCTATGATGGTATTATTGATAGAAATGATCCAAATATTATCGTAGTTGGAACTGCTAAAGGTGTTTTTGTAAGCGAAAATGGAGGAGCAACGTGGGATAATGCATCTACAGGTTTTGATGGAACACCTGTATTAGAGGTACGTCAATCTTGGAGGTCTTTTGATGAAGGAAATGGTCGACCTGGAGAAATATATATTGGAACCTATGGTCGTGGTATTTTTAGTTCTTCCGCTTATTTAGATTTAAATGAAAATAACAATAGCGCAATTAATAACGAGAATTTCAGAACGAAATTAAAAGCCTATCCAAATCCTTCTACTGACAATACAACTTTAAGCTTTGACTTAGCTCAAACTGGTGGAGTTAGCGTTCAGGTTTATTCAATTACAGGAAGGTTGGTTAAGTCAATAAATAATAAGAACATGTTAAAAGGAGATAACACACTTTCTTTAGACTGTGATGACTTACCAAATGGAACTTATATTGTAAAGTTTGTTTCAGGAAAGCAAAATGAAACAGTGAAATTTATTAAAATGTAAATTTAATTATAGTTTTAAAAAGCGGCTTCGGTCGCTTTTTTTATGCGTTGGATTTTTCTATTTTCAAGTTAGTAATAACTACGCAATGGCCGTCTGGGTCTTTTATTGTTATTCCATTAACTTGCCAATATGGATTTTTTGCAATTGATATAATGACTTTGTTATTCGTTATTTTGTCTAATATACTAGTATATTCAAATTGTGTATCAGGGTAAAAAACTAAAATATCATCTTCGTCAAATTTGTGATCTACCATCTCAATTGTCTGTGTAAATTCAAGATGCCAGCCTAAATTTTTTTTACCTATAAACACCCCGTCGTACCCCGAATGATTTTTAAACTCTCCTAAAAAGTCTAACCCAATTATATTTACATAAAAGTTTACTAATTGTTTGAGTCTATTTGTATGTCTAGCAAGTCTAAATTTCATTTTTCCAAAGCCTCTACTTTTTTCTGGCGTTGCATTGGGTTTCCTTGATTTTCTTGTTGTTTGAACAACTGATAGCGACTAGGCAGCACTTTTTTTGGCCAAGTATTATTATCTAAATCTGTATCTGCTGTTTCTAAAAAAGGATCTAAGCGAAAGGAGATAACCTCTTTATCTAAGATGAAAACTTTACTTACTTTTTCTTCAGATTTCCGCCAGATTTCCGCAGGAATTCGAATAACTTTTTTTGAATCATCACTAAATGTAAACTCCATAATTAGAGGCATCACAAGTCCACCAATATTTGAAAAGGAAACTTCGTAAAAATGCTTATTTGAATTTAATAGCTCTAAATCTTTGGTATCAATTTTTGCCAAAAATGTTTCATATTCTTTTTTATCCAGCGCATCGACAGCATAGATATTTCTTTTTGCGTAGAAATCATCGATTGTAGTATCTTTTTCATTTATAGTTTCAGTAATACTTGTTTTATTCCTTTCATCACCAATAAAGACATCTTTATTCTCGTTTTTAGATTTATTGAATTGTTTTTCAATAGTTGGGTTTTGAGTATTTAACTGAAAATATTTTACTTCGTCAATTGAAATATCTACATTGTCTGTTCCATAAAACCATCCTCTCCAAAACCAATCTAAATCTACAGCAGAGGCATCTTCCATTGTTCTAAATAAATCTGCTGGAGTTGGGTGTTTTAATTTCCATCTTTCACAATAGGTTTTAAAAGCAAAATCAAATAATTCATGTCCCATAATGGTTTCTCGAAGAATGTTTAGCGCAGTAGCAGGTTTTCCGTAGGCATTATTTCCAAACTGCAAAATAGATTCTGAATTCGTCATAATTGGTGAGATTGTTTTTTTGTCTCCGCGCATGTAATCGGCTATGAGGTAAGCTGGACCTCTTCTTGAAGGATAACCGCGTTCCCATTCTTGTTCGGTTAAGTATTGCACAAAAGTATTTAAGCCTTCATCCATCCAAGACCATTGGCGCTCATCTGAGTTTATTATCATTGGGAAAAAATTGTGTCCAACTTCGTGGATAATGACTCCCCACATTCCGTATTTTTCTCCTTCTGAATATGTTCCATCTGATTCTGGTCTTCCGCCGTTAAAACAAATCATCGGATACTCCATTCCAATCCACTTTGAATGTACAGAAATAGCAACAGGGTAGGGATAATCGACAGTATATTTTGAATACGTTTTTATTGTATGTGCTACAAGTTTTGTAGAATACCTTTCCCATAATGGATTTCCTTCTTTAGGATAGTAGGACATACAAAGAATATTTTTGCCGCCAACATTTTGATTTTGTGCATCCCAAATAAACTTCCGGGAACTTGCAAAAGCAAAATCGCGCACATTAGTAGCTTTAAAAATCCAAGTTTTTGTTTTTGAGGATTTTGTTTTTTCTGCTAGCTCTGCTTCTGCTTGCGTTACGATTATAACTGGAGAATCTGATTTTCTTGCTTGTGCCAATCGTTTCTTTTCATCAGTATTAAGCAGCGCATCTAAATTTTGACATTCACCTGTAGC
>JBILPT010000058.1:0-3456 GCA_044373675.1 Crocinitomicaceae bacterium | reverse complement strand
ATCACCATGCATATCATCTAACACTTTGAACCCAATAATTTCGTGATCGTAAAACTGAGTTCCTTTAAGATTGGTAAGAATTTCTTCAGGTAAGTAGAGTAATTTTTTAAGTAAGCGTTGCGCTGAGCTTTCATCATTAACTCCTTGAAATTTTACAGCGATAAAATTTTTGTTTTTGAGTTTTACAGACTCAATAAAAAATGGAGTTAGCACACCGTCAACATCAATATAAACTGATTCTAAATCTTTGTAATCACTCGGATTAGTAACGTCCAAAAACAAGGAAACTTCACCTTTAAATCCGTGAAGTTTCGCTATTTTACCTAAGTAAAAACAATCTTTTATAGTCATCTAAGCTTATTCAGCTGTATCTGCTGATTTTTCTTCAGCTGGTGTTTCCTCTACTGGAGTTTCCTCTGCAACAACTTCTTCAGTTACTGTATCTTCTGCTGGAGTTTCCTCTACAACAACCTCTTCAGTTACCGTTTCTTCTGCTGGAGTTTCCTCTGCAACAACTTCTTCAGTTACTGTATCTTCTGCTGGAGTTTCCTCTACAACAACCTCTTCAGTTACCGTTTCTTCTGCTGGAGTTTCCTCTGCAACAACTTCTTCAGTTACTGATTCTTCAGTTGGAGTTTCCTCAGTAGCAAGCTCTTCAGTTACTGTTTCTTCTGCTGGAGTTTCCTCTGCAGCAACTTCTTCAATAACTGTATTTTTAAGTACAATTTGAGCTGCTTTAGCAATATTTGCATCAGCTTCTGACTTCATTTTTGCATTTTTACTTGCAATTGCTTTTGCAGCTAAGCCATCAATTTTATTTATTATTTTAGATTCTTTTTCATTTACCCAAAGTGTAAAACGTTCTTCAACTTGTTCCATTGTTAAAGCACCTTTTTTAACACCATTGATTAGGTGGCTTTTATAAAGCACACCTTTATAAGAAAGAATTGCGCGAGCTGTATCGGACATTTCTGCTCCGGTTTGAACCCAACTCAATGTTCTTTCAAAATTAATATCAATCACAGCTGGATTAGCAGTTGGATTATATGTTCCTAATTTTTCAATGAATTTACCATCTCTTTTCGCACGACTATCTGCTGCTACTAAGTGAAAAAACGGCTTTCCTTTTTTACCGTGTCTTTGCAATCTGATTCTTGTTGCCATATACTTTTACAATTTAAGGTCCGAAACCTTGGTTTATAAATAAATTTAATCGGGGTGCAAAGATAGCAATACTATTTGAATTATCAAATCTTACTTTAATATTATTTGCCTTTTGCTTTTAGAACGATAATCACGGTATAAAACATTATTTTAATGTCCAATGATAAACTTCTATTCTTCATGTAAATCAGATCAAACTTCATTCGTTGCAGCATTTGTTCTACGTTTTCTGCATAGCCGAATTTCACTTGTCCCCAAGATGTTATTCCTGGTCGTACACGATTAAGATGCAAATATTGCGCTTCAAGTTTTACGATTTGATCGATATAAAATTGTCGTTCAGGTCTTGGGCCAACAAGCGACATTTGTCCAAAAAGCACATTTATAAATTGTGGGAATTCATCTAGCCTTGTTTTGCGCATAAAACGACCAATCTTAGTGATACGTGGATCATTTTCTGAAGAAAGTTGGGGACCCAGATTTTCAGAATCTACGTACATTGTTCTGAATTTTATGATTTTAAAAATTGCCCCATTAAGTCCCACTCTTTCTTGCAAATATAAAATAGGACCAGGAGAAGAAAATTTCACCGCAATCGCAGAGAAAATAAAAAAGGGAGTGAGAAGAATTACAGCAATAAATGAAATTAAAAAATCCATTACGCGTTTTATTGCTTGTTGCCAAAAAGGCATAATATCAGATTTTAATTCAAGTAATAGTGCTCCGTATATATTCGTCATCTTTACACTTCCAGATAAAATTACATAAGCATCCGGCAATAATTTAATTCTAATATGTCCGTCGTCTATTCGGAGCAAAAGATCTTTTAAGCGATTGTGATCTGAGCTTTCAATAGCAATAATCACTTCCTCAACTTTATGCTCACTTAGAATGCGCTCTAGATCAGTTTCATGACCTAAATAATTTATATGTTCACTTAAGAGATAATCTTTTCCATTTAGATTGACATACCCAATAAATGAATTAACATTTAGCGGATGAGAAATCATTTCGTTATAAATTTCTAGGGCTTTTTCATTTCCACCTAGAATAATTGTTTTAAAACCATTGCCAGGTATACGAATAGACCAAATCATAATGGAATTTATAATTAGGCGAGGAATTATCGTTAGCATGAAATGCAAAGAGAAAAGTAAGATGACAGACTGATAATAAATCTCATAAGATTTAACTTCATCATCTAGAAGTAAGATAAAAAATATCAGAATTACCCCAAAAAATGATGCAATTAAGGTCAGATTTAGCATTTTTAAACGAAACATCTGCCGAATTGAAATGTAAGTGCCCTGAACATAATAAAACAAGACCCAAACTAATGGAATTAAAAGAACACCATAAATAAAATTCGAGTCTAGTTTAAATTCAGATTTTTCTAATACTGTTTGACGTAAGTAGAAAAAAGAGGACCAAGCAATTAAAGCCGTTAAAAAATCAAAAAATAGAAATACTACAACCCAAAATCTATCCTTCATACTAATTAAAATATACAACTTTAATATTGTCAATTAAAATCTCTGTAGAGATTTGCCCGGGGTCTAAATAACAGGAGAATGATTGCAGAAAATTACTAGAATTTGGAGAGGCTCCTATTAGTTCTCTGAGTTCAATATATATTTTTTTCCAGACAACTGTTTCAGGGTTTTGAGCATTTAAGAGAATATTTATATTATTAGTAACACCAGCAGGAGAGACATAAATTAAGCCGGTCGTTAAGGAATTTGTATTATGGTAATCAATTTCTAGATATGCTTCTCTTCCCTTAGAAATTGATAGTTGTGTTTCTGTATTCGCAACCCATAAAGAATCTGCGGAATTTAAACTTATTTTTGCATATAAATTTCCATTAAAAGGTTGTAAATTTTCGTTTACTATTTCATAATTTGTTAAGGAAGTATTTGGATCATCCGTTAATGAAATGTTAACTCCTTCAAAATCTTCAATCCAAAATTGAGTTACTGACTTATACTTCGTAACAGGATTTAGAGTAAGTGTTTGGTTTTTAGTCAATGTTTGATTTACTTCATAAACTTCTAGGAAAGGATAGATTTTTTTTGTTGCTGAAATACCATTGTTTTTTATTGCAGGATAAATTTTAATGTTGCACATTCCATCTTTTAAAATTGGTATTTTAAATGGGACTTGAAAAACTCCAATTGTCTTATCATCTACTAAAACCCAAGCCTCAGTAATGTTATGGCTTAATTCTCCTTCATCACCTGAAAGATCAATATTACTTTGAAGCGTCCATGCTGTTACTTCCAACCAAGATGG
>JBILPT010000041.1:0-12432 GCA_044373675.1 Crocinitomicaceae bacterium | reverse complement strand
CTGTAAAAATTGGAGAAGGAATGGTTGGTCGTGTAGTTGATACCTTGGGTATGCCAATTGATGGTAAAGGACCAATTACAGGAGATTTGTATGAAATGCCAATCGAACGAAAAGCTCCGGGTGTAATTTTTCGTCAACCAGTTACTGAGCCTTTACAAACTGGAATTAAAGCGATTGATGCGATGATTCCAATTGGTCGAGGTCAAAGAGAATTAATTATTGGTGACCGTCAAACAGGAAAAACGACAGTTGCGATTGATACGATTATTAACCAAAGAGAATTTTACGACCGCGGCGAACCTGTTTATTGTATTTATGTTGCAATTGGTCAAAAAGGATCAACTGTAGCAGGAATTGTAAAGAAATTTGAGGATGCTGGAGCAATGGCTTATACAACTGTTGTCGCTTCTAATGCTTCCGATCCAGCTCCAATGCAGTTTTATGCTCCAATGACAGGTGCAGCTATTGGTGAGTTTTTTAGAGATTCCGGACGACCAGCGCTTATTGTTTATGATGATTTATCAAAACAAGCAGTTGCTTACCGTGAAGTTTCTTTATTACTTCGTCGTCCACCAGGACGTGAGGCATATCCTGGAGATGTTTTTTATCTTCACTCTCGTTTATTAGAGCGTGCAGCAAAAATTATCTCTGATGATACAATCGCTTGTCAAATGAATGACCTTCCAGAATCATTAAGGCCTCTTGTAAAAGGTGGTGGTTCTTTAACTGCATTACCGATAATTGAAACTCAAGCTGGAGACGTTTCTGCATATATTCCAACGAATGTTATTTCAATTACAGACGGACAAATTTTCTTGGAATCAGATTTATTTAACTCTGGAGTTCGACCAGCAATTAACGTTGGAATTTCGGTTTCTCGTGTGGGTGGTTCAGCGCAAATTAAATCAATGAAGAAAGTTGCTGGAACATTAAAATTAGACCAAGCGCAATACCGAGAGTTAGAAGCTTTCGCTAAATTTGGTTCAGATCTTGACGCTGCAACAAAATCTATTTTAGATAAAGGTTCTCGTAATGTTGAAATTTTGAAGCAAAGAGATGGTGATCCTTATACTGTTGAAAAGCAAATTGCTATTATCTATGTTGGAACAAAAGGTTTAATTCAAAATGTGCCATTGAACAAAGTAAAAGAATTTGAAAAAGAATACCTTAATTTCTTAGAAGCAAAACATGCCGATGTACTTGTTTCTCTTAAGGCAGGAAAATATACAGATGAAATTACAGATGTTTTAACAAAGTGCGCAAAAGAAATAGCGGAAAAATTTAATTAATTGTTTTGTTGCTTTAAAGCAATTTACAAATTATTATTATGCCAAATTTAAAGGAAATACGTAATAGAATTGTATCAGTTGGTTCAACGATGCAAATAACTTCTGCCATGAAAATGGTATCGGCTGCAAAATTGAAGCGAGCGCAAGATGCAGTTACTAAATTGCGACCATATGCAGCGAAACTAAAAGAATTACTTCAAAATTTAAGCGCTGTTACAGATCCGTCAGAGAATAAATTTGCTAAGATAAATGATAGCAAAAGTGTGCTGATCGTTGCTGTTACTTCAAATCGTGGTTTATGTGGAGGTTTTAATAATAACATTATCAAAAGGGTGCAATTTCTTATCCAAAATGACTTTAAAGAGAACGATGTACAAGTTCTTTGTCTGGGTAAAAAAGTTAAAGACGTAATTAAAAGAAGTCCAAATTATTTTATTACGGAGGAATTAAGTGCCGTTGAAGATATTTTTTCGGATCTAACATTTGACAGGGCCTCAACAATTGCAAACGAACTTATGGAATTATATAAGCAGCAGCAATTTAGTAAAATCGTTGTTGTTTATAATCGCTTTGTTAATGCTGCGACTCAAGCTATTGAGACCGAGCAATTTTTACCGGTTCTTGAGGTAAAACAAGTAGAAGGAGTTTCCGTTGCACAAGATTATATTTTTGAGCCAAACAAAGAAGATCTAATTGCAGTATTAATTCCAAAATCATTAAAGATACAGTTGTTTAAAGCTTTATTAGATTCAAATGCATCAGAGAATGGTGCTCGTATGACTGCGATGCACAAAGCAACAGACAATGCAAATGACCTTCAAAAAAGCTTAAAATTAAGCTACAATAAAGCACGTCAAGCGGCAATTACAAATGAAATTTTGGAAATAGTCGGTGGGGCAGAAGCCTTGAATAATTAAATTTTTTTCTCAAGCTAATTTCTTAATTTTAAGTGTCATTTTACAAATGTAAGAATGCATGATTCAGTATTTTTTCGTAAATTTTCAAGTTCGGTAGAACATCTTCCACGTCCTAAAAAATTCACATTCCCTTTTTATTATACTCCACATTCTTTGGCAATAAATGCAGCAAATGAGCTGCAGCAAGAATTGGAAAGTACAGCTATCGATCACAACTTTGGATTTTCTAAATCTGAAAAATCTTCTCCTATTGGAAAAATGTTTGGTGTTTTGGTAGTTCAAAATTTATTTGGTGAACTTGGTTATTTAGCAGCTTTTTCGGGTAAATTAGGCAATAATAATCACCATTCAGGCTTTGTGCCTCCTGTTTTTGATATTTTAGAATCTGGAAGTTTTTTTCTTGAAGGAGAAAAGGAAGTAAGCGCCATCAATCTTCAAATTAGCACGATTGAAACAAGCGCAAATTATTTAGCGCTTAAAGTACTAGCTGAGAACAACAAATCTCTCCTTGGCAAGTTTGTATTTGAAAGTCGCTTGGAATTAAAACGGTCAAAAAATCAAAGAAAGTTAAAACGAGAGCAGTCTCTTGGAAAAATATCTGAAAGAGAATATCTTAATTTTCTTGATGAATTAAAAAATGAAAGCATTCGTGAACAGTTATTTTACAAACACGAATTACGAAGAAAAAACAAAGAATTTTCACTGTCAAATGCTGAATTTTTAGCTTTGGAGGAGCAGCTTGATTTTTTAAAGTTAGAGCGGAGTAAAAAATCTGCAGCCTTACAACAAGAAATTTTTGAAAATTATACTTTTTTGAATCAAGCGGGGAATAAAAAAAGTCTTTTGGAGATTTTTAAAAATACTATTTATCTTTTTCCGCCAGCGGCTGCAGGTGAATGTGCTGCCCCAAAATTACTACAGTTTGCATTTTTAAATCAATTAAAGCCAATTTGCATGGCAGAATTTTGGTGGGGAGCATCTCCAAATTCGGAAGTTCGACTTCATAAGCAATTTTATCCTGCCTGTAAAAGTAAATGTGAACCAATTCTTAAACACATGCTAGACGGCATTGAGATGGATACTAATCCCATGTTAGCCCAAGCAGATGTTACGGATTTAGAGATTATTTTTGAAGATGATTATTTACTTTTTATAAATAAACCTGCAGAATTTTTATCTGTACCTGGAAAACAATTAACAGATTCTGTTTACGAACGAGTAAAGGCAAGTTATCCGAATACTACTGGTCCTTTATTAGTTCATCGCTTGGATATGTCAACATCCGGGATTTTAATGATAGCCAAATCTAAAGAAATCCATAAATTAATGCAAGCCCAGTTTTTAAACAAAGGAATTCAAAAATCATACGTGGCTTTATTGGAAGGTTTTATCGAGAAAAATGAAGGTGAAATAGATCTTCCTTTACGTGGCGATTTCGATGATAGACCAAAGCAATTAGTTTGTAAAGAATTCGGAAAAGCTGCCAAAACTAAATTTAGAGTTCTTTCCAGAGAAGAAAATACAACGAGAATTCTATTTTTTCCCATGACAGGGCGAACGCATCAACTTAGAGTTCATGCTGCACACAATCTTGGTTTAGGATGTCCAATACTTGGAGATGATTTATACGGCACAAAATCGACCCGTTTATATTTACATGCTCAAGAACTAATTTTTATTCACCCAATCAGTAAACAGCAGCAACGGGTTTATTGTAAAGCTCCTTTTTAAAAGAAAATCAGATAATAAACATGGCATCGCCATAGGAGTAAAACCGGTATTTTTCTTTTATGGCCTCTTTGTATGCTTTTGTCATAAGTTCATGCCCGCAAAATGCAGAAATCATCATTAGTAAAGTAGAAAGAGGAGTATGAAAATTTGTAACCAAACTATCTGCAATACTAAATTCATACGGAGGAAAAATAAATTTATTAGTCCATCCATTATACGAATTTAGATAACCGTCAGTAGAAACAGAAGTTTCTATTGCTCGCATTGAAGTTGTACCAATTGCACAAACACGACGTTTATTTCTTTTTGCGTTATTGACAATTTCTGCGGTTTTTTCAGAAATTATAACCTGTTCTGAATCCATTTTATGTTTCGTCAAATCTTCAACTTCAACAGATCTAAAAGTCCCAAGTCCGACATGCAAAGTAACCTCTGCAAAATGAATTCCTTTAATTTCTAATCGTTTTAACAATTCTCTTGAAAAATGTAAACCTGCTGTTGGAGCAGCAACCGCACCTTCCACCTTCGAATAGATTGTTTGATAGCGCTCTTCATCTTGAGCTTCCACTTCTCTTTTTATGTATTTTGGAAGCGGTGTTTCACCTAACTCAGTAATTTTCGCTTTAAATTCCTCATATGGCCCATCGAATAAAAATCGAAGTGTTCTACCTCTAGAAGTTGTATTATCAATTACTTCAGCAACCAGAGAGTCATCGTCTCCGAAATATAATTTATTACCAATACGTATTTTTCGAGCAGGATCCACAAGCACATCCCAAAGTAAGCTCTCACGGTTTAACTCACGTAAAAGAAAAACTTCAATTTTTGCTCCTGTTTTCTCTTTATTTCCATACATTCTAGCAGGAAAAACACGCGTATTATTCATAATCATTACATCGTCTTCTTCGAAATAATTGATTAAGTCTTTGAATAGTTTGTGTTCAATTTTTCCAGTATCTCTATGAATCACCATTAATTTCGCCTCATCGCGGTTATCACTAGGGTAGTTGGCAATTAATTCTTCAGGTAAATCGAAGTTAAACTCCGATAATTTCATTTTGCTCATAGAATACTTTTTAACCTTTTTTAGGTAAAGGAGTGCAAAGATACAACATTGTATATGCGTTTGTCAAGTAAATGACCGATTAATAATTTTTCAATTCTTTTTTTTAATGTCAAAAACCTTCTGAGACTTTTAAAATTGAAAGTAAACAAAAGGTTTAAACGTATCAGAAATAGCTTGGTACATCAGAAATACACAGATAACAATTATAATTGACTTAAGCCCTAAGTTCATTTTAGTAAAGCGATCTTGTCCTTTATCTTTCCACGACTGCGGCATCCAATGAAGGAAGTAGCCAAGTGTAATAATCCAAAAAACAGAAGAATAGGTTTGAAAAACAAGTTTGACGATATCCCATTTAAGATCTAGATGATTCCAAATATGATTTATCATTGCTAATGGCGCAGAACTATCTTCGAGTCGAAACCAAATTCGAGTAAAAGTAATGAATTGAAAGGTGATGAAAATGCGCCAAAATCGAACAATTAGGGTCGTTGAATTTTCATAGGGACTAATGTTTTTCCAATAATTATAAAAAATCAGAGCTATTCCATTCATTGCTCCCCAAATCACAAAATTTTCGCTTGCCCCATGCCATAAGCCTCCAACTACCATTGTGATTAGTAAGTTTAAATCTCTATGAATAAAATTCTTAAATGAAGGAAATGAAACCCAGATGATCAAGTAGAGCGTCATTAAACCGCCATAAACGTAAATTAATTCATACCATTGGGTAATGAATAATAAGAAAATAAAAATAATTAGGCTTACAATATAGGTTGCTAGACCCCCAGTTTTATTTCCCCCCAGTGGAATATACAGATAATCCCGGAACCAAGACCCAAGAGATTTGTGCCATCTCCTCCAAAAATCTGCAACTGAAATTGCTTTATAAGGAGAGTTAAAATTAGGTAATAGCGCAAAACCCATTAAGCAGGAAAGACCAATAGCAATATCCGTATAACCTGAAAAATCGGCATAAATCTGAAGTGAGTAAGCCCACATGGCAAGAATAGAAACAAATCCAGGATAAGCTTGTGGTGCATCTGCAATTTTATCAATAAAATGAACTGCTATATAATCTGCAAGAATAATTTTTTTAAAAAGTCCTTTTGTGATTAAGATAAGCGCCCAACTAAATTGCTCATTACTTAAGGTAAATGGTTTGCTAATTTGAGGAATAAAGTCTTTAGCCCGCACGATTGGACCAGCTACTAATTGCGGAAAAAAGGTCACAAAAAAAGAATATTCAAAAAAGTTTTTTACTGGCTCGATGTCTTTTCTATAGATATCCACAACATAGCTTATACTTTGAAATGTAAAAAAAGAAACTCCAACTGGAAGAATAATTTTTTCAACAAAAGTTCCGTCACCTGCAAATCCATTTGCCCAAACAGATAGTTGGTTTACTACTTCAAATTTGGTGTGAAACATGTTATTAAAAGACTCGGTAAAAAAGTAGGCATACTTAAAATATCCTAAAGTCAAAAGGTTAAATAAAATTGCGCTAGTAAGTTGAATGTTTTTTGAACTATTTGTTTTAGCTTTTTCAATTCCATTTCCCAAAAAGTAGTTTGCAAAGAGACTTGCAATTAATAAAGTCACATAAATACCAGATGTTTTGTAGTAAAAGAAAATGCTAACCACCGAAAGAAATATACTTCTGGTGAGGAGTTTTTTATGCAAGAATGAAAAAACCAACATTACGAAAATAAAAAACAACCAAAAATCTAACTGCGTAAATATTAAAGGCTTTAATTCATTAAAAGAGAAAATATGATAAATCCTATCCATTAATTTAATTTTTTAAGTTCACTCAATTTATCAAATTGTAATAGGTACTTCAAAAAAGCATCAATCAATAAAGAGCCTTTGATATGATAACCTCCAGCTGTAAAATGAACATAATCAGTTTGCATTAATCCATTTTCTTTCCAGCTTTTTGAAGAACCCAATTCTCCCATAATACCATAAAAATCCCAAACAGCTTGTTCATATTTCGCAGCTAATTGATAAATTACCTCACGTTGCCGGTTAGTATTTTTATTGAGATGTTTTTTATTGAATAAACAATCATTAGGAACGGTAAGTAAAATAGCACATTTAGGATTAACAGTTAATACTAATTTTATCATTTCCTCTAAATTTTCTTTGTATTTCTGAGGATTAAAATTTTCATAAGATGTATATGCATCATTTGTTCCTAGTGAAAAAGCAAAAAAATCTGGTGGATGAATTTTCAAATCTCGTAAAAAATGTTCATTTCCCAAATAAGTATAAAGTCCAGCGCCATTTATACCAATTGCATTGTAAGTTATACCGGGCAAATCATTTAAAAATTCAAAACCATAAATCTCTAAAGAAGCAGCAATATTACAAGTACGAATAAACTGAATATCAAGTGAATCCATTTTGTCTGAAAAGCGAATTTCAGAATAACCTAAATCTGCATGGTGATATGTATCTGTGACAAATAATTCTTGCGAACCAAAATTCATATCATAGAAAAATTCTCCTGTATTGTGATAAATCCTTAAGCGATTAAAGGGAGGCTTAACAAGTGAACGCATGTGTTTAAAATTTACAACAATTAGTGAATCAGCACATTTTATTGCCGCCCCTGTCAATCCATATTGTAAATCTTCTGGCCGTGCACTCACACTGCGAAATCCTGTCCAATTATTTGGTGAGGAAAAATTATAATTTGACGGGTTATTGGTGCTTGCTAATCCAAAAGGAAAGACCAATCCTCTTTCGCCATTTAATCCGGGCCAGTTAGATTGTAAAAAAGTTCTAAAATCATGTGTATAAATATCAGCTTGAATATGTGATCCTCCAATATGATAAAAGTTTAACTTGCGATCTTTCTTGGTAATCATTTTTTGTATTTCTGTATACAAATAGAACCAATTAGTACTTTTCTCTGAGAAAAAAGCAAATTGGTTACAGTCTAAATTTATTAGAGACTTTTTTTCACTAATCTCAGAATTTGATTTCGCAAATTCAGGATGATTATAATTTCTTAAATCGTCAAACGATTGCGACCAAATCAAGGGTGTTTTTATGACAAACAGCAGAATAAAAACTAAAAGTTTCTCCATATTTTTACTCTACTTGATTTTTTAACTCCCATTTTGCGTAAGCAGAAATAAAAGCATCATAAAATAATTGAGATGCAATACTTGTTCCTTTTGAGGTAAAATGTATGTAATCTGACCCAGCTAATCCTTGTTCAACCCATGAAGGCATTGAATTTTTGCCCCCCATTGCCTTGAATAAATCCCAATAGGCAGCGCCACTTTCAACACTAACTTTTTTCATTTGATTTGTTAAATAAGGAATTAAGTTATAAGATTCAAAAACACCTTCATTTAGTTGGGACATATCGCTTGGCCCAATTACAATTATTGCTGCCCCTGGCACTTGAGATTGAATCAATTGAATCTGCCTTTTAAATGATTTTGCATAATAGCGCACCGACGAACTGTCTTTAAGACCAGGGATTGTATTTCCTCCAAATTGTAGAATAAATAATTGAGTATTTAATTCTGAATGCATATTTCTAAAGAGTGTTTGGTCCATAGAACTGAAATTTGTGCCAGATGAACCACGCATGGCAACATTTGTAACTTGCACTCCAATATCTCCCTCTAAGCTAAAGCCACTTATAACCGGACTTTTTGTAGATGAGAGTAAATACTTTAATTTTCCTGGCGATTCAGGAAAATCGAGGGTTATTGAATGTGCATTTCCGTCTGTTTTAAGACTGTCTTCATGTATCAACTGTCCATTTTGGAATACTTTGAGTAAACAGGGTTTAACACAACTATTATAATAAAATCGAACGTGATTATATTCTCGGGCTCTTCCATAGGCATTTTTTGATGCATCAATTTCAATCCAAGCAGTCGTAGGTTCCCCTTTCAACGTTTGACTGCTATCAATTTTAAATACACCAACAGACCCCATCGCCCCATATTTTTTTGAGGATAGCTTCGCTCCCCAAAAAGCTGTCAATCTTTCAAAATTATCAGAAAAAGTTTGTTTAAATGTTTGGGTATTGTAAACGTTTAAAGCAGGAATCATACCTGGACCATTTCCCCCAAATTGAGTTTGTAATCGTTGCCGAAAATAAGCGGTCATTCTATCTCCTTCAATTTGAGAATCACCGTAATGAAAAATAGATAGCTTGTTTTTAAGGGCCGATATATTTTTTAATTTTTTAAAAAAACGGTCTAAATTTTGACTTACTTGCTCATTTATATCAAGTTCAACAGAAGCATTAACTGATAAATCACCTCCATTTGCTGCGCCTAATTCCCCAGTACTTTTACCCTTGTGTTTTTTTAATGGGGAATTAAGATTTGTCGTGTCAACTTTTTGAATGATTGCATCAATATTCTTTTTATTATCTTTAGTTGGATTCATTAATGCTTCTAAACTCAAAAATTTCAAGTTAATATTGAATAAAGAAAAACCTCCTTTCGGCATGCTAAAAACGATTAACAATAGTAAGGAAAACACTAGAATTGTAAATAGAAGAACTGATTTTGGTTGATGATTTTTCACACAAATAATTTTCTTTAGCAAATATACTTTTTCTTTATCATTGACATTAGAACAATCTTCTTGGTTTTATATCCAATATAATTAAATAAATTAAACTCTATTTTTAAAAAATGTTTCAAGTAAATATATGACAGAGAAAATAAGTAGTAATTAATGAAGATTTATTCTATTATTTTACTTTGAATTGTCCAACCAATTAAAGCTGCGCGTTCTTTTGCTTTATCAGCATATTTCCCGTTAAAATAAAAATCGGTAGTTTTATTGAATAGCTCCAGCCAAATTTCAAAATGAACTTTTTTTAGTGGTAAGCGAATGTGTTTTTCAGTAACATTTGTTGTGTAACCAGCTTCATCATGAAGTATAAAACTCCAGAAATGAATCATTCTAGGAAGATGTTCTTTAAAATTAATATTCTCAAAAAAGGGGCGTAAAAATTTATTTTTAAGGATAGCTTGATAAAATTTTTCCACTAAAAAGGCAATATCTTCTTTTGTTGCTAAATCACGCATAAGCCAAAGATAATATTAACTTATAATTTCTTACTATCTTCATAAAAATTTTGGTAAGTGGCTCGAATAATTTGTTTTTTCCTTTTTCTACAATTTGCAAATCAAACCTTTGGTCAAGTTTATGATGGGACCTATAAAATAAAAACAAAGCCACCTAAAGCTGCTGGATGCGCCCCTCCAACTAGCACAACTTATTTAGAGTTGAACAATGTGAGGGCGATGATTCATACTGCTGGAAATTTATGGCAGATTCCTAATCAAAACTACTCCCAATATGAGATCCCAAAGAATTCTGGAATCATGGCGCTGTTTACTGCAGCCCTTTGGTTAGGAGGAACAGATGTGAACAATCAATTAAAATTAGCTGCTCTTCGTTACAGAAACGGACAAGATTATTGGACGGGTCCGCTTACTAAAGTTACTGCGGAAACAAATTATGAAAACTGTAGTAAATACGATAAGCATTTTGTTACAACTCAAGATATGGTCCGCGAATTTAATAAGTGGTATGAAGCTGGTATTTTTGATTCTCAAAATGGAACTTCTACACAGACTGAAAAATTTCCAAACTATAAAGTTCCAGATAACATTAAAAATTGGCCAGCTCACGGTGATGTTTCTCAAGGCCAAGATTATTATTTAGCTCCTTTTTATGATTTTAATAGTGATGGTCATTACAATTGGCAAGATGGCGATTTCCCTTGGTATGATGTTAAAAAAGATAAAGAATGCAGTGTTGATAGAAAAGTCTCCCTTTATGGCGATATGAATTATTGGTGGGTAATGAACGATAAAGGAAATATTCACACTGAAACAGGCGCTGATCCAATCGGTATGGAAATTAGGGCTCAAGCATTTGCTTTTTCATCCAATGATGAGGTAAATAATATGACATTTTATAATTATGAGCTCATAAATCGTGGAACTCAAACTTTGTATAATACTTATTTTGGGTTTTTTACAGATGGCGCTTTAGGCGATCCTTATGATGATTATGTTGGCTGCGACGTAAATCGGGGCTTAGCATATTACTATAATGGAGATAATTTTGATGGCGATAACTCCGGATATAAAGGATATGGATATTCACCTCCAGCAGTTGGAGTTGATTTCTTTGAAGGGCCTTATCAAGATAATGATGGAATTGATAATGACTTTGGAATTGGAATGAACGAAGCATTGAATGGTATTGGTTATGGAGATGGTGTAATTGATAATGAGCGTTTTGGAATGCGCAGATTTTTATATTATTCAAATACCACAAATGGCGCAAATCCTAATCAAACAGATCCAATTTCCTCCTCTGATTACTACAATTATTTAAGAGGTTTCTGGAAGGATGGAACAAAGTTTGTCTACGGAGGAAGTGGTCATATTTCTGACCCAGATGCAAATCCGCTAATGCCCTGCGATTTTATGTTTCCTGGAGATACAGATCCATTGGGCTGGGGAACTAACGGGAATCCTCAAGCTCCTTGGACAGAACAAACAGCAAATAATACACCAAATGATCGTAGATTTGTGGAGTCAGCTGGTCCATTTGTTTTGAAGCCCGGAGCAGTTAACAATATCACAGTTGGTGTAGTTTATGCTCGTTCAAATGGCGGAAATCCCTTCGAATCTGTAGAAGTTTTAAGAAGAGCCGATGATAAAGCCCAAGCCTTATTTGAGAATTGCTTTAGGGTTTTAGATGCACCTCACGCTCCAAATTTGGATTTTCAAGAGTTAAATAATGAAATTATATTATTCCTGTCAAATTCACAAAATTCAAATAATTACAACGAAGGCTACCAAGAATTTGATCCCTTTATCGTTTCTGCTGACCCTAATGCTGATAAAAAGTATCGTTTTCAGGGTTACCAAATTTTCCAATTAAAAAATAAAAGCGTTTCATCTTCTGAATTAACAGATCCTTCAAAATCTAGACTTGTTGCTCAAGTTGACATAAAAGATAATGTTAGTAAAATAATCAATTTTGAATTCAGTGATGACCTAAATGCAAGTATTCCTGTTTTGAGAGTAAACGGAGAGAATAAAGGTATTCGTAAAAGTTTTAGCGTAACGAAAGATTTATTTTCGCAAGGTAATTCTACGCTTGTAAATTTTAAAAGCTATTATTTTATGGCGATTGCTTATGCTTATAATAATTATAAAACATATTCTCCAACTGATCCTTTATTACTAGATGGCCAAAAAATTCCTTATATCGCTAGTCGAAAAGCAGCAATAGGCGAAATAAAAGCGATTGAAGTTATACCCCACAATCCAATGCCAGAAGCAGGTGGAACAGACCAATTAATTTCGTATGGTTCTTCACCACAGATCACAAGAATGGATGGTTATGGCAATGGTAA
>JBILPT010000016.1:0-41487 GCA_044373675.1 Crocinitomicaceae bacterium | reverse complement strand
TTAATATTATGTTAAATAGATAATCTAAGTAATGAGAATTCATTACTATAATAACGATTAGGTTAAAGTTTAATAAAGCGTTGGTATCTTCCTCCTATCTTAAGAAGGTAAGCTTGCGGTTGAAAATCAGAAAGATCAATTACATTACTGTTTAGAGAAATAGATCCAGATTTTAAAAGTTGTCCATACAGAGAATAGATTTCATACAAAGATGATTCAGCTATTTTTAAATCAACATGTATAGATTCACTACATGGATTTGGAAATACTTGAAAATCTAAGATTCCAAATTGCTCATCAATATTTGCTGGATTACAAGAGATTAATCCAAAAATATCATACTTAGAAAGAAAATTCCAAATCTCCACTGAAGCATTAATATCATAGTTAGTGCCAGGAAAATTAATAGCACTACCTGGCCATGTATGCTGCCCATTTATTACTTTGTAATGAATAACCTGGCTGCAATTATCTCCATTTTCGTAAGTGTATTTCTCAACTGTACTTCCGTCTGCTTGATAGATATTAGGAATATTAATTATAGTGGGTGAAGGAGAACAATTATTAAATGTGGCCCATTGGTTTAAGACATTTGTAATGGATGCTGTCCACCCTGTTGAGCCACTATAAGGAACTGTTGCATCAGTTGTTCCGTGGATTTGAATAATTGGCATAGGATGCGAAGCATTACAATCACCCAATGTGGAAGGCGTCATTGAACCAGTAACAGAACCAACGGCCGCTATTTTAGCACTCAATTCACAGGCAAGTCGAAAACTCATAAATCCACCATTTGACATTCCAACTGCATAAATCCTGTTTTGGTCAATGGAATAAGCAGCTGATAAAGAATCTATTAATGCTTCTGTGAAACCTACGTCATCAACCGTACTTCCGCCCCAACCCACGTTAAAATGGGTAGTATTGGTATTGTCTAAAGTTCCTTGAGGATGAACCACCAGAAAATTAGCCGTATCGGCGATATTTCTAAAATCCCCATAAAACATTTGTTCATTTGAATTACTGGTATACCCATGAAAATTAAAAAGTAATGGAACAGCCGTATTTCCATTATAAATTGAAGGGATATATAATTTATATGAACGTACGATTCCATCATGCACGATGGTTCCATTTATTGTTTGCTGAGAGAAACAAGAAAAAGAAATAAGGATTGATGCTAAAACTAGTCCTTTTTTGAGGATAGATTTATATTTTGAACTTATTATTTTCATAGTTTGTATCATTACTTTAAAATTAGGTGAATAAATTCAATTTTACTTCATCATAATTTGATCTTCGGAACTTTGAGCAATTGCCGATTTGTCAAAACGAAGTTTTGTGCCTTCTGCTTGAACCAAAACTGTCGTATCAGAAACCTCAAGTATTTTTCCATGAATACCACCAATTGTAACAACTTTATCACCAGCTTTTAAATTCTCTCTAAAATTCTTCAATTCTTTCTGCTTCTTCATTTGAGGACGAATCATAAAAAAATAAAAAATTAAGACCATTAGACCTAACATTAATAAACTTTGCATTCCTTGACCACTCATAACTTACTTTATTTAATTGTTTATACTATTATTTTATTTTTGCTTTAATTTCTAATAAATGAATATTAGGTTCTGTATTAGACATTGTTGTTACTGATTTAATAATTTGCTTAGAAGTCAAATTTGCTGTATTCACTTCTGCTGTTATTTGACTTGTTTCTCCTGGCTGAATTGGTTTTTGTGGTTTACTAGGGACCGTACAACCACAAGAAGCTCTTACTTCACCAAAAACCAAAGGATAATCTCCTGTATTTCGAACTTTAAATGTTGCATGTATAATTTCTCCTTTCACAACTGTCCCAGCGTTAAAAACAGAATCGATTTCCATTGTTGTTTTCTGCCCTACTTCAAGTGGTTTATTCTCTGAACAACCATAAATCACAAGACTTAAATTTAAAAACGTATAAAAAATTATTTTCTGCATTTCTTATTTTTTAACTTACTAATCCCCTACCTATTTTTTTAATTTTTTTCTCTTTTGTCAACATTGAAATTGCCTTATCCAAAATTCCATTTATAAACAAATTACTCTTTGGCGTACTGTAAAATTTTGAAATCTCAATGTATTCATTCATTGTAACTTTTGTAGGAATATTGCTACATGTCTGCAATTCTACAAGTGCCATTTTAAGAAGTAATACATCCATTTTAGCAATACGATCCACCTCCCAATTTACTGCTAAAATTTCTATAAGCTTCTCATTTTCAACGTCCATTTCAATTGTATTGCGACACAAATTTAAAATAAATTCCTTTTCATCATCATCTTCTTTGTAAAGGGATAAAATTGAAATTTCTTTATCTGGAGCTGCTGTTTTTAAAGTTTTTAATGCCATAGAACAACATAAATCGATATCATCCAGCCAATAAATACTCTTGTCTTCTATGTAATTATGTAAAAACTCAGAATTTATGATTTCATTTTTGAAAAGCGCTAAAGCAAACTTTTTGTCTTCTTCAAAATCCTTCAAGCCATTTTCCATGAACTCAAAATAAGTCTCACTGTCTTTAACTTGAAGAAACATTTTTCTAAAAATCTCTTGATTTTCTGCGCCCAACCAATTTACCTTTCGTGCTGAAGAAACCTTATTTAAATCCTTTGATTCTTCAATTTTTAAAACTAAACTATTTTCTACCCATTTAAGATTAGGCATCAAATCACTTTCATTTGGTCGCAATTTATTTTTTCTGTTTTCATTGTTTAATTCAGCTGCTCGCTTTAGTTCAGGAATTGTTAGGAGTAAATAAAGGTACAAATCGTACATTCTTTCTACTGAAAGCAATAATTCATTCTGTGCTTTTACAACATCAATTTCTTTTGACTGAAAAAAAGCATAAAGAATTTGCAGTACCTTGATTCGTAAATGACGTCTGTTTAACATTTTATTATAGGGGTAATTCTACTATTCTTTTAGCTTTGATCCTTTCTTCAGCTATTTTATTTGCTATTTGATATGTTGGAATATGTTCATCTTGTGATCGTTTTACGATATTCAAAATGGTCGTGTAAATTTCTGCAGCCTTTTGCTGTGCCCATTCTGCTGGAAGTCCTTTTACTTCTGAAAAACAATTTATTACTCCTCCTGCATTGATTGCATAATCTGGAGCATAAATAATTCCTTTTTTCATTATTTCTAAGCCATGAACAGATTCCACTTTTAATTGATTATTTGCCGCTCCAGCAATAATTGAACATTTTAGTCTACTCAATGTATCATCATTAATCGTAGCACCTAAAGCACAGGGCGCATAAATATCCATATCGAAATCATAAAAAGCATCTTTATCAATAATGTGAGCTCCATATTTTTGAGCTACTCGATTCAATGTTTCTGAATTTATATCTGCAATGTAAACAGTTGCATTTTCTTTTCTCAAATATTCTACGAGGTATTCACCAACATGCCCTACTCCTTGCACAACAATCTTTTTCCCATTTAAGGAATCAGAACCATATTGTATTTTAGCACAAGCTTTCATTCCCATGTAAGTTCCATAAGCAGTTACAGGCGAAGGATCGCCACTTTTGCCGGGCAAACCAACTACATGATTTGTTTCTTTGTTTACATGTGTCATGTCAATCGGAGAAACGCCAACATCTTCAGCAGTAATATAATTTCCTGCTAAACTATTTACAAACCTACCAAATCTTCGAAATAAAGCCTCAGATTTAATGCTTTTAGCATCTCCGATAATAACGGCCTTCCCTCCTCCTAAATTTAATCCTGATATTGAATTTTTATAAGTCATTCCGCGAGAAAGTCGAAGAACATCATTTAAGGCATCCATTTCGTTGTTGTAAGCCCAAACTCTTGTTCCACCTAGTGCTGGACCTAAAACTGTATTATGAACAGCGATAATAGCTTTTAATCCAGTTGCTGCATCATTACAAAAAAGAATTTGTTCATGACCCATATTGGCCATTTGACCGATCACGGGATTCATGGAAAGATCGTTCACTATTTCAGTTGTTATTTCAGACATACTTATCTTATCGTTCGTTAACTTTAGTTCTGAATGCTTACATTTGCAGCATATTTCAACAGCGCAAAATTAGAAAATAATCAATGAAGTCACTTCAATACTTGAATAAATATTTTTTTAAATACAAATGGCGTTTTTTATTCGGTATTCTTTTTACAATTATCAGTAATTACTTTGGAGTTCAAATGCCTTTGTACGTTAAATCTACAGTTGATGATTTAATGGGGAGTACGACTATAAGTGGTTATGAAGACGCTTTATTTTTATCTTTCAAAATTGGTGGTATTTACATCTTATTATCCATAGGAAAAGGATTTTTCTTGTTCTTAATGCGTCAAACGATCATTGTAATGTCACGTTTTATTGAATTTGATTTAAAAAATGAGATTTATGCACATTATCAAAAATTAGATTTAGGATTTTTTAAGCGAAATTCTACGGGGGATTTAATGAATCGTATTTCTGAAGATGTGAGTCAAGTAAGAATGTATTTAGGTCCCGGAATCATGTATACCATAAATTTAGTTGTGCTTTCTTCTATGATTATAGTTCAAATGGTGAACATAAGTCCTCAACTTACTTTATTTGTTCTAATGCCACTTCCTTTAATGTCGTTCTTGATATACAGAGTTTCAAGTAAAATGAATACAATGAGCAGGAAAGTTCAAGAAGAACAATCCAATCTTTCAACGATTTCACAGGAAACATTTTCGGGAATCAGGGTAATAAAAGCATACAATCGTGAAACTGAAATGGGTAGTAAATTTGAGCATGCCGCAAACGAATACAAAAACAAAAGCATGAAGTTAGTTTTAGTTAATGCTCTTTTCATGCCTACAATTATGTTTTTAATTGGTGTCAGCACATTAATTGCCATTTATATGGGTGGATTGATGACCTACGACAAACAAATTTCATTGGGTGGAATTGTAGCATTCATTTTCTTTGTAAATAATTTAACTTGGCCTTTTGCAAGTTTAGGCTGGGTTACTTCAATTATTCAGAGAGCAGCAGCATCGCAAAAGAGAATAAGTGAATTTTTAGAGACTGAACCTACAATTGTCAACACAAACCATTCTGGTTTTGACTTTAAAGGAGGAGTTGAATTTAAAAATGTAAATTTCACATATGACAATACGGGAATTCAAGCCTTAAAAAATCTTTCTTTTAAAATAAAACAAGGAGATACTTTAGCAATTATTGGAAAAACAGGAAGTGGAAAATCAACTATTTTAGATTTATTAGTGCGGCAATTCGATGCAGCTTCAGGATCTGTTTTGATTGACAATAAATCGATTCAGAGTATCAATACGGATAAATTTCGTGAACAATGTGGTGTCGTTCCTCAAGATGTTTTTCTTTTTTCTGATACTATTGTAAACAATTTAAAATTTGGCGTTAAAGATGGTGAGGTTTCAAGTGAGGACTTGGTTAAGGTTACAGAATTAACGCATGTTTACCATAATATCGATGAATTTCCAGACAAGTTTGAAACCTTATTGGGGGAACGTGGCGTAAATCTTAGTGGTGGGCAAAAGCAGCGTATTAGTATTTCACGTGCCTTATTAAGAAATCCTAGTTTATTATTACTAGACGATTGCTTGTCTGCAGTTGATACTGAAACAGAAGAAATAATTTTATCAAATTTAAGGCACTTGAAGCAAAATTTAACAACCATCATTGTTAGTCACCGAGTATCAACAATTCGAAATGCAAATTACATAATTGTTATCGATCAGGGAGAAGTTGTAGAAGAAGGAACACACGAAACTCTTCTAAAGTCCAAAGGTTATTATGCGGAGCTTTATCAAAAGCAATTGGCAGAAGATTAAGCTTACATTCTATTTTAACCCGAACTTTTCCTCTGCTTCAAGCGCGATATATTTTCCAATTGCTAGCGATGCAGTTGCTGCAGGTGAAGGTGCATTTAAAACATGAATTGAGTTGCCTTGGTGCTCAATTCTAAAGTCATCGCGCGTATCACCATTTTGGGAAAGTAATTGCGCCCTCACTCCTGCTCTTCCCGGTTCAATATCATCCATTGTCAAAGATGGAATCATTTGCTGTAATGATTTTAAAAACATTTTTTTTGAAAAAGCACGACGGTATTCGTTGATGCCGTAAGATATATTTCCTAAAAACAACTTCCAAGTTCCACGGTATGAAAGTGCGTCAAAACTATCTTTAAAAGAAAAATCTGTTTTGTTGTAACCTTCTCTTTTAAAGGAAAATACAGCATTTGGACCACACTCCACTCCTCCCCCAACCATTCTTGTAAAATGAACACCTAAAAATGGAAATGCAGGGTCTGGAACAGGATAAATAAGATTCTTAACCTTGTGCTGTGCCTGTGCTGCTAATTCATAATAATCACCTCGAAATGGAACAATCTTCTCTTTCAAATTTAACCCATCTTTTTTCGCCATTCTATCTGCTTGAAGTCCAGAGCAAAAAACCATAAATTTTGAGGTGAATTCCCCTTTGTTTGTATGTATTGTTGTCTCATCTTCATTTCTTGTAATTGAAATTACTTCATGAGCAAGAAACAAGCGACTTTCAGTTTGAAGTGCAAGGGCTAATTCAATCATTTTTTTTGTTGCTGAAGCAAAATCAATTATTCCTGTAGATGGAACCCAAAGACCAGAGAGACATTCAACAAAAGGTTCAATTTCTTTCACTTGATCTGAAGAAATTCGTTCAATACCCTCAATTTTATTTTCGATTCCAGTTTGATGAATTTTTTCCAAGCGAACTATTTCTTGTTGATTCGATGCAACAACAACTTTACCGCAAATATCGTGTGCAATGTCATATTCTTTAGCGAAAGCAATCATCTCTTGTTTTCCTTCTATGCAATTTTTCGCTTTTAATGAACCTGGTTTATAATATAAGCCAGAATGAAGCACACCAGAATTGTGACCTGTTTGGTGCTTTGCTAGGATATTTTCCTTTTCGAATAAGGCAATTTTTAATGTTGGATTTTTCTTCTGAAGTTGATAAAATGTAGCTGCGCCAACTATTCCTCCACCAATAATCGCTATATCAAATTCCATTTTTAAATTTTAGTAAAAATAGCTTTTTTTTTGAAAATCACTTTTTCTCAAAAATCGCATCATTAATTCCTTTATTTATGATGTAATTAGATAATTTAATTGTGATAACTCCTTTTTTATTTTCGTTTTTCTTTTTTGATTTATCTTTTGGCTTATCGTTATTGATATCAGCAGCTACGCTTTTTGGCATTTTAAATTTCTTAATGTCAATTTCAAAAATTAATTCACTTGGAAGTCCAAAAGCAATTTCTGAGCTATAAAAGTAGTCGACATTTACAGTTCCGCTAGATCGGGTAGTAATTTGAGATGAAATAATCACTGCATTTTTTGGGTCTATCCACAATTTTGCAAGAACAAATTCGCTGTTTTCATTTGTTGGAATAACCGTAATCAATGATGTTTTCAATTCACCAATCATTTTTGAACCGCCATCAACAGCCATGTATGAATTTGTTTTACTTAAAAAAGTATTAACATCTGTAAATCCCTGTTTTGGAAGGATTACAATGCCTTTAGAGACAATTTTAAATTTATCTTTTTGCTTGAAATATATCTTTGCTTTAACCGGTAATATCTTGATGAATGGTATATCTGTCTTTACTGATGCGTCAACAGAATAATCTTTAACACTCGTAATTTTTTCAACTACCCTTTTTAGTAATTGGTTTGCATCTTGCGAATAGGAAGTGACTTGAATAAAAAAAAGTGAAAGAAAAAGTAGTTTTTTCATTAGGAAGTGATGTCTTTTTTATTGAATTTGATAATTGCAATGGACACAAGTAAAATATTGTGAACTACTAGTATAATAATTGAATTAAAGATTTTGGAATACGGCACAGGATCTTCAAAGAAACTTCTCCAAGACGCCATATGAGTTGTAAATAAAAAGGGCTTAATATTTTGAAAAACAGACACTTCCATTGAGCCAATTATTGTAAATAAGATAATAACAGCCATTGTTGAAACAATCGGACCTATTGAATTCTCCGCAAAAGCAGAAAAGCAAATTGAAACGGAAGAAACTGTTAAAAGCGACAAAAAGGCAACAATAAAACTTAAGCCATAACGCCAAAGAATATCTTGTTCTTTTAAAATAACTAAGCCTTCACTATTTAAAACAATTAAATCTCCAGATCCAAAGATAAACTTGGAAACAAAAAGCGATAGAAAAATAAGCCAAAGGGTAAGAATAAAAGTGTAAACCGCACCTGCTATAAACTTTGATATTACAATCTTTGTTCGAGAAATTGGTTTAGTTGCCAACATTCTTATAGTTCCCATGGCTGCTTCCCCAGAAATCAAATCGCCTGTCACTAAAGCAACTAATAATGGGATATGGACAATTAACATTTGAAGAATAATGAAAGCGATTAAATTTCCATTTAAAATAGTGCCATTAAATGAAAGTGTTTGTTCAAAAGAAGATGTTACAAAGGATATAAAAGAAGAACCATCAGCTTTCATTGCAAATAAAATAATACAAATCAACAATGTTAATGCACCAATTCCAATGTAACTTCTTGGTTTTGCAAGAATCTTAATAAATTCGTTGTAGATATTTTTAAGTAACATTTTAAGACTGAACTATTTTCATGAAAAAATCTTCTAATTTTCGTTTTGGCTCTAATGCATAAACAAGAATATTGTTATCTCCTAACATTTTATTAAGGTGAGGAACTTGTTGTTTTTCTATGCTCAGTGAAATTTCAACTTCGTTTATACGAGTGATTTCTACATTTGCAAAATGTTGTTGAATTAAAGGAATTGCTTTGTTTACATCAGATAATTCCAATCTAACTGTCAATTCTTGAGCGTTAAGTAATTCTTGCACATTTCCTTCTACCAATGATTTACCTTTCGTAATGATTACCATTCTGTTGGCTATTAACTCGATTTCAGAAAGTTGATGCGAGGAAAGTAAAATGGTTTTATTTTGCTCGTTTTTTAGACGTAAAATAAGATTTCTAATTTCGATAATTCCCTGCGGATCTAATCCAGTTGTTGGTTCATCTAAAATGATTAATTCTGGTTTATGCAATAAGGTTTGAGCGATTCCTAAACGCTGCTTCATTCCATGAGAAAAGCCCTTTGTTTTATCTTTACCTCTGCCGCCTAAGCCAACAAATTCTAACATTTCATGAATTTCTTTTGTTGAAACTGTAGCTCCTGAAATCCGAGCAAAAATTTCTAAATTCTTTTGAGCAGATAAATAATTATAGAAATCTGGTTTTTCAATAATGCTTCCAATTTTCGATAGTATTTCGTAGCGATGAGTAGCATAACTTTTACCAAACATTTGGATAGTACCAGCATTCAACCTAATAAGTGAAAGTAAGCAGCGAATTGTTGTGCTTTTTCCTGCACCATTTGGACCGAGAAATCCAAATACATCGCCTTTATTTACTGTAAAGGAGACATCGCGAACTGCTTCAAATGAACCGAAATTCTTGGCTAATTTCTCAACTTTTATTACCTCCTCTGACATAGCCCCAAAATTAATAATTCAATACCGATTAATGCGATTTAAATGTAAAAAGTATCTTAAGCGAATATTTCATCGACCATTTTTATTCGGAAATTAAAAATTCCTTCTAATTGCTTTTTTACAAAAAGTGCATGAGCAAATTTCCCAAGAATTCCAAATGGTAATTCATAAGATACAATATCTGTCATTTCGATTCCCCCTTCAACTTCTTTGAAATGGTGTTCGTGATGCCATATTTTATAGGGGCCTTTTCGCTGTTCGTCAACAAAAAATAAATTGTCCTTCACCGTTTTTATTTCCGTAATCCAGGTCATTGGAATTCCTAATAATGGCTTAACAGAATATTCAATCATAAGTCCTTCATACATTTTTTCTGGTAGGTCGAATTTTATGTTAAAACCCATGTATTGCGGAGTAATTCGCTTTAAATTTTGAGGGGAAGAAAAGAAATCCCAACAGGTTTTTAGGTCTGTTTTTACAAATTGTTTGCGTTTGAGTTGATACATAAAAATAAAACAGACAGTTAAGCTATTTTGTTCTCATAGAATAACATTTTCAAGATTAGACTTAAATTCAAGCTACTAAATGTTTAATTTCGCTTAATAATAAATTTTCTATGGACTTAAAATCTGAAATTAAAAAGCAATTTGAAGAGGCACAACTCATTCTTAGTCAATTTCAAAATACTGAAAATTTTGAAAAAATTGAGACTGCAATTGAGATGATGTGTACTGCTTTAAAAGCTGGAAACAAAATCATAAGCTGTGGAAATGGTGGATCAATGTGCGACGCCATGCATTTTGCTGAAGAATTAAGCGGGCGCTTTCGCAATAATCGTAGAGGTTTAGCAGCGGTTTCAATTTCCGACCCCTCACATATTTCTTGTGTTGCAAATGATTTTGGTTACGACTTTGTTTTTTCTCGTTACATCGAAGCTTTAGGGCAACCTGGTGATGTTTTGCTTGGAATTTCAACTTCTGGTTCTTCAAAAAATGTAATTCTAGCAGTAGAAGAAGCAAAGAAGAAAGGAATGAAAACTCTTGTACTTACAGGAAAAGATGGTGGGAAATTAGCAGAACTTGCAGATTTAGAAATTCGTGCACCTTACTCTGAGTTTGCTGATAGATCTCAAGAAATTCATATTAAAGTCATCCATAATTTTATCCTTGGAATTGAATTAAATCTTGGACTTTAATTTTCCTCAATCACCTCTTTTTTCGCCATTTCCTCCATTTCTTCTGGTGTAAATCGCTTGATTTTAATGTTCATATAAGCGTAAAAAACAGTCATTAAAGGACTAATTAAATTAAAAAAGCAATACATCCAATATGTTCCGGTAGCAACACCTAAAACACTTGCTTGAGCAGCACCACAAGTATTCCATGGAAAAAGAACAGAAGTTACAGTTCCCGAATCTTCTAAAGTTCGACTTAGATTTTCTGGTTTTAAACCACGATCCCGAAACTCTTTTGCAAACATTCTTCCAGGAACGACAATTGCTAAGTATTGATCGGATGCAGTTGCATTAAAAAAGATACAGCTTCCAGCAGTAGTTGCAATTAAACTTCCCGTTGACTCTACTTTTCGCATAACAGTTTGTGTTATCTTTTTTAATAAACCACAAACTTCCATCGCGCCACCAAAACACATAGCACACAATACCAACCAAATTGTATTCAGCATGCCAAACATTCCGCGAGTACTTAATAATTTACTGATACTTTCATTATTTGTTTGAATCTTAACTTCACCAGTCATTGCTTGCAAAACTGCTTTATATGCCGCTGTAGCATAATTACCAGTAGCTCCAGAAATTTCTTTTATCAACTGAGGCTGAGCAAAGCAAGCGACAACACCTCCTAAAACTGCACCAACAAATAAAGCGGGCAAGGCATCTACTTTTAATGCTATTAATCCAAAAACTACTAAAGGAACAAGAAATAAAATTGGGGAAATATAAAATTTAGAATCCATTGCTTTAAGTAATTCATTAACACCTTGTTGGTTGTTTCCAGGATTAATATAAAAACCGAGTATTCCGAAAATTATAAACGTTAAAATCAAAGTTGGAATAGTCGTATACATCATGTAGCGGATATGTGTAAATAAATCACCTCCAGCCATTGCAGGCGCAAGATTTGTGGTGTCAGATAAAGGCGACATTTTATCTCCAAAATAAGCACCTGATATAATCGCTCCTGCACACATTCCAAGTGGCACGCCCATTACAGTTCCAATTGCTAATAAGGCAACTCCAACAGTAGCAACAGTGCTCCAAGAACTTCCGGTGGCTAAAGAAACAATACAGCAGATAATGCAGGCAGCCAAAAGAAAATAACTTGGGTGCATCAATTGAAGTCCATAATAAATCATAGTTGGAACAATGCCAGATATCATCCAAGTGCCGCTTAAAGCCCCAATGATTAATAGAATGAGGATTGCTGACATGGCTGAATTGATACTTTTTACCATTCCTTTTTGAATCTGTTCCCATGTGTAACCGAGTTTAAAACCAATTAATGCGGCAATAACTGCTCCTACTATTAATGCAATTTGATTTGGACCATAAGTTGCTAAATCTTTGTATATTATTACATTCAAAGACAATAAAGCAATTAAAATAATTATCGGAATAAGCGCTTCAATTAGATTTGGAGTTCGATTGTTTTTCTGCATTCTTTTTATGTTTTTTACCAAAAATAAGGATAAAATGTGGATTCATTATTTTAGAGATTTAAAATGAATTTCTTTTGATAATTCTGAACAGCATTCTCTTTCACTTGTTAAATTTGTACGGTGAAGCAAGAAATAGAAATTAAGGGAGCAAGAGTTCATAACCTGAAGAATCTTTCAGTAAATATAGCTCACGGAAAAATTACGGTGATAACAGGAGTTTCAGGCTCTGGTAAATCTAGTTTGGCATTTAATACTATTTATGCTGAAGGACAACGCCGTTTTATTGAAAGCATGTCTTCTTATGCACGACAATTTTTAGGGAAATTAAATAAACCTGAAGTTGACTTCATCAAAGGACTTTCACCTTCCATTGCGATTCAACAAAAAGTGATTACTAGTAATCCTCGCTCAACCGTTGGTACGACAACAGAAATATACGATTACCTAAAATTGCTTTACGCAAGAATAGGGAAAACAATTTCCCCAATTTCTGGAAGTACTGTTAAAAAACACAGTGTTACAGATTGTATGGAATATTTACATTCGCTAAAGAAAGAAACTAAAATTGCGATTGTCTGTCCCTTAAATATTACTTTAAATAATAGTTTAGATAAAATAATTCAAATTGTTTATAAACAAGGTTTTACAAGAATTTATTATTCTAATTCTTTTCACTTAATTGAAGATCATTTAGAGCGTAAGATACCAGCAGACACCCTATTAGTTATTGACCGTATTCAAACTAATTTCTCAGATGATGGAGCTGTTTCGCGTGCTACGGATTCTATTTCTATTGCTTTTGCTGAAGGAAACGGAAGTTGTGGGATTTTAGATCCCGAAACAAATAAAATCAAATGGTTTAACAATCGTTTTGAATTAGATGGACAAGTATTTCAGGAGCCAAGTTCGCATTTTTTTGCTTTTAATAATCCTGTTGGAGCATGCAAAACCTGTGAAGGATACGGGCAAATTCTAGGAATAGATGAGGAACTGGTTTTTCCAAATCGAAAGCTTAGTGTTTTTGAGGGTGCAATTGCTCCTTGGAGAGGCGAAACAATGGGGGAATACCTTAACGAACTAATTTTAAACGCTAAGAAATTTGATTTTCCAATCCATAGATCAATCGATGATTTGACTGAAGAACAAGTTCAAATATTATGGAAAGGAAATCAATATTTTACTGGTTTACAGCGCTTTTTTAAATTTTTAGAAAGTCAAACGTATAAAATTCAATACCGTGTTTTACTTTCGCGGTACCGCGGAAAAACAAGCTGCCACGAATGCCATGGAACACGCTTGAGAGGCGATGCTGCATTTGTCAAAATAAATAAGGTATCAATTCAAGAATGTGTTTTACTTCCATTGGATGAATGTTTTAATTTTTTCAATTCTTTGAAATTAGACAAGTATGAAACGCAACTTGCAAATCGAATTTTACCTGAGATTCAGTCAAGACTCAGATTTTTATTAGATGTTGGACTGGGTTATTTAACACTTAATCGTGCTGCAAATTCACTTTCAGGAGGTGAATCACAAAGGATAAATTTAGCAACATCATTAGGTAGTAGTTTGGTTGGCTCTATTTATGTTTTAGATGAGCCATCAATTGGCTTACATCCGAAAGATACAGCTCGTCTGATTAGCGTACTCCAAGAGTTAAAATTAGTGGGAAATACTGTAATAATTGTTGAGCACGAGGAAGAAGTAATGAAAGCCGCTGATCAAATTATTGATATTGGTCCAAAAGCTGGTGTTTTTGGTGGAGAAGTCGTTTTTCAGGGCTCCTTTTCTCAACTTAAAGGGGCAAAAGAAAGCCTAACTGCAGAATATTTAATGGGACTTCGAGAAATCCCCATTCCAAAAAAGCGAAGGATCACAAAAAATAAACTTCTAATTCAAGGAGCTCGCCAATTTAATTTAAAGAACTTCGATTTAAAGATTCCCTTGAATAGTTTGGTTTGTTTTACGGGTGTTTCTGGTTCCGGAAAGTCTACTCTAGTTCGTTCTATTCTTTATCCTGCTCTTAGAAAAGAATTGGGCTTGAGTAGTGAATTAATTGGAAAATTTAATGGTCTTTCTGGAGATTTAAAAGAGATAAGTCTCGTGGAATTTATAGATCAAAACCCTCTTGGTAAATCATCGAGAAGTAATCCGATTACCTATGTAAAAGCATTTGATGATATCCGGGAATTATATTCTCGTCAATTGCTAGCTAAAATGCGAGGTTACAAACCTGGTTTTTTTAGTTTTAATGTTGAAGGTGGGCGCTGTGAAATGTGTGAAGGAGAAGGTACAATTACTGTTGCAATGCAATTTATGGCAGATGTTCATTTGACTTGTGAAACGTGCAAGGGGAAACGCTATAAGTCTGAAACATTAGAAATTGAATACCGAGGAAAGTCAATTTATGAACTTTTGGAAACAAATTTAGCTGATGCTTTAGCATTTTTTAAAGCTGGAACAGATCGCTTGGACCAAAAGATTGTTGATAAAATCCAACCATTAGTTGATGTTGGTTTGTCTTACTTAAAAGTTGGACAATCTTCAAGTACAATGAGTGGCGGTGAAGCGCAAAGGGTTAAATTAGCATCTTTTCTATCCAAAGGAAACAATGCTCCCTCTACCCTATTTATTTTTGATGAACCAACTACCGGCTTGCATTTTTACGACATCGAAAAATTAGTTATCGCTTTTAATGCTTTAATCGATAAAGGACATTCAATTCTTGTTATCGAGCACAACATGGAAGTTATAAAATGTGCTGATTATATTGTCGACTTAGGTCCAGTTGGTGGAGATAAAGGCGGCTATATTTTATTTGAAGGTTCTCCTGAAGAGTTAGCAGTTTTAGAAGGAAATTCAACAGGATTCTACCTTCGAGAAAAATTAGGACTTAAGAAGCTTTGACTTTTCATTGATTTCTGTACAAATTTCATTGATTGATTTATCGCCACTAATTTTGATGCTTGCTTTCTCGTAAAACGGACGTCTTTCAGCTAATTTTACTGATATATACTTCTTTAATTCAGTCTCATTCAAATTCTCAATCAATGGGCGAGAATCATCATTTAAAAGACGATTAAATAAAACTTCTTCGGGTGTATCAATAAAAACAAGATTCCCATTTTCTAGCATGAGTTTTGTATTTTCTTCAAAACAAGGTAAACCGCCACCTGTTGCGACTACTGATTTCTGTTGTGAATCAATAACTTCTCTTAGGACTTCTCTTTCTAAGAGTCTAAAAGAAATTTCTCCACTTTCAAGTATAAAATCTTTTAGGTTCTGCTGGATTTTTTCTTCAATCAGTAAATCAGTATCTAAAAAAGGATGATTTTGCAATTCGGCAAGGCGTTCTCCAATGGTAGATTTTCCGCAAGCCATGAATCCAATTAGAAATAAATGCTTCTTCATCTTATGAGTATTCTTGACAATCAAACAATTGAGATACGATTAAAAATAAATTCAAATTTAGGTATTAATACTTTGCACTACTAAAATTATATAAGTATATTTGCACCCTTAAAATCAACGATTCCGTAGCTCAGCTGGTAGAGCAATACACTTTTAATGTATGGGCCCTGGGTTCGAATCCCAGCGGGATCACAGAAAAGCCTCCTTTTAAGGAGGCTTTTTTCATTTATACCCTCACTATCAATTTATTAAGTTATTAAAAGGTGTCTAAATGCATCTATTTATAGCACTCTTTTTAGTAGACTATGGATACTTAAGTACCCTTTTTAGTACCCTGATGATTACGTAAGAATACTTTTAGCTCGATTTAGAGAACATTTAGTTTAATATTGTGAAATACCGCCTAAAAGCAAAATCAAATAAATTAACGGCCTTATGGTTGGGGAAATTTTAATTTTAACGGCGCTCATTCTTGGTTGGACTAACAACGAACTATTTAATCTTATATACGAAAACTTGATAGGGTTCAAGAACCATTTCTTGCTCAAATTTCATTTTTTTGTCCCGAAGATTCTTCGCTTTTTTGATTTCATCCGTGAAGCGAACGACTTGATTTTCGTTAGACAAATTCGCTACAACAAGCACTTTTTCTTTTTCATGCACTCGGTAAAAACTCAAGACTTTCTCGTTGTTGTTAGCTGCATTTTGATAAGCGCCTATAGATAAAGCAACATGTTTCTTACGCAAGGCAATGGTTTGCTTGTAGAATTGGAACAATGAATTGGAATCATTTTGTTGTTCCTCCAAAGAAATACCGTCGTTTGCTTTTTGATTGGCGTTGGTCCACCATGCACCGGAGTTTTTGTACCAATGGGACATTCCTTTCCCCTCTCCTACTTGATACCAATCAAAGGCTTCTCTGCGTCCGATATCGTTACCATCTGTATTTCCGAAAGAATATACTTTTCCTTTCATTCCGATTTCTTGTCCATAATAAATCGATGGGACACCGCCCATGTAGAACATTAAAGATGCTGCTAATTTTTGTCGTTGGACATCAGTCTCCATTGATGCAAATCGATCCATGTCGTGATTTTCAATAAAGACAATTTGTTCTTTTCCTTCAGGAGTTTCCCCAAGAATGATGTCCGCATTTTTGATGATTTCCGCTTTATTAAAAGATATAATCGCCTGCTGCAAACCGAATCCAAACATGCGGTCGATGTCCGCTTTTTCAAAATACTCAAAACCGTAATCACTCCAGTTAGCTTGCTCAGCAACGATTTTAACCGATGGATTCAATTGTCTAAGGGACGTAATCAAAGGCTTCCAAAATTCAGCGAAAAGATTTGTCAATGTTGGTTTACCGTCCAAGTGATCCATGGCGTGATCGAGCCTAAATCCATCTGCTCCATCGTCGAATTTCCCATCTTTATTGGGATCCATGAAGTAGGAAAACAAGGCAATGTTGTAATCCAAGACTTTTTGACTTTTCAAATTAACCGTCGTAGCGTAAATTACTTTTCCATCAAAGCCATTCAACAAGCGCAAATCAAAGACCATCGAAGCGGGCGTTTGGTGCTTGTCATCATCGAAAAGGATATAGTCGCTGTACTTGGAATCAAGGTTTCCAACGGCATCTTTCCACCAAAGGTGTTCGGATGTCACGTATTGTGTTTCCATGTCGAGGTAGATTTTCATTCCACGTTTATGTACTTCTTTCACTAAGTTAATGTAGTCTTGCATGCTTCCGAATTCGGCATCAATTTGCTCAAAATCATTTGCGAAATAGTTGTGGTAACAGTCAGAATCATACAAGGGGAACAACAAAATAGAGCTTACTCCCAACTCCTGTAAATACGGCAATTTCTCTCGAAGTCCATTCAAATCACCGTTCAGGTCGCCGTTACTGTCGTAAAAACTACGTTGACACACATGGTAAATAATTTCTCCTTCAGCAACTGATCGCTGACCCCAAGCCATCCATCCGGAAAGCAAACAGAGGGATAATAAAATGGTTTTTCTCATTTCTAGGTTGTTTCTATTTAGTATTCATATGAAAAATCAAACGTCCGCCCTGCATGATTTCAGCGTATCGAATGAAATTTCTGTCTAGCTTTTGTTGATTTAAACTTGGATTTTCCTGAAAGTACTTTTTATCAGAGAAATGCTGTGCTTTCATGACAAATTTGGCTTTATTTGGTAAACTAATGGTCGCTTTTCTTACTTGTGGACTTCCAAAAACAAACGTTCCATCAGCAGGGTTGACGGGGTAAAATCCGAGGGTGGACAACACATACCATGCACTCATTTGTCCGCAGTCGTCGTTGCCAATCATGCCATCTGGTGTATTGTTGTGAAATTCCTGCATGACCTGATGAATGTACTTTTGTCCCGTTTTCGGTTCCTTCGTGAATCCATACAAATAAAGGATGTGGTGACTCGGTTCATTTCCATGCGCATATTGTCCAATCATCGCTTCTTGTCCGAGAAATTTATTTGGATTCAAGGATTCCGTCGTGAAAAAGGCATTTAGTTTCTTCGTGAAGTTTTCTTCCCCTCCGAGCAGCTGAATCATTCCTGGAACATCATATTGCGCGGGTGTCCAAAAGTACTGCCAGGCGTTGGCTTCGGTATAATCTCCAGGATTATTTAAGGGCGAAGTAGCCATCAGTGGATCAAAAGGCGTTCTCCATACTCCGTTTGAATTTTTTCCGCGCAAAAAAGTGCTTTCCGAATCATACAAATTTCGGTAATACCGTGCTCTTTTTTGAAAATCTTCCACGATGTCTGTTCGACCAAGTTTTCGTGCCATTTCCGCCACGCACCAATCATCGTAGCCGCTTTCAAGGGTTCGGGAAACAGACTCGTTATCCAATTGATCAAAGGGATAATAGCCAAATTGATTGTACATTTCCCAATTCGAATTGATGTGGCTTCTCGTACTCGTTTCCAACATGGCTTTTAATGCGGCGCTTGCATCGAAACCTGTTAATCCATTTTGAAAAGCGGATAAAATCATGGGAATGGCGTGGTTTCCAATCATGCAAAAATTGTCTTGTCCCCAAGCCGTCCAAATGGGCAAAAATCCCTTCGCTTGATGATGCAATAACATGGATTGAACAATGCCATCAATTTTTTCCGGTGCAATAATCTGCAGCAAGGGAAATGCTCCTCGGTAAATATCCCAAATAGAAAGTGTGGAATAATACACGTTGTCCGGTGCTACTTGAATGCTGTCAATTGCATTTCGATAGCGACCGTCGACATCGGCAATGTTCGATGGCTGCAACAACAAGTGATACAAGGATGTATAAAACAGTTCTTTTTGCTTGTGCGGGGCCTTGATGGAAACACGGTTCAAATAGGAATTCCATTCCGTTTGATTTTGAACACAAACACGTTGGAAATCCCAATGCTTTAATTCAGTTTCCATGTTTTGTTTGGCGCCTTCAATGTCAACAGAAGAAAGGGCAATTTTAACTTTGAGTACCTTGGAAGCATCCAACAGAAAGTCTAAGAGGAATTTCGGTGCTTTTTCGTTCGCTGTTCTCGGTAATTCTGTTGAGCGAAGAACCGGCTGATCAAAAGTCAAGGTGAAAAAATACCTGCGCTTCACCCAATTGTCCGTTGAACAGTATCCGGAAATCGTGTGCTCATTTTCGATCTTCACTGAACTCTCTAAGACCAGTCCTTTTGCATTGGTAGTATCGAAGATAAAACGCAATCCGTGCTGCAGGTCTACTAAAACTTGTGCTTCCTTCTTCGGAAAAGTATATTGATGAAAAGCGACGCGTTGGGTACAGGATAACTCGACTTTCACACCATCATTTTTCATTAGTGTATAATAGCCAACTTTGGCCGATTCACTTACTTTATCGAAGCCATTTTTTTCTTGTGCTTTTTTCGGATTAATCGGCAACAGCAGGATATCGCCCATTTCGTTGATGCCGGTTCCACTGAAACGCGTTTGAGAAAATCCCATTAAAAACGTGTCTTGAAATTGGTATCCGCTGGTATGATTCCATCCATAATTGCGGTTATCCGGACCTGGCTGCACCATTCCAAAAGGCATGGAAGGACCAGGGAATGTATGTCCCGTTCCGTCCGTCCCAATAAAGGTATTCACATAGGAACTATGTTGTTGCGCCTTGATTCCCGATAATGGAAAAAATAGCCAAAACAAGCCAATAATAAAGTATTTAATTAAACTCATATCCTTTCCAGTGTTGTTGTAAGAAATCTTTCATTTGAAGATTGATTTCCTGTTGATTCGCGGTTGGTTCCTTCGAAAAAGGCGCTTGTGGCATGTAGGGAAAAGGACCGAATTCCGGTGTGATGGAGAATTGTGCTTTTCCTTGTTTGGACTGCTCTTCAATGATTTCGGTCCACCAATCTAAATATCGGTCAAAGTGCTGTTTCCATTCTGGTGCAAAGGGATGATTCACTTGTGGACTTTGTTCGAAGCCAATTCGTGCATGTATGTGACTTACGTGCGGATAGATCTGTGTCAACAAATCTTTTTGATCGTTCAAATCGCTTTCCGAAACGACACAAAAATGGGATAAATCCGCGATCAATTTCAGGTTTGGAAAAACGCTAAAATAGTTCAGCAGTGTTTTTAAATGAAAGGAAAACCTTCCACGGTGAATCTCATGCCAAATGGGAATTCCACTTTGTTCGGACAAGCGTTCTGCTGCAGCGATGACCTCGATGTTTTCCTCGAAGTCAAAGAAGTCCTTTCCGGTATGTGAATTGATCGCATCTGGACGCAAGGCCATGAAAAAGCGGAGTCGCTCGGACATTCGTTCGGTGTATTCAGTTGGCGTTTCAGCTTTATTTTCCAATACTTGCTGGGCAATGAAAGTGAATCTTGGATTTTCACTTCGTATCGCTTGTAATTCAGTCATGAATTCCTCGATAAAACCAACACTGTCAGGAAAATTAATTTCCACTCCATTGAATCCTTGTTGAATGGTTTCCCTTAAAAAAGACTTTGCAGACTGCTCTTCACAGCCCCAAAAAGTTCGAATGTATTTGATTTCCATTTCCTACTTTGAATAGATGAGTGGATTCAATGGCGTATCTATGACTTCCCCAACTTTCGCTCCTGGACACCAGGTATGCCAATCATTTTCCTGATTTTTATTCACCGGATTTTTCAAAATCATGTCTTTATCCATGTAGATAATTGTCATTACTTTGCGCATGTCGTTGGTGATATTTGCTCCCGCACGGTGGAAAATCCAACCAGAATGAAATGAAACCTCGCCGATATCGAAGGCTTCAATTACGTGTTCGAAGTCCGTGACGCGCAATGTTTTCTGAATGATTGTTTCACTTTCATCTCCAATTTCCAACTCGCGTCCATCTACAATGACATGACTTCCCGCGCTGAATTCCAATGGACCCATTTCCAAAGGCGTTCCTTGCAAGGGAATCCAAGCCGTGACTGTTTTATCGCTTTCCAAAGGCCAATAGTATTGATCTGCGTGCCAAGGTGTGATTCCACCTCCACCCTCTTTAAATAACGCTTGATCGTGATAGAGACGAACGCCAACGACTCGCATTAACTCCGCGGCAATTTGCGCCAAGCGTTTGCTAAAAATCAAGGCTTTCACCCCTTCATCTTCTCGCCATAAGTTGAACAGTTGCAAGAATGCTTTCCCGTAAGTAGAGCGATCCTCCAAGGCTGTATTTTCCGTATTCAACTTGTTCACTTGTGCAGAAATCACGTCGTTGAAATGCGCAAGGGTTTCTTTGTCTAATACATCCTTTAATTTAATGAATTGATTTTTCTGATAGAAATCCAATTGAGTTTGACTCAAGGAATACGATTCATTCAATGTTCGTTGAATAGCGTCCGTTTGTTCAATCATGGGTTTTGTTTTTGGTTCATCGAAGTTCAAAAGTATTCATTAATCTGGGGATAAGTTAATCGTAAATTAGTTGATTATAATACTATATTGAATTATTTTTGTCTAATGAGTTCTAAATTAGTTTATCAACTACTATGAAAGCTGTATTTGAGGACATTCCTTCTAAAAAAGGAACTGCTAGTTTTTATTCTACGCGGATTAGCGTTCACTCGTTTGAATTCAAGTGGCATTACCATCCAGAATATGAGTTAACCTACATCGTCCGAGGGAATGGTTACCGCATTGTCGGTAATTCCCACGAACATTTTTCCGCCGGAGATTTGGTATTGCTGGGCAGTAATTTACCACATACATGGTGGGGAAAACAGGAAGACGGAAGTTCATGCGAAGCGATTGTCATTCAATTTTCAAGCGCATTCATCGAGCCATTTTTACAACTGAAGGAAAGTCAATCAATCAAAATCCTTTTGGAAAAGGCCGCACGTGGATTGCGCTGGATGAACGAAGGAAAGCTGATTCGTTCTATCGATGAACTCGAAAACCAAACAGAATTCGATCGTATTTTGTCCTTGCTCTCCATACTGAAATCCCTTTCACAGAAAGAATCCATTCAACTTGCGTCTGATTCCTATCAGAATGTCCTTTCGAAAAAATTCGAGTCCCGCATTAACAAAGTTTGCACCCACTTGCAGCTTCATTTTGCCGAATCTATTTCGCTGAAGCAAGTAGCGGATTTAGTGTATATGACCGAAAGTAATTTTTGCAAGTTCTTCAAAAAAGCCACGAGTACCACTTTTTCCGATTACCTCAACGAGCTTCGCATCAACGAAGCTTGTCACTTATTGCTCTCCACGGAAGACAACATCAGTAAAATTGCCAACGACAGTGGATTCGAGTCCTTGAGTTATTTTAACCGGGTTTTTTTAAGGAAAATAAAGCTTACCCCTTCAGTTTTTCGAAATAAGGGGTAGTTAGGTATTATTTAATATCACCCCTTCGGCTTCTCCACTCTCCCGTCTGCATGCTTCGCGAAGCGTCCTTCTGAGGAGGCGTGAACTTGATCGTAGCGGGACCATGGCCAGCCGCCAAATTGCGTTTTTTGGTAATCTTCAAAAGCTTGGTAAATTTCATCTTTGGTGTTCATGACAAAGGGTCCGTGTTGAACCACTGGCTCGTTGATTGGACGTCCTTGTAAGACAAGTACTTTCGATGTAAGAAATGAAAGTGTATTTAGTATTGATTATCAATACATTAAGTGTTGTTTGTTTCCATCCCAGCGGGATCACAAAAGAAACCCATTTCCAAAAGGAAATGGGTTTTTAATTTTTATTGACGTTCAAAATGCATAGCAGCTTGGGTTTTATGCTTGGATTGAGACCAAAAAATCGGTTCATTAAATACTCTCAGCAGACTTTTTTTTTTATTTTAAGACTTATCAAGTCAATTTTAAAAATAAGTGACATATCCAAAATGAATTTTCCCATTTCTAAATTCAAGTGGATTATTCTCTTGTTTTCCTAGAGCATAAGAAATTGAAAAAATTCCAATTCTTGAACCAAAAGAAATACCTGCACCTACCCCAAATGGATTGTCTATCTTGTAGCTTAGAGAATTATCTTCATAAATTCCTTGATCATAAAAAATAAAAGCATTTGAATTCTTATCTAATAAAAATCTGTATTCAAGACTTGAAATCAACTTTGTACTTGCAAATAACTCTTCCTCATTAAAACCACGAAGGGAGTTTAAGCCACCAAATCTATAACGCTCATTTTGAAATATAGTAGTACTGGTATAACTTTCGAAATTTACACCAACTTTAATGATGTTTCTCTTTGTAATTGGAATATAGCTTACATATTGAAAAATACTTTTGTAAACATAAGATTTTTCAAGTTCAGTATTTTCTTTCTTTATAGTTCTATTCCCTATTGATGTTTCAATATATAATGAAAAACCTTTACTTGGATTAGGTAAATAATTTATGCGTCTATATTGAAGCGATATTCCGTATGAATTTAGTTTAATGGGAGCTAAATATGAAAACAAAGATGAAGAGTTTGGAGTCTTACTTAAGATTTCAGAGGAATTAATTTGATAAAAACCTTTCAACAGAACGTTATTCTTGAAGGAATACTGAATACCCATAAAAGATTTTAAATCTAGAAATGTAGAATCACGCTTATAAAGATTGAATTTTAAATCTACTCCAAATGGTGATTTAAATAAAAAAGGATAATTCAATTTAGCTTGTAGAGCTTGAGTTTGTGGCTCAATACTTCGCCAATTAACATCAATTAACTCTGCTTTTTTAAAGACGTTGAGTAACTTAATCTGAACATCTCCAGTAAGCCCTATTTTTTGTGTTTGAGTGTTAGGTTGAAGTCCTATAGCACCATTCATAGAACTCATTTTTTGATTTTCTAAATAAACATATAATTCAACTCCATTTTCAGTGAAAAGCAGTTCTGATTTTTTAAGAACGTTTATAAAATTTGTTTGCTGTAAAATTCGATCAATACTTGATAGTTTTTCTTCGCTATAAATATCATTAATTTTAATCCCAAGGAGATTTTGAACAGTGCTCTTAGAAATACTAGAGTCACCTTTTACAATAATATCCAAAAACCTATAAAATTTTCCGCTTGAAATATTCATCTGAATTTGAATTTGCTGCTCAATGATTTCCTGCTTAGTAAAAAATACCTGTGCAAATGGATATCCATTATTAGCGTATGCTTTAAGAATCTTGTCAATAAAGAACTTAAAAAGAGATGGACTAGTTTTCAGTGCGTTTTTTGATATGTTTTCAATGCCAAATGACCTTAGTTGAGACTTTATTGAATCATTTATTACAATTGCAACATTTGGAAAATGAGAACCAATTTCAACAAGCACTTCAATTTCTGTTGGGGATATATAAAGTGGTTTAAAGGATGCTAAATAATAACCTTTTTCGAAGCACTGATTTTTATTGTTTTCTAAAATACTATTTAACTCCTCACTCTTTTTTATTTCAAATGGCTTAAAATCTTTATTTTTTTGAAGAGTTGTATTATTCAATAGGGTATAATGAACTTGAATACTTTGACCGAAAAAGAAAAAATTTAGGAAAAATGTGAAAAAAAAGAGGAATAACAATTTCATTTTAAACAATAGCTCGTGGAAATGTATTTTTATTGATTAACATCCTTTTTGGAATTTAATTGTAACTTTATCAAGTAATTGTAATTAACTATTAGATTAAATTAAATACTCAATAAAACTAGTTCGAAATGAAAAATAAATTCTCCATTATTTTAATTATCGCTTTTGTTTCAGTTATCTTAGCATCTTGCGGCGCTAAAAAATCAGCAAATTGTGATGCTTACGGTAGCATCAAACAAATAGAAAACAGCGACTTAGCGACAAAGTAGACTCACCAGTTGAATTTCTCGCCATACAATGCCATCTCTTTTTGTATATTTAAAGCTTCTTTTCTTGCTGCCAGACCAAAATCTACTCCACTGCCTGCATAAATAATTCCACGTGAAGAATTTACAAGTAATCCACATTCATTATTTGATCCGTATTTAACTACATCTTCTAATTTTCCTCCTTGAGCACCAACTCCTGGTACTAAGAAAAAATGATTCGGTGCTAATTTTCTTACTTTCTCCATTTCCTTTGCGTTTGTTGCACCAACAACAAACATTAAAGATTCATCTGTTCCCCAATTCATTGATTTCTCAAGAACACTTTCGTATAGTTTTCGACCATCTTTCATTTCTTGAAATTGAAAATCTGAGGCCCCATCATTGGATGTTAGCGCTAATAGCACAAGCCATTTTCCAGGATTCTCAAGGAATGGTAAAATACTATCCGAACCCATATATGGAGCAACAGTTACAGCATCACATGAGTATGTTTCAAAAAAAGTTTTAGCATAATAGCGAGCTGTATTTCCGATATCACCACGCTTTGCATCGGCAATAATAAAACAATCTTTAGGGATATAATTGATTGTCTTTTCAAAGGAATCCCAACCTTTTGAACCATAACACTCATAAAATGCAAGGTTTGGCTTGTATGCAACACAAAGGTCATTTGTTGCATCAATAATAACTTTATTAAATTCAAAAATTGGATCTTCAGTATCTAATAAATGTTGAGGGATTTTAGATAGATCAGGATCTAAACCAATACAAAGAAAGGATTTTTTAGTCCTAATTTGTTGAATAAGTTCTGCTTTTGTCATGTTATCCTTTTAATTTCTCTGCATTTTCAGCCATCTTCAAGGCGTCTATCATTTCTTGTAAATCACCATTCATAAATGAACTTAGATTATACATAGTTTTATTAATGCGATGATCTGTTATTCTTCCTTGAGGATAATTGTAAGTGCGTATTTTAGCAGAACGATCTCCCGTTGAAACAAGTGTTTTTCTGTGTGCGGCTCGTTCGTTGTGAACACGATCAAGCTCTGCTTGGTACAAGCGTGAACGAAGAACTGAAATTGCTTGCGCCAAATTTTTATGTTGTGAACGACCATCCTGACATTCAACAACAACTCCTGTTGGAATATGCGTAAGACGAATTGCAGATTCTGTTTTATTGATGTGCTGACCTCCGGCACCTGAAGCGCGAAAGGTATCTTTTCGAACATCGTTCATATCGAGGTTAAAATCGACTTCCTCTGCTTCTGGTAAGACAGCCACAGTAATTGCAGAAGTATGAACGCGTCCTTGAGATTCTGTTTCAGGAACTCTTTGAACTCGGTGAACTCCAGATTCAAACTTCAACATCCCGTATATTCCATCACCAGCTATACTCATTGAAATCTCTTTATATCCTTTAACAGAACCTTCAGATGAATTTATTATTTCGTAGTTCCATCCTATTTCTTTAAAAAACATGGTATACATTCTAAAAATATCTTCCACAAAAATACATGCTTCATCTCCACCTGTTCCTGAACGGAGTTCTATAATTGCATTTTTATCATCTTCTGGATCTTTTGGAATGAGCAATAATTTTATTTCATCTTCCATTAGAGGACGATTCTGTTCCAATACATCAATCTCCTCCTTTGCCATCTCCCTCATTTCAGAATCCGTCTCAGTTGAAAGTAGTTCTCTAGCGCTTTTTATATTTTCAATAAGATTTCGGTATTCTTTATAACGATCATCTAAAATTTCAAGGTCTCGATATTCTTTATTTAGCTTTACGTAACGATCCATATTTGAAATAATTTCAGGATCAGTGATCATTGTTCCAACCTCTACAAAGCGAAAATGAATGGCTTCTAATTTTGATAATAAATCGGACATGACTTTTACTAGTTATTTCGAATGCTAAAAATACTCAGTATATCTGAATTGCAGACTAAAATTTAGGATTTATGAAGAAAATAAGACAACTTTAGTCGATGGAGCCAGTAACTCTTTTCATGAAGTTATTCAATGCATCTCGTTGTGAAGCTCCACTTTTAATTTCATTGTGAACTTCAAGAGCTCCTGAATAATTTGAAAGCAATTCACCAATTACATCTAACTCCTCGTCTTTAAGTCCTGGAGCTTCGATAATATTTTCAAGCGTTTCAATTGTTTCAATGACAAAATCCTCGTCATTTTCTTGAATATAACTTACGATATGTTTAATGAGTGGTAAGCGCATCTAAAACTGCTTGAATTGTTTCTATTTTATTGCCTTGAGCTTCGTTTACTAATTTTTCATTTTTGAAAGCTGCAAATGTTGGAAGGTTACTTACATTAGCAAATTTTCTAGAATTCGGAAGTTTTTCTGCATCAATATAATAAAATGCTATTGAAGGATTTTCTTCAGCCATTCTTTTAAATTTTGGCTTCGTTATTTTACAATTACCACACCAAGTTGCTCCATATTGGACCATCACGAGTGAGTTTTTAGCTAAAAGTTCACCAAGATTATCTTCAGAAAGATCGAGAAACATGATTAGTTTTTACTTAAATATTCAGCAACACCCGAACGAGTTGCATCCATAGCATCTTTTCCTTCATCCCAATTAGCCGGACAAACTTCTCCATGCGTTTGAACATGTGTAAAAGCGTCAATTAATCGAATGTACTCTTGGACATTTCTACCAATTGGGAAATGGTTCACTGATTCATGAAAAACCTGACCTTTTTCGTCGATTAAATAAGTTGCACGGTAAGGCACATTGTCGCCACCCATATCTTCTTCTTCATCATCGTACATATCATAATCCAAAATACCTAACTCATATGCTAAAACACGAGTAGAATCAGCAATTAATGGGAACTTAACACCTTCAATTCCACCATTTTCTTTTGCTGTATTTAACCAAGCGAAATGAACTTCTGCTGTATCACAAGAAGCGCCAATTAAGATAGTATTGCGTTTTTCCAATTCAGCAGAAATCTCTTGAAATGCATGAATTTCAGTTGGACAAACAAAGGTAAAATCTTTTGGATACCAAAATAGAAGTACTTTTTTGTTATTGTCTGCCGCTTGATCTAATACATTTAATTGAAATGCATCTCCCATTTCGTCAATTGCTTTAACCGTGATATCTGGAAATTGTTTTCCTACTAAAGTTGCCATGATTTTTATTTTTTTATTATTATAATTAATTCTTTTTTCTTACTGTACTAACAATTCTAAATCAATTTATGTTCATAAATGTACTATAAAATTTCAGAAAATCAGTCTATTTTGATGCTATTGCAACAAAATCATCGTAGGAAACTTCTTTTGTCTTTAAATTTACAGTTGACTTAAAGTAATCCGTTAATTTTTTCTCTGCCAATTGATCGTAAATGGTATTTGCTTGTTCTTTATTTGTAAGTAATCGTTTTGCGGTTTCAACTAATTCAGCATCATCAGGCGCAGGCATTCCATACTGTGCATAATTTCCAATTAGAAGACCTTTGGTGTGATTTAATGCATCCTCTTGCGAAACTTGAATATTATTGTCTTTAAAAATACGCGTTTGAATTAATTGCCATTTTAAAGATTTTAAGTAGGCTTCAAATTCAGTATCTATTTCTTCATCTGTAACCGGTTTTTCAGAAGAAAGTTTTATCCAACGTCTCAAAAAATCTTTTGGGAAATTCATATTCGTCTCCTTAAGCAAATAATTATAGACATCTCTTGTCAATATTCTTTCTGAATCGCCAGCAAACATCTTTTCTAAATCAGAAGACACACGATTTCTTAATTCTTCTTCAGAACTAACTTCTCCATTTGCAAATAACTTATTAAATAACTCAGTATCTAATTCAGCCATCTCCATTTTCTTTATCTCGGTGACAGTAAATTTAAAACGGTCAGTTAAACCAACTAACTCACTTTCTGAAATCCCTAGTAGACTAGCTTTATCTTTATCTCCTTTAGAAACCTTAGAAGGATCTATTTCTAGACAATCATTTACTTCCTTCCCTATAAAAAGTTGGCATATTTTTTTATCATCTAAGAATTCTAATGAAATAGTACTTGAATGACTGATTCCATTTTCTTTTATTACACCACTTTCATTTAACTCCTCAAATTTTCCAATTACCATGTCTTTTTCACCAACTACAGAAACTGAAATAAGTTTTCCGTAACGTCTGCGTAGATCTTCAACTTGCTTATCAATTAAGGCTTTATCGATTTTTACAATTGGGTAATCGAAATTTGTCCTAGAACTTATTGGAAGATCAAAAAAGGGAGAAAGACCAATTTCAAAAGCAAACTCAAAATCACTTGGATTTTCAAAATCACCTACAACAGTATAATCCGCTTTTGGAATTGGATTTCCGAGAACTTCTAATTTATTTTCCCCTATAAAATTATACAAAGCTTCACTGCAAATTTTATTTAATTCTTCAGCTAAAACAGATTTTCCATATTGTTTTTGAACAAATGAAAAAGGCACATTTCCAGGACGAAAACCAGGAACTTTTGCTGTTTTTCTGTACTTTTCTAATGCAGCTTTTACTTTATTTTGGTAATCATCAGGATTTATTTTTACTGTTAAAACAGCATTCAATGCATCATTATTTTCACGAAAAACATTCATTTTTATAACTTTTTTTATTTACGCTAAAAAAAAAGGCCTCGTTCTTAAAACGAGACCTAATAGTGCGGATGGAGGGACTCGAACCCGCACACCTCTCGGAACCAGATCCTAAGTCTGGCGTGTCTACCAATTTCACCACACCCGCAATTTTATTTTTAAGTCTACTTACGTTAAAATAGACTGAGAATTACATTATTTATTATCTAATTTGGGTTGCAAAGATAAAATTATTTTTTTTAAATACAAGATGCTTTAAACAATTAGCTTCTGTTATTAAGCATTGATGCTCTAATTTCTTTCATAAATTCTGAAGCATATACGAAATTTAAAACTTCAGGATTATTTGTCGTGATTATTGACTTATTATCACCTTTCCACCATATTTTTGTATCATGAAGAAAAATCACATTGTCGCCAATTTCTATGACACTGCTCATATCGTGAGTTATTACAATCGTAGTAATTTGATAATCAGCAGTAATATCTTTAATAAGAGAATCAATCAAAATTGAAGTTTTTGGATCGAGACCAGAATTAGGCTCATCACAGAATAAATATTTAGGATTCATAGAAATTGCACGAGCGATTCCAATTCTTTTTTGCATACCTCCACTGCATTCTGAAGGAAACAAATTATTGCGACCTGATAAGTTCACGCGTTCCAAACAAAAATTAACACGTGCAAGCTTTTCGGCCTTTGTCATATTAGTAAACATACTTAAAGGAAACATTATATTTTCCTCAACAGTCATAGAATCAAATAAAGCCGCACCTTGAAAAAGCATTCCGATTTCTTGTCTTAGTAATGTTCTCCCTGCACGATTCATTGCAATAAAATCTCTTCCATCAAACAAAACTTGACCGCTATCAACCTCAAGTAACCCAACCATACATTTTGCTAAAACAGATTTGCCTTTTCCTGATTCACCAATAATTAAATTTACTTTTCCAGGCTCAAAAACAGCAGAAATATCCGATAGGACTTTTTGATTAGTAAACGATTTTGAAATAGTATTAATCTCTATCATTACAAGAGAATCATTTGGGTTAAAATAAAATTTGCTATTAGAATGCAAATGCTGCTAATTACAACTGCTTGAGTAGATGCCTTTCCAACATTGACTGCTCCTCCCTTCACATAATAACCATAAAATGAAGCTATAGAAGCTATTAAAAACCCAAAAACAACAGTTTTAGTTAATGCATAAATGATATTAAATACTTTGAAGTCTGTTCTAATTCCTAAAAGATATGTTTCTGTTGAACATAAATTTGACAATAGTAATGAAATCCAGCCCCCAAAAATACTTAAGACCATAGAAAAAATAATCAATACAGGAAAAAATAAAACTGCGGCAATAATTTTAGGAAGTACCAAATAACTGAGAGAATTAACTCCCATTATTTCTAAAGCATCTATTTGTTCAGTAACACGCATTGTTCCAATTTCAGAAGCGATATTTGATCCAACTTTTCCTGCTAAAATTAGCGAAATTATGGTTGGAGAAAATTCTAGTATTGTACTATTTTGTGTTATGTAGCCAATCGTATAAGCTGGTAGAAGAGGGCTTGTGATATTGGAAGCAGTTTGTAAAGCGATAACACCTCCCATGAATGCAGACATTAGCATAACTATTGGTAAAGAACTCATTCCAATAATAACTAGCTCATTAAAAAGACGTGTTTTGAAAATCTCTTTTTTTTTCGGTCTACGAAAAATAACAGACAGCATTACAAAGTATTTTCCAATATTTGATATCATTTTCACTTTACAAAATTAACAAAAAGTATTTGAAAGCGATTCTTTTCTAATTTTGCGAATCAAACTATGGACAAATTAGCCCTTTTTTCTGAAACTCTTTCGCGTTTTGCGCCGAAGGAATTTATTCCATATCTCACTAGATTAATTTATGAAGCCCGCGTAAAGTTTAAGATTGTTCCAGGAAGAAAAACAAAATTAGGTGACTTTCGTTATAGTGAACTTTCTGATAAACCAACAATAACCGTAAATGGCGACCTAAATCCATATTCATTTCTTATTACTTCGTTACATGAAATCGCACATTTAAATACGTATCGAAAGCATGGTAATTCTATTCAAGCTCATGGACTGGAATGGAAAAACGCCTTTCGCGAGTTGTTAGAGCCAATTCTCATAAGTAAATCTTTACCAGAAGACATTGAAAAAGCACTTTGGAAAAGCTTTGTGAATACAAAAGCTTCATCTTGTTCTGATATGGCTTTGAGTCGCGTATTAAAAAAGTATGATTTAGAAAATGACACAATTCACCTTGAAAGCCTAGCAAAAAACACTATTTTTGCACTGAATAAGAAGAAATTTAAGAAAGGAGATTTAAGACGCAGTCGCTATGTTTGCATTGAAATAGCCTCAGGAAAACCGTTTCTTGTTCACGCTTTAGCAAATGTTCGCTTAATTTCAGAATAGTATGAATAATAATTATGGTCTAATAATGGCAGGTGGAATTGGGAGTCGCTTTTGGCCACTATCAACCTCAAAAAATCCTAAGCAATTTTTAGATGTTCTAGGAATTGGTAAATCACTTTTACGTCTGACATTTGAGAGAATGCTAAATACTGTTCCAAAGGACCAAATTTACATTTTAACGAACACAACCTATTTATCTTTGGTATTGGAGCAATTACCAGAAATATCTGAAAAACAAGTGTTATGCGAACCACTTAGAAAAAATACCGCTCCCTGTATTGCATTTGCAGCCGCTAAGATTTTAAAAATAAATGCTGAAGCAACATTAATTGTATCGCCATCTGATCATTTAATTCTCAACCAGACTCGCTTTAATGAAATTATTCAAACTGCAATAAAAGTTGCTAATGAAAGTAAACAGCTTGTTACCCTTGGAATTTCCCCTACTCGACCAGATACTGGATATGGTTACATTGAATTCGCAAAAGATAAATCACTTCAGAAAGGCGAAGCGACACAAGTTATTCAATTTTGCGAAAAACCTGATTTAGAAACCGCAGAGAAATTTTTAGCCGCAGGAAATTTTTACTGGAATGCAGGAATTTTTGTATGGAGGGCAGATGTTATTTTAAATTCCTTAAGTGATTTCCAACCAAAACTTTTTTCTTTATTTGCTTCAAATCTTGCTGCTTACGATAGCGTAAACGAAAGTGAATTTATTCTTCATGCTTTTAGTGAATGTGAGGATATTTCTATTGATTTTGCTGTTATGGAACATGCAAAAAATGTATCTGTAGTTTTGTCCGACTTTGATTGGAGCGATCTTGGAACTTGGGGAAGTCTGAACGAACACCTAAAAAAAGATGAAAATAATAATGCCATTATTGGTGAGAATGTATTTCTAATTGATTCTGAAAATTGCCTTATTAATATGCCTGATAATAAATTAGTCTTAATAGATGGTTTGAAGGATTACATTGTCGTAGAATCCAATAATATGCTAATGATTTTAAAAAACTCTAACGAGCAAGATTTAAAAAAATACCTTAAGCAACTAGAAGAAGCTAAATCTCAATTCTTTAAAAATTAATGGTAAAAATTAGAGACATAGAATTGGGTGACTTTCCACTATTACTTGCTCCTATGGAAGATGTTAGTGATCCACCATTTAGAGCTCTATGTAAAAAACATGGTGCAGATTTAATGTACACAGAATTCATTTCTTCTGATGGATTAATTCGCGATGCAGCAAAAAGTCTTCAAAAGCTTGATATTTTTGACTACGAACGACCAATCGGCATACAAATATTTGGAGCAGATATTGAAAGTATGAAACAGGCTGCTGAAATCATCGAAAAAGCACAACCTAACTTATTAGATATTAATTATGGTTGCCCTGTAAAAAAAGTTGCTTGTAAGGGTGCAGGAGCTGGAATCCTCCAAGATATTCCTAAAATGGTTTTTATGACCTCTGAAATTGTTAAAGCAACTAGTCTCCCTGTAACTGTAAAAACAAGACTTGGTTGGGATGATGATACAAAGTATGTTGTTGAGACAGCAGAGCGCTTACAAGACATTGGAATTGAAGCTATTTCAATTCACGGAAGAACAAGAAAACAAATGTATAAAGGAGAAGCTGACTGGGACTTAATTGGAAAAGTGAAAAGTAATCCGCGGATGAAAATTCCAGTATTTGGAAATGGAGATGTTGATACACCTGAAAAGGCGCTTGAATATAAAAATCGCTACGGAGTTGATGGAATTATGATTGGAAGAGCAAGTATTGGTTATCCATGGATTTTCAATGAAATAAAACATTTCATGAAAACAGGCGAAAAATTAACGCCGCCAGACTTAAAAGACCGAGTAGAAGCTGCTAGAGAGCATTTAAGGATGAGTGTTTTATGGAAAGGAGAACATGTTGGAATTGCCGAAATGAAAAGGCATTACAGCAACTATTTTAGAGGGATTGCCCATTTTAAAGATTTCAAAACAAAATTAGTGTCTTCTTTTAACCTAAATGAAATAAATGAAACTCTCGATTATATTGAAGTTCACTCAGAAGAATTTAGTTTTGTACTTGCTGAGTAAATCAAATCAACTTATTTCTCCTAAAAATTCTTTTAACCGGAATTTGAAGACTTCCAACTAATTCATGTCGGTTTAAAGAATCAATATTAAAACGATAAATCGTCCCTTTATTTGTCCATACAATACTGTTGTTTGAACTATTCATCAATCTAGGAGCTTGATTTCCTGAATAAAGCTGAATGTTGCCTTTTTCTTGGCGGATTGAAAGTAAAGGAGAATATAAAATACGAATTTTTCCAGATTCAGAAGTCATTATTCCTTTAGCAAATAAGCGATTTATAAATTTCTTCCCATTCTCATTAGAAGAAAAGTATAGCGAATACCCAGGCACTAAAACATCACGGTATTTCTGAACCTCTGTCGTATTAAAATTCTCGTCAAGCTCTGTCTCAATATAATTCTCTCTGGTTTTTTGAGTACCTCCTTCAACAAAACATAAATCTCCTTCCCAAGCTTTTATAAAATCAATAAAAGGAAAGCCAATACGTTTACCTAAATTCATACCCAACAATAAAAAAGGATCATCTAGGTGCTTTTTTAATTCAGAAATATCTAAATGTAATTCTACTGATTTATTAGCATTTGGAACAGAGGAATATGCTAAACCTGCATCCTTTTGTTTAATATAAAAAGGTTTTGTCTTTTTAAGAAAACATTTTAAATTAAAGCTTAATGAATCACTATCATGAGCAAAAATTGCAGTTTTTATTCCTGCATCTTTTAATTTAGGCCAATTTGAATAAATTACAAGGTGTTCATTTTTAAAATTACCATCTTTAAAAAATCTATTCCACAAAGGAAGTGTTTTTTTGTACTTAGCTTTCAGAACATAATTCAATGTTTTTGAAAATGAAGTCCCTCTATAAATAAGTAAATAATTAAGTCCATAATGTAAAAAACCATTGTCTTTTTTACTAAAAAAAACTTTTTGTTTTTCAATAATAGTATCTTTTATGTTCACAGATTTTCGGAGACGTTCAATACCTGCTGCTATTTTCACACTATCTCTCACATAGATCAAACAACCACCATCTCCAGATTCATTGCCAAAAACATAAATGGGTTTTTGTAAATTTAATCCATAAGCCTTTCCTTGACTCAATAAAAACTCCTTAGATGTAATATCTCTAAATGGCAGCTTATGGTAATACATCATGCCACTTGTTTCACGGGCAAGTTCAAGAATATTTATTCTTCCTATAAAATCCGCAATTGGCAAGCGGTCAATTAGTCGAGCTTCTATTTTTTTTTGAAAAAAAAATGGTTTTAAAAATAAAAAGCAAGCAAAAGCTACTGCAAGAAATATGATGAGAAATACTTTTCGAACCACAGGTACTTATTTTGAAACTACATAAATTGTATTAATCAAGTCCAATAGATGTTTTCCTGATTGTTCTATTCCTGAGAAAGAATAAGTAAGATTCAGCGATGTTTTTTCTTTAGTTGTTTTACTCGATCTTAATTCAAGGCTACCAGACTTCCCTCTTAATGATTCAATCATTTCATTTTGTTTTGGACTCAACAAATCTTTTGGAAAACGATTTAATGTTGTTTTTACATCTAAATTAGCATACATAAAGCCACTTTTCTTAGCGTTTTTAAATTTTACATTATTTATTGATTTTGAACCATATCCAAGGGCATGATTCAGCGCAAGATCTTGATCATTAGTAAAGATAAATAATCCATTTTTATTTAACATGTAAAGGGGTGCTGAATCAAAAATCGCATTTTCAAAGCACCAGTAATTCCCCATATTTTTAACTTTAGATGTTAAACGAGCTAGGTGTTTTAGAACTTTTTCAGGAATATCATTACGTTCAATTGAAAATCCAACAGTGAAAATCGGCATATCTTCTTCTGCCTCTGCTTCTTTTTCTCCATATTCAAAAGTTTCTTCGTTATAGAAAAACTCTATTTTCTTTGTTTTTATCTTTTTAATACCATTAAAGGAGCCAAACATACTTCCTTTATAAGTACCAAATAGTGCATCTTTGTTTACAAACTCGTTTAGTAATTCAATTGTAAGGACATTCATGGCAATTTGCGCATTTTTTTCTTGTTCTAGCAAGGGCATTATTACCTCAAAAGCTTTTTCATAGGCTTTTCGAAGATTTATATTATATGTAAAATAAGCTGTGCTTGATTCAGGAATATACTTCAATACTTGTTTATCGAAATGAGAATCATTCATTTCAGTATAAATAGATCCTAATTTTTCGCCATAAAGAACCTCTATTACAAATTCTACTGATTTATCTTTGAGAAGTAAATCTCCAAGAACAAGATTTCCCGCATATAATTCCTGAATATTTTTGTACAAGCTTGGAAGAACAGTTTGAAAATACCACAAGCCACTTGACTTATCGATATTACGCGCATTATCCATGTAAAAAATACCTTCAACAGGATGTGTTAATTGCGCTTCAAATCGAGGATCTAAACGTATTAAGTTATCATTTTGCACAAATAATTGAATAAGTATTTTATCTAATTGTTCGCGCTGTAATACTAGTTGAACACTATCGCGTAATTCGTTATAATTTTTTTCATTTGGATCAAGAGTAGCATCTGGAAAAGAATTTTCTACTTGAGTATTTTCATCATAAATCTTCTCATTTAAAACATCTTCATTTACTTCTTCAAAATAATCATAAGGATTTTCGTTGCCTCTTGCATACCAAATGGAATCCGTAACCTGATCTATTAATTCCATACTCGGTTCTACACGAATTAAAAGAGCAGCACCATCCTTAACAATTAGGTTATTAAAGAATGACTGATATACTTGTGCACCATTTAAGTTGGGATAAGCAATTACTTCAAAATCATCAAATACAGAAAACAATTGTTCTTTATTTTTAATTCCAAAAGTGAAGCCTGAAAGCTCACATTTATCGAGTTTACCGTAAAAAATATTAAATCGTTGATCAAAATCGAGACCTGCATCTTTTAACGTTTTTCCGCTTGTAGACCCATCGAATAACTCTTGATGAATCTCTTCCATAAACTCATAGCTGATCAACTCATCAATTGAAATTTTTTGCAGTAAGTTTATATTATTTATACTGAAAACTGTAACAGCATCTTTTGGAATTAAAGTTTCAGATTTCTGAGCAGAAAAAAAGGTAGAAATTGAAATAAATGAAAGGAAAATTATTTTTTTTAGCTGCATTTGTTCAGATATTATTTAACGAAATTACAAAATATCTTCATTTCTAATTAGGAATTAAATAGATTGTATTTTCTAGCAAAGAATGTTTTTCTTTTAAGCTGTAAGTATCAGTTCGTAACATCAATGCTTTTTTATCTTTTGAAAGCTTTGAAAGTGGATTTTCAAAGCGCTCTACTCCCCTATCAAAGCGAGTAATAGAAGTGTAAGTCCCTGTTTTTAAGAGGGATAAATCATTTTCAGTAATCCCGTTTAACTTATTTGTAGCAATAGAAGGAACAGAACGTTCTAAAACTTTTGAATCCCAGAAAAGCCAGGAAAAATCCGAGGCTAAAATAGACTTATCATTTAAAGTAATGGAAAAGGTTTTTCGAAGACCTTCTTGAAGTAAATCAATGCTAGTAAAATCACATTCAAATTTAAAAATAAAATCAGTGTAATTTTCAGATATACTTATATTTGATATACCATTTTGTAGACTCAATGTTTTTTTAAACAAAGAAACTTTTGTTTTAATTTCTTCAATACTTGGAACTTTCTTTCCGTCTAAACTATCCAAAGCCAAGATTGAATTTACCTTCACACGACTTGAACTTAAATTTATCGCATATTTTAAAGTTCCAGAGCCATCGTCGTGAATTGTTAGTTCGTCCATTATCTCAATACAAGATTGAAAAATAAGAAGGCAAAATATAAATAGGAAAGAAACTAGTTTATTCACATCACAAATTTAGTCAAACAAGAGACAAAATGAATACAATGGATTAAAAAATAAAGAAATGATTTAATCAGAGAAAAGCGAGTCAACAAAAACCTTACGGTCAAATAATTGTAAATCCTCCATTTTTTCGCCTACACCAATATATTTTACAGGAATTTTCATTTGATCAGAAATTCCAATCACCACACCACCTTTTGCCGTGCCATCTAATTTCGTGATAGCCAGTGCATTAATAGCTGTAGTTTCAGAAAATTGTTTAGCTTGTTCAAAAGCATTTTGACCGGTAGAACCGTCTAAAACTAATAAAATTTCATGCGGAGCGTCTGGTATTACTTTTTCCATTACCCGCTTTATTTTACTCAACTCATTCATTAAATTGACTTTGTTATGCAATCTTCCTGCAGTATCAATTATAACAACATCTGCATTTTGAGATTTTGCAGATTGCAATGTATCAAAAGCAACACTTGCAGGATCAGCACCCATTCCTTGTTGAACAATTGGAACGCCAACACGCTCAGCCCAAATTATTAATTGATCTACTGCTGCTGCTCGAAATGTATCTGCTGCACCCAAAACTACTTTTTTTCCTGATTTTTTGAATTGATGTGCTAATTTCGCGATTGTTGTCGTTTTCCCAACTCCATTTACTCCAACAACCATAATTACATATGGATTTCCATCACTAGGAACGGTGATTTCTAGTTGACCATTTTGATTGGAGTTATTTTCCTCTAAAAGAGAGCTGATTTCATCTCGGAGTATACCATTTAGTTCTGCTGTACCAACAACTTTATCTCTGGAAACTCGCTCTTCAATACGCTTGATGATTTTTAAAGTAGTTGCTACACCAACATCTGAAGAAATTAGAATATCTTCTAGGTTATCAAGAACTTCATCGTCAACTTTTGATTTACCAACAAGGGCTCGCGTTATCTTAGAAAAGAAAGATTGCTTGGTTTTTTCTAAACCAACATCTAATGTTTCCTTTTTGGAACGTGAAAAAAAATCGAATAGACCCATAATGCGAAAAAAAAGCCTCCAAAAGGAAGCTTAAAGTTATATTAAAAATTAGTTCTTATCGAACCATTCTTTGACTTTATCATTGTGAACAATTTCTTCCTTGAAAGTATAAGAACCAGTTTTTTCTGATTTTATCATTTTTATCACTTTCGTATGTTCCTTACCGCCACCTTTTTGAAGCGTTGCTACAACTTTCTTTGCCATGTTCTTTTATTTAATTTCTTTGTGAAGGGTATACTTTTTTAGAACAGGATTAAATTTCTTAATCTCCATTCTATCAGGCGTATTCTTTCGATTTTTTGTCGTAATGTAACGAGAAGTTCCCGCCATGCCTGTTTCTTTGTGCTCTGTGCACTCTAAAATTACTTGAATTCTATTTCCTTTTGTTTTCTTAGCCATTTTTTGTTGTTTACCCTATGATTTTAGACAGCACTATTTTAAATATCCCTTTAGTCTTGCTTCCTTCAAACAAGCAGAAATTCCTTTCTTATTGATTGTTCGAAGAGCCGAAGTTGAAATTTTCAAGGTAATATAAGACTCATCCTCGGGAATGAAGAAACGTTTCGTAACCAAATTTGGAAAGAAGCGACGCTTTGTTTTTCTATTAGAGTGAGAGACATTATTCCCCACCATTACTGACTTTCCTGTTAATTGACAAACTCGTGACATGACTTATATATTACTTTAATACTGTAAAAAGCGATTGCAAAGGTAACAACTTATTTCATACACGCCAAATGTTACAAGGATTTTTCTTAATTATTTTTGAATTAAATTCTAAGGAGCTAATTCGCAAATACTTAATTTGAATTTCTAGGATGGTACGACAAAATCGCATCTCGTAAAAACCGCTGATCTAAATGTGTATAAATTTCAGTAGTAGTAATGGATTCGTGCCCTAGCATTTCTTGAATTGCACGTAAATTTGCACCTCCCTCAATCAAGTGAGTGGCGAAACTATGGCGAAATGTGTGAGGAGAAATATTTTTCTTTAGTCCAATTGTATTTGCTAGATCTTTAATAATGGTAAAAATCATTACCCGCGTAAGTTTTGCTCCCCTCCTATTCAAAAAAACAATGTTTTCATCTCCTTTCACAATTTCCTGATGGCGACGAACATGCTCCGAATACAGTTTGATTTCTTTCTCGACAATTGGACTTACAGGAACCAATCGCTCCTTATTTCCTTTTCCGATTACACGAATAAAACCCTCTTCAAAATAAAGATCAGAAAAACGCAAAGACACTAATTCGCTTACGCGTAAGCCACAACTGTAAAGTGTTTCTAAAATCGCACGATTACGATGTCCTTGCTTAGTACTAACATCAACGGCTGCAATCAAGGCATCAATTTCTTCAATATGCAAAATTTCGGGGAGTTTCATACCAACTTTTGGTTGCTCTAACAACTCGCTAGGATCTTCTCGAATAGTATTTTCAAGAAGTAAAAAAGAATAAAATTGTTTGATTCCAGAAATTATGCGCGCTTGACTTCTCGCACTCAAACCAAGATCATAGAGTATGGTTATGAATTCTTGAAGATTCTTATAGCTGATAGCTTCTGCAGGAATATTATTTTCTGAGGCAAAGTCAGCTAGTTTTTGCACATCGTTTTGATAAGCAAGAATTGAATTTTCAGCCAAGCCTTTTTCTATTTTCAAGTATGAAACAAAATCCTTAATATAGCGGTTCCAATTTGACATGTATGAAAATTCTAATTGTAAACGGTCCAAAATTAAATTTATTAGGAACGCGAGAACCACAAATATATGGGAATGTTTCCTTTGAAGATTATTTTGAAACGCTGAAAGATGAATTTAAAATGGATTTAAGTTATTTTCAATCAGATAATGAGCAAGAACTCATTTCAGCACTTAAGACAAGTTCAGCTGATGGAATTATAATCAATGCTGGATCATACACACATTCAAGTGTCTCACTTAGAGATTGTATTGCTTCAATTTCAATACCCGTTGTTGAAGTTCATATTTCCAATATTTCAGCAAGAGAATCATTCAGACACGAATCATTTTTGAGTCCAGTTTGTGTGGGCTGTATTTTTGGATTTGGATTAAAAAGCTATGCTCTAGCCCTACAATATTTTAATCAAAAATAAGCACTCAACAAACTTTTAGCCCTGCTTTTAAATAATTTAAAGTAACTTCGTTGACATAAATAAGTATGAAAGGCCTCGAATTATTCTTCAAAAGTATTGATCCCGTTTTAGCAGCTTTAATTGCCACAACATTTACTTGGTTAGTTACCGCAGCAGGTGCTTCATTGGTTTTTTTCTTTAAAACGATGCACCGAGGTGTTCTTGATGGAATGCTTGGTTTTACAGGAGGAGTAATGGTGGCGGCTAGCTTTTGGTCACTTCTCATGCCATCCATCGAAATGTCAGAAAAATACTTTCCAAATATGGCCTGGATGCCTGCAGCAGTAGGTTTTT
>JBILPT010000057.1:0-3999 GCA_044373675.1 Crocinitomicaceae bacterium | reverse complement strand
TCTCGTTTAAATTCGTCAAAATAAAAAAAAGCATCATCTATAGTGAGCGAATCACCAGTTAAATAATTCATTTTAATTCGAGCTTTTCTAATAATAATCTCATTTTGATTCATTTTAAAATTAGTAGATAATACTTCAAAAAGAGCTTGATTATTATATTTAAAGATAAGTTTTGCAGGTTTTTCATTACTTCCACTCCCAATAAATTCGTCACCTAGCAATGTAAATTCACCATCGTAATCAATACCCTCTCGTAAATCTTTAATCTTTAATCGTTTTTCATAAGAACTAAATTGTGGTGAACTTTCACCTTCAGACAATTCTAAAATTGTTTTATCCTTTAACCTTCCTAATATTGGAACATTAAAATAGGGAGTAGTCAGTTCTACAGTATCAATTAAAACACTTTGAGAAGTAAGAATACACTTGTAGCTTCTGAGTTTTGCAAAGGTTTCATCTTTACTTATTTTAACCTTCTCCCAAGTAATTTCTCCACCTTTACCTTCCCATTTATTATTAAAAATATCAAAAATACCATCAGTTTGATAAATCTTAATACTATCACTTGGAATTTTTCCTTCCAAAAAAACACGGCAAACTAAATTACCTTGAATACATCTGATAGCTAATCTTTTTTCTGTTTCCCAACTAAATGCAAATGAATCAAAATACCAACTAAAAGTTTCCTCTGTAAATAACTTCTTGGATTTAAAAAAATAATGGGAAAATTTCAAAAAATCTATTTGTTTTTCACGATTATTAGCAAGTGTTTCAAATAAAATTTCATGCCACTCTGAATTAAAACTTGGTTTAAACGAATTCAATTCTTGATATACACTTGCGGCCAAGAAATTATAACAATCAGTATTAATTACGAACTGATTAGAAACTAATAAATTACAATCATCAACGAGGTTATTAAATTTAAAATCGCTTAGTTTTGATTTTTCTAAAAAATCAGTTAGTTGATTCCTGCAAAATTCCTTTTCGCTATCTGTTGTCGCAAATTTCATCCACTCTTTTACAAATTTATCGCGGTCCTTTGTAAAATTTTGACAAAACGAAAAATTAATTGAGAAAAAAATAATTAAATAAAATAATAAATTATTTAGTTTCATGATTCGCGACTTAAAAAACACAACATTGCCCATCCATCTTTTATTTTTTTTGATTTTAGAACTAAATTTTCCTTAAATGCTAAAGAAATTAAATCCTCAGAATCGGTTTCAAAAAAACCACTAAGCAATAAAATTCCATTAGTATTTAAACATTTAGAATAAATTGGCAGGTGACTCAAAAGAACATTTTTATTGATATTTGCAATAATTACATCGAAGTGTTGGCCATTAATGTCCATGATATCTCCCAACTTAGAAATTATTTTACTGCACTTATTACGCTTCGTATTTTCTTCACAGTTCTCCACAGACCAAGATTCAATATCTATAGCAAGTATTTCTTTTGCCCCACACTTCTCAGCTAAAATTGCCAAGACTCCTGTTCCTGAACCCATATCAAGTACCTTTTTTCCATCTAATTTGAGTGATGAAATTTCTTCGCACATTAAGAAAGTCGTTTGATGATGCCCTGTACCAAAAGACATTTTTGGTTCAATTTCAATAATTAATCCCTGGTATTTATCTTTTGGATGAAATGGTGCAAGTATATGCAATTGATCATTAATACTTACAGGTTCAAAATGTGATTCCCAGACATGATTCCAATTTTGTTGTTCGATGTTTTTATATTCATAATTTATAATTACTCCCTTATTTGTTTTAAGTTTTAAAACTAAATCTTTTAAATCTAAAGGATCAAAATCTTGTTCTTGGATGTATGCTTTTAGATATTTGCCTTCTTCCATAAAACTTTCGTACGGTAAAATTGAAAGATTAGCAATAATAATTTCATTCCATGGTTCAAATGGCATTATAGAAAAAGAAACTTCTACATATTTCATTTCAAGCTTGCTGCTAATTCTACAAATGAAAATTTATCAAGAGATGCGCCACCAACTAGAGCACCATCTACATTTGGGCAAGCGAATAACTGAGCTGCATTGGATGTATTGCAACTTCCTCCGTAAATAATTGAGATTTGTTCAGAAATTTTATTTGAATAATTTTCAGCAAGTAAATAACGAATTTCAGAATGCATTTCTTCTGCTTGCTGTTCAGATGCATTTAATCCTGATCCTATAGCCCAGATAGGCTCATAAGCGATGATACAATTTAAAATTTCTTTTTCTGATAAATGAAACAATGAGTTTTCAAGTTGTTTTTTGACAAAAGAGAGATGTTCTTTTTTTGTTCGAACTTCCAAAGATTCTCCGCAAGAAAAAATGATTTTTAAATTTTCAGCTAGAGCAGAATTTACTTTCTTTTTTAATAAATCATCACTTTCTAAAAAAAGTTCTCTTCTTTCACTATGACCAATTAACACGTAAGTACAGCCAATACTTTTTGCTTGCGCTGCAGCTATTTCACCTGTAAAAGCTCCTCTATTTTGAAAATAAATATTTTGAATTCCTAAGGAAAGGCTTCCTTTTGATTGCAATTCACTTATATAAATTGAAGGTGGAAATAGCACTATGTTAATTCCTGGAAAATTAAGAAGATTCTTATTCAAACTATCATACAAGTCGAAAGCTTCATTCTTTAGCAAATTCATTTTCCAATTTGCTGCAAGTACTTTTTTTCGCATAGACTCAAAAATAGTCTTTTTTAGTGACTAAATTTATTTCTTTACGATTTTTTTAAACTCGACTTTATTGAACTGATCTTTTTCAGTTCCATTGTAAAATTTCTGAATATTGCCGTTCCATAAATAGACAACACCAGGAGTATCATTCGTCTTTCCAATAGCACCCCAAAAAGCAATAATATCAAGAACTAAATATGGATATTCAGCTCCAGCGAATTTGAAAAATTTAGGTATTTCCTCGGCAGCTTCATCCATAAAAATCATCTGAATATCAGGAAAATTTGGATCTGTTTTCTTTAACTCCGTCAACTCTTTTGCTGTAGCCATGCAATGGTCGCAAGTTGGTGCAAAAAAACAGAGTATTTTTTTTTCATCATCTATTTTTGGGAAGTATTTTGAGTAAATTGATTTTACTTTTTTTGGACCAGCTACTACAATTATTTTCTTTGTTGTATCCTTGACTACGATATCATCTTTTTTTGTTGAATCATTTATCGGCTTAACAATAATTGAATCCTTAACGATGGTTGTATCTTCTGAATAGCCTGTCGGAGAGGGTGAAACAGTTGTTTTCTTCTGAATCGGTATCAACATAAATAAAGCAAGAATACAAATAGTAATTACGTTTGTAATAATTAAGCAATATGAAATATTTCTTTTTTCATTTATAGAATCTGAGAACTTAATAAGAATAAATAGTAACAAACCTATGGATAATAAATTTTTAATCAATGCTTGGAGTGGTGTCATCGGAAGTAGCGCTCCAAAACAACCGCAATTTCCTTGATTTCCACCTGTTAAAATCTCAATTATTAAATGGACAGAAAATACAGCTAGCATTAAAATTGTAGCTGGAATTATAATTTTCTTAATGTTGTAAGGGAATAGTAATAGAATACCAATTGCGAATTCAATACCAATGATTATTCGTGAAAAATATACAGCAGTTTCCATGGTGAATCCCATAGGAACCAACTGCTTAAATTCAAATGCTGTAATGCTAAAATAAAAGGAGGGATCAGGATATATCTTTGCGAAGGCAGAAAGAAGGAAAAGTCCTGAAATTAATATCCGAACAGACCAGGGGAAATATTTTTTCATGTTGTGCATACTTTATTTTTTTATAAAACTATATAAATAGAACTTTCAATGAAAAAGAATAACAGATAATTAACATGATTTATCTAGATAAATTAAAGCAAAAACTAAATAATTTAACATGTCAATAGACTTTATATTTAATTAGTTAAAAACCTAGTAATTATCGCTAATTAAGATTAGTTATAATTATGTAGC
>JBILPT010000015.1:0-42034 GCA_044373675.1 Crocinitomicaceae bacterium | reverse complement strand
AAAGATTTTGCAAAGAAAAAAAAAGAGGTAAGTGCTTTAATAGATCGAATTGAATTTGAAGATAAACTTATCAGTTCCCCTGTTCCTTTCTCCCCAAAAAAATTAAAGACTATAAGCTCAAATTTAGACGAATATTTTCCTATGATTTCACCTGATAATGAATTGTTATTTTTTACTCGAAAAGTAGATCGCACAAACCTAGGTGATATAGGAAAAAATATTCAGGAAGAATTTACTATTTCACTTTTCAATGAAGAAATTACTGAATACAATTATGGAAACCCTTTAAATAAACCTTTTAACGATGGTTACTTTAAAAACTATGGCTCTGCTACCCTATCTCTCGATAACAAGGAAATGATAATTTGTGCTTGTAGGAATGAGAAAATTAATAATAGAGAGTATTTGAATTGTGATTTGTATTCTACAAAATATAAAAGATCAGGAAAAGGAGGCAATGATTTTCAATGGACTACCTTGGAGAATTTAGGGCCTAACATTAATACTAGTGATGGCTGGGAAGCACAACCTTCGCTTTCAGCAGACGGAAAAGAACTCTTTTTCACAAGTGCAAGAAAAGGCTCAAGAGACAATGATATTTTCTATTCGCAAAGACAAAAAGATGGTAGTTGGAGCAAAGCCATACCTTTTGATATAATAAACACCGCAGGAAAAGATAAAAGTCCATTCTTTCACCAAGACGGTAAAACATTGTATTTTGTTTCTTCAAACTCAAATGAAAGAAAAGGACTTGGTGGCTTGGATATTTTCTATATCAGAAAACAGGGAGATAATTGGTCAGAACCAAAAAATATCGGATTTCCAATAAATTCTGAAAATGATGAATTAGGACTTTTTATATCAACAGATGGTAAAACCGCCTATTTTTCAAGCACAAATGAAGGGAATTGGGATATTTATGAATTTGATTTATATCAAGAAGCACGCCCTCAAGAAATTATTTTAGTGAAAGGACAATTACTTGATGAAAATGGAAATGGTATTAAAAATGCCTCTATAACGATTAACTATAATGAATCCGGAAAAAGCAATACATTTCAAGTGAATGGTGACGATGGTAAATATACTGCAGTAATCGAAGTTTCCAAGAAAGAAGATATTACAATTAGTGTAAATAAAGAGGGTTTTGCATACAATGGACTTGTAATTGAGAAGGAGGTATTGGAAAACAACTCAAATACTATTATACAAACTGAAAATCTAACAATAGACACCTTACTTAAGGGTAAATCCTATAATCTCTCTGATATTTTTTTTGAATCTGAATCTTATGAATTAAACAAAAAATCTCTTGCTCTTTTAGTAGGTTTTTCAAATTATTTGCTTCAGAATACAAAAATATCAATTGCAATAAATGGACATACTGACGATATAGGAGAAGACGATAAAAACCTTATTCTATCTCAAAATAGAGCTGATGCTGTCAAAAATTACTTAATAGAGAAAGGAATTACTGCAAGCAGGTTAAAGAGTATTGGTTATGGCGAAAAGAAACCCAGTGTGCCAAATTTGAATGAGCTAAATCGCGCGAAAAATCGCAGGACTGAATTTGAAATTCTCGAGATCGGAAAATAATTCAAAAAAAAAAGGAAACCGAAGCTTCCTTTAACTATTAATAAGTTTAGCTATTAAGCCTTTGTAAAGTTCTTTTTCTCACGAATACGAGCTGACTTACCAGTGCGTTCTCTAAAATAGAAAATACGCGCTCTTCGAACTGCTCCACGCTTAATGATTGAAATTGAATCAAGGAATGGCGATGTGATAGGAAAAATACGCTCAACACCAATATTTCCAGACATTTTACGAACAGTAAAGGTTTCAGTAGCTCCATTTCCTCTTCGCTGTAAAACTACACCTTGAAATTGTTGGATTCGTTCTTTAACACCTTCAATAATTTTATAGGAAACAGATATCGTATCTCCTGCGCCAAACACAGGTAAATCTTTTACTGCTATTAAGTCTTTTTGAATTTCTCTAATTATGTTCATCTTCTATTTTTAAAAGCATTCTAACTAATGCGGGTGCAATATTACAAATAATTTCTCAAAGTTTAAAAAGAGATTTGAAATATTTAATAAAAAAGGAAAAAAATTAGAAAGAATTAAATTTTAAAGATCATTGTATATGAACCCAGAATTATAAAATAGTATACAACAGAATAAGTAGGACAAAAATAACCCCATAAACAATAAATAATTCTTTGTTAATTTTTGATGAGTCCTGATAATTTACTATTGGAGTTTCTGTTGGTATTGCTGTTTGTATTTTTTCACTTTCAAGTGACGCAACAACATCAACCTGTTTTGCAACAGAATTAGGACTCAGGATAAGATTTTCCCAATCAAAAATATAGGTTTTGCCAAAGCGAACCTTATCTCCAGCTACTAGTAATTTAAAGCCGTCTAACGCTTGGTCATTAACAAAAGTACCATTTGTTGATTTAAGATCAGTAATAAAAACGTTGCCATATTCATCACAAAACAATTCCAAATGATGTGGATCAATCCCTACCTCCTCAAGAACCAGTTCATTGTTTGAGGATGTTCCGATTTTAAGATGAAGTTTATTCATTTTAAATTATTCTTGATTAAGGTATTTTTTTTTGTAAGCAAAAATTGTTTCTTTCAACATTGAAAATATCATATCCGAACTTAAAATTTCTTGTCGAATTACTTTTGTAGAAGAATTAAATCTTGAAACTTGGTAATTTTTTAAATTCGGAAAATTAGAAAATCTAATATTACGATCGTATATTTTTTTTCGTTCAACATTGTATGCCAAAATTCGGATGCTTACAATTGGTTGAATGTAACCTCTTTGAAAACCAAATAAATTAATAGATGAAACTGAATTACCATAAAAACGAACATATACCTTAGCATAAGAATCTTCTTCATAAAATTTAATTGCATTTCTAAGACAATTTCTTGGCAAACCTCTTATATTCCCTCCAAAACCGGAAGAAGAAATTGTTTCACCTTTTTTATTCACCTTAAAAATACAAGATGCTTCTGAACCGAGCACTTCGCCAACAAATCTCTCTAGCACTTTAGGGACAGAATCATTAAGAAATGCTGCTAAATTTGGAATAGAATTATAGTTGAAGTTTGAAATTGTAGATCCATTCTGATTTGGACTAGATTTAATGCTATATTCCTGCAATAACTTTTGTGAAATAGTAAATGAAATAGAGTATATACCTGTTTTTACTTGTGAATTTAAAAAACAAGGAAGAAATAAAAGTAGGACAAATTTTATCTTCATAAATCCTTTTTTACAAACCTACAAAAAAAAGAGGAAGGACGATTTATATTCAGGTGCAAGTTTATATAAATTATAATAAAATTTAGAGATATAAACAAGTTTATCTACAAATCCGTTAATAAGTTCCTCATATTTTTACTATTTACATGCTTAACAAAACTTAACTTTATACTTCAAAATAAGTTCATGGGGAAAATTATCGCAATTGCGAATCAAAAAGGTGGCGTTGGAAAAACAACTACTACAATTAATTTAGGTGCTTGTCTTGGAGTATTAGAATACAAAACACTCATTGTAGATTCAGATCCACAGGCAAACACAACTTCCGGCATGGGTTTTGACCCTAAAACCACAAGAAATATTTATGATTGCTTGGTAAATAATGTAGCAGTGAATGAATTAATTATTAATACAGACAGTCCGAATTTAGATATTTTACCATCACACATTGATCTAGTGGGTGCAGAATTAGAAATGATAAATTTACCGAATAGAGAATATTTACTTCGACAAGCTTTATCAACAATAAAAGATAACTACGATTTCATACTAATCGATTGCTCCCCCTCTCTAGGTTTAATTACAGTAAATGCTCTAGTAGCTGCAGACTCAATCATGATTCCAGTTCAATGTGAATATTTTGCTTTAGAAGGCTTAAGTAAATTACTAAATACCATAAAAATTGTTCAAGGTCGTTTAAATCCTGATTTGGAAATTGAAGGGATGCTATTAACGATGTATGATACACGCTTACGTTTGGCAAACCAAGTTGTAGAAGAGGTAAAAACACATTTTCAAGAACTTGTCTTTGATACTGTAATTCACAGAAATACTACTCTTAGTGAGGCATCAAGTCATGGCACTTCAGTGATAATGCACGATGCTGCATCAAAAGGAGCAATAAATTACCTTAATTTCGCAAGAGAAATTTTGCAAAAAAACAATTTAACAAAAATTGGAAACGACGATAAAATTATTGAGATAAACAATGAGCTCTAAACCAACAAAACAACCTGCTCTTGGAAGAGGATTAGGCGCTTTATTAGAAAACTCTAATACTGATATTACCTCAATATCAAATGCTACAACTAGCTCAGTAGCAATGGTTTCCATTGAATTTATTGAAGCCAATCCTTTCAATCCAAGAACACATTTTGAGAAAGAAGCATTAAATGAGTTATGTAAATCAATTGAAACATACGGAATAATTCAGCCACTAACTGTTCGTAAACTTGGAAGAGATAAATACCAATTAATTTCTGGTGAACGCCGTTTTAGAGCTTCTCAACTTAGCGGTATTCGTGAAGTCCCTTGTTACATTCGAATCGCAAATGATCAAGAGATGTTAGAAATGGCATTGGTAGAAAACATTCAAAGGGAAAACTTAAATGCTATTGAAATTGCTGTTTCTTACGAAAGACTTCTAGAAGAATGTAGTTTTACACAAGAACAATTGAGTGAAAAAATTGCAAAGTCTCGCTCAAATATTGCAAATCACATTCGCTTACTCAAACTTCCTGTTGAAATACAATCAGCAGTTAGAGACAACTTACTTTCTATGGGCCATGCTAGAGCCCTTGTACCTATTGGTGATTTAGAAGAACAGATGGCTGCTTTCCACAAAATTATAACTGAAAAATTATCAGTTAGAGATGTTGAGAATTTAATGAAGTTGCCCAATAAGAAAAAAGGACCAACAAAAACTAATTTTTTAAGCACAGCTGATACAACTCATGAGTCTTTTCTTGCAGATCGCTTAGGCTCTAAAATTACAATACAAAAATCAGAATTAGGTAAGGGAAAAATAATTATTCAATTTAATTCTGAAGCAGATTTACAAAGATTAATAGCATTATTTAAAAAATAATGAGATTACTACTAGTTTTATTGACTTTTTTTTGTCTTCCATTTGTCTTTGGTCAAGCAAACAAGGAAAAAGATTCCATTGTCCATCCGTATAAAAAAGCAATGCTCTATTCTGCAATTATTCCAGGTGGAGGTCAAATTTATACCTCTTTTAAAAGCGAAAAGAAATTTAAAAATGCTTTTTGGAAAGTCCCTGTAATTTATGCAGGATTAGGATTTGTCGGGTATCGTCTAGCAATGAATCAAATTACAGCAACTAGTTTAAAAACAGAATATTCAAACAGACAAAACGGAGGTGCACTTAACCAAGAATGGATTCAATACGATGATTATTCTGTATTAGCACTTTATAATTCCTATTTAAATAATCGAGATTTAAGTATTCTTGGACTTGCAGCTGTTTATTTTATCCAAATAATAGACGCAGGAGTTGAAGCACATTTTTTGAAATTTGATGTTAGTCCTGATCTTACATTAAAATTTGATGCTACATTAATGTCGTCCAATTCTCCTGGAATTCGTTTAAACCTCACTTTTCATTGATTTAAAATCGTATTTTTGTTCCAATGAATATTGCACTAATTGGTTATGGCAAAATGGGGAAAGCAATAGAAGAAATTGCTATTTCTAGAGGCCACAGTGTTGTTGTAAAGTTTAATAGTCAAAATCCATTGGAAAGCAGTCAATTGAGAACTACAGATGTTGCAATAGAATTTTCACAACCTGATTTAGCTCTTAAGCATATCAAATTATGCGCGGATGGGCAAATTCCAATTGTTGTCGGAACGACAGCTTGGGAAGAACACTTACCAGAAATTATAAATCATATTGATAAGCGTGAGGCAAGTTTAATTTATTCAAGTAATTTTTCGATTGGCGTAAATTTATTTTTTGAAATGAACAAGCACTTAGCGAGATTAATGAATGATAAAACAGACTATCTAGCTTCTATAACAGAAATACATCATACACAAAAAATTGACGCGCCAAGCGGAACTGCAGTAACCTTGGCAAAAGATTTGATTTCTAATCATCCAACTTATTCATCTTGGAAATTAACAGGGCAATCTGAAAATATGGAGAAAAGTGATTTACCAATAAGTGCTATCCGAGAGGAAAACGTTCCCGGTACCCACTTAATTTCCTATACATCTGAAATTGACACATTAACGATTGAACACCAAGCCCACAATCGCAAAGGTTTTGCACTAGGTGCAGTAATAGCAGCAGAATTTATTCATAAAAAACAAGGGGTTTATACCATGTCTGACATTTTAAAATTTTAAATCATGAGTTTTATTTATTTTTATTTATTGATTCTTTTGCATCCTTACATTGCACTATGGCCAAAAAGTTTCACAAAAGCTGGACGAAAAAGTTGGGAAGCCTTAATTCCTGGTTATAATTATTATGTAGCTTTTAAAATCACGATTGATAAACCTTTCTGGTCCTTGTTATTATTATTCCCAGGAGTTCATTTAGTCATGCTTGCTTCGATTAATGTAAGTTATATCAGAAGATTTGGCTTCTTTTCCTTTACAGATACACTTCAAGGGATTTTCTTCCCTTACCTTATTTTTGCTAAAATCGCTAATTCTGAACTTCCATTTCTAAATGAAACTAATTGGTCTAATTCTCGGGAAATTGAAATGCGTAAATGGGGAGATCACATCGTATTATTTCTTTCTGTTCCTATTCTCGGACATCTTATTGCACTTGCTTTTGGAATGTTTTCAAGAGAAAAACCTGGCGTAAAATCTAGAATAAAGGAATGGGGAGATTCAATTTTATTTGCACTTGTTGCTGCAAGTATTATTCGAACTTATGTCTTTGAACCTTTCCAAATTCCAACTGGATCAATGGAAAAAACACTTTTAGTAGGGGATTTTCTCTTTGTAAATAAATTAGCTTACGGCTCAAAAGTGCCTGTAACTCCCCTCTCCTATCCCTTGGTTCACAACACAATTCCTTGGATTAATATAAAATCCTACACTACGTTAGAAAAAGGAACATACACTCGCTTACCAGGTTTTGGAAAAGTAAATCGAAATGATGTTGTAGTATTTAATTATCCTTCAGGAGATACTGCGGTTTTTGACCCAAGAATGCCAGATGGCTTGATGGGACATGATTATCATGGAATAATCAACAATGAAGCTTTTTATCAATTCAGAAACTCTCCCGAAATAGGAAATAATTTCCAAAATTTACTTATTGAACTTAAGAAAAGTGGAGTAACAGAACAAAGTGCTGATAGCATAGCAAACAGTAAATTACTCAACTATTATATTGAATCATATTCAAAATGGAAGCAACTAGCACGACAAAAATTAGCGCGTGGAGAATTTCCTGGTGACCCCGATATGACTGGTAGACTTCCAGAAAAACACGGTGGTTTGGTTTTTAGACCGGTAGACAAGCGTGAAAATTATATTAAGCGTTGTGTTGGAATTCCAGGAGATAAAATGAAAGTAGAAGCTTCTGTACTTTATGTTAATGGAAAAAAAGCGTTTGTCTCTGAAAATCAATGTTTGCAATACAAAGTCCCTAAAAAAAGTATTCTTTTTCCTACTGCAACAGAAATGTATGAAAGGTATAAATTAGAAAACGATCCTAATGGATCTAGAACAGATTTTAACGAAGAAAATCCCGAATTTTATTTATTAACGCTAACAAAATCTGAAAAAAGATTAATTGAAAAAGACTTTAAGATTAATATGGAAATATATAGGACACCTCGCTATAGCGTAAGACCCGAATATATCCCAAATGCCATGGAATTAATTGAAAACGCAAGTGTTTTTCCAAAAGATTTCTTTATAAATAATACAACTACAGATTTTCAGGAATTTCAAGTTCCAGCAAAAGGTCAAACAATAAAAATATCAAAAGATAATATTGCTTGGTATAGAAGAATAATAACAGCATATGAAGGACACAAACTTGAAGAACGTAAAGATGGAAGCATCTTGATAGACGGAAAAAAAGTGACTACCTACACATTTTCTATGAATTACTATTGGTTAATGGGAGACAACCGTTACAATTCAGCAGATTCTCGAATTTGGGGCTTTGTCCCAGAAGATCATGTTGTAGGTCGCGCATCACTTGTATGGTTCTCTAAAAGTTCGTATTTGGGAATTCGTGTAGATCGAATTTTTAAATTTATTCATTAATGACGATTCTTCCGATTGCTTATTTTCCTTCGGTTCATTATTTGAAGGAATATTTTTCGGAAGAAACTACACATCTAGAAATTCACGAGAATTTTGTTAAGCAAACCATTCGAAATCGCTGTGAAATTCTATCAGGAAATGGTGTTTTACGCTTGAGTATCCCATTAAATCATTCTAACGGTATAAAAATAAAAACAAAAGATATTCGCATTGATTTTGGAAAATCGTGGCAAACAAATCATTGGAAAGCCATAAAAAGTGCTTATGCCTCAGCTCCCTATTTTGAGGATTATGAGCAACAAATAAATCAAATTTTACTTTCTAAAGATGAATTTCTTTTGGATAAAAATCAACGTATTTTTGAATTCTTATTTTCTATTCTTGAAATAAATAAAACAATTAGTTATACAAAAATATATACTGAATATACTGAACAAACTGAAAGAGATTTTAGAACTCTTGATTTTATGAAGAATTCATTTGAAATCAAAGAATACCAGCAAGTTTTTTCCTACGGAAAGGGATTTTATTCGAATTTATCCATGATTGACTTACTCATGAATGAGGGACCTTTTATAAGAAATTGGGTTTTATCGAACAGGAACTAATCCGTGTGTTGGATTTGAATGAAATAGTTTATTCCACTTTATACGAACGATTGCTGGCGACATTAAGTCAGAATTTGAGATTAATAAATCTCCAGAAGGGTGAAAAGTAATTGCTCTTGGATTTGAAACTAATTTTTCGTCTAAAATTTTGATGTCAATTACCTCTCCAAATTGATTAAAAACGACAATACTTCTGTTTTCTGATGAAAGAATATAAATTTCATTTGTTTTTGGATGAACTGTCATTGCATTGGGATTAAAAATAAACTGAGAAACAGTATCATTCAAATCCGTAGATTTATTTTTAGGAATAGTAATGTTATTTTCAAGTGCAAATAATTCTATATCACTAATCGAAATATCAAAAAGCACGTTTTCATTCAATTTACGCTTTGAAATATTGTAAGTATAGATTGAATTACTTACTGGATTATCAATATCAAAGTTATTTTGAGTTAAAATAAACATTCGTCTAGTCGATTCATGAATGCAAGTAGCAGAAGATTTCCAAGAACCTAAAATATCACTTTCTGTAATAAGTGAGGTTGAATCATAAGGAGGCAATAGAAAGTGAACCCTAGATTCATCATCAAGTAAAATAATTGTAGAATCAATTCTTGAAAAATCATTGATTTTATTTGGTAAATTAATGTTTAATGGACTAGAAACTTGATTCGAATACAAATCAAATAAAACCAAAGAATTTTTATCTTCCTGAAGACAAATTAAAACAGTAGAATCGAGAAAAGTAATATCAGAAAAAGATTCAATTCCCATTGGAAGCAAGGAGATACGATTTGACCGAGTTAAATTTAAAAATCCATCTTCTTTTAAAAAAGTTGTTGCCTTTTCGTAATAGTAATTTTCTACACCAACCTTTTGAAGTGATTTTGCAGCTATAAAAGATAGCGTTGCAAGGACGAATGAAAAGAAATATTGTTTTTTCAAATCTAAAAACTTAGTGTAAAATTACATTAATTTTTTAATGAAATACAATTTTAAAATAAAGTTGTATTTTTCATTTAAAAAAAAATTAAAGCTCGATAAAAATAGAGTGAAGATAAACATAGTAATTATTAACTTTGCATATGGAAACTAAGGAAGTTAATGCAGATCAAGGACTTCCCATTATGGAGCATTTTTTCACAATACAAGGTGAAGGAACCTATTCAGGAAGAGCAGCTTATTTCGTAAGATTGGCAGGTTGTGATATTGGTTGTGTTTGGTGCGATGTAAAAGAAAGTTGGGATAGTGAATTGCATCCAATTCTTGGTATTGATTATTTAGTTTCTGAAATAGAAAAAACAACTGTCGATTTTGTTGTTATTACAGGTGGAGAACCAGCTCTCTATAATTTAGCTCCCTTTATTAAAAAATTGAAAACACTAAAAATCGAAGTTGCAATTGAAACTTCAGGTTGTTATGAATTAAAAGGCATTGTAGACTGGTATTGCTTTTCTCCAAAGAAATTTAAAGCGCCTTGCAATGAAGCTTATCAACTTGCTAATGAGCTTAAAATTGTTATAAATCACCCTTCCGATTTAGCTTGGGCCGAAAAACATGCAGAAAAAGTTAAGCCTAGTTGCAAACTTTATTTACAACCAGAATGGTCTAAAAGTGATAGTTTATTGCCCCTAATTATTGAGTTTGTAAAAAGCAATAATAAGTGGCGGATTTCGTTACAAACTCATAAATTCATGCACATTCCTTAATTGCAATGATAAAATCCCTAGTTTTATTTTCAGTATTTTTTTTATACGCCAACTTCTCATTTTCGCAATTTCCATATTCAAGTAAAAGCAAGAAAGCAATAAAGCTATTTGAAAAAGCGCGGTCGGCACCAATGCAAAACATCAATCCAGCATCAAATATTCCTGATTTCAAATTAGGGATTGAATTTGCGAATAAAGCTATTGAAAAAGACCCGAATTTTTGGGAGGCTCATGTTTTAGCTGCTGAATTAAATGAAAAAAATAGAGACCTTGAAAAAGCAATATTCCATTACAAAAAAGCATTAAATATTCATCCAACTCATAGTATTAGTAGTAAAACAAATTTTTTCTTAGCAACTTGTGAGTTAAAAATCGGACTTTACACAGATGCTTTAAAAAATATTGAGCTATTTATTCGCAATCCAAATGCAGTTGAAGAATGGATGTCTAAGGCGCGAGAAATGGAGGCAAATGCACGCTTTGCAATTATTGCATTAAAAAATCCAATACCTTTCGATCCGATTAATCTTGGAGAAGGAATAAATTCAATTTATCCAGAATACTATCCGAGTATAACAGTAGACGGAAAAACAATGCTTTTCACTAGACGTTTGCCTATAAATAACGCCTCTCAATTTCAGGAGGATTTCTTTGTTTCTGAGAGTAATGAAGATGAAAATTGGAAAAAAGCGATTCCAATGCCTTCAAATGTTAACACAATAAACAATGAAGGAGCTCCAACAATTTCTTCTGATGGTAAAAGTTTAATTTTCGTTGCTTGTTCTGATGAAACAGGAGATTATGGATTCGATAGATTCGGTTATGGGAGCTGTGATTTATTTTATACAAAGAAATTGGGAAATAAATGGTTAAATCCAATTAATCTTCCTGGAAATGTAAACACTAATAATTGGGAAACACAACCTTCACTTTCTGCAGACGGAAAAACCCTTTATTTCATAAGAGGTGTACGAAATAAAAATGGAAAAAAAGATTCAGATATTTATTTTTCTAAACTGCAAAATGATGGAAAGTGGAGTGCTGCTGAACGACTTCCAAATACTATAAACACTCCTTATGCTGAGGAATCTGTTCATATTCATCCGGATGGAAAAACACTTTACTTTGCATCAAGAGGACACTTAGGAATGGGGGGTTCTGACTTATTTGTAAGTCGCATGGATAAAAACGGTAATTGGTCAAAAGCAGTTAATCTCGGATACCCAATTAATACATTATTTGATGAAAATTCATTAATGGTATCAGCAAAAGGTGATATTGCGTTTTTAGCTTCTAATAGGCCAGGAGGTTATGGGGATTTAGATATTTATTATTTTAATCTACCTGATGAAATAAAACCAACAAAAACTTTTTATTTTGATGGATTAGTTTTTGATTTAAAAACCAGAAAAGCTCTAGCAGGGCATTTTCAACTTATTGACATAGAAAGTGGGCAGGTAGTAATTATTTCCGATGCAGATAAAATAGATGGTTCTTTTATGGTTGCACTTCCTATAAATCGGGATTATGCAATTAGTGTATCTTACCCTGGTTATTTCCCCTACTCCTTAAACTTTAATTTAAGTATCCCAGATGGACAGGAAAATTATCATTTAGATATTCCGCTAAATCCCGAAACAAGTGAGGTAGAAAATGTGCTTTCAAATGTCTTTTTTGATGTAAATCAATCAAAAATTCGTGAAACTTCAAAAATTGAATTACTCGAATTTGTAACATACTTAAAAGAAAATCCACAACATAAAATAGAATTGGGTGGGCATACAGATTCAAGAGGAAATAGCACGGATAATTTAATTTTATCCAGTGAAAGAGCTAAATCAGTATTCGACTTTCTAATTTCTAATGGAATAAATTCAAATCGTCTTTCATATAAAGGATATGGCTCAACACAGACTATTATTTCAGATATTGAAATTGAAAAAATGCAATCTGATGAAGAAAAAGAAAAAGCACATCAAAAAAATCGTCGAACAGTTTATAAAATAATCTTATGATAAATATTTTTCGCATAATACGACTATCAAATCTTTTATTTATTTTTTCCTCAATGATGGGGATCGCCTATTTTATTTTAAAAAACAATTCATTTCAAAAAGTTGATTTTTCAATTTTTGATTATTCACTTCTTATTTTATCAACCGTAATAATAGCTGCAGCTGGAAATATGATAAATGATTATTTTGATATTAAAGCAGATAGAATTAATAAACCAGAGCGAGTAATTGTATCAAAATATTTAAAAAAAAGATGGGTGATTTTAATTCATTGGATTTTAAATAGTATTGCAGTACTTATCTCAATTTACTTATCTTTTAAATACAATAGCTTTCTATTTGTATTTATTCATCTTGGCTCTATAAATTTACTTTGGTTTTATAGCGTTTATTTAAAGCGGAAAGTTATTATTGGAAATTTTATCGTTGCGATACTTGCGTCATGTATTCCACTTATTGCAGTTTGGTACTTTAGAATTGCAAATGAAAGCACGAATACTTTTTCTTCATATAATTCAGAGAGCTGGTCTACAAATCTCGATTATTCTTTTATTTATTTTATATCTTTTTGTGGCTTTCTTCAAATTTTTGCGCTAGAAATTACAAAAGATATTGACGACATGATTGGTGATAAAGTAATGAATATTATCTCTATCCCAATGAAGTATGGTGTTCTTAAAGCAGCTTGGACCGCAATGATTCTTTTGCAAATCCCCTTAATAATTGGCATACTCCTTTATATTACAGCGAAAATAGAAGTCACTAACCTATCTCTTTTATTTTTGATAGGAGCAGGATTAATCAACTTATTTATTTTTATTTATTACGGTTTTATTAAACCTTTAAATTTCAAGACAATTAATATGCTAATCAAAATTAGCATGTTTCTTCCACTCTTGTCTTTTTTATTCAACTACAAATGAAGATAGTATTAGGTTCTGAATCTCCGAGAAGAAGAGAATTACTAAGTTTTATGGGATTTAAATTTAGGACCTTAAAACCTGAAATTGATGAATCCTTTGATAATTCCTTGAAATTAGAAAATGTTGCAGAATTTCTTTCTTTTAAAAAATCAGATGCACTTATTCACAAGATAGGTGCTAATGAAATTCTAATCTGTTCTGATACAATAGTGCTATTAGAAGATGAAATTATTGGAAAGCCAAAAGATAAAAAAGATGCTAAAAATATTCTGCTTAAACTTTCTGGCAAAACTCATGTTGTAATTACAGGCGTAACAATTCGTAATAAAGAAAAACATATTACTTTTCAAGATAAAACTGAAGTAACTTTTCATAAATTAAGTGATTCTGAAATTGATTCTTATCTTAAAACAAATGACGCAATGGACAAAGCTGGTGCATATGGAATTCAAGATTGGATTGGTATGATTGGTGTCAAAAAAATAAATGGGTCATACACAAATGTCATGGGATTACCAACTAGTAAACTTTTCCCTGAAATTAATAAGTTCACTCCCTAAAAGCTTGAGTATTTCTAAAAGTTTACTTAATTGATTATTACTCGTTTGTTTGAAGAACCAATACTTGATTTAATTGAAAGGAAGTAAATACCTTTTTTCAAGTTTACATCATTGAATTCAAAGATTGAACCAGTTATTTCCTTAGAAAGTATAAACTTTCCATTGATGTCTGTCAAATTCAGAATCCCATCATTTACAGAAGTATTAAAACGAATAACAAATATTCCATTACTTGGATTTGGATAAATAGAAGCATTAAAATTTGAAATATCTACCAAGTTTAAAATGCCATCAACACCATCGCAGTTTTCATCGATTGAATTGTCCAAAACTTCCAAAGCTCCAGGATAAGCATTTGGATTGTTATCGTCACAATCTCCACCCATTAATACATAATCAACACCTGGATCCTCACACAAACTTTCTCCAGCACCCGTTCCAAAGTTATCATTATCAGCATCCACAAAATAGGTATTGAAAATTAATCCTTCATCGCTCACACCGTTACAGTTATTATCGAATCCATCACATAATTCAGTTGCACCAGGAAAAATAGTAGTATCAGCATCATCACAGTCACCACCAATAGTTACCGTATTTGCTGGTTGAGAACATTGCTCTACTCCTGTAGCGTCATCACCAAAGCCGTCTCCGTCAGCATCCACATAGTACATATCAACCAAATTCAATTGCGCATTTGTATCGTCGCAATCCAATCCATTGATGGATGATCCCGGAGGTTGAAGACAACTTGTAACAAAGTTATTTGGATTCCCAAATCCATCTAAATCTGCATCTACAAACCAGGTCGTTAAAGGATTGATTAACGAATCATTATCATTACAATCGGTATTATTAGAGGTGTAACCTAAAGGTAATGTACAAGATAATAAGGGATTATTTGCATTTCCGAATCCATCTCCATCCATATCTGCATAATAAAGTTGCGGAGCCGTTGCCACAACATTACCATATAAACTTACATTATCCACTCGCCATGTTGAACCTACCGCACCAATATTTGTCAAATAAAGACGGAAAGTAACTTGATAAATATTTAAAAATGCTGGCGATAACAAAACGGTATCATCCAACACGACATTGCCATTATTCCCCGATAAACCTGAGCCAATATTTGTTGTGAAATTATCCAAACTTGAACGCAGTATCCAAGTAGGGCTTCCACCAGTGCTACTTGTACGGTGATTAAAAGCAAAGGAAGAAAGATTCAATCCAAAACAAGAATCAGCAACAACAGAAAATTCATTGTATTGATTTAAATCAATTGTATTAGATAGATTCCACGCTGAAGCACTAAATACATTCCCTGTAGGTGAGCAAATAACTCCTAAATTAGAAAACGGTGAAAACAAAGCATTAACCGGTTGCGAAGTAACTAAATTACTAGTTACTGGACAGGCAGAAGCTCCTGTAAATTCATACAAACCAAGGATTAATGGAACTATAGGCGCATCAAGTCCACTACAATCCTCATCAATTCCATTACCAGGAATGTCAAAAGCCGCTGGATTAATATTTGCCGCATTGTCTTGGCAATCGGTACTATTCAATACATATCCAAAAGGGGGCGTACATGCTGATAGCATTACAGAAGCATTTCCGTAGCTATCTCCATCTAAATCTTGATAGTATGAAACAAAGGTCAAGCCTTCATCAACGAGTAGATCGCAATCATTGTCTAGGTTGTCGCAAATTTCTGTATTTCCAGGGAAGATATTTGGATTATTGTCATTACAATCTCCAGTTGTTAAGGTATAATTAGGACCAGGGGAAGTAACATTAACCACAAAGGTAGCGCCTCCAACCCCGTCTCCATCGTTGTCGAGGTAATAATTCAAAGGTGTAAACCCTTCATCTATAGTATTGTTGCAATTGTCGTCGATTCCGTTGTAAACTTCAACAGCCCCAGGATTCACTGCCGAAGCAGCATCATTACAATCGGTGCTATTGACCACATATCCAACCGGTTGACCACAATTTTGTAAAGTTACTGCAAGATTACCGTAGCCATCTCCATCGGAGTCTTGATACCATGTTGTCACTGCGTTAACTGCCGCGTTGTTGTCATTACAATCCGTGCTGTTGGAAACGAAACCGGTAGGTTGAACACAGCCCGTTTGGGTCACAGACAAATTACCAAAACCATCTCCATCCGTATCAGCATACCAAATTGTATTCGGATTAATCGCTGCATTATTATCGTTACAATCTAAATTATTAGTAACATAACCAAGTATTGGTAAACATGCTTGAACAATGACAGCAGGATTCCCAAAACCATCGTTATCCATATCAGCATAATAACTAGTTGGCGATGCACAAGAAGGCGTTACCGACGCCCAGGTTGAACCGTATCTAAACTCATCCAATTCAATAGACCCTGTTCCCGAAGCTGCCGAACCACCTTGTCTTATATAAATTGAAGCAAAAGTAGCAAAAGGATTTGTTCCCACAGAATTCGTAACAGTAGCAAGAGGTTCAGTAGTTCCTAGTGTTGGATTTATCCATAAAGAAGCCTGGATTGGAGAGGTAGACCCTACCAATTTCACCACTACAAATACAGTAACTCCACATGGAAATTCAGTAGGAGAATAAGTTGTTGTAACCGTTCCACCACTCGTGTTTAGAATACCTAATTGAAAGGTATTGGGAGTAAGTCCTGGTTTGATAGAAGTTCTTGCACCTAAAATAGTAACAGCTGCGCCTGTTGTGCCTCCAAAACCGGTAAAATAATCTCCTGCGGGATTTATTCCTGTTGTATTTGGCACATTAATTAAAAAAGATAAATACCCAGATCCAGTAATCCCACTTATCGCCTTATTTACATCTTCGGTATTTCCTGCAACTAGCGAAGTACGATTGCCCGTTGATGCTTCAAGGTTAGTGAAATACAAACTATTCCCCACGTTCGAAGGAGTAGTAATTGCTTGAATTTGTCCCAAAGTACCACTATGCGTTGTCCAACCATTAGATGATAAGGCACCCGTAAAATTAAAGGGTTCGAAAGATTGCCCAAATACAAACGAGAAGACAAAGGAGAAAGATAAAAGTAGAATATTTTTCATATTATTTTTTTTATTCAAAATTAACTAAATCAAGAATTTATATGTGAAGATAACATTAAAAAGGCGAATAAAATTCGCCTTTGTTGATAACTTTATAAGAAACAAGAAACTAAGATCTATCTTCTTCCTCTTCTCTAACCGGTTTTTCTAAAAGTACCTTTCGGGACAATTTCCATTTCTTAGTTTTTGGATCTTTTCCAATAACTTTGAAATCAATCATGTCACCTTCTTTACAAACATCTTCCATTTTCGCTACTTTCTCCCAAGAGAATTCAGAAATATGAATTAAGCCATCTGTACCAGGAAGGATTTCAACGAAACAACCGAAGTCTTTCACTGATTTAATTTTTCCATGGTAAGTGGCTCCATCTTCAACTTGAGGTGGGAAAGCAATTAATTTTATTCTTCGCATTGCTTCATTCATATCATCTCCATTATTAGACAATATTTGAACACGGCCCTCAGTAGAAGGTAATTCCTCAATCGTAATGATCGTTTTTGTTTCTTTTTGAAGACCCTGAATAATTTTTCCTCCAGGTCCGATAATAGCACCAATCATATCATTTGGAACAACAAACATTTCTACACGTGGAGTTTGAGGTTTCAACTCAGCTCTTGGCGCAGCCATTGTTTCCGTAATTTTTCCTAAAATATGAATACGACCAGCTTTTGCTTGCTCTAAGGCCTGAATAAGAACTTCGTATGGTAAACCATCTACTTTAATATCCATCTGACAAGCGGTGATACCTTTCGCAGTACCCGTCACTTTGAAATCCATATCACCTAAATGATCTTCATCACCTAAAATATCAGAAAGAATAGCAAATTTACCTTCGTCTGCAACTAAACCCATAGCAATTCCCGAAACAGGTGCTTTGATTTGAATTCCGCCATCCATTAATGCTAAAGTTCCAGCACAAACAGTTGCCATAGAAGAAGAACCATTTGATTCTAATATATCAGAAACAATTCGAATAGTATAAGGATTATCGTCTGGAAGAACTGGCTTAAGTGCGCGTAACGCCAAGTTTCCATGACCAATTTCTCTTCGAGAAGTTCCACGTAAAGGCTTTGCTTCACCTGTAGAAAATGGAGGAAAATTATAATGTAACATAAAACGCTCAGTTCCTTTAAACGTCGCGCCGTCAATTAATTGCTCATCCATTTTACCACCAAGGGTTAAAGTTGTTAATGATTGCGTTTCACCTCTTGTAAATACTGCAGAACCATGAACCATTGGTAAATAATCTACTTCAGCCCAGATAGGACGAATTTCATCAAATTGACGACCATCCAAACGCTTGCGATCATTTAACATTACCCAGCGAACAGCTTTCTTTTTAACTTCGGAAAAGTAGGGGGAAATAAATTTCCCGACTTCCGCTAATTCTTCATCAGAATAACTTGCTTTCACTTCCGCTTTGATTTCATCAAACAATTCTGTTCGTTTTGCTTTATTTGCTAAGCCCATTCGAGCTACATCCTTGCATTTTTCCATGGCTAATTCATAAACTCTCGCTTTAACCGCTTCGTCGTGAGATTCATGCGAATATGTGCGCTTTGGTTGAGAACTTGGAATTTCAGCAGCTAGATCTAATTGAAATTGACACTGCTCTTTAATAGCAACGTGAGCAATTTTGAAAACCTCGATTAATTCATCTTCAGAAATCTCTTGCATTTCACCTTCCAACATGTTGATGTCCTTCATTGTTCCTGCAATCACAATATCGATATCAGAAACAGCCATTTCAGCCATAGTTGGATTTAAAATATATTCACCATCAACTCGGCCAACACGAACTTCAGACATTGGACCATTAAATGGAATATCAGAAACAGCAATTGCAGCTGATGCAGCAAAACCACACAAAGCGTCAGGATTATGAATGCCGTCATACGACATCAATTGAATCATTAATTGAACCTCAGCATGATAATCATCTGGAAATAAAGGTCTTAATGCACGATCGACTAAACGCATCACTAAAATCTCTGTTTCAGAAGGTCTTGCTTCACGTCTAAAAAATCCGCCCGGAAATCTACCAGCTGCGGAATATTTTTCTCGGTAATCAACCGTTAATGGTAAAAAATCTACCCCTTCTTTTGCATCTTGAGAAGATACAATAGTTGCTAACAGCATTGTATCACCCATTCTAACTACCACAGATCCATCTGCTTGTTTTGCCAATTTGCCTGTCTCCACTGAGATTTCTTTCCCACCGGTGATAATTGACCTTTTAATTCCTAAATTCATACTTCTTTTTATTTATATTATATTATTAAATTCTATCTTCTTTTAAACAAAAAAGGGACAGTCGAACTGAATCGAATGTCCCCCCAATCAATAAATTTGTGCTTAGAATTAACGACGTAATCCTAATTCTTTAACTAAAGCACGGTATTTTTCTATGTCTTTACTTTTTAAGTAATCCAATAAACTTCTTCTTTTTCCTACTAATAATTGAAGAGAGCGTTGCGTTCCAAAATCCTTACGATTTTTCTTTAAGTGCTCTGTCAAATGACTAATACGATACGTGAACAAAGCAACCTGACCTTCTGTAGATCCAGTGTTTGTCTCTGATCCTCCGTGTTTAGCGAAGATTTCTTTTTTAACTTCTGTGTTTAAGTACATGCCAATATTTAGTTAAATAATTATTATGTAGCAATTCCACTCATAGGAATAGCGGGTGCAAAGATAGTTATTCTTTTGAAATACGCAAAGTGATGATAAAAAAAAATCAAATTAAGGAAGAAGTACTAAAATTGGAGATTCTTTTTAATTTACCATAAAAATGGAATTAACAAGCATTAGCTTTCCATTCTCCCAAAATCCTCGAAATAATGGATTTTCTAGAAAATAAATTACTGTTCCAGAACCAATTGAATGGATACCTGCAATTAAAGCTTCCGTTTGTTTTTTAGCAACATTAGAGCCTACAAATCCACTTACTGGAATTGCACCTTTTTTCAGTTTAAATACACTACCCTCTTTAAGTTCATAAGCATTTGAATTCATTCTTAGCGTAAAATAGTCAGTATACCCAAAACTAAGCGGATGAGACAAATCTATATTACAAGAATAAATTGCACCATTTACAATACTACTTAACTGTTGACGTTCAACATCTCCGTAAGGTATTTCCGTCTCTGAACTAGCCGAATCTTTATCTTTTATTTTGAGTCCAAAAACGTCATTTCCAGCAAAACTTTCAGCCGCTGATCCAATGACAATTAAATTCCCGCCTTTTTCAATCCAATCCAAAACCGCTTTATTATCTGAAAATTGATATTGACCTTCTGGTACAATTAAAGTGCTTAAGCTCGGCAAAGCGCTTTCCAAATCTTCAATTAAAAGCATGTGAACAGGATATTTTAATTCTTGTTCGAAAAAATACCAAAGCTCTCCAGAACTTAATGAAGATGTGTTTTCTCCTGTTAAAACACCTATTGATTTCTTTGAAATATGCTTCACGCTACTTGCACCAAAATCACTTCCTTCATCTACGAATCCAGACTTAAGAGCTGTTAAAGAGATTTCTAATTGATTAGAAAGAGTAATAATTGTTTCATCGAATGTTTTCGCTTTATTTTCTCCACGCAATAATATTAAAGTTCCTGGAGCATACTTTTTCCCTTCTATAATAAATTGTTTCTCTGTGAAATATACCTTGATCCCTTTTTGCTGTAAAGCAGCTAAAAATCGACTTGATTTCATAGAATTCCATTCACACACATAAGCATAGCAATTAGAATTAGGACTATTTTTATCATGTGAAATAACAGCAGTACCATTTTCTTCAAGCAGAACTTCACTCGCCCAAGCTTCTAATCCATAAGCATAAGGTAAAGACCAGGCTGTAATGTCATAGGTCAATGAATCTGTTAATTTAGTCTGAGGTTCAAAGAGCACAGAGACAAGCGTTCCTTTGATTTGGTTTGTAGAAATTATTAAATCATTTTGACTACTTGTTTTGGACTCTATGTTACCAGTTTTAAAATTATAGCCCTTAAACTTTGTAGGTTTAGAGAAGCTAACCTTGATTTCATTTTTTTTCATCAATTCCAACAAAGGCTGTAATTTATTTTGTGGACCTGAAATCACATAGGATTTATATTTATAATTTTTATTCGCACAAAAAGAGTTGTATTCTTTGATGAGCTTATCGTTGTTTTTTGAAGTCATCTCAACTGTGGATAATCCTGTTGTAACGTGATGATCTACTCTATTTTGCAAAGTTAGAGTATCACCTACTTGTGTAATAACAGCTAAACCTGCTCTTCCACTTCCACCCTGCTCAAATGTCATTCCAATTGATCCACTGTAAGTTGGATAAGTGTCGCCATAGCTTGGATAAAGCAAGTCAAATATTTCTTTGGAAAAATACATCCATCCTTCTTTGTCAAAATATGAAGCGTTATTTTTTCCAATATCCTTTTGAAACTTTCTTTGCCAATCAGTTATTACCTCGTGATAAGGTTCTGCTGCTGGAGGAAAATAATAAGGTTCATTTATTCCCTGTTCATGAAAATCTACATGAACATGAGGTAACCATTGATTATAGCGCTTCATACGCTGTTGGGATTCTATTTGTGTCATCCATGCCCAATCTCTATTCAAATCAAAGAAATAATGATTTGACCTTCCTCCTGGCCATGTTTCATTGTGTTCAGCACTAAAACGTTTTATATCAGGCGGAAAATTACCCTTTTGGTAGTAAAAATTAACATAACGATCGCGGCCATCTGGATTTAAACAGGGGTCGATTATTACAATTGTATTTTTTAAATACTCCTTATTTTTTGTTACTAATAAATAGGCAGTTTGCATAGCCGCTTCAGTTCCAGAACTTTCATTTCCATGAACATTATAACTTAGCCAAACAATTGATACCTTTTCAGAAACATCGTTGTTTAAATGCGCTAAACGAATAGCCTCTAGTCTATTAATATTTTCTTCAGAACCAATAAATGCCAATAGCAAATCACGTTTTTCATATGTTTCACCATATTTTTCAACTTTGATATTTTGAGGGAATGCTGCTTGCAAGGCTGAAAAATAGTCAACAACACGATAGTGCCTTGTAAATTGCTGACCAATAGCATATCCTAAAAAAGTTTTAGGGGTAAAATTAGTTTGCGAAAATAGAAGTAGAGATTGAGCAATAAAAAAAAGTATAAGTAAAGAATTTCTCATTTTTTGTTTTGTAAATTTACATTCCGAAATTACTAAAAATAGTTAGGTAAAAAAAATTACTTTTGAATCCACAAATTTACACTTCATGATAAATTACAATCCTAAAAGTTGGCTTAGTCTAATTTTTTCTTTAAATAAAAGCGATACAATTCGAATACTTTGGAAGCAATTAATTTTTATTTCTTTGCTTGCGACCATTATTATTTCCCTGTTACATCTGCTTTCAGTCGAACATCAAGATTTATTAAGCAGCTACACCAAGGAATTAACGGCTATCTATTCTTTAATCGGATTTGTAATGTCTTTACTACTACTTTTTCGAACAAATGGTGCCTACGATCGATGGTGGGAAGGAAGAAAGCTTTGGGGTGCTATTGTTAATGACTGTCGAAGTGCCTTCTTAAAAATTTCATGCCGAATAAGCAGCGAAGAAGATAAAAAGGAATTAGCTGAATTATTTAGACTTTATATTCACAATGCAAAAAATAATTTAAGAGCTAATAAGAAAAATTTAGTTTTTAATAGGTATGAAGATTCAAGTAAAGACAACAGTCCAGTTCAAGTAATGAAATTAATTTACTCTAAATTAAAGGAATTAGAAAAAAAGGGGGATTTAAATCAAGGAGATCTGATTCAAATAGATGTCAATTTAAACGGATTAATAGCATCGTTGGGAGGTTGTCAAAGAATTAAAAACACACCAATTCCTTATTCTTACAGCTTGTTTATTAAAAAATTTATTTTTTTATATGTGATTACTCTTCCAATTGTTTTCTTTCATTTTGACTATTGGGCTGTTCTTATTACCACCTTTGTTTTTTATGCATTAGTTAGTATGGAAGTCCTAGCAGAAGAAATTGAGGATCCTTTTGGCTCCGATGATAACGACCTGCCACTAGATCAAATATGTCAGATAATTGAAAATGACATTAAAAATATCTTAGAAAATTGAAATTAGAAAACAAGTAGTGATTCACTATCAAAAATAAAATTACCTCCTAGCGATTGACATTTCTCTCAATGTATTGAATTATTTTGGATGCGATATCTGTTTTTGTTGTTTTTTCAATTCCAGCTAATCCAGGAGAAGAATTTACTTCCAATACTAATGGACCACGAGCAGATTGAAGAAGGTCAACGCCTGCAATTCCTAAACCTACTGCTTTAGCTGCTAAAACGGCTGTGTATTTTTCCTCAGTTGAAAGTTCAATTATTTCTGAAGTTCCTCCACGGTGAAGATTTGATCGAAACTCCCCAGGTTTTCCTTGTCTTCGCATTGCTCCTACAACTTCTCCGTCAACAACAAAAGCCCGAATATCTGCGCCTTTTGCTTCACGAATAAATTCTTGAACGATTACTCGTGCTTTTAAGCCATTAAATGCTTCTAAAACTGATTGTGCAGCGTTCATGTTTTCAGCTAGAACAACTCCTAAACCTTGTGTTCCCTCCAATAATTTTAATACAACAGGTGCTCCACCTGCCGAATCTACAACATGTTTAACATCTTTAGAATAATTTGTAAAAACTGTTTTTGGAAGTCCTATTCCTTCTTTAGATAAAACTTGAAGACAGCGCAGTTTATCCCTAGAATGGATAATACCGCGAGAATTAACGGCTGTAAAAACATTCATCATTTCAAATTGCCGAACAACAGCCGTACCAAAAAAAGTAACAGAAGCACCAATTCTTGGAATTACAGCATCATAGCCAAGTAAATATTTATTGTCATAATACAAAGCTGGCCCTTTCTGTTCTATTTCAATATTGCACTTTAAATGATCTATGACGTGTGCGACATGACCATGACCTTCAGCAGCCTCAACCAATCTTTTTGTTGAATATAAATTTGGATTTCTAGATAAAATTGCAATTTTCATTTTATTTTTTTGGATAAGTGTATTTTTTGCTTGTTTCAACGATGAAATGCTTGTTTAATAATTTTCTTCCTATTAAAATTGGAAATCTCATACCATTTCTTTCCGTCAAGGAAAATTCAGTTTGTATGGTGAGACCAGCAATAAAAATCTGACCAAAAATAAAATAGCGACTTTGAACAACTCCTGTAGAACTTTTTACTTTTCGAATACGAAAATGATCAAAAAATAAGTGTTCAGGGTTAAATCCCGAATGCTTATCATCTAAAAAAACAACTTCTAAGCGACCATTATTTTCTTTACAATAAGAAACATGAATACTAGAAGTATAAGCGCCAGTATCTATTTTAACTTGAACATTTTCCAAGCCAAAATCTGGCAATCGAGCAGTTTCTCTTCTTCCAATAAGAATTTTTTCTTTTTTCTCAAGCATTGAACAAAGTTAAAGTATAATTCATAAAATACTGCACAGCCAGCTATTTTTCAAAATAATAGACACTCTTCATCGTTAGATTAATAACTTTGCCCCAATGAACTATTTTTACTTGCTTTTATTTTGTTCCTTAAGTTCTTATTCATTAGCTCAAGGCATTCGTGTGGAAGGAAAATGTGTTGGTAAAAACAATGTCCCGCTTGAAAATGTATTGGTTAAAACAAAAGAAACTATAGTTCAATCGACATTTACAGATTCACTAGGCTCCTATTTCTTTTTAATAACTAATCTGGATACATTGGATTTAGTTTATTCAATTGGAGAATTTAAAGAAACACGACGCGTCCTTTTAAAACCAGAAAAAACAGTCCAAATAGAAACAATTTACTTTCCAATTCTTCAACAAGTTGGTGTTTCAATCATCAAAACAAAACAAAACCCATTTGAAATTGAAAAAATGCCAACGATTGATGCGCAGAAGATAACTGGAAGTGTGGAAAGAACTTTGGCACTAACAACTGCTGCAACATCAAATAACGAGCTAACTACAAATTATAATGTTCGTGGAGGTAATTATGATGAAAATTTAGTCTATGTAAATGGATTTCAAGTATTCCGACCTTTTCTAACAAGAAGTGGACAGCAAGAAGGCATGAGTTTTATTCATTCGGCTTTGGTTGAAGATGTTCGTTTTTCAGCAGGTGGTTTTGACGCACAATATGGTGATCGCTTAAGTTCTGTATTAGACATTACCTACAAAACACCACAAAAATTTAAAACTTCTGGATTGCTCTCCTTATTAGGAGTCGAATCACACCTTGAACAAGAAGTAAATCATCGGTTTAATTATCTCGTTGGCGCACGCTATCGTTCAAATGGTTATTTTTTAAATTCTTTACCTACAAAAGGTGCCTATAATCCTGTCTTTATGGATGCGCAATTTCTTTGTAACTATAACATAACAGAAAACTTGACTTTTTCATTACTTGGACATTATTCCTCCAATAATTTTCGTTTCACTCCCCAAACTTCAGAAACAGATTTTGGAACAGCAAATGAAGCCTATTCATTTAGAATATATTTTGATGGGCAAGAACAAACTAGGTTCCAAACAATGATGGCAGGAGCTGCTCTAAAATGGCAGGCAAGTCCAAAGACAAAACTAGATTTTTATACTTCTATTTTTAATTCCGACGAAAGAGAATATTTTGATATTCAAGGACAATATTACATCAACCTCTTAGAAACCGACCCATCTCAAGAAGCTTATGGAGACTCAATTGCAGTTTTGGGAATTGGCACTTTTTTAAACCATGCCAGAAATAGATTAAATGCAACTATTTTGAGTGTTTACCATACCGGAGAACATAAACTCTTCGCAGGATTCAAAAATAATGAACGAACTAGTTATTTGAATAGCGTACTGAAATGGGGAACACAATTTCAAAAAGATGTTTTTAATGACGTTTTAAGTGAATGGAAAATGGTAGATTCTGCAGGTTATAGCTTACCACAAATAAATTCATCAGAAGTTGAATTATTTGAGACTATAAAAGGAAAATTACAAGTGCAGACATACAGAATTACGGGATTTGCACAACTTAATACAACTTGGTCAAAAATAAAGAATAATAAACTTGTTGAAATTAGTAAAAAGGTAAAAGTCAATGGTTCGAAACAAGAACAATTATTTACAGAAATAATTAGTGAAGCTTCAAGTAAGTTTGCTTTGGTACTTGGAATTCGATCAGGATATACAAGTATCAATCAAGAATTATTTTTTACGCCAAGAATTTCTTGTACTTTTTTTCCAAATACATACATGGTAAAAGACAATAAAATTGCTAGAAGAAATATAAGTTATCGATTTGCCACGGGACTTTATTATCAACCCCCATTTTACAGAGAATTTAGAACTTTTGATGGAAACTTAAACTTGAATGTTAAATCCCAAAAATCATTGCATTTTGTTGCAGGCACAGATATTTACTTCAACATGTGGGGAAGAGAAGTCCCATTTAAATTGACTTCTGAGATTTTCTATAAATATCTATGGGATGTTAATCCATATGAAATTGATAATGTGCGAACCCGCTATTTTGCTGAAAATAATGCTGTTGCTTACGCTTATGGAATAGACGCTAATATTCATGGAGAATTTGTGGAAGGGATAGAAACTTTTTTTAAACTTGGACTTCTTTCAACCAAGGAGGATATAAAAAATGATTCATACAAAGAATATTATAATGCAGCAGGAGAAAGAATTATTTTTGGTTACAGCGAAGATCAAGAAATTATTGATAGTGCAACAATCTATCCTGGCTATGTTCCACGACCAACAGACCAGTTTTTCACATTTGGCGCTTTAGTCCAAGATCAAATGCCAGGCCTTGAAAATTTTACTGTTCAAATGGGCATGCAATTTGGCTCTCGACTTCCGTATGGACCTCCTGATCATTCGCGTTACAAAGATACTTTGAGAATGAAATCCTATTTCAGAGTAGACCTTGGGATGTCTTATGCTTTAATTTCAAAAAAACAAAAAAAACAAAATTTCTGGAACAAGAATTTTTCTGAGGCAGAAATATCATTTGAAGTTTTTAACCTTTTGGGAATAAACAATGTTCTCTCTAAACAATGGATTCAAGACGTGGAAGGAAAATACTATTCAATTCCAAATTATTTGACTTCTAGAAGATATAATTTAAAATTTATCGTCCGGCTCTAAGCAACAGGTGCAAATAGAAATTTATTCGGAGAAACTAAATTTGTTTTTACTGCATACATTACAATACCTGCAGTGTTCTTAACACCTAATTTTGCCATAATATTTTTTCGGTGCGTATTAACAGTATGCTTACTTAAAAATAACTGAATAGCAATTTGTTCGTTCGTTAAACCCTCAGCAATCAAGATAATTATTTCATTTTCCCTTTCTGAAACAACAACAGCTTCACATGAAAAAGAATCAAAATCTAAGTCGTTTACATCAATACTTGCGCGCTGAATACTTTCTAAAATCTGACCACAAAAAAATTTGTTGCCATTTCCGGTTTCTTTCACTGCCATTAAAATCTCATTAACATCGCAGTCTTTTTTTATATAGCTACTTATTCCAGAACGGAGAGCGTCTACAAGCGTTTGAGGACTTTGTTCTGCAGTAATCGCGACAAAACGAATACGCTTATTTATACTTAAAACCTTTGGAATAATATCGATATTAAAACCACTTGAGGTATAATCTATCAAGACCAATGAAGTATCAAATGATTTTACTTGCGCAAGAAGTTCTTCGCCACTATGAGCTTCACTAACAATTGTAATTTCGCGTTCAGTGGATAAAATTGCGCGTAAACCAATTCGAATTAAATCATTACTATCTGCAAGAATTAAATTCATCTTATTTAGAATAGTTTTAAACAAGGCAAATATACTACTGAAATTTGACCTAAGCAAGATAATAGAAAAAAAGGTGCGTCCTAAACAAGAGCAACAAATCTGTATATTTGCAAAAAAGTAATTGGTGAGATGAAGACAATAATTGGAACAACTATTCAAGAGGCCATTCACTTATTAAAATCTGGAGAATTAGTAGCTATTCCTACGGAAACGGTATATGGACTTGCAGCAAACGGATGCAATGCAGCAGCTGTCATGAAAATTTATGAAGCAAAAAATCGACCGAATTCCAATCCTCTCATTCTTCATTTTGCAAGTAGTGAGAAAATTCATCCATATGTGCTTGATTTCCCACATGAGCTCTTAAATTTAGCCAATAAATTTTGGCCCGGCCCCTTAACAATTCTTTTAAGAAAAAGTGAACTTGTTCCTAATGAAATAACTGCAAATCAAGAATTAGTAGCAGTTCGTGTTCCAAATCACCCCTTATTAAATGCTATTCTCAATGAATTAGATTTTCCACTTGCTGCACCTAGCGCAAACCTATACGGAATGGTAAGTCCAACAAAAGCTGAGCATGTTATGCAAGATCTAAATGGTAAGATTCCGTATATTTTAGATGGTGGTTCCTGTGAAAATGGATTGGAATCAACAATTATTGGCCTTCATGAAAAGAAAGTTGTTGTTTATCGCTTAGGAAGTATTTCTCTTGAGGACTTAACAGAAGAACTATCTTATACTCCAGAATTAAAAAATACGAGTGAAAAACAAGTTATAACAAGCGGAATGGTAGAACATCACTATGCGCCTAAAACTCCGTTTTTTTTCTTTGATGAAACTAGTATTGATTATTCAGAGAAAAATAATGGCTTTATATTTTTTAAAGATATACATCCCTCCATCGATGATAGTAATAAGATAATTTTAAGTAAATCCGGAGATTTAAAGGAAGCTGCAGCTAATTTATACGACGCTATTATAGAAATGGATAAGCGAGAATTTACGGCTCTATTTATTGAAAAATTACCTGACTTTGGACTTGGAAAAACGATGAACGACAGACTAAATCGATCAACACTAAAATTTAGGGCGTAAAAAAAGCCTTCAAATGAAGGCTTCAAATATCTATATGTCTATTGAAATTTTATTTCAAATGACGACCATAACGGTTTTTGAACTTGTCAATTCTACCTGCTGTATCAACAAATTGCGCAATTCCAGTAAAGAATGGATGTGACTTATGCGAAATATCTAATTTCACTAAAGGATATTCTTTTCCATCTTCCCAAGTAATAGTTTCTTTGGTAATTGAGCACGAAGGACAAACAAAAGAATAATCGTTTGACATGTCTTTGAATACAACTAATCTATAGTCTTCAGGATGTGTTTCTTTTTTCATTTTAATGTAATTACTGTTCGAAAATGGATTGCAAATTTACTTAAAAGTTTTTGAAATGCAATAATTATCTCTAATTAAATCATTTTCATTAAATCATTTTAACATTTGCTAGGTGATAAATAGACTAAATCGCTTTAAAACCAGAAAAAGAAATCTATATTTTTGATGAATAAATTATTTATGAAATTAACAAAATCATATTCATTACTTGAAATAAGCACCTTGCTTTCTTGTAAATTTATTGGGGACGAAAATCATATTATTTCAGGAATAAATGAAATTCACATGGTTGAAATTGGCGATATTGTTTTTGTTGATCATCCAAAATATTATGAGAAAGCATTGCAATCTGCTGCAACTACAATCATTATTGATAAAATTGTTCCTTGTCCTCCGGGTAAGGCACTTCTAATAATGGATCAACCTTTCGATGGATTTAATTTTCTCACGAATTATTTTTGCCCAATCGAAGAACCAAAAGAAGATAACCAAGCTTTTATTCATCCAAGTGCCATTATTTACCCCAATGTATATATTGGCAATAAAGTAAAAATTGGGAAAAATTGCCGGATTTATTCTGGTGTAAGCCTAATGGACAAAACAGAAATTGGAGATAATGTTATCATTGGAGCAAATACTGTTATTGGACACAATGCTTTCTATTACAAGAAAAAAACCGCTTCATATGAAAGAATGCATACCTGTGGATTTGTGAAAATTTCCTCAGATGTAGAAATTGGCGCTCTTTGTACAATTGATGCAGGTGTAACTGGAGTTACAACGATTGGAAAGGGAACTAAAATTGATAACCAAGTTCATATTGGCCACGACACAAAAGTCGGTGAAAATTGCCTCTTTGCTGCTGGAGTTGGAATAGCAGGTTGTACAACAATTTTGAACAATGTAATCTTATGGGGACAAGTTGGATGTGCTAGTAATGTTGTAGTTGGAGAAGCTGCAATTGTTTTAGGCCAATCAGGGATTAGTAAAAGTATAGAGGGTGGTAAAACTTATTTTGGTACTCCATGTGCAGAGGTAAAAGAAAAATTTAAAGAAATGGTGGCACTTCGTCAATTACCGAAATTCATGAATGATCTTTAGTATGTCATTTGTCAAAAGCTCAGATATTGAATATCAAATAGAATTAAAGGATTTAAAGCTTCAAGCATTACTTGAAATAACAAATGCAATCAATTCAAATTTACCAATCGAGCAATTATTGAATCTTTTTTCATTTATTTTAAAAGAACAATTAGGATTTAAGAAATTTATTTTACTACATCACCAAGAAGAATGGAATTGCTTAGTAAAAACTGGATACAAAGGGAAAATAGAGCTTAAAGAAGTAGAAAAAGACTTTGAACGATTTAAGGAAATCACGCTTGTAGAATCATCAACAAATACAATTATAAAAGAGTTTCAAGCAATTGTCCCAGTATTTCACTTAAACAAAGCCCTTGCTTATTTATTAATCTCAAGTAGTTCGGTGTCGCATGAATTGGAACCAAGTCATTTTTCTTTTACCCAAACACTCGCCAATATAATTGCAGTAGCAATTGAAAATCAGAGATTAGTAAAGCAAAATATTATTAAAGAACGAATTTCAAAAGATTTGGAAGTTGCTTCTGAAATGCAGAAACTACTATTTCCATCAGAATTACCATCTAATCGGAAAATGGATTTATCTGCACGGTATATTCCTCGTCACGCAATTGGTGGCGATTATTATGACTTTATTCCTTTAGGAGATGAAGAATATATTATTTGTATTGCGGATGTTTCAGGTAAAGGAATTAGTGCAGCATTGCTAATGGCAAACTTTCAAGCAACTATAAGAACACTTTTTAAATACCAGCGCTTCGAAATGACTTTTTTGATGGAAGAACTCAATAAAAAAGTAATGAAAAGTACAAAAGGAGAAAAATTCATAACATTTTTCATAGCACACTACAATGCGCATACTAGAAAAATGAAATACGTAAATGCCGGCCATAATCAACCATTTTTACTACATGGAAGAAAAATCACAGCTTTAAATGAAGGCTGTATTGGACTTGGTATGCTAGATGAATTGCCTTACGTTAATGTTGGGAAATTAACCTTAAGTCCAAATACTACCTTTGTTCTCTATACAGACGGAGTTGTAGAATTAGAAAATAAAGATGGTGAACAGTTTGGAGTTAATCGTTTAATTGAAAACGTAAAAGCCTATTCTACTTTAAAAATGGAGGATATGAATAATATTTTATTTTCAAAATTAGACGAATGGAAAGGCGAATTAAATTTTGTTGATGATACAGCCGTTTTCAGCTGTAAGTTTTTCTAAAACTATTTAACAGGCTTTGAAAGCTTCATGTTTATGGAAAAAATATGCGTGTAGTAGCCCCCATCCGCTGCTCCTAGTCTTGTAAAAGCATAATCTAAGTTAAAACCCTTAATACCAATTCCAAGACCTATGTTTGGTTGAAAACCCCAATAAGAAGTTTCATCAATATTGCTAAATTTTTGAATATTTGAAATGCCTCCACGAACAGAAAAAAGTGATTTATAGCCAACAGCAATTCCAAAATGTGGGTCTATAGAAATAGAATTTGATTGAATCAAAGTATTTCTTTGTCCATCAGTTGTTAAATCAACATCCATTTCCCCGCCGATATTAATTCCATTTTTACCAATATCAAATTTACATGCACTTGCAAGGATGAAACGCGGAAGTGTTAATTCAATCCCATCTTTCGGTAAAGCATTTCCCGTACTTAAAAAAACATCTGAAGTTTGCTGATTTATGTCAAACACCCATGCATTAAATGTTGTAGAAACATCTCTTGCCATAAGTCCAAAACGCCAATTTTTTGGTCGCTGATACTGTAAGCCTGCATCCAAACCAAAACCCCAACTTTTTGCAAAGTCGCCAATTTTACGATAGATAACTTTTGCAGTACCTCCAATGCTTAATCCTGGAGTTTTTAACTTTCGAGCATAAGAAAACAGAAAAGCATAATCACCTGCTGAGAATTTTGTAATGTTATCATAGTTAATTACACCATTGTTATCTATAAGCTGAGTAGTATTTGGAATATCATCTACACCGAAGCGAAGCGCTGCAAAACCAATTGTGCTTTTTGCGTTAATTGAATGGGCAAAACCCAAATAATCGTATTTTGCAATTCCTGCAAAGTATTCTGAATGCATGAAAGAAACCTCCAAAAATTTATCTACATTCGTTAAGCCCGCTGGATTCCAATAAATTGAATTTACATCATTTGAAGAAGCAACAACTGCAGAACCCAAACCTAAAGAAGCTGCCCCAACTCCTAGAGACATAAATTCATTCGAATATTTAGGAGCCGAAGTTTGAGAAAAACTGATAGAAATAGTTGCTAAAGAAAAAAGAAAACCTAAAAAAATACGCATAAAAAGATTTTTTATATTCAATAACAACTTCTTTGCTAAAAAATTGTGTTCTTTGCAGAATAGGAGGATAAAAATAGTCAAAGAATATTTAAATGATCTTTAACTAAACTAAATTAATACAAGAGGATGTTCAGGATGTTCACTATTCCAAATTTATTTACCGCAGCAAATATGCTCTGTGGTTTTATATCAATTATTTTAGCCTTGTTCGGAAGAATAGATCTTGCTCCCTTATTTATATTAGCGGCTTTATTATTTGATTTTCTTGATGGCTTCATAGCTCGAAAAATGAACCTTCAAGGAGAACTTGGAAAACAATTAGATTCGCTTGCTGATATGGTGACTTTTGGAATAGCTCCAGGAATTATCATGTTAGTAATGATCGTTATAGGAATCGATTTCAGTGCTTTGCTGTCTGAAGAATCTGGTACAAATTTTCAAAATACAGAATTAAGTTATTATGCTTTCATTCAAATATGGGATTGGATTCAAGCATTAATTTATGGCGTGCCAAATGATTTTGATGCTTCCATAAAGTACTTACCATTTATTGCATTAATAATTCCTTTCTTTTCAATGTTTCGTTTGGCAAAATTTAACTTAGACAAGCGCCAAAGTGATCGTTTTCGGGGAGTTCCAACTCCTTTAAACACAATATTTTTTCTTTTTTTTCCGCTGTATTTTTCCATTAATTTAAATCAATGGGAACACCAAGAAAAATGGATTTTACTACTTTTTGATTGTTACACATTGTCTGCTATTACAGTATTATTTTCAGTATTAATGGTTACAGACATCCCTTTAATTTCTCTAAAATTTAAAACATGGACTTGGAATGAAAATAAATTCCGCTATATTCTTGTTGGAAGTTCGTTGATAATTATTCTACTATTTTGGATTTGGGCAATTCTCATTATTGTATTTTTGTATTTACTTTTATCACTTATAGAAAATTATCAATTAAAGAAACATGAAGTTTAAAGCTGAAATAGATGTAATGCCGCACGACGCATTGTTAGACCCTCAAGGAAAAGCTGTATCTAATACTATGAAAAATATTGGACTACCAGAAATTAATGGTGTTCGTATTGGCAAACATATTCGTCTGTTTGTCGATGCAAAATCTGAGGCTGAAGCAACAAAAAAAGTAGATGATGCCTGTAAAAAAATGCTCGTAAATCAAATTATGGAAAGCTATTCGTTCTCTATTGAAGTTTTCAATGAAAAATAAAAAATAAAAAAACACAACATTAAGAATGTTTTAATTTCAATATTTATGTTAACGAATTCTCGTTTTATCGTAATTATTTTTTTTTATTTATTCTCTTACTTTTTTGCTCAACAAACTAATGCGCAAACTATTTCCGGTACTGTAAATTCTTATACCAGCGTTACTAATGTCTCCATTAATTCAGTAACTGTCACTAATGCATCTTCTTTTAATGTTGGCGATTATGTGCTTTTAATTCAGATGAAAGGCGCCACAATCACTACGGGTAATGTTCAAGCTTTCGGGACCATTACCAACCTAAATAACGCTGGAAATTTTGAATTTGCAACGATTCTTTCAAAAGTTGGAAATACCTTGACATTTGAATCTAATCTATGTAAATCATATACAGTAAGTGGTTTTGTTCAATTGGTAAAAGTAGCGGTGTATAACAATGTTACTATTTCAGGAACAGTAACTAGTCAACCCTGGAATGGCACCACAGGTGGAATTGTAGCAATTAAAGCCTCGGCTAGTCTTACCTTTAATGCTGGTATAAATATTTCAGGCGCCGGTTTTGTTGGGGGTACTTTCACAACAGGTTTTTTTAATTGTGGTGATATGAATTGGGCCAATTCTTCTGCTAGCGCAGGAAAAAAAGGAGAAGGAATATCAGTTGCACCAGTAGGACAAGATGGAAATCGAGCTCCATTGGCAAATGGTGGCGGTGGTTCAAATACCGGAAATCCTGGTGCAGGTGGTGGTGGAAATGGAGGTTCCGGTGGAAGAGGTGGGAATGAATGGTATGGAAGCTGCCCATTGAACGCTTCGTTTGGTGTAGGTGGCGTTGGATTGAATTACTCGAATTATAAAGCATTTTTAGGAGGAGGAGGAGGAGGAGGATATCGTGATAATGGCTTGCCGGCAACTGTGGGTAGTAATGGTGGAGGTATGGTATTTTTAATTTCTCCACTCATCAATGGAAACAATAACACAATCAATGCTAGTGGGGCGAATGTAATTGGAAATTCAGATTCAGAAGGTGCTGGAGGAGGAGGTGCAGGTGGTTGCGTTTATCTCATTTCCAATACTGTTTCATCACCCCTTAATATTGATGTAAAAGGTGGAAACGGCGGTAATATTTTAAGTACTCTATGGGCCTCTGCTTGCCATGGACCTGGTGGTGGTGGTGGTGGTGGAATTATTGCTTTTTCTGCTCCAGTTGTACCAACAAATGTGCTAACGCAACTTACTGGAGGTAATTCCGGAATGGTGTTGCATTCTGGCCCGTCTTGTGCTGGAACTAGTCATGGTGCAACTCCGGGGACAAATGGACAAATATTATATAATTATCAACTTCCTATTGCTGGCCCCATTCCGAATCTTGGAGTAGATACCGCTATTTGTCCCGGACAAAGTATCGCATTGACATTAGACTCAATTTTCCCAAGTTATTTATGGAATAATGGTTCAAATACTCCAAGTATTCAAGTTAATTCACCAGGTATTTATTGGGTTGAGGTTCCAAGTAATTGCAGTTTGCTTAGGGACTCAATTGTAGTTTCATTAAATTCAGTTTCGGTTAATCTAGGTCCTGATTTATCCTTTTGTCAAGGCGATTCAGTAGTCATTCAAGTGAATGGAAATTTTAGTAGTCAGCTATGGTCTACTGGTTCTGTTGCAAATTCTTTAATAAGTTCTGTTGGAGGCACGTACAGTGTCTTTGTTACCGATATCAATGGTTGTTCAGATTTCGACAGTATAAACTTAACTTTACTGCCAGTAAGCACAATCAATTTAATTGATTCCTTTTGCTTCGGTACAACTTACAACTTTAATGGTCTAATTCTTTCTGCTGCAGGGAATTACATAGATTTGTTGCAAAACAGTAATGGTTGTGATTCACTTGTTTATTTAAGTCTTTCTACAATGGCTCTTCCTGTTGTAAGTCTAAATGATGAATCAATTTGTGAGGGCGAAGCAATTACTTTATCTCCGACGGGGGCTAATAGTTACCAATGGTCACCTACTCTTCCTCAAGAGACGAATGGAAGTATTATAGTAATTCCGACAACTTCCAGCACTTATCAGGTTATTGGAACAAATCAAAACGGATGTGTTTCACAGCCTGAAATTATTACAGTAACGGTTTATCCAAAACCCACAGCCACTTTTTATTTTGACCCTTCTATTATTTCTATTGGAAATCCAGTTGGACACATTGTAAATAACTCCATAGGTGGGATTTATAATACATGGTCAATAAATGGAAGTAGTTTTATTCAAAATGAAATTGAATTTGATTATAATTTCCCTTATACTGAAGGTATACAATTAGTAACTTTAGTTGTAGAATCTTCTTTTGGATGCATGGATTCTACAATCAATAGTATTAATATAATAAATGATTTTTCGGTATATATCCCGAATACTTTCACCCCTGATGGCGACCAGTTTAATACTATTTTTCAGCCAATATTTTCTGGCGAGATAGATCCATTAAATTTTGGATTTTGGATATTTAATCGATGGGGAGAATTAGTTTTTGAAAGTCATGATATTAATGCATATTGGGATGGTAATTATGGTCAGAACAAAGCATTAGAAGGTCATTATTCTTATTTTTTAACCTACATGGAAGTCTCAACCAAAGAAGTAAAAACTTTAGTTGGTAGTCTATCTCTTTTAAAATAATAGTGATTCCTCTTTTATAGGTTTTAGCTAATGCAGTCTCAAAAAGAGTTATTATTCAAATAAAATGTAGCGAATTATTATAGCAATAGGATGCAAATTTAAAAATGTATGATTATTCCAATTAATTTGACTTATTGTGCATTATGAATAATTTTAAAAAAAATCAAGATACAAAGAACTTTAGTCTAAAATAAAATGACTAAATTTGTAGAAGTTATTATTTATTAATTTACTTATAAAGAAAGGTGGAGGGACCGGCCCTTTGAAACCTTGGCAACCTAGCTTTTTTAAGCTAAGGTGCCAATTCCAGGTTAATTATTTAACCACTATAAGTTTTCATTTCGCTTCATGCGTAATTTCCCGGTCAAACTGCTTTTCATTCAGCTTATGAATGATGTTAGAGAAATATTACAAAGTAGGATTTTAATTCTAGATGGAGCCATGGGAACAATGATCCAACGGTATAAATTAGAGGAAAATGATTTCAGGAAAGATTGGTTCGAAGATCATCCATATTCCCTAAAAGGCAATAATGATCTTCTTGTTTTAACTCGTCCTGACATTATTAAAGCTATCCATACTGAGTATCTCGAAGCAGGCGCTGATATCATAGAAACAAATACATTTAGTGGTACTTCAATCGCACAAGCAGACTATCACCTCGAAAAAAGCGCCTATGACATTAATTATTTCGGGGCAAAAATCGCCCGTGAAGTTTGTGACGAATTTAAGAATGTGACTCCAGATAAACCCCGTTTTGTTGCAGGTTCTATTGGTCCGACAAATATGACGCTTTCTATCTCACCAGATGTAAACGACCCTGGTTTCCGAAGCACTACTTTTGATAAAATGGTAGTTGCCTATACAGAACAAATAACTGGTTTAATCAAAGGAGGTTCAGATATTCTTTTAGTAGAAACAATTTTTGATACCCTCAATGCTAAAGCTGCACTTTTCGCCATTGAAAATGTACAAAAAAAACTAAGAACAAATTTACCGATTATGGTTTCTGGTACAATTACGGATGCTAGTGGTAGAACCTTATCTGGGCAAACAACCGAAGCCTTTCTTATTTCTGTTCAACACATGAACTTATTGACTATTGGCTTAAATTGTGCCTTGGGCGCAAGTGCTTTACGTCCATATTTACAAGTTTTAAAAAACAAAGCCCCTTTCTATATTAGCGCCCATCCAAATGCCGGATTACCAAATGAAATGGGTGAATACGATGAATCACCAGAAATTATGGTTGAACAAATAAAAACATTTTTAGATGAAGGCTTGGTAAATATTATTGGGGGTTGCTGTGGCACTACTCCTGCTCATATTAAAGCAATGGCTGATCTAGTTGAAACATATTCTAAATATAAAAACAAGTAAATAAAATAATAAATCTTAAATCAAAAAAAAATGGCAAAATTGTACAAAGAAATCGATAAAACGATTTTAGTATCGCTTCCAAATCCAACCAAAGAAGCATATGAAATAAAAGTAAAAATTCCTGAATTCACATTTTTAGGGGTAAATGAACAACCTGACTTTGCAACAATCTTTATAACTTTTTATCCTAAGGGTAAGATCATTGAATTAAAGTCCTTGAAATTATACTCATACCATTTAAGAAATATCATCGTTTCATACGAACGTCTTATAAATATTTTTTATGATCACTTGATGGAGGCATATGAACCGGAACGTTTAAGAATTATGATGGTCTGCAATCCAAGAGGCGGAATCAGTTCTAAATTAACAATTGATTCTGATTGGGCCGCTAGGGGAGGAAAAGAGGTGTTTAATGATTGGAACGGACTTGGAAGTGAGGAAAGCTGGAATGTTTTAATGTGATACCTACCCTATTTTTTTTTATTGCAATAGAATTTCACTAATTAATTAAATATAAATTATTTAAATAAATGAGTTTACATCCTGATTATAAAGGGAAATATGAGAATAAATGGTCTGATTTACCCAATTTAAAATTGAGTGGATTAGAACCTTTTGAACTTACACCAGAGACTAATTTTGTTAATATTGGCGAAAGAACAAATGTTGCAGGATCACGCTTGTTCTTGAATTTAATTAAGGAGGAGAAATTTGACGAAGCTTTATCGATTGCGAGGGATCAAGTGGATGGCGGTGCACAAATCCTTGACATTAATATGGATGATGGTCTGATTGAAGGAAAAGAAGCAATGGTTAAATTTTTAAATTTAATTGCAGCTGAGCCGGATATTTCTAAAATTCCAATCATGATTGATTCTTCCAAATGGGAAATCATTGAAGCTGGTTTACAATGTGTACAGGGTAAATGTGTTGTAAATTCAATAAGTTTAAAGGAGGGGAAAGAAAAATTTGTTGAGGAAGCACGTAAAATCCTACAATATGGAGCAGCTGTAGTTGTCATGGCGTTTGATGAAAACGGCCAAGCAGATTCGTATGATAGAAGAATTGAAATTTGCGAAACTTCTTACCGAATTTTAGTAGATGAAGTAAACTTTCCACCCCAAGATATCATTTTTGACCCCAACGTATTTCCTGTAGCTACTGGTATGGATGAGCATCGAAGGAATGCTATTGATTTTTTCTTGGCCACCCGATGGATACGTGAAAATCTTCCAGGGGCTCACATAAGCGGAGGAATTAGCAATGTCTCCTTCTCTTTTCGAGGAAATAATATTGTGAGAGAAGCAATGCATTCTGCATTTTTATACCGTGCAATCAAAGAAGGAATGGATATGGGAATTGTTAACCCTGCCATGCTAATGGTATATGACGACATTCCAAAAGACCTATTAGCTCATATTGAGGATGTGCTTTTAGATATTCGCGAGGATGCAACCGAACGCCTTCTAAATTTCGCCGAAACAGTTTCAGGTAAGGGAAAAGCGCGCGTGGTAGATTTAGAATGGAGAAATACAAATCTCCAAGATAGATTGACATATTCACTAGTAAAAGGGATAGCTGATTTTATAGATGATGATATTGAAGAAGCAAGACAATCTGTAAAGGAACCTATCGAAGTCATAGAGGGTTATTTAATGACAGGAATGAATGTAGTTGGTGATCTTTTTGGTGAAGGAAAAATGTTTCTGCCTCAAGTTGTAAAATCTGCTAGGGTAATGAAAAAAGCTGTTTCGTATCTTTTACCTTTTATTGAAGCTTCTAAAACAGTTAATCGCTCTAAAGGAAAAATACTGATGGCAACAGTAAAAGGTGATGTTCACGATATTGGTAAAAATATAGTCTCAGTAGTACTTGGATGTAATAATTACAAAATAATTGATCTAGGTGTAATGGTGCCCGCTAATAAAATCATAGAAGAAGCTATAAAACATAGTGTAGATGTCATTGGCTTGAGTGGTTTAATTACTCCTTCTTTAGATGAAATGGTCCACGTGGCAAAAGAAATGGAGTTAAAGGGTATGACAATTCCATTATTAATTGGAGGTGCAACCACATCAAAAGTTCACACAGCAGTAAAAATTGATCAGCATTATACAAAAGGACAAGTAATTTATGTCTTAGATGCCTCGCGTTCAGTGACAGTTGTAAGCGATTTATTAGGAGAAAAGAGAAATCAGTTTATTGAAGAAATAAAAAATGATTATGAATCTGTTCGTGTTAATTACGCCAAGCGAAAAGGAGTTAAAAATTTCTTGTCGCTCAACGAAGCAAGAAAAAATAAATTGAAAATTGATTGGAAACTAACTGATTTTCATAAACCAAATATTGAAGGTATAAAAGTTTTATCAGATTATAATTTAACAGAATTAAGAGAATACATTGATTGGACGCCTTTTTTTCATACGTGGGAATTACGTGGTAAATATCCTGAAATTTTAACACATGAATTAATGGGTGAAGAAGCATCTAAACTATTTGAAGATGCTAATAAAATGCTTGATAAAATAATAGAAGAAAAATGGCTTGTTGCAAAAGCATCTGTTGGAATTTGGGCGGCAAATACCGTAAACGACGATGATATAGAAATTTATGGTGATGAAAAGCGAACAAAAATACTATATACTCAGCGAGGATTACGTCAACAATTAAAAAAAGCAGATTCAGCAAAAAATGTCTGTTTAGCAGATTTTATTGCACCAAAGGAAACTGGATTTAAAGATTTCATTGGTGGATTTGTTGTTACTACTGGATTAGGAATAGAAAAGAAATTAGCGGAATTTGAATCAGATCATGATGATTATCGTTCAATTCTATTAAAAGCGCTTGCTGATCGACTTGCAGAAGCCTTTGCAGAAAGACTGCATGAATTAGTCCGAACAGACTATTGGGGATATGACCGACGTAAATTAAATAAAAATGAACTTATTCAGGAAAAATACCGTGGCATTCGACCTGCACCCGGTTATCCTGCAAACCCAGATCATACAGAAAAACCTGGCTTATTTAAACTTTTAAATGCGACTAAATTAACAGGTGTAAGTCTCACCGAATCAATGGCAATGTATCCAGCATCTTCTGTTAGTGGTTGGTATTTTTCACATCCTGAAGCTCACTATTTTGGTGTTGGCAGAATCAAAGAAGACCAAGTTGAACGTTTAGCTATTGCAAAAAAAATTCCTTTATCACGAATGAAACAATGGTTGAGTAGTAATTTAGAAGATTAGTAAAAAAGAAATTCACACCGATTTTGACTTACTTTCCTGTGGATTGGTCTCCACTACCCTATTTTCGAACCCCTTTTTGGAGGATTTAAAGAGGATAACTAGGTTGTAAAACTTGTTATAAATAACTCTTTTGAAAAAATTTTAAAAGAGTAATAGATTAGCTATTTAAGCCGAATTTTAGCACTAAAAACATTCAGAATATTAAAAGCCCTTTTGATGATTTATAATAAAATAATGGTAAATTTATACGAATAAAGTCTGACGTTTATCAGATAAAGCGATCCAATTTTGGGTTTATATGTCTGAGATTGTCAGACATATAAATAAGTTATAAGCCATTTTAGGACAACACCACGCAAAACGACAAACGACAATAAATTATGAACATAGGCGACACAATTGACGAAAAATATTTTATCCTTGAAGAAATTGGAGGCCATTTAATCTTTAAAATGACAAACCAATGAGAATATTTTTAATCTTTTTATTCGTGTATCTGCACATTACATCCTTTGCTCAAAGTGTTTTGCCAAAGGTAGCTTCGGGCAAAATTATACG
>JBILPT010000040.1:0-13666 GCA_044373675.1 Crocinitomicaceae bacterium | reverse complement strand
AAGCCTTACTTTTACTTCAACGAATTAAATTAATCTGTCCAGAAATATATTTAAATAAATCTAAATCTGGAATTTTATATTTTATAATATATGAATAAATACCATCTGGACAGATCAGGTTATTATAAGATCCATTCCAAGCAGTTAAATGATTTTCAGAGACAAACACAATCTCTCCCCATCTATTATAAATTGTTAATTCGTAATTCATAGGATCAAAACCTGAAGTAAATATTGGTAAAAATGAATTATTAAACTCATCGCCGTCTGGAGTAAAACAATTAGGAACATAATAGATAACATCGCCTTTAATTTGTATTAATTGTTCAGTAGAATCCATACATCCATCAATAGAACTTACAGTCAATTTAATTAAATAGTCTCCTTCAGAAAAAGGATAAGAATAATCAATCGTATTTAAATTATTCACCAACTGATTTCCATCACCAAAATCCCATAAATTAACAAGATTACCACTACTTAAATTAGAAATAGTAATAGTAGGATCGTCACTTGTTAATAAATTACGATCTAAAATAAAGTCAGCAATTGGATTTGGATGAACAATGACCGCCACTTGAGTCGTATCAGTGCAACCGAAAGTAGTTGTTCCGATAATTGTAAGGGATTCAGAAATCAAAGGTTGATATGTATAAATAGTGGAAGATTGACCATTCGACCATTGGTAAAAATCAGCTCCTAAAATTTGAAAAGATACAAATTCCCCAAAACAAATTTCACTGCTTTCGGGTATTGCAGAAATAGAAGGAAAAGGATTAACCAAAATAAAAGTAGAATCTGAGGAAGTACAACCAAAGACTGAGGTCCCAATTACAACATACATGTCGCTATTTACAGCATTAATCAATTGATTATCTCCAATATACATGTTTAAATCTTGTCCCGTCCAAGAATAAGAATCACCTCCACTTGCGTTAAATTGAACAAGAGATCCAAAGCAAACAGAATTATCACTCACTATTAATTGAATATTCGGCAATGGGTTCACAACAACAATTACTGTATCTAAATCAATGCAGCCCTCTAAATTAGTTCCTTGCAATACATAATTCGAAGTAACGGTAGGATTTACCCACATCTGCCCCAAATTATCAACAAAGTTGACAGTTGGCGACCATGTATAAGTAGTTGCACCTGAAGGAATAAGTAGTGTGGAATCTCCAAGGCATATTTGTAAATCAGGTGAAGTGACTGTTAAATTATTAGAAAAAACAATGTCCAAGGTAACCACTGAATCACAACCGGAATAAGTTGTTAATGAATCGATATAATTTCCTGAACTATTAATAGGCGTACCGTTAAAAAAATAAGTACTGCCGTCGCAAATCGTATCCGTAAGATTGCTTATAAATGATGGGTTAACCGTTACGACTACTTGGTCTGTTGTAGGACATACCCCAGGGCTAGTCGTTAATGTGGTAGAAACAGTATAGGTTTGTGTTATGGGAAGATTCGTATTATTTGGAATATTCACCGTTGGATTAGAAACATTTGCATTACTTAGACCAATAGCCGGAGACCATGAATAAGAAAACGCAGGATTATTTGCCACACCTATGGAAACATTATCATTTGGACAAGTTTGAACATCTAAACCTGCATTTGAGGTTGCTTGAGCTGTATAAATTATCACATTGCGAATTGAATGTTGATCATTTGCGCCTCCAGTTCCAGCGGTAAATCCCATATAACCATTAAAGTTTATAGGGAAATTAGCTGTGAGATAAAGTATATTATTTATTAATAAACTAATGGCGCCATTATTATAGATAATTCGAACTGATCTATAGGTATTCCCACGAATAAAATTTAATATACCACCAGTATTGGTTAACTTAACAATACCCGCATAACATTCTCCATATCCTACACCGTTATAAATTTGTAATTCTGGGTTTGCCCCGCAGCCGTTATCCCATGTATCTAATACTACTTTGAGACCATTTGCAGTGCCAGGGATACCAATTCCTCCACCATTAATAAAGCCAACCGGTGGAACTTGTAAAAAGCAGAATGCCAAACCGTCGGCTGCATTACCACCCCAAATTCGATAATCAAAATCAACTATCCAATTCGAACAGAGACCTAAATTTAAAGGCTGAGCAAAGAAAACTCCTCCACTTTGGGTGCCAATGGCATTTGTTAAAATTAACTCGTTATTAAAATTATCTACATCACCAGGAGTATCTCCGACATAAGCATTTCCATTTAAGTTCCAACCTTGCGTGTTTAATACCGGGGAACCAGTTAATTGAGCAAAAACAAAAGATTGAGCAAATTCAATCTTTGAAATTAAAACAAAAAACAAGAACAAAATAATTTTGAACATACACTATAAATTAAATGTAATTTTAAGACGTAATTAACAACTTAAAGTTGCTAAAATTAGTTAATTAATTCTAAATTTATAAATTACTTAGTGTAACTTTGACACATTAAAGCATTTTTCATTTAATTGACATGACAAAAAAAAACCGCCATACAGAAGAATTTATTCCCTTTAACCTAGTTGTGTTCGGTGGTGATGGCGACTTAGCCTTGCGAAAAATATATCCTGCATTATTTCACAGAGACCAAGACGGGCAGTTTTTGACAGATTACAATGTTATTGCAGTAACTAGAAAAAATGTTTCTGAATCAAATTTTAACGAAAATCTACTAAAATTCCTCAAGGAAAGTGCAGAAGAAGACACTACAGAGAATGACATTACCATTTTTTCAAAAAAAGTACAATTAATACAAGTAGCGGAAGCGACTGAAGCAGCTTATTTAGAATTAGCGGCTTTCCTAAATAAATTCCCTTCTTATCAAAATATTTTTTATTTTTCAACTCCATCCTCTGCTTTTGGGCCAATTGCTGAAACTTTAAAATCGACTGGTTTAATTAAGAAAAATAGCAAAGTTGTATTAGAAAAACCTTTGGGATACTCCTTAGAATCTTCAAATGAAATCAACATTCAAATCACAAAAGCATTTTCTGAAAAACAAATTTATCGTATAGATCACTACCTTGGAAAAGAAACTGTCCAAAATTTAATGGTTTTGCGTTTTGCAAATAATTTATTTGAACGAGCATGGGATTCTGAACACATTGATAACATTCAAATTACTGTTTCTGAAAGTTTAGGAGTTGAAAAACGTGCTTCTTATTACGATAATAGCGGTGCGCTTTTAGACATGATTCAAAATCATTTGCTGCAACTTCTTTGTTTAGTAGCAATGGAGCCACCTCACTTATTAGAGGCCGATGAAGTACGCAATGAAAAATTAAAAGTCTTAAGAGCCCTGCGACCAATTTCTAAGAAAAATATTGCTAGCGATACTGTTAAAGGTCAATACACTCGAGGTAGTATTAAAGGAGAACAAGTTAATTCCTACTTGGAGGATATCGAGGAATACCAATCCAAAACTGAAACTTTTGTAGCAATAAAAGCTTATGTAGATAATTGGAGATGGAAAAATGTTCCATTCTATATCCGAACAGGTAAAAGAATGGTAAAGCGTTATTCTGAAATCGTTATTAATTTCAAGGAAGTTCGTCACAATATATTTCCTTCAAAGGAAAAACTAAACAATAATAAACTCATCATTCGCTTACAGCCTGAAGAAAGAATTGAGCTCGTTCAAATGACAAAAGTTCCCGGTCCTGGGGGATATCGCTACAAACCCATCGCCCTAAAATTAGATTACATTGATTCTTTTAAAGAGCGATTTCCAGAAGCTTATGAGCGACTCATTATTGACGTAATTCGCGGAAATCAAACTTTATTTATGCGACAAGATGAACTTCAAGCTGCTTGGTCTTGGATTGAGTCAATAACTTCTAGTTGGAAATCTACTGGTCAAAATAATGTTTTATACGAAGCTGGTACTTGGGGGCCGGGAGATGATATTTTAGAGGAAAATGATTCATGGATTACAAAATCATGGAGAGATCAATGAGACTACATGCTTCAAAAGAAGAGTTAGAAGATGCTCTTTTACAAGATATCAAGTTCATAATTAGTGAAGATATTATTAAGTTTGGAAAAGCAAAATTACTTCTTTCAGGTGGAAGTACACCAAGTGGATTGTATCGTAAATTAAGTTCAACTCAACTAGATTGGTCTAAAGTTATCGTTGGTTTAGTTGATGAACGATTTGTGGAAAATTCAAGTGATTATTCAAATGAAAAATTAATAAAAACATGCTTTTTGATTAATGAAGCTAAGAATGCAACTTTTATTCCAATGATTTTTAATACCGATAACGAAGCGATAAATTTATTAAGGACAAATGAAAGTTATACTATTTTTAATGAAGCAAGTGTTATCATTTTAGGAATGGGTGAAGATGGACATACTGCATCTCTTTTTCCAAACGACAGTGATTCAAATAAAGCTATGGATTCTGAACAGAATATTTTTTTTACAAATTCTCCCTCAAATCCCACAAGAAGAATAACTTGCACTCCAAAATTGCTGCTTTCTTCAAAAAATATTTTCTTAATGCTTACCGGAGAAAATAAAAAAGAAGTACTTTTCAGTGCTGCAAAAAATAAGTTGCCTATTTCACATTTTATTGAGTCTATAACAGAGATTTATTATTCGAAATAAACCAATCATGAATCAACGAATTTTAGAAGTTACAAAACGTATAGTAGAACGAAGCAAAGCTACTCGAGCTATTTATCTTGATCAGATGCAATCTGCCTATTCTGATGGAGTTGCAAGACAAGCGATGCACTGCGGTAATCTTGCACATGCTTTTGCTGCATGCGGAACAACTGATAAAAATAATCTTTCTGAAGAAAAAGTTCCAAATATTGGAATCATCACAGCCTATAATGACATGCTTTCAGCACATAAAACCTACGAGAACTATCCTGCTGAACTCAGAGCTTATGCTCAAAAACACAATGCTGTGGCTCAAGTAGCTGGCGCTGTTCCTGCTATGTGTGATGGAGTTACACAGGGTCAGCCTGGCATGGAATTATCTTTGTTTAGCAGAGATGTAATAGCACTTTCTACTGCAATTGGGCTTTCTCACAACATGTTTGATGCGGTTTTATGCTTGGGAATTTGCGATAAAATTGTACCTGGCTTATTAATGGGCTCACTTCGTTTCGGGCATCTTCCGGCAGTTTTTATTCCTGGGGGACCAATGCCAAGTGGAATTAGTAATGAGGAAAAAGCAGGTATTCGCCAAGCTTTTGCTGAGGGAAAAATTGGAAGAGCCGAATTATTAAAGGGAGAATCTGATTCTTACCATTCTCCGGGAACGTGTACGTTTTATGGAACTGCAAATAGCAATCAAATGCTAATGGAAATTATGGGTTTACAACTTCCAGGTTCAAGTTTTGTAAATCCCGGTACTGAATTAAGAGCATTATTGAATGAAGAAGCTGTAAAAGTAGCTGCAAATAATAGTCAATTAGGACTTGAGGGCTCACTTTCTAATTTAATAACAGAAAAAGTAATTGTAAATGGAATTATTGGCCTACTTGCAACTGGTGGATCTACAAATCATACTATACATCTCATTGCAATTGCGCGTGCAGCAGGAATTATTATTAACTGGTCTGATATGTCAGATTTATCTGATGTTGTTCCTTTAATTACACGAATGTATCCGAATGGTGCGGCAGATGTTAATCATTTTCATGCTTCTGGAGGAATGGGATTTGTTATTCATACACTACTTGAAAACAATTTACTTCATGAGGATGTCCATACTATTCTTGGAAAAGGATTAAAAAAATATACGCAAGAACCAAAAATTGAAAACAAACAATTAGTTTGGAAAGATGGCGCAAAGGATAGTTTAAATAAATCAATAATTCGTCCGGTTAACAATCCGTTCTCCGAGCATGGGGGAATTAAAATTTTAAAAGGTAATATTGGTAGAGCTGTAATAAAAACAGCTGCAGTAAGTGAGGAGCATTTAGTAATTGAAGCTGAAGCACAAGTATTTTATGAGCAAGAAGACTTAATTAAAGCATTCAAAAATGGAGAACTTGAGAAAGATTTTATTGCAGTACTTCCTTTTCAAGGTCCAAAGCAAAATGGAATGCCAGAATTACATCAACTTACTCCAACTCTAACAATACTTCAAAAAAAAGGATTTAAAGTTGCTTTGGTAACTGACGGAAGAATGTCTGGCGCCTCAGGAAAAGTACCTGCAGCAATTCATTTAAATCCCGAAGCATTTGATGGTGGAATGATTTCTAAAATCAGAACTGGAGATATCCTTCGCTTAAATGCTGTTTCTGGGGAATTAAATTGCATGAATGAATCCGAAGTAAATAGTAGAGAAGCGACACAAATCAAAAATGACAATACTATTGGCTTTGGCAGAGAATTGTTCGGAAATCTCAGAGCATTAGTTTCTGGAAGTGAGGATGGCGCAAGTTTTTTAATCTAAAACTTTATCTTTATTTCGTGTTAAAAAAGATGCCGCAATTGATGCAAGCAATACCCCAAATATTAGAGAAAGTGAGAATGAAGATGAAATATGCAAAATTGGAGCTAACAACATCTTGAATCCAATAAAAGTTAAGATAATAGCTAATCCATATTTTAATTTTGAGAAAATATCAAGTGAATTAGATAATAAAAAAAACAAAGAACGCAAGCCTAAAATTGCAAATACATTTGATGAGTAAAGGATAAACGGATCATTTGGAGCAATAGAAAAAATTGCAGGAATAGAATCAACGGCAAATAATAAGTCCGTAAATTCAACAATTAAAAGGACTAAAAATAATTTAGTAGCTACTAATTTCTTATCGATGCGCGTAAAAAATTTAGCTCCGTCATACTTTGGTGAAATCCTAAAAAACTTTGTTAAAATCCGTGAAAATAAATTATTTTCATAATCTTTTTTTTCATTTCCTTCAGACTTTAAAACAGATTTTATTCCAGCGAAAATTAAAAAAATACCAAATATGGTAATTATAATATTTATGCGTAAAAAAGTATTTGTCTGAAAGTCAACTGATGAATCTACATCACCTGAAAAATGTAAACCGGCAAAATCAAATGCTGGTAAATAGCTCAATTTTATTAGCTTGAAGCCAACAAAAATAAAAATAGCACGAAAAATAAATGCACCAATAATACCCAACAAAAGAACTTTTTGCTGTAGTACACGATCAATTTTGAAATAGCTAAAAATTAGTATGAAAACAAATAAATTGTCAACAGAAAGAGCTTGCTCAATCCAATAAGCAGACTGAAATTGGGTGAATTTTTCAAAACCTGACTGCCACCATATAAAACCACTAAATAACATTGATAAACCAATCCAAATACTTGTCCAAATTGCTGCTTCCTTGTTAGAAACTGAACTAGTGCGTTTACTTAAAAGCACTAAATCATATAAAAACATTACTAAAACAACAAAAGTGAATACAAAAACTATTAAAGGATTAGAAGAAAGTATTGAGTCCATACAATAATGAGTCAACAAAAGTAATAAAAAGAGCAGAATAAAATAGGAACAAAATGAAACTAAAAATTATATTCTTGTATTTCGCTAAAGATTCAAATCAATGGATTATTTTTGCAGTAAAAAAAGCATGAATTCTACAGTCGAACACATCAAATGTTTAATTATTGGATCTGGTCCTGCCGGCTATACAGCAGCTATTTATGCAGCACGAGCAGATATGCAACCAGTAATGTATCAAGGACTTCAACCAGGCGGACAATTAACGACAACAAATGAGGTAGAAAATTTTCCTGGCTATGCAAATGGAATTTCTGGTCCAGCAATGATGGTAGAACTTGAAGAACAAGCTAAACGATTTGATACTGATGTAAGAACTGGATTTATAAATAAAGTAGATTTTTCTGGAGACATCCATAAATGTTGGGCAGACGATGGTAAAGAAATTCATGCTGAAACAGTAATTATTTCTACTGGCGCCTCCGCAAAATATATTGGATTAGAGAGCGAACAGAAATACCTTCAACTCGGAGGTGGTGTTTCTGCTTGTGCTGTATGTGATGGGTTTTTCTACCGCGGACATGATGTTGTTATTGTTGGAGCTGGAGATTCTGCTTGTGAAGAAGCACACTATTTATCAAAACTTTGCAAAAAAGTAACCATGCTTGTCAGAAAAGACGATTTTAGGGCTTCTAAAATTATGGCGCAAAGAGTAAGAAAGACGGAAAATATCGAAATCTTATTTAATACTGAAACACTTGAGGTCTTAGGTGATGGACAAGTTGTAACTGGAGCTAAAGTAATAAATACAGCTACTAAAGAAGAAAAAGTAATTTCATGTACCGGATTTTTTGTTGCCATTGGACATAAACCAAATACTGATGTATTTAAGGATTTTATTTATTTAGACGAAGTTGGATATATTAAGTACGAAGAACCTGGAACTAGTAAGACAAATGTTGCAGGTGTTTTCGTAGCTGGCGATGCTGCAGATAAAACATATCGACAAGCTGTAACAGCTGCAGGAACTGGTTGTATGGCTGCATTAGACGCAGAGCGTTATTTGGCTGCTAAGCACTAAGTCTTCAGCAAAGTTTTTTTCGTAATTTTGTAGTGCTTTCAATTTTGAAGTTGAATTGCGCAGTTCATTATGAAAATTCAAAGTAAAAAAAGACAAGCCACTAATTTCTTTTCAGAAAAAGATCTCTTGCTCTCTGAAAGTCAACACGAACTATCGGACTTTATTGGTATTCCATTTTCAAAAGATGCCTTGCAAAAACAAGCACTACTCAAATCTAAGGAATTTAGCACTAAAAAAAGAGAATTATTAGCTAAGGAATTGAATAATAAGTATGCTTCCATAAAGCAAAATGAAATTTGTAAAAAAAATATCGATTCACTTACAAATGAAAACTGTTTTACAATTACAACAGGTCATCAATTAAGTTTGTTGACAGGACCAATTTATTTTATTTATAAAATTCTTCATGTTATAAAACAATGTGAAGAGCTTAAAGTATCATATCCTGATTTGCAGTTTGTTCCGGTCTATTGGATGGCTTCTGAAGACCACGACTTCGAGGAAATTAAGTCATTCATGCTTTTTGGGAAAGAGATTATATGGAACACCGAACAAAGTGGAGCAGTCGGAAGAATGACACTTGATGGTCTTCAGGAAGTAAAAAATAAAATAGCAGCGGTTTTTCAAAATAATGATAGTTCTGAAGTAAAAGAGTGGAATGACAAATTAAATGGTGAAACCTATGGAGAAGCTTTTTTTAAATTAATTCATCATCTGTTTGGGAAATACGGATTGCTAATTTTAGACGCTGATAATTCAAACCTAAAAAAAGCGTTTTCTCCAATCTTAAAAGAGGAATTAACGTCTTTTTTTTCAATGGAAGAAGTCCTCAAAACAAATAAAAAACTATTAGCAAAAAATATTAAACCTCAAGTAAATCCGAGGGAAATAAATTTGTTTTTTCTTTCAAAAAACAAGAGAGAACGAATTATTTACGAAAATAATAAGTACAACATTGGAGATCAGTATTTTTCAAAAGAAGAAGTATTGCAAATGTTGCAAAAAATGCCAGAGTCCTTTTCACCAAATGTAATTTTACGTCCCTTATACCAAGAATTTACCTTGCCAAATTTGAACTATGTTGGAGGTCTTGGTGAATTAAATTACTGGTTACAACTAAAATCAAGCTTTGAAAGAGTAAATCTAACTTTTCCACTTATTCAAGTTCGAAGTAGTCTTATTTGGATTGATAGTTCAACTAAAAATAAAATGAATTCTGTTAGACTTACAGAAGCAGATATTTTTAAAACAACTAATGAACTAACAAAGTTATTTATTAGTGGAAATGAAAAGGATACAATTGATTTTTCAGAGATTAACGAACATGCAAGTAACTTAAAAAAAGAAATTTTAAGTAAGTCGGCAACAATTGATCAAGCGCTAAATCCATTTATAGAAGCTGAAATAACTAGAATTGAAAAACAATTAGAGGCTATTCAAAGTAAATTGGAAAAATCTGTCAAATTAAAACACGAAAAAGCACTAAAAACCATAGGTCAAATTAAAGAAAAATTATTTCCGAATAATAATTTACAAGAACGCTCTCTAAATTTTTTACAACTTTGTAAAAATGGTGAAATTTCGTCTTTTATAGAAACTATTTTTCAAACTATTGACCCATTTAACAGTGATATTTTAATTTTAACAGAAGAACATGAAGCAAAATAATATTCGTGAGGTACTTTCTCATCACCCAATAATTCCTGTTATAAACTTCAATGATATAGATGAAGTTATTCCAATGATTGAAAAATTAAAAGCAAAAAATATTTTCTGTATTGAAATAACTCTTCGAACTCCAATAGCTTTCGATGCAATTCGCTTAGCTAAAGAAACATTTGGATCGGAAATCACTATTGGAATGGGCACAATTGTTTCGAAAGATCAAATCGCCAAAGCGATAGAATTAAAAGTAGATTTTTTAGTTAGCCCAGGTCTAACCATAAGTTTGGCGTCTCATTTCGAAGATTCAGGAATTCCCTTTATACTGGGGGTTGCAACTCCCAGCGACATTATTAACGGAATACAATTTGGCTGGGATACTTTTAAATTCTTTCCAGCACATCTTTTTGGAGGTTTAAATGCACTAAAAACGTACGGACAAGTATTTCCTCAGATAAAATTTTGTCCAACCGGAGGAATCACAGAAGATAGCTCCCAATCTTATTTAGCATTAGAAAATGTTATTTCGATTGGAGGATCTTGGCTAAAATAATTTAGTGCTTGTGATTTGGATCGCTGTGATCATGCGCATCTTGACTTGGAGGAGTAATAGAAATAATCTCTACATCAAATACTAAATCAGAATATGGAGGAATGGCACCTGGTCGACCATCTTTTCCGTAAGCTTGAAAATATGGGATAATAAATCTTCCTTTTCCGCCCTGCCCTAACATTGCAACACCTTCCTCAAATCCAGGAATCATTTTTTGGTCTATAAATGTAAAATCCATTGGTACATTTCTATCGCGAGAGGAATCAAATTGTTTACCATCTCCTCTGAAAGTTCCAACATAATGAAGTGAAACTTTTGATCCTTTGACAGGCTTAAGGTTTTCTGAGCCCTTATTTTCTATTATATATACAAGTCCTGTATTTGAAATTTGGGCCTCAGGATTTTTTTTCTTTACCTCAGAAAACATAAATGCTGTATAGTCTGATTCTGTCATACTTGAAATCTTAGCATATTGTTCATTTTTTTTAAGTTCTGCAGCTTTTTTTAAGTTATAGACTTTATCAAACACTTGAATTTCATTCCATTTTTTTGCATTTGAACCAAAACGCATAATAGAAACTGAAATAATTAGATCTTCTTGCTCAATTTTATTTACGACATCCATTCCTTCAATCACACGTCCAAAGACTGTATGCTTTCCATCCAACCAAGGAGTTTCCTTATGAGTTATAAAAAATTGACTACCATTTGTTGCTGGTCCAGAATTAGCCATTGATAAAATACCTGGTCCACTATGCTTTAGGTCGGCAACAATTTCATCATCAAATTTATAACCTGGATCTCCGGATCCATTTCCAAGAGGACAACCTCCTTGAATCATAAAATCTTTGATAACACGATGAAATTTTAAGCCATTATAAAAAGGTGTACTAATAACTTTATCATCCACTTTAAAATTCCCTTCGGATAAACCGACAAAATTAGCAACCGTCATAGGTGTTTTTTCATATTCCAAGACACAAATAATTGAACCTTTTGACGTTAAAAAATTAGCGTAAATTCCATCAGGTAACCTTTTTGAGCTTTGAGCATAAATGGGTAACTGAGCAAGAAGAATGATGATAAGAACAAAAATTGACTTCATAACTTAATTTTTACAATATTTATTTTAATTTATTTTTCAATACTAAGTAATTCAACTTCAAAAACCAAAGGCATAAATGGTTCAATAACATCTCCCTGAGGATTTTCGCCATAAGCCAACTCCTGAGGAATGTATAGTACAAATTTAGATCCTACTGGCATAAGTTGAAGACCCTCAGTCCAGCCTGGAATTACTTGGTTCAAAGCAAATGTAATTGGTTCTCCTCTATCAACTGAACTATCAAATACTTTACCTTCTGGTGTAGTTCCATGATAATGAACTTTTACATTAGATGTTTCTGTTGGTTTAGGCCCTTTACCCATTGTAATAATCTTATATTGTAAACCAGATGCCGTAACTTTTACTTTTGAATCTTTTTTATTGTTCTCTAAAAAAGCTACTCCATTTGCCTTATTCACTTCGCATTTTTTTGCTTTTGCGGCATCTTTTATTGCAGCTTTATTCTGAAAATAAGAATTTAGCGATTCTCCAGTCTGATCTAAAATCATTAATTCTTTACCATTTAGAATATCTAATAAACCTCTAATTAACAAATCTTTATTAACTTCTGGCATTTCTCTAGCAATACTACCACCTATATTAACTCCAACTAAATAAGATACAGAATCTACTTGATTCATGTTTTGACCAAAGGTTGTTAAGCCAAAAAGCGAAACAAAAAGTAAGGAAAAAGTTTTTTTCATTTTTATTTTATTTTTAATTAATATTTAATTTCTAGTATCTATACCCCACATCATTTTATTTCGGATAGTATCAAGAAAATTATTGTCTTCAAATTTAATGACATTTATCATAAATTCCGCTTTTTTGATGATAACTTCTTCACCCTGCTTGATACTTTTTGAATTTCCATCCAAGCTCAAGAGATAAGTTCTATCTCTTCCTTCAACAGAAAGTGAAATTGGCAAATGATCTGGAACTACAACTGGACGAACATTTAAATTGTGAGGTGCAATTGGAGTAAGAATGTGTACTTGACAACCAGGAGTAATAATCGGACCACCGCAACTCAAGCTGTAAGCTGTTGATCCTGTTGGAGTGGCGACAATTAGACCATCTGCCCAATATGCATTTAAATACTTATTATCCAAAGAAGCATGAACAGTAATCATTGATGCAGTATCTTTCTTGTGCAGCGTTAATTCATTTAAAGCAAAGTTATCTTTTCCAAAAATATCTTCTTCTGTAAAAACACGTAACAATGAACGTTTTTGAAAATCAAATTGCTTTTCTTTTACTTGTGTTAGAGTATGGTGAATTTGTTCTTTTGAGATATTTGCAAGAAATCCTAAGCGCCCCATATTAATTCCCATAATTGGAACTCCTGAATCCTGAATATAACTTACCGTCTTTAAAAATGTCCCATCACCACCCATGCTAATTGTAAGATCAATACCAGACTTAAAATCCAAATGACTTTTGAATGTTTGGTATTTTTCTGAAATACCGATTTTAGATACTAAGAGAGCTTTTAAATCTTCCTCCAATACTGCTTCCCAGCCAAAATCTTCGAGGTACTTTAGTATTTCAATAAAATACTCGGCGCTATGCTTGCTGACTTTTCTTCCGTAAATTGCAACCCGCATGGTCTAAAATTTTAAATAATGCATAAGTGAATCAAATCTAGCTTGCAAATCATCATTGTCCATACTTTTTTGAAATGATTCTTTAACAACATAATCATAACGTTCAAAAGTTCGAATAATTGAAGACAAATCTAATTTATTTATTTTTAAGGTAATTTCCAATTTTGAAGAAGAAGAATTTGTTAAAATATATGAACTTAAAATACGAG
>JBILPT010000014.1:0-44571 GCA_044373675.1 Crocinitomicaceae bacterium | reverse complement strand
AGTGTTGGGGTTTCGCTATTGATAATTTCTGAAAATGTTGTTGCCATATTATTTAGTTTTTACTTCTTCAAAATCTACATCTTCAATTGTCGCATTAGACTTTTCCAGCGGTTTGGTAGCACAATTTCCACCAAAACAATTACCAGATGCACAGCCAAAGGCGAACAAACCCATTGCAGCAAAGTATCCGCCAAATATTGCTCCGAACCATTGTTGGCTCAAAACTGATTGTACGATGACAGTAATTCCTACTACAAGAAATAATGCTCTTGCAAATGTCCAATTAGTTAAAATTCTTTGTTTCATTTTTTAGTTGTTTAAGTAAGATGAATACATCCAAACTAATTTTTCCTGCTCTCTGATATAATCACTCATAAGTGCATTCGTTCCTTCATCACCAGCATCCGCCGAAAGTTTTAAAAGTTCTCTTTGGCTTACAATCAGAATTTCAAATGATTCCAAAATGGTTTGCACACCTTGCTTTCCATCAGAGACGTTTTTTAAGCTTTTAATCAGTGCAATGTTTTTGTAATCATCAAAAGTATGAAGAGGGGTTGCGCCGAGTGTCAAAATCCTTTCTGCTACTTCATCTACTTTTAAAAGAAGATTCGTATAGAGTTCTTCAAACTTTAAATGAAGTTCAAAAAACTTTTCACCTTTGATGTTCCAGTGTAAACCTCTTGTGTTTTGGTAGAACATCATATAATCCGCCAATAAGTTGTTTAATTTAACTGCTAAAATTTCAGTTTTCTTCCTATCCAGTCCGATGTAGCTCATAGTACTTAGTTTTAATGATTGTTTAATTTGTTTTGTAAACTGCTCCATCCGCCACCGTTGTAAACTTCCTTAAAGCCATTTGATTTCAAAATGCTTTTTGCATTTGCACTGCGCATTCCACTTGCACAACAGGTGATAATTGGCTTATCTTTTTTCAGCTTATTTAAGTTGCTGTTCAAACTATCTACCGAAATATTAATTGACCCTTTGATGTGTCCTCCTTGGAATTCCCCTTTGCTACGAACATCTAGGATCACCGCTCCTTGCTTTACCAATTCGGCATAGTCCACTTTTGGACCAAAGCCAAATAAATTTTTAATTGCGTTTATCATTATTTATAGTGTTTGAGAGTGAACATAATTTACATCTAACCATGAGCCGCCATTGAAACATTCAATGCCTTTATGCGCAAGATAGCCATGTGCCTGTCCACTTCTGCCACCCGATGCACAGCATAATACCAATGGTTGTTTAAGGCTTTTTAATTCATCCATTCTTCTTTCAATTTCCTGCAAAGGAATATTGATTGAACCTTTTGCAGTTCCATATTACTCTCCCTTTTTTCTTGTAGAAATACTGAAAGGATAATACAACGGACAAAAACTCATAAAACTTGTGAGAATAAAAACTCCTGCAAGAATTAAAAGGATAATTGCTACTGCTCCTGAAATGAGGTTGGCGAAATACAAACCTGCAATTACGATAGCCACAAATGTTCTTACTACTTTGTCGGCTGTTCCCATGTTCTTTTTCATTGTTGATTTTTTAGTGTATGAATTATCACACCGCAAAAGTCAACCAATGTAAGTAGCTGCACAGCTACTTTTGTTACACAAGGGAGATTTTGTTTCTACCCAATTTTACCAAGCCCTCATCTTCCATTTGTTTCAGCAGTCTGGAAACCACTACACGGGCTGTTCCCAACTCATTTGCCAATTGTTCGTGGGTTACATAAAGCGTTTGGCTTTTTGTTATTTCGCACTTCTTTTTTATGAAGTTTAGAAGTCGCTCATCCATTTTTTTGAATGCAACAGCATTCACTACTTCCAGTAATTCTTCAAAGCGTTTGTGATACAAACGAAAAATATAGTCCAACCATTCGGGAAATTCTTTAATGAGTAAACTTACTTTGTCAATAGGAATAAAAAGTATTTCGGTCTCTTCTTCCGCAATAGCTTTTACTTTGCTTGTGTCTTGGTGCAAACCACCTAAAAAAGACATAATGCAACTTTCTCCTGCCTTGATGTAATAAAGTAAAATTTCTCTGCCGTCTTCGTCTGTCCGCATTACTCGTATGCTACCAGTTGTTACAATGGGAATTGCTTTGATATAAGCATTTTCATTAAGTATTACTTCCCCTTCGGAAAATGTCTTAGCAAAACCAATGTCAGCCAGTTTCTCTCTTATTAGCGGAGAAGATTTGAATTCTATGATGTCATTTAGTTCCATTCTGCAAAGTTAGCATTTGTCGGGTGGTGGGTGGGCTTTGGGTGCGGTTGGGTAAAATTAAATGTGGTGCAAAAGCGTTGCCTTGTGTGTAGGCTTGCACCTCTTTTAATTTTGCGAAGCGTTGGCATTTTGTCTTTCGTTTTCTGTCGGTTTATATAGCTATGTTGGTCGTCATAGGGTTGCACATAACTAGTTTATACACGCTATAAACCTTCCTCAAGCACTCCAATTTGGGTGTGTTGGCGCAAGTTTATTGCGTATGTACGAATATACATTTTATTTATACAAATCATCGAAAGGAGAACGAATTTGTTGTAAATTTCTTGTGCTAACGTGTGTGTATATTTCAGTAGTTTTGGAGCTGGAATGCCCTAATAATTCTTGAATATATCGCAAATCGGTTCCGCTTTCGAGTAAATGGGTAGCATAACTGTGCCGCAGCCAATGCAAAGTAACTGGTTTCGCTATACCAACTTTTTTGATTGCTTGGTTCGTAATTAGAGATGATACATTTTATTTTGATGGAATTGAAATTAAAACAATTGGAAATAATGATAATAAGCTGTTAGATATTGATTCTTATATTGATCAAAAATGGGAAGGAAGTTATTTGTACCCTAATAATTGGAATGGTTCGAAGTCATTTATTGAAGGGTTAGAAGCGTTACAAATTTCATTTAATAAAATTTTATCAGGTACTGTAAAAAAGTTACCTAGTAAAAATGATTGGGAATCTTTTTATTGAATTCAACAGGTGCTTTATAAAATAAAAAAAACATGGTTTTCAAAGGAATAAATAATCAAAGCATAGAATTGAATATCATTAATTATCAATATCCTGATTTAATTGATGAACCGCATGATCGTAATTGGTTAATCGTGAATATTAAGGTACGAAGTAACTTTGGTGATTGGGAAGCGACTGATCCTGCTCTTTTAACTTTTGACTTTGAAAAAATGATTGAATGGTTTGATAATCTTTCTAACAATATTGAACCAAAAGATACTGAACTTATTTTTACAGAACCAAGTTTTTTGTTATTTCTTGAGAACAGTTGGGAAGATGAAATAAAAAAGATTAAAATAGAACTTGATTTAGAATTAAGGATGAAAGGTTTTAGTCCTGAATGTTACGTTGATATACATGCTAATAACGAAGAGCTAGAGCAGATTTCAATGGATTTAAGAAATGAACTTTCAAAATTTCCGAAAAGATAGATAGTTCTTTATTGAAGTATCCTTGACAATTTCGTCTTTCTCACCTATTTATTAGTATGGATGAAAACAAAGACCGAAATTTAATTTACCAATACGTATTTCATAACTACGACAATGAGTTCCATCTCTTATCAGAACTAAAAAGAATGATGAAGGAGTACTATTCTGATATATTATCGGGAGAGTACTTTTTTGACTTTGATAAATTTGATTGTTTTTCTGAGGGAGATCTCATACTCAAAGATATTATCCCACCTATTATTAAATCTGAAATAGTTGATATCAATTTGAGTGATTTCAAAGATGAAAATGATCTATGCAGTTATTCTTACAAGATTTTAACTCAACATATAAATAAAGTAAAAAACGAAATCGTTGTTCACACAATTGTCCTCAGGTTTATCCATACACTCGTAAACGATTAAAAAATGAAAGAACAAACTGAGGAACTAAAATTAATTTATCAAATTAACCATTCCTATTATCCCAATATTGATTCATTTATTTCTAAGGTAATAGATTTTGTTGAGGTCTATTACCGCACAAAAGAAAATACAATAATTTCGGATTTTTTATTCAACCAGTTTGAAATGAATGAAATCATAATTGGGGATATTGTTAACAAATTTGAAATGAAAGAAGTTTTAATTTTTGATTTCCAAGATTTTCCTTTAAAAAGTGATTTAATTGAATCTGTCAAGAACACCTGTACTATTTTTTATAACAAATTGGAGAGACCAAAGTCCCTGATTGTTCACTTGGTTAATTATATTAATGATTAACTATTATAAGTGCCTAATATCTTTTGGTAGAAATTAATTCCGTTGGCAGAGTTAAGTAAAATTCTGTCTACCTCATCCATTCCGCTCAAATCATTTACATTCACATCACAGTACATTAGTTTTTTTATTCTAATCTTCAATTCTAAAATTAATCGTTCGTTAATCCGTTTTTCTTCAGATTTTAGTAGGAACACCAATTTTATTCTATCTCCGATAATTGAAGATCTATAATAACCTTTGTGAAAATTTAATTTGAAAAATTTCCTGTTGGGTTTTCCATTAAATAGGTAATTCCCGTTTGAGAGCAATCTATAGAAATTACTGACACTCTTGAATTTTATTAAAAATTGGGTCAGATTAATCTTTATCTCAAGAAATATCCAATCTTCTTGGTTTTCATTAATCAATCGTGAAAAGTCCAGCGAAAAAGGATTCATTTAGAACAGTAAAAAATTGAAATTTAAGTCCAAAAGTTCCTTTTTTGTTATTATTTGAAGGGGGTTTATAAATAATTGAAACCATTCTTTAGGATATTTTATCAAATTATATTCATCTTCAAGTTGGATTGGAATTAATTCAACAACTAAATCAGTATCTGACAAAACTTTATAATTAAATTTCATTTCTATGATGTGAGGCTTTTGAATGGTCTTTAGTTTTAACTTCAATCGTTCAGATTCATATTTTATTTGTTTACCAATGATATTGATCCGAATTTCCACTAAAAAATCAGAAAACTCCTTTGTAATTGCAACAAAATGTATTTTTCCTGTTTTTTCGTTAAAATTTTTTTTCACCATTTCTGAAATGATTTCTAACATAGGTTGAATTTCAGAAACTGAAATGTTTTTGATTTGGTAATTTAAACTAATCTGAATTAACTCTAATGGAAATTGTATTTTTTCAATACCCATCATAAGATTTGACAATCTTTTAATTTGTTTTTTGAGTAGGAGTCGGGTGTTTGTCATATAGTATAAATACCAACAGAATTGATTTAGTCAGCATCTGTCTAAACAATTCATTAATTACGATGAGGGTGATGGATTAGGGATTGAATTTTTTCAGAATTTTTTTTTCAAGAAACTTTATAAACGCCATTGAACACTCCTTTTTGAAGATAATTGGTTCTTTTGGGTAGGATACGGGAGGGGGTGGAGGGGCTAAGGCAAGGTATAGGGGGAGAGGGAATCCCAACGGGGTTTAAGCAAAAACCCCAAGACATTTGATACATCTTAGGGTTTTCTGTTCCTACAGCCATATAGGAAGTTTCAATATTTTATCTAAAAAAAGAGAATAAAAAAGTACTAAATGTTTCCCCTTTTGTTTCCCCCATTATATATTCGTTAATAAAAAACCCTTGTAAAGTATTAATTTACAAGGGTTTACACTTTTGACCGAGCGGTCTGGACGGGACTCGAACCCGCGACCCCATGCGTGACAGGCATGTATTCTAACCAACTGAACTACCAAACCAATTTTTTAACTTTTTTTCAAAAATCTCCAGAAACATCTGGATTCAAAATCGTGTGAGCTTTCCGTCAAAAGCGGATACAAAAGTACATCTTTTTTTATCATAAGCAAAATAAGTATTTTATTTATTTTGAGTTTGTATTGATATAGTAAGAGCAGAAGAAAAAACAAGACAGGGTTTTTTACGAGGGCAACACTAAATTTAATGTTTACCAAATTTTTGTTGAAACATGAACTAAACCTGTAAATCTAGCAACCAATAATGCATCTTGATTGTTTACTGTAATTTCAAAAGTTTTTGTTTTACCTTCTTCTTTCAATTTATGTGCTTCTGTGATGAGGTAATCTCCGAGCTGTACTTTTTTTAAGTGACTTATGCTAGTTTCAATACTTACACATTGATATCCACAGGAATTTGCAGCAAATGCCAAGCAGGAGTCTGCGAGTGAATAAGTGATGCCTCCGTGTGCAATTTCAAAACCATTTAGCATATCAGATTTTATAGTGCAGCCAAGTCGGCAAACGTTTTCTTCGATCAAGAGCAAATCTATTCCCAGCCAATTGCTAAACGAATCTTTTTCTAGCATGAGCTTAACTATTTCTGCTGGACTTTTCATTAGGATAAAAAAGTACTTAAGTCAAACGTTTCTTTTAGTCTAACTCCTTTTTCTGTTTCTTGAAGCGTACAACATTCATTTACGCTGTCGTGCTCGAGGAAAAGCACATGATTCTCTCTTGCTGAATTCTCTAAAAACGAAGCTTTTTCTTTCAGTGTAATCAAGGGTCGTGTGTCGTAGCCCATAACATATGGCAGCGGAATATGTCCAACACTCGGAAGAAGATCAGCCATAAAAACAAGTGTTTTTTCCTTGTATTTAATATGAGGAATCATCATGCTTTCAGTGTGTCCATCGACAAATAAAACATCCATATTTGGAAAAACTTTCTCCATAAAATCACCGTCACGAACTATAAATTTTAGTTGTCCACTAGCTTGAATTGGCAAAATATTTTCTGACAAAAAAGAGGCTTTTTCACGAGGATTTGGTTCTGTTGCCCAAAGCCAATGTTTTTCGTTACTCCAATAAGTAGCTGATGGAAAAGTAGGGCGGTAACCTGATTTTGAATCGTTCCATTCGATACTTCCTCCGCAATGATCAAAATGCAGGTGCGTTAAAAAAACATCTGTTACATCCGAAGCATGAAATCCTAGTTTCGCTAAATTTCCATGCAGTGAATCGTTTCCATAACGGTAAAAGTGAGAAAAGAACTTTTCATTTTGCTTGTCGCCAATTCCAGCATCAATTAGCATTAAGCGATTCCCGTCTTCAATTAATAAGCTTCTCATAGCCCAAGAACACATATTGTTTTCATCTGGCGGATTGCTTTTTTGCCAAATTACTTTTGGAACAACTCCAAACATTGCACCACCATCTAACTTAAAATAACCTGTGTTTAAGACATGGATTTTCATTGTCTATTTACTTGGGAAGAACAAAAGCCATTATTTTTAATACCTCAATTTTACTGTCTGTATTTGCAAAAACAGTTATTGTTTTTTCTTGTACATCAAGTTGTCCATCTTTTGGATGAAAAATAACTTCAATGCGATCACTTTTACCAGGAGGAATGGGTTTTTCTGGTTTTTTGGGAGTTGTACAACCACAGCTAGCAGATACATTTTCAATGATTAATGGTTTATCTCCAGTATTAGTTACAGTAAAAAAAGCTTTGTTATCAGTATCTACAATTATTTTACCGTAATCGTATACTATTTTATCAAAACGCATACTTGTAATATCTGAATTATTATTTAACTCGCTTTCAGAAAGTTCTTTTTGAAATTCATCTTCAGAAGGGTCATCAGCAATAATTGTTGATGAAAAATCTTTTTTTTGAAAATCTGTTTGTCTTTCAGTACATGCAAATAATATTAAACTGGTAAAAATATAAAATTGTATTTTCATGTTGTTTTTCTTCAAAATTAGGAAACTTATTGTAAAAATTGATGTGTTTAGAAAATCATTTTAAATCAAGCGAATGCAATCGTCACCAAGTGTGATTTTCTTTAAGCGGTATAATTTTCCGACAGCCTGCTTAAATAATTTTTTACTCATTCCAAGTTTTTCTCTAATCTCATCTGGATGAGAACGATCATGAAGGTATAAAATCGTTTCTACTTTCAAGCATTCTAGTAAATACTCACTTGCTTGATCAAATTTTTCAAATGTTAATGGTTCAAATTGGATGTCTAATTTCCCATCTTCTCGAACCGTTCTCACAAATCCTTTTGTGAATGTTCCACTAGGTAAAAGTTTTGAAATATTATTTTTAAAAATGAGACCGTCGTATTTATTGTTAACGATGACATTTAAACCCAAAGAACTTTGTTCGCAGATTAAAAGATCTACTTCCTGCCCACTTAAATCTTCGCTACACGGCACTAAAAGTTTTTTAACTTTCATAGAACCAAATAAACGATCTGTAGCTTGATCATAGCGCAAAGTAAAGAGGTATTTTTCTCCTTCCTCTAAGGAATGTAGTTGTTCGCCAAAAGGGACCAATAAATCTTTATCTAAGCCCCAATCAACAAAAGCACCATAAGGATTTACATGAATCACCGTCAAATACCTAAAATCTCCCAAGAGGATAAATGGTGTTTCAGTGGTTGCAACAATTCTATTTTCGGAATCTTTGTGAACAAAAACATCTACTTCAGTCCCGATTTCATTTTCAGGAAGCAAGTATTTTTTTGGTAATAAAACTTCATTTTCTAGAATATCTTCTAAATATGCTCCAGGAGGAGTGATTCTGTTTATTGTTAATCGGTTAATTCTTCCTAGTTGCATTTAGTTATTCTTTTTCTTTTTTTTGTTTTTATATTTTCCCATAGTTATTGACATTCTATTTGGGTCGTCTTTTTTCTTTATGCGTTTTTCTTTTGGTAATTTATCTTCTTTAATTTCTTCTTTAATTTCTTCGCTTTCAGGTGTTCTTGCAACATGATTAATCGCACTAGAATTTGACTCTGTATTTGGGTTTAACCATGTATTTTTAATTTGTTTTTTTTCTGCGTTGCCATCCTTTCCGATTATATAAATTTGTTTGGTTTTATCTTTTTCCTCCTCATTTATAGCAATAACATCTTCTTTAAGAATCCACATTTCATCGTCATAGGAGTATGAATCATAAGACATATCTGGAACATAAAAAGAAAAAACACCAGCTAATCCTGGCGCCTCTGGAGAAAGATGATCAAAAACGATGCGCTTGTATTTTTCGTCAAAACGAAGAGACATACTTACTTTATCTGCGTATTCAAATACTATGCGTTTTTTTACAGTTTTATTTTCCTTAAAAACAGGACTTCCAAGCTTTAAATTACTTCCATTAAAAGTTAGTACATCTAACAATTTAAAATTACTTACTGTCGTTCCACCATCCCAACCCATTAAAAGGTATTCTGTTCTTGAGTTTCGTTCGAATGGAAGAATTTTATAGTAAAGTGCACCATACCAATTTTTTGCATCAATTATTCCCTCAGGTTTTGCCATGTAGGGATCTAAATTGTCAATTAATTCTGTCACACGTACAATATCTTTTTCTGAATCCCAGCGAAGAACAAAAGCACAATAAGAATAACTAAAATCAGTATATTCAATATTCCAATTAATAATTCGGAGGCTTTCATCTGGACTATCAATAATAGCTATTGATTTCATGTGTTTGAATTGGTACTTAAAAACTCCTTCAATTTTTAAAAATGAAGCCATTTCAGATTTGAAGGTTAGATTTAAACGATTCATTTCTTCGTCTGTTTTTGCTGCGCGAAGTTGAAGTAATTTCTCATTCAATTCAATTTCTTTTTGCTCCAATAAATCTTGAGAATTTATAGTAGCATTTAGTAAAATAAATAGAACTAATAGAAAACTAATTTTCATAGATACTTTAACGTTTTTCTGCTGATTTTGTTACCGCTTAAAGCTTTTTTAATTTTGCGATAGTTTCTTCAGGATTATTGGAGTTAAAAACAAAACTTCCTGCCACTAAAGCATTTGCTCCAGCTTTTGCAAGTAAAGGCCCATTTTCAAGATTTACTCCACCATCTATTTCAATTATACAACTTGCATTTTTAGCAAGAATTAGCTTTTTTAATTTTTCAACTTTCTCGATACTAGAAGGAATAAATTTTTGTCCTCCAAACCCAGGGTTTACAGACATAATCAAGACCAAATCAAGATCGCATATTACTTCCTCTAGCTCACTAACGGGTGTATGTGGATTAAGAGCAACTCCAGCTTTCATTCCTAATTCTTTTATTGCTGCAATTGTCCTGTTTAAGTGGGGACATGCTTCATAATGAACGGTTAAAATATCTGCGCCGGCTTTCTTAAAAGCACTTAGATATGCATCTGGATTAGCGATCATTAAATGCACATCCAAAATTTTGTTTGTGTTTTTACGAATTGCTTCTAGAACAGGAAAACCAAATGAAATATTAGGAACAAATACACCATCCATCACATCAATGTGCAACCAGTCTGCTTCTGAGTTATCTAGCATTTTTGTATCGCGCTCAATATTTCCAAAATCACAAGACAAAACAGATGGCGAAATAATCATTTTATTCTTTTTCTTCAAATTTAAGCTAATTTTCTTCCTTGAAATAAAAATAGTATTGAAAAAATGTAATTTAGTACATTTTACAAGTTTTTTAAAAAAAAGATCATCCAAAATATGAATATCGTTTCTATCATAATTGTAATTACAGTTTTAATTTCTTTTCAGACAAACAAAAATCCTGACTTAAAACAACGTTTCCTTTATATTCCCTTCCAGCTTAAGCACAATAATGAGTACTATCGCCTTATTTCGCATATTTTTATACATGCTGATATAAGTCATTTAGCTTTCAACATGATTTCGCTCTATTTTCTAGGAAGTACGCTATCATATTACTTTATAGATTATTATGGTTTACAATTAGGCACTACTTATTTATTAATACTTTATTTTGCAGGAGCAATTTTTGCATCTCTCCCCTCGTTCTTAAAAAACCAAGATAATCCTACTTATAGAAGTTTAGGAGCTTCAGGTGCAGTGTCTGCAGTTATTTTTGCAGCTATTATATGGAACCCAACAATGTCTTTAGGAATTATGTTTTTCCCCTTTCCAATTCCCGCATATATTTTTGGCCCTATTTATTTAGCGATCGAATATTTTTCAATGAGGAGAGGAGGGACAGGTGTAGCACATGATGCCCATTTGGGAGGAGCATTATTTGGTATTTTATTTATATTACTTTTGAATATTGAAAAAGGAAAAGAATTTTTAGATTTATTTTTTTAGATTTAGATTATGGCACTTTTATATGTTAATAACAACGGCACAGTTTTATCAAACGATGCGCCTACAATTCATCCTGGAAATAGAGGTCACCTATATGGCGACGGAGTTTTTGAAAGTATCCGAATAATGTCAGGGAGAACCTTAAATTTAGAAAACCACATTTCTCGAATGTTGGATGGTGCAAAAGCAATTAAGTTGAGAACACCTTCACTATATTCTACCTCATTTTTTGAGGAAAAGATATCAGAATTACTCAAAAAATCAGAAATTAATGATGGTGGACGTTGTCGCTTATCATTGGATCGAAAGCCAGGAGGTGCGTACTTACCTGAAACGAATGAAAGTTCATTCTATATTGAGGTATATCCCTACCAAGTAAGTCATTTTGAATTAAATGCAAAAGGTTTTGAGCTTGATATTTATCTTGATATAAAACTTCAGAAAAATTTTCTTTCAAACTACAAAACAAAAGCAGGATTACCTTATGTTTTGGCCGCCTTAAGTGCAAAAGAAAAAGAGTTAGATGATGTATTTATGAGTGATTACAGGGGAAATATTTTAGAAACATCTTCCTGTAATCTATTTATCGTAAGTAATGGTGTTTTGTATACTCCTGGTTTGGAGGAGGGATGTATTGCCGGAACAATGCGTATGCAAGTAATAAATTTAGCAATTCAAAATGGCATAAAGGTTTACGAATGCGCTATTTTACCTCAACATCTTTTAGCAGCTGACGAAATCTTTTTAACTAATGCTATTCGAGGTATTAATTGGATTGGTGGGTATAGAACCAAGCGATATTCTAACAATATGTCACGAAAATTAGTAGTTCTACTCAATAAATATTGGGAAAAACAATTAGAGCTTTAAAATAATGTTATCCTAAGCTCTTTTATAGAATTTTCTTTCTTACAATAATATTTATTTTTCAACAATTGAAGAAATTTTGAAGAGAATTCTATACCTTTAAATTTCATATTTTTTAGTTCCCATGTTCCTTATTTTTGATACTGAAACCACAGGCTTGCCACGTAATTATAATGCTCCGATAACGGATACAAGTAATTGGCCGCGTGTTGTGCAATTGGCTTGGCAACTTCATGATGAGTTTGGGCAGTTAATCGAACACAAGGATTTTTTAATTCGTCCCAAGGGCTTTAATATTCCAATTGAGGCTGAAGGAATTCATGGAATTTCTACTGAGCTTGCAAGTATTGGTGGTGATGAATTGGAAGATGTACTTGGATTATTTAAAAAGGCCTTGCAAAAAGCAAAATTTATTGTTGGCCATAATCTAAAGTTTGATGTCAATGTTGTAGGATGCGAATTTTCTAGAATAAGTGAAGAAACACCTTTAATACATCCAATTTTAGATACCTGCACAGAAAAAACGGCAGAACTTTGTAGACTGCCTGGTGGTCCTTACGGTAAATTTAAATTACCTACTTTATTCCAATTGCACGATTTCTTATTTAATGAACCATTTTCAGAGGCGCACAATGCAACAGCTGACGTAGAAGCAACAACACGTTGTTTTTTGGAATTGATTCGAAAAGGAGATTATTCTTTAGAACAACTTTCACAGGCTTCGGGATTCATTGAGGAATACCGCAAAATAAATCCATCTCCCATTCAAAGTATTGGATTAAAACATTTGAATTTAAAGCTTGAAAGTACAAAACTACGAGAAGCTAAAAAGGTAGCATTAGGTGATAAAAAGGTATCAAAAAATGAAATTCCCAACGAATTAAAAGATACACCATTTGCTCATTTGCACAATCATTCGAAGTTTACAATCCTACAATCTACTTCAGAGGTTCAAAAATTAGTTGAAAAAGCAGCGGCATTAAATATGCCAGCAGTTGCTTTAACAGATACAGGAAATATGATGGCTGCATTTCATTTTGAAAAAGCAGCGAATAAATACAATTTATCGATTAAAGAGGAACGAGAACAGGCAAATAAAGATGGACTTCCTTTTGATAAAAATGAAATTTTACCCATTATTGGCTGCGAATTTAATGTTTGTACTGACTTAAATGATAAAAGTCAAAAGGACAATGGTTATCAAGTTGTTTTCTTAGCCAAAAATAAAGCGGGTTACCAAAACTTGATAAAGTTGGCATCTCTTGCTTATACCAAAGGGATGTATTATGTCCCTAGAATTGATAAAAAATTGATTGAAGAGTATAAAAGCGACATCATTGTTCTTTCAGGAAATTTATACGGAGAAATTCCAAATTTAATTCTTAATGTTGGCGAAAATCAGGCTGAAGAGGCTTTGATATGGTGGAAAAATACATTTAAAGAAGATTTTTATATCGAATTAAGTCGGCACAACTTAGAATTAGAGAACCGTGTAAATACGACTTTGGTTGAATTAGCTCATAAACACGATGTTAAAATAGTTGCAACCAACAATACCTTTTACTTGAGTCAGCATGATGCGCAAGCGCACGATGTTTTATTGTGTGTCAAAGACAATGAACTTGTTGAAACACCAAAAGGGCGTGGACGTGGATTTCGATATGGACTTGAGAACGACCAATATTATTTTAAATCAAGTGATGAAATGAAGGCGCTTTTTAGCGATCTTCCAGAGGCAATTATAACAATATCAGAGATCCTATCAAAATGTGAACATTATCCACTTGCAAGAGAAGTACTGCTCCCTGCTTTTGATATTCCAGCGGAATTTATTTCACAAGAAGATACTAATGATGCGGGAAAAAGAGGAGAAAACAACTATTTACGTCATCTTACTCTAAAAGGGGCAGAAAAAAGATATGGTGAAATTTCTGAGGAACTTCTTGAAAGAATTGAATTTGAATTGGCTACAATTGAAAAAACCAATTATCCTGGTTATTTTTTGATTGTTCAAGATTTTTGTCAGGCAGCTAGAGAAATGGGGGTTTCTGTGGGACCTGGAAGAGGTTCTGCTGCTGGTTCTGTTGTGGCTTATTGTACAGGAATCACAAATATTGATCCAATTAAGTACGATTTACTCTTTGAGCGTTTTTTGAATCCCGATCGTGTTTCTATGCCAGATATTGATATAGATTTTGATGACGAAGGTCGCGGTCGTGTTATAGATTATGTAATTCAGAAATATGGCGCAAATCAAGTAGCTCAAATCATTACTTTTGGAACAATGGCAGCTAAATCTGCTATTCGCGATGCTGCACGAGTTATGAATTTACCGCTCCCAGAAGCTGATCGCTTGTCAAAATTAGTACCTGACCTTTCCTTAAAAAACATTCTTTCTTGGGAGGAAGTTGCTGTTATAGACCATTTAAAAAATCAAGAAGCAATTTTGAATGCAAAAGAATTAAGACGCGTAGCGCAGGGTTCTAATTTAGCGGCTCAAGTACTTCAAAAAGCAATGGAAATCGAGGGGTCACTCAGAAATACTGGAATTCATGCCTGTGGAATTATTATTACTCCAGATGATTTAACAAATTTTGTTCCTGTTGCCTTAGCAAAGGATTCTGATATGGTGTGTACGCAATATGATAATTCAGTTGCTGAAGATGCTGGTCTATTAAAAATGGATTTTTTAGGACTAAAAACATTGACTTTGATCAAAGATGCCGTCAAATTGGTCAAGGCTAATCAAGGCATTGATTTGGATCCCGATTTATTTCCAATTGAAGATGAGAAAACATACTCTTTGTTTCAAAAAGGAGAAACTATTGGCATATTTCAGTACGAATCTACGGGTATGCAAAAACATCTGAAAGAATTAAAACCGACTGTTTTTGCAGATTTAATTGCAATGAATGCTCTTTATCGACCTGGTCCAATGGAATACATCCCATCTTATTGTAAACGTAAACATGGTGAGGAAACAATTAGTTATGATTTGGAAGAATGCGAGGAGTATTTAAAAGAAACTTACGGAATTACTGTCTATCAAGAACAAGTGATGCTTTTATCTCAAAAAATTGCAGATTTTTCAAAGGGCGAAGCGGATACTTTGAGGAAAGCAATGGGAAAGAAAGACAGAAAAGTCTTAAATAAAATGAAACCACTATTCATAGAGCGTGCAGGTGCAAAAGGACATAAAATTGAAGCTCTTGAAAAGATTTGGAAAGATTGGGAAGCCTTTGCTGCATATGCATTTAATAAATCTCACTCAACTTGCTATGCTTGGATTGCTTATCAAACTGCTTATCTAAAAGCAAATTATCCTGCAGAATACATGTCTTCGGTTTTAAGCAATAATATGAGTGACATAAAGCAAGTTACTTTTTTTATGGAGGAATGTAGAAGAATGGGCTTAGAGGTTTTAGGTCCGGATATTAATGAAAGTACATACACCTTTTCTGTAAATAAAACAGGGGCCATCCGTTTTGGACTCGGGGCAATTAAAGGACTTGGTTCTTCAGCTATTGAAGCAATTATAGAAGTAAGAGAAACTGGATTATTTCAGTCAATTTTTGATATGACTAAAAGAATAAATTTGAGGGTTTGCACAAAAAAATCATTTGAAAGCTTGGCTTATGCTGGCGCTTTGGATTCATTTAAAAATGTTCACAGAGCTCAGTATTTCTTTGTTGATGGAAATAATAGAAGTTTTCTAGATAATGCGATGAAATACGGCCTAAATTTTAAAGAAAACCAATCATCAGCTCAAGAATCGTTGTTTGGAGTTGGTTCAGAAGTGTCTATGCCTGAGCCAAATGTGCCTCAATGTAGTGAATGGCCAAATATTTTTCAATTAAATAAGGAAAAAGAGGTTATTGGGATTTTCATCTCAGGACATCCACTTGATGATTTTAAGCCAGAAATTGATGCATTTTGCAATGGAACCATAGCAATGCTTAGTGATTTACAATCATATAAAGGCCGGGATATAATGCTTCCTGCAATAGTTACTTTATCAGAACACCGTTTTACAAAAAATGGTGATGGATTTGGAGTATTGACAATTGAAGACTACCAAGATTCTTTTCGCTTGAATTTATTTAAAGAAAATTATCTGCGTTTTAAGCATTTTATGGTTGCTGGAACGTTTATTCTTATTAAAGGAAGAGTGGAAGTTCCAAGGTACAGAACGCAACTGGAATTTACTCCTCATAGTATTGAGCTTTTACAAGAACTAAGAGAAAAAAACACGAAACAACTACAATTAAAAATTTCTTCTCGCGCAATGGATGAATTATTAATTGAAAAATTAAATCAATTGTTCGCAGATAATAAAGGTTCTTGCCCTATTCAATTTACTGTTTTTGATACTATAGAAGGTCTAGAAATAAATTTGCCATCTCGATCTGTTCGTGTCAAACCTAGTAATGAACTATTTAAGGATTTGGCGAAATTAGATATTGATTATAAATTAAATTAGGTAAAAACAAAGATTTAGTTTGATTCACTTTGATTTATAAATACGCTATTTAAATTCAAAAAAATAATCGAAATATTAATTCTCCCTGTAATTTCAAGGATCCCTAAATTTAGTTTTCCGAATATTTAAACATAAAAAAAACCATTTCTAGCGAAATGGTTTACTTAATTTAGTTTGGCTTATGCTTCTTCGAAAGGAACTAAAATTCTTCCGCAGTATTCGCAAACGATGATTTTTTTCTTCGTTACGATATCTAATTGTCTTTGAGGTGGAATTTTATTAAAACAACCTCCACAAGATCCACGAACAACTTGAACAACTGCAAGACCATTTTTTGCATTTTCACGAAGGCGCGTATATGCAGATACCAATCGGCTCTCAATGTTCTTTTTTGCGTCTAAAGATGCTTTTAGTAAGCGGTCTTCATCAATTTTTGTTTCACTAATAATAGCATCTAGTTCAGAAGTTTTTTTATCCAAATCTTCTTGTTTGATTGTTAATCGATCAGTTGCCTCTGTTAAAATTTCTTTTTTTCCTTCAATTTTAAATTTCGATTCTTTCGCTTTCTTTTCGTTTAATTTGATTTCTAATTCTTGAAACTCAACTTCTTTAGCTAAAGATTCAAACTCACGATTATTTCGGACATTATTTTGCTGCTCCTTATATTTTGCAATCGCAGTTTCAGAATCTTTAGATCCTTGTTTACGATCAGAAATATCAGTTTCAATTTCATTGATTTCATCATTAATTTTCGCGATTCTTGTAGTTAAACCAAGAACTTCATCTTCCAAATCTTGAACTTCTAATGGAAGTTCACCACGAATTGTTCTAATACGATCAATTTCTGTATCAATTTGTTGAAGTTTTAATAGCATTTCAAGTTTATCGCTAATAGTAACGTCTTTCTCTTTCTTTTTAGTTGCAGTTGCTGCCATGTTCTAAAAGTAGTTTATTGGATTTGTATTTATTTCTGTTAAATGGATTGCAAAGTTAGTAAATTTTTCTTTAAGTTTCTCAGCTAATAAATTTGTTGTGAATTGTTCGCTTTCAAAGTGACCAATATCTGCAATAATAATTTTATTTTCAGCGTCAAAAAAGTCGTGGTATTTGAAATCTGCTGTTATAAAAATATCAGCTTTTGAACGCAATGCATCTTGTAATAAGAAACTTCCAGAACCTCCGCAAAGTGCAATTCTTTTAATTGGTTTATTAAGAAATGGTGTATGTCGAATGGTACCACAATTAAAAATAGTTTTTAGCTCTTGTAAAAAGTCTTTTTCACTCAGTGCCTCGTCTAATTCTCCAATCATTCCGGCTCCTTCATCTTGATTTTTATTGTCAATTGGAATAATTTCATATGGTATTTCTTCATATGGATGAGAAGTTTGAAGTGCTGCCAATACAGACTGTAATTTTGAATAAGACACGAGGTATTCTACTCTATATTCTGAAATACTACTTCTTAAATCCGCCTCGCCAATTACTGGCTTTGCCATTTCATTTGGCATAAATGTCCCGATTCCTTCTGTACGAAAATGACATTCTGAATAATTTCCAATTCTTCCAGCTCCTTTTTTAAATAGTGCTTTATCTAAAGATTCTAGTGCATCTTTTGGAAGATAAACTACAAGTTTACAGAGCACTCCTTTTTTTGCTTGTAAAATTCTACATTTACTTAAACCAATTCTTTTTGCGATTTCAGCATTAACTCCTTGCTTATGATTGTCAAGATTCGTGTGAATTGCATAGAGCGCAATATTATTTTGAATGCAGTGAATTACAACTCGTTCAATATAGGTTTTACCTGTCAAACTTTTTAATCCATTAAAAATAATTGGGTGATGAGCAATAATTAAATTTGCTCCTTTTCGAATTGCCTCCTCAACTACATCTTCAGTACTATCTAAGCAAATTAATATGCTTTTAAGTTCCATTGCTTTATCACCAATAAGTAATCCAGAATTATCGTAAGATTCTTGAAGACTTAAAGGAAAATAATCTTCGAGGTAATCTGTAATTTCTTGCAGTTTCATTTTATAATTTTCGAGTTAATCCAAATGCAAAACCAAGACCGTTTGCTTTATGAATATAATCCCCTGTTTTCAAATAGGAACTATTTAATTGATTTCGGTATTGCGCAGATATTCGAATACCGTATAGTTTACTTATTTCCAATGCAAGACCTGCTGTTGTAATCCAAGAGATCACAAATGAATTAAGGTCACTATTGTCTTTAAGTGTTGCTGAGTATTTTGTATTTACATCATTTGTCCATTGTTGCTTTTGACGAAATGATTGAAATAATTGGGGTTGTAAACCAGTTGCTAAAAAATATTTTAATCTAATTCCGCCTTGAATTTTCAGTTGTAAGGGCATTGAAATATAGGAATAGCTAGTTTGGTATGAAAAAGAACTATCATTTTCCGAAGATTTCCAAGAATATTGCTCACCATTTCGCAAATAAGACATAGCACCTTCGAAAAATAGCACTTTTGCGATAGGAAGAGTCATTCCTAAGGTAAAACCCCAACGAACATAGGATGTTTCAAATGCTCTTTCTCCCAATGGCTTGGCTAAAAAATCAGAATTTACAGCAAGATCTCTATTTGAATTAAAGCGAATAGCTTCGAAATAAAAGCAACTACTGGTATCATTTTTTAGTTTTTTAATACTAGAGACTTTGTTTCCAATAATTTGGGACATTGCTTGCAAAGAAAAAAAAAGTAAGAATAGGAGATAAATCTTTTTCATGCTGAACCAAAAGTACGAAATAGGATTGAAATTTAAGGATTTTTAAATCTAGCACTTTATTTTTCTGCTATTTTTAAATTGAATAAATAGTTTTTATGCTTTCATTTAATTATTTTTGGCGCACAATAAATTCTATGCCGAAACTTCTATACAGTCTATTATTCCTTTTTTTTTCACAAGTACTTTTTTCACAAGATTTTACTGTTAGAGGTTTTATTTACGATAAGTCCAATGGAGAGGCGATGGCTTATGAAAAGGTGAAACTTTTAAATACTGACAGTAGTGTTGTAGCTGGAGCAGTTTCTGATATTAATGGATTTTTCTCAATTCCTAAATTAGTTATGGGATCTTACATTCTAAAAATTGAGAATCAAAAGTATGAGCGAGCATATAAAAATATTGTAATGACCGCAAAAACTAAAATTTATGACGTAAAATTTGAGCTTATCAAAAAAGACAACATAAAAGAGTTTGATGAAATAAAAGTTAGTGCTGAGAGTAAAACTAAGCGAACTCAAGTTGGAATTTCAGAACTAAAATTGGATCAAAAGAGCTTGGAAAGAATTCCAAGTTATGGGGCTGAGAATGACATTGTTGGTGCCTTTAGTGTAACTCCAGGAGTTGTTACAACCGGTGATCAAGGAGGACAGTTATACGTTCGTGGAGGAACACCAATTCAAAACAAAATTCTTCTAGATGGGATGACCATTTATAATCCATTTCACTCAATCGGCTTCTTTTCTATCTTTGAAACAGAACTTATTAAAAATGTTGACATTTATACAGGTGGTTTTGAGTCCAAGTATGGCGGAAGAATTTCATCTATAATGGATATTACCTACAAAGACGGAAATCGTCAAAAGTTTTCAGGGAAAGTTTCAGCCTCACCTTTCTTAGCAAAAATGGTATTGGAGGGCCCAATAGGAACTGCTAAGAAAAATGAATTGAGATCTGGATCTTATTTATTTTCCGCTAAGCACAGCTTATTAGACTATACATCCAAATCACTGTATCCAAAAGTAAATGACGGAAACGGATTGCCTTTTAATTTCACGGATTTATATGGTAAAGTAACTTTTACAGGAGATGGTGGCTCAAAATTTAGTGCCTTTGGATTTCACAATCAAGATAGCGTAAATTATGAGATTGCAGATTTGAATTGGCAAGCGTCAGGTGGTGGAATTAATTTCTTGATGGTTCCAAGTGGATCTCCTGTTTTTATTAGAGGACATGTTAATGGTAGCACCTTTAAAACAACTTTTTCTGAAGCGAGTTTAGAACCTAGATTTTCTAGTATAGGTGGTTTTGACCTTGGCTTTGATTTCTCTTATTTTTTAAAGAACGAAGGGGAAATGAATTATGGATTTAATTTTAATGGTTTTAATACAAATTTTGTTACTTATAATGAGTTAGAAAGAAAAATTCAAGTTGAAAATTTTACAACAGAAATAGGGAGTTATTTTAATTATCGAAAATTAGTAAATCGATGGGTGATTCAAGTTGGAATGAGAATTCAAGCTTATACTTCTCTTGGCACTATTTCGCCAGAACCGCGACTTGGAATAAAGTACAATGCAAACGAAAATTTTCGACTCAAATTCTCAGGAGGTCGATTTTCTCAAAATTTTACATCAGCTTCCTCTGATAAAGATGTTGTTAATCTTTTTAATGGAATGCTTTCTGCACCTACGAATATTCAGGAAAATTTTGTCAACGAATTTCAAAAAACAATCAATGCAAAAAATGGTCTTCAATATGCTTGGCATGCGATTGGAGGTTTTGAATACGATCTCAATAAATATTTGAATTTGAATGTAGAAGGATATTACAAATATTTCTCACAGTTAAGTAATATAAATCAAAATAAACTGTACGAAGATGTTGCTCAGTTTTCGCAAATTGAAGACGTATACAAGAAAGATTTTATTTTAGAGTCAGGGGAGTCCTACGGAATTGATTTTTTATTAAAATACAATAAAAACCGCTTGTTTCTTTGGGGTGTTTATTCCTTGGGTAAAAGCACAAGATGGGATGGATTTCAATCGTATTTCCCTGTCTTTGATAGAAGACATAATTTGAATTTAGTTGGATCATATCTTTTTGGCAAGAAAAAAGACTCAGAGGTAAATATAAGATGGAATTTAGGATCAGGATTACCCTTTACGCCAACCGCAGGATTTTTTCAAGAAGAGACTTTCGGAAATGGAGTTACTACAAATCCAAATCAAACAAATCCAAGCACTGTGGCTACAATATTAGGTGATTTTAATAGTCAAAGATTGCCGTATTATCATCGCTTGGACATCACATTTAAAAAGCAATTTAATTTAAAAAATAAAAATGTTATTGAACTTATCGCTAGTGTTACAAATGTTTATAACCGTAATAATATTTTCTACGTAAATCGTGTTTCCGGAAAAGAAATTTATCAATTTCCTTTATTACCTAGCTTTGGATTGAGTTATAAATTTTAATTTATGGCAGATATTTCACCTTTTTCAGCGATAAGACCCGTTCGTGATAAAGTTCATCTAGTTGCTACTCGTCCATATTACTCCTATAAAAAGAATGTTTTAGAAGCAAAATTAGAGTCTAATCCTTTTACATTTTTACATATTATAAATCCTGAATTTGGGAAAACCAAACAAACAAAGGCGAATTCTACAGAACGATTTGAGCTTGTAAAAAAAGGATATGCTGACTTCTTAAAAGATGGGATTTTAATAAAAGATGAAAGTCCACGTATATATATTTATCGGCAAACAACAGAAGAGCGAGTTTTTACTGGAGTTATTGCAGGATCAAGTATTGAAGAGTATAACACTGGAAAAATAAAAAAACACGAAGAAACCTTATCGGAAAGAGAAACGATGTTTACAAATTATCTGGATTTAGTAGGATTTAATGCTGAGCCAGTATTACTTTCCTACAGTGAAACAGATGAAATAGCGGAATTATTAAGTACTGCTGTCCTTTTTCGACCTGAATATGAGTTTACGACCACAGATCGTATAAAGCACGAATTATGGATTCTCTCATTTGAAGATACAGTTGCGATTCAAAAAGCTTTTTTGGCAATTGAAGCTACTTATATTGCAGATGGTCATCACAGAACAGCATCATCAGCTCGCTTGTATAAAGAAAGAAAACAAAAAGGCCTCGAAACTTCAAAATGCGCGTATTTCCTTTCTTTTTTAGTCGCCGAAAAAAGCTTAAAAGTACTAGAGTACAATCGATTGATTAAAGATTTAAAATCACATACAAAAGAAACTTTTTTATCCGCCTTAAAAAATATTGGAACTATAACACCATTAAATGAAATTCGTAAACCAACTAAAGAACACCAATTTACAGTTTGCTTTGAAAGAGACTATTTTTCTTTTGAATTATTTTCTCATTTAATTGATAAAAAAAATAGTGTGAATTCAATTGATTCAGCAATTTTGAGTGACTTTATATTAGCACCAATTCTGGGAATAAAAGATGTAAAAACTACTGATAACATTGAGTTTAGTCCTGGAAATATTCCTTTAAAAGACATTGAAGATAAATTGGCGTCAGGAAAATGTGCTCTTGCATTTTTACTCTTTCCTCTAACAATTGAACAAGTCAACAAAGTAGCTGATGAAGGTTTAAATATGCCTCCAAAATCTACTTGGCTTGAACCGAAATTAAGAAGCGGTTTGACGATTTATACTATTAACGAATGATTTCTGAAAATTTTAAAATTATTAGGTCTCAAATTCCAGAAAATATTTGCCTAGTTGCTGTTTCTAAGACTAAGCCAAAGGAACTAATTTTAGAAGCATATAATTTAGGGCAGAGGCATTTTGGAGAAAATAAAGTGCAAGAGTTGAGCGAAAAAGCCAGTGCACTTCCAAAAGATATTCATTGGCATTTAATTGGACATTTACAAACCAATAAAGTAAAATACATTGCTGAATTTGTTCATTTGATTCATGCTGTTGATAGTTTGAAATTGCTTCAAGAAATAAATAAACAAGCATTAAAACACAACAGAGTTATAGCTTGTCTTTTACAATTTTATATTGCAGATGAAGAAACGAAGTATGGATTGAGTAGGGAGGAGGCGAAGCAATTATTATCGTCTGAGAGTTATTCAGCATTACAAAATATTAAAATTATAGGCGTAATGGGAATGGCATCTTTTGTAGTTGACACAATTCAAATTAGAAATGAATTTAAAGCTTTGCAGGCTATATTTAGTGAAATAAAACACAACTATTTCTCTGATCAAACTTCTTTTAAAGAAGTTTCAATGGGTATGAGTGGTGATTTTCAACTTGCTATTGAAGAAGGGAGTACAATGGTACGGATTGGTAGTTCTCTATTTTCTTAGTTTAATTTTAGTTTTTTCGGAACAAAACAAATCCTTTTGCGTATAATTGTCGGTGCAAAAAGAATACAGCTTTAAATTTCAACTTTATCCAAATTTGGAAAGTCTTCCGAAAATAGATATATCTGTAGTTAATAAAGCTTTTGAAGCGATGGAAAAGGCGTATGCTCCCTATAGCAAGTTTAAAGTTGGTGCTGCACTTCTTTTAGAAGATGGTCAGATAATTCAAGGAAATAATCAAGAAAATATTGCTTATCCTTCTGGACTTTGTGCAGAAAGAATTGCTTTATTTCATGCGAATGCCCAATTTCCTGAAATAGCAGTTGAGCTTATTTGTATAGTTGCCAAAGGAGATTTAATGCCAATAAGCCAGTTAATTTCTCCCTGCGGTGCCTGCCGCCAGGTTATGTTAGAATCTGAAAACCGTCAAAATAAACCTATTCGTATCATTCTTGTAAATCAAGATAATAGAACTATGTGCATAGATTCAATCCAAAATTTATTGCCTTTTGGCTTTGGCATTTTTCAATAAAAATCATGAATTAAAATTTCCCTGTCGCAATGCTTAAGTTTTTTAAAAATAAATGGTTTAGAATTCCTTATACTATTTTATTGTATGCTTTTTCTATTTATGGCTTTTTCTTGACTGTAACATATTTTGCAATGAAATTTGAATGGACAAAAGATAGTGGAATGATTGATTCCAATAATCGCTATTTTCAAAACATGCATGATAAATACAATCAGTCCTTTAGAATTGACAGTATTTCAATGCAAAAATACCGTTATGAGGCTCTAAATCGAATCATTTTATTAAATGAATTTTATCCGCTGAATGCTAAGTATATTTTGGATGCTTGGTCAAGAAATCAAGATGAAAAACTAACACTTCAAATGTTAGATGCTGTAGATTTAAAAATGAAAGCCAATAAGGAGTATCAAAATGCGCTTCAAGAAATGCGAAATAGTAAATTAAAAAAACGCAAAACAACAGGTTTAAGCGTGTTTGATTGGATGAATGTAGGGGAATGGAAAGCATTTAAAATCGCCGTCCAAAAAGATAAAAAGTGTATTGATTCAGTCGCAAAAATAACAGGGGTTGAAGGTAGATTAATTGTTTCCTGCTTAGCTGGAGAACAAATTCGCTTATTTAATTCTCGGAGAGAGGCGTTTAAAAAATACATAAGTCCGCTGCAATCATTGGTATTGGAAAATAATCTTTCTTATGGTGTTACAGGTATAAAAGAACATACTGCGATGAATATAGAAAAGTATCTCAAAGACCCCAATAGCGAATATTATTTAGGAAAAAAATACGAGCATCTTTTAGATTATGATAGTACACAAAGCTATATTAATTCGATAAATGATACAATGAATATTCGTTTAAGACGTCTTGTTCAATTCAATGACCATTATTATTCCTATTTATATGCTGCTCTTTTTGTAAAACAAATAAAAATGCAATGGGAACGCGCAGGTTTTCCATTGGACAATCGACCTGAAATTTTAGCATCACTTTTTAACTTAGGCTATAGTAAGTCAAAGCCAAAGAAAAATCCGAGTGTAGGTGGTTCAAATTATCAAGTTGGAGAAAGTCAATATACCTTTGGAGCTGTTGCTTTTGAATTTTACTATTCAGGAGAACTTTTAGATGTCTTTCCTTATCAGAAAAAGCGTTTTGATTGGGATAATTAATATATTAGATTAAAATATATTTTCTTAGTTATTTTTTAAGTATTTAGTTGTTATTTTTGAGTGGAAATAAGTAATGTTTACTTATTTGATTTCTTATTTTTAATCATGGCAAATAATCAGCACATAAAATGCCCGAGTTGTGGCGAAAATATTGACGTTAATTCTATTTTGATTCAACAGTTAGAAACTGAAATTCATCAAAAACTAAAGGTGAGTTTTGACGAAAAAAAACAAAAAGTAACCGAAGCATCTTTAGCTTTTGAGGAAGAAAAAAAACTATTTGAAATTCAGAAATTAAAAGAAAAAGAACTTTTTGATGAACAATTAAGAAGTCAACTAAAGGAAAATGAAAAAATCTTAGAAGCTAAAATTAAGCAACAACTTACAGAAGAACAATCTGCTCAATTAAATATAATGCAAGCTGAGTTAAATGAAAAATCTCAAAAATTAATTGAACTAAATGCTTCAAAAGCAGAAATTGAAAAATTAAAACGCGAAAAAAACGAAATGCAAGGCATTGCAGATCTAGCTGCTCAAGAAAAAATGTCAGTAATTCTTTCTCAAGAAAAAGAAAAAATTCAAAAAGCTGCAGATGAGAAAAATGAACTAAAATTAAAGGATCTCCAGAAGAAAATTGATGATCAGCGATTACTTACAGAAGAAATGAAGAGAAAACAGGAGCAAGGATCAATGCAGTTACAAGGAGAAGTTCAAGAATTAGCAATTGAGGAGTGGTTACAACAGCAATATCCAATTGATACAATTGATGAAATTAAAAAAGGGGCTAGGGGTGGAGATTGTATTCAAATTGTAAATACAAGAACTACCCAAAACTGCGGAAAAATCTATTATGAAAGCAAGAGAACAAAAAAGTTTGAAGCAACTTGGATAGATAAATTCAAGGCTGATATGCGTATTAAGGGAGCAGATATTGGTGTTATTGTAACAGAATCTATGCCAACTGAAATGGACCGAATGGGTTTAAAGGACGGTGTTTACATCTGTACTTTTCAAGAATTTAAAAGTCTAAGTGGTATTTTACGTGAAAGTATAATCCAAATCAATTCTGCTATGATTTCACAGCTTGATAGTGGTGACAAAATGCAGATTCTTTACGATTACTTAACAAGTAATAATTTTAGAATGCAAGTAGAGGCAATTGTTGAAGGATTTACAGCGATGAAAACAGCTATTGAAAGTGAAAAAAGATCGATGTATAGAATCTGGAAGGAACGAGAAAAGCAAATTGAAAAAGTGACAATAAATACAATTGATATGCATGCTTCTATAAGAGGTATTGCGGGAACGGCAATACAAGCAGTAAAGGCTTTAGAGTTAACAAGTGACGAAATAGATACAGAAACAGATTCAATACCTTAATGAAAAATAAATCAAGTGCAAGAAGCTAAGATTAATAAGTCTTTTGAATTAATTTACTCTCAAATGTTTAGTTAATTAAAAAGACCGAATTTAAATCCGGTCTTTTTTAATGGGAGGGAGACGGGTCTCGAACCCGCGACCTTCGGTACCACAAACCGACGCTCTAACCAACTGAGCTACAACCTCCATTTTTGTTGGCTACAAATATACTAATTTCTTTTTAAAAAATAATTCAAAAAAGTTGCTTCTATAACTACTAAAGACAATTGATTTTGGTGAGATGTGGTTTATTTATTTCAATTCAATGCCCAATTAGTCCGATCTAAACTTCTATATTGGATTGCCTCAGCAATATGCGTAGCTTCAATTTTTTCTGCAGACTCTAAATCGGCTATTGTCCGAGCAACTTTTAATATTCGATCATATGCTCGTGCAGAAAGCCCCATTTTATCCATTGCAGTTTTTAATAACTGACTACCTGCTTCATCAATTTTACAATGTATTTCAAATTCCTTCATTGACATTTGCGCATTGCAGTGAATACCATTTCGCAATAAATACCTGTTTTTCTGAATAATTCTTGCAGATCCAACACGCTCTCTAATTTCTTTACTTCCTTCACTGGGTTTAGAATTTGCTAATTCATCAAAAGAAACTGGAGTAACTTCAACATGAATATCTATTCTATCAAGTAAAGGACCAGAAATTTTATTTAAATAACGTTGTACAACTCCAGGTCCGCAAACGCATTCTTTTTCGGGGTGATTGTAGTAGCCACACGGACAAGGATTCATCGCTGCAACTAACATAAAACTAGCGGGATAGTCGATTGAGAATTTTGCTCGAGAAATATTAACCGTTCGATCTTCTAGTGGTTGACGCATTACTTCTAGCACTGTTCTTTTGTATTCAGGTAATTCATCTAAAAAAAGAACTCCATTGTGAGCTAAGGAGATCTCTCCAGGCTGTGGATAAGATCCGCCGCCGATTAATCCAATATCTGATATAGTGTGATGTGGTTTTCTAAATGGTCTTTGAGAAATAATTCCAACTTGCCCTTTGACTTTCCCCGCTACACTATGAATTTTTGTTGTCTCTAGTGCTTCATCTAAACTCATAGGTGGCAAAATACTTCCTAATCGTTTTGCTAGCATTGATTTTCCTGAGCCAGGTGGGCCAATTAGAATTACATTGTGACCACCAGAAGCTGCAATTTCAAAGGCTCTTTTTATATTCATTTGTCCTTTTACATCTCTAAAATCAAGCTCAAATTCCTCAATTAATTGTCCAAATTGTTTTTTTACATCAACAATTGTTTGTTGCATTCCTCCTTTTTCTTGATTTAAAAATTTTATAACTTCAGATAAATTTTCGGCGCCATATACCTCTAAGTTATTTACGACAGAAGCCTCGAGTGCATTTGCTTTAGGAACAATGATTCCTTTAAATCCTTCTTCTTTTGCTTGCAGCGCAATAGCCAAAATACCTCTTGTGGCTTGAATAGAACCATCAAGTGAAAGTTCGCCAATTAAAATATACTTGCTTAGTAATTCTAATTTTACTTGCTTGCTCACCGCTAAAATTCCAATGGCAATTGGTAAATCAAAAACCGAACCTTCTTTTCGAATATCAGCGGGGGCCATATTTACGGTAATTTCTCTACCTGGAAATTTGAGATTGTTGTTTTTAAATGCTGCTTTTATGCGTTGTTGACTTTCTTTAACTGCATTATCAGGAAGCCCCACCAAATAAAAGTTAATACCGATTTCTAAATTTACTTCGATTGTAATTGTGGTGGCATTTATTCCAAACACTGTACTGGAGTAGGTTTTGACTAACATAAATAGAATAATTTAAACATTATCTACATTAAGTTAGTGAATAAGTTGGGTTTATCCAACAAGAAACAAATTAATTTTTAAGAAATTTTTACTTTTTTGATTTCATGGCTGAATAAATACAAACTCAATAAACAAAGCCAAAAACAGTAAAAAATAATTCCCGATTGTCTCTGTAGCATTGATTCAAACAAGGAATTAAAGAGAAGATTACTTGATATAATTATTAACAAATAATTTTTGTATTTTAAACCATAGTAAATACTAGAAAATAAAATCGCAAAAAATACAAGAAGTCCAAAAAAACCAATTTCAACTGCTGTTTGTAAAAACTGATTATGTGGGTTAAAATTTTGTTTAGTTAATTCTTTTTGTTTTAATATGATTAATTCTTTTTCCATAAATTCATCCATATTTCCTGTTCCAATTCCAAAAGGATGCTTATAAAATATTTGAAATGCAGCAGTCCACAAAATAATTCTGGTCGATGAAGAAGATAAAGATGGACCACTATTTTCAACAAAACCTTTGGGATTTTTAGAATATTCTATTACGTTTGAAGTCGCGTCTTTCCAATCGGATTGAATATTTGGAATTGTATTTAATCCAATAATACCAAGTAATGGTATGAGAATGATTATAGTGTAAAAAATTGGTCGTCTAAATTTATTTCTAAGCCAAATTAATAGAAATGTGAAAATGGCAATTAATAAAAATAATGTTCCAGACAGACTTAGTAAAAATCCGTGGATGACTATTACAAAAATAGTAAATGGAATTATCCAAGAGAGTGAAAAAAATGGTAATTTTTCTCGCCATCCAATGAAGGCAAATGCTGTACTAATTGTTAAATATGCTGCAAGATAACTTGGGTGATGAATGGGGGAAATAGCAGAAGATAAATAACTAAAATCCTTCCAGTCTGCTTCCCAACCAGATTTTAAAACTAGGGAAATCCCATAAAGTGTTATTAGAAATGTTCCAGAAATAAATCCAATATATGATAAATTCAACGACCATGTTTTTTTGAATTTTAATGATAAAAGGAGTGGAAAAATAACGAAGGATAATTTCTTTTCGAGTTCAAAAACTCCAGCATTTATATCACTTGTAAAGATGATGCCAATTAAATAACAAAAATAAAATAAGAGGAATGAACTACTTATTACATTTAATTGAAAGCTAACTTCTTTCTTAATTATTCCTGATAGAACAACAGTTATTAGAACTATAAAAAAAAGTGGAGCAAACTTTGGGAATAAAACAAAACCAAAAGCAAAAACCCCTAATGTTTTTTCAAATAAATTTGTAAATCCTCCTATTTTCATACAATGTAATAGTATGTTGAATTTTCTTTAGAACAAAGATAAACATTTCAAAAGTCAATATTAGATTTAAATTTAGCCTAAATTTCTACTCTAGTCATTCTACTGCTTATATTTGTAATTCAAAATTTATATTATGAAAAATATCGCTGTTATTGGTGCTGGTACTATGGGAAATGGAATTGCACATGTTTTTGCGCAATTTGGCTATCGCGTAAATTTAATTGATGTCTCTCAAGCTTCATTAGACAAAGCATTAGCGACTATTGGCAAAAATCTTGATCGTCAACTTGCAAAAGAAGCCATTACAGAGTCTGAAAAACAGAATACTTTATCAAATCTAACAACATTCACCTCACTTGTTGAAGGTGTTAAAGGAGTAGATTTAGTTGTTGAAGCAGCAACAGAAAATATTGATTTAAAACTTCAAATATTTAAAGAGTTAGATGCAGCAACAAGCGAAAATGTAATTTTAGCGACGAATACATCCTCAATTTCTATTACAAAAATAGCTGCCGTAACAAATCGACCAGATAAGGTAATTGGAATGCACTTTATGAATCCAGTTCCTGTAATGAAATTAATTGAAATTATTCGCGGTTATTCTACTTCAGATGAGGTGACTAATTTAATTATGGAAATTTCTAAAAAATTAGATAAAGTACCTGTTGAAGTAAATGATTATCCTGGATTTGTTGCAAATCGAATTTTAATGCCGATGATTAATGAGGCAATCTATACTTTGTATGAGGGTGTTGCAGGTGTTGAGGAAATTGATACTGTTATGAAATTAGGAATGGCACATCCAATGGGACCTTTGCAATTAGCAGATTTTATTGGTTTAGATGTTTGCCTAGCGATTCTTCGTGTTTTACATGAGGGTTTTGGAAATCCAAAATATGCTCCATGTCCTTTGTTGGTAAATATGGTAACAGCTGGAAAAAAAGGTATTAAGTCTGGAGAAGGATTTTATTCTTGGACACACGGAACAAAAGATTTAATTATTTCACCTAATTTTTCAAAATAAATTTGTGATTAGTTACTGGTCTTAAAGAAATTAAAAAACTTATATTTACAAAATAATTTAACTTTTTTAATTTGAGAAAGCTAAAGTACCTCAGCGTTTTATCATTACCCGTTTGTGTTTGGATTAGTTTTCATAGCACGGGTATTCTTACCTTTCTTCCTGCACTTTATTTATTTGGAGTCATTCCTTTTTTTGAACTTATCTTGAGAGTAGACAGTCAAAATTTATCTGAACAAGAAAAAGTACTTGCTTCAAAAGATTCCTTTTATTCGGTGCTGCTTTATCTTATGTTACCAATTCAATTTGGGTTTTTAGTTTATTTTTTGTTTCATATTGAAGAGGTACAAACAACTACAGATTTAGTTGGACAAATCTTATCTATGGGTCTTATGTGTGGCGTTTTAGGTATTAATATTGGTCACGAACTCGGACATCGCTCGAATCGTTTTGAACGTTTTATTGGCGAATTACTCTTATTAAGTTCACTGGAAAATCATTTTCTGCCCTATCACAATAGAGGGCATCACACAAACGTAGGCACAAAGAGTGATCCTGCAACGGCCCGAAGAAACGAATGGCTTTATGTATTCTGGTTTCGCTCACAAATTGGTAGTTATTTCCAAGCGTGGAAAATTGAATTTACACGAATGAAAATAATGAAAAAGCACTTGTTTAGTTACGAAAATAAAATGCTTCAATATTCTATTCTTCATTTAATATTTCTAGGGTCAATTTTTGCCTATTTCGGATTAGCCGTTTTAATTTACTTTCTTTTCGCAGCGATGATTGGAATACTCTTATTGGAAACAGTAAACTACATTGAACATTATGGATTATATCGCCAAAAAAGAGAAAATGGAAACTATGAAACTGTTAAAAGGAAACATTCATGGAATTCCAACCACGTAATCGGAAGAGTTGTGCTTTTTGAACTCAGTCGGCATTCAGATCATCATTTTAAAGCAGATCGCCCATATCAATTAATGGAAACCTCCGAAGATTCTCCGGTTATGCCCACAGGATATCCTGGTATGATGCTCTTGTCTTTTATTCCGCCTATATTTTTTATGGTTATGAATAAACATGTAAACAAGGCCTTGCAATAGATAAACAGCTCAATTTTTATTGAAGTAAGTAGCTTAAATTAAGTAAAAAATAGTTTACTGAAGGTGAAAAGCAATAAGTTTTTTTATCGCCTCTCGATCCAATGGGAAAGTTAATATTTCTTCCATAAACCCTTTTAGAGGAACCCAGCGAAAGCGCTCAAAATCACTTGGGTCGTTTGATCCTAAAGGAAGATCATCTCCCTTTGGTAATTGAAAATCAGACTTTATTTTTACCAGGTAGTAAAATACTACTAATGAATCTTCCTTTCTAAATGTGGAGTTTTGATAAAAGTCATTAAAATAAAAAAAAGAGGAGGACAAAATATCACTACCAAGTTCTTCTCGAAATTCACGGTGAAGCGCTTCTAGTATTCCCTCATTTTCATTGACACCACCTCCAGGGAATTTTGTAAAAGAAATACCACTTCGTCTTTCGTCAGAAAGGAGAATCTCCTGTTGCTCATTAATTACTAGCCCATAAACTCTAAGATTAAATCCTGCCATAATTTTAAGAAATCGACTTAAAGTCTCTTCCTAAATAAATAGCATTATCGCCAAGCTCCTCTTCGATTCGCAATAATTGATTGTATTTTGACATTCTATCGCTTCTAGAAGCAGACCCTGTTTTTATTTGTCCAGTTTTTAATGCAACCGCGAGATCAGCAATTGTATTGTCTTCAGTTTCACCGCTTCTGTGGCTCATTACTGAAGAATAATTATTTTTCTTTGCCAGATTGACAGCTTCTTTTGTTTCTGTGAGCGTTCCAATTTGATTTACTTTTATTAAGATAGAATTTGCAATTTCTTCGTTAATTCCTCTTTGTAATCGAGTTGTATTTGTTACAAATAAATCATCTCCAACTAACTGAACTGATTTACCAAGTTTTTCAGTTGCTAATTTCCATCCATCCCAATCATCTTCAGCTAGTCCATCTTCAACAGAAATAATAGGGTATTTTTTACACCAATCTTCCCAATAAGCCACCATTTCTGAAGAGCTTCTATTTTCTCCAGTTGATTCAAAATGGTACAAGCCTGTTTTTGAATTGTAAAATTCTGAAGCAGCAGCATCAAGAGCAATTGACATATCTATTCCAAGTCTAAATCCGGCTTTTTCTACAGCTTGCATAACAACTTGAATTGCCTCTTCATTAGAACCTAAATTAGGTGCAAAACCACCTTCATCGCCAACATTAGTCGACATTCCTTTTGATTTAAGAACCCCTTTTAAATGATGAAAAACTTCTGTTCCCCAGCGTAAACCTTCAGAAAATGATTTAGCTCCGATTGGCATTACCATGAATTCTTGGATATCGATGAGGTTGTCGGCATGTGAACCTCCATTAAGGATATTCATCATTGGAACTGGTAAAATAGTAGCACTAGGGCCTCCAATGTAGTTGAATAAACTTAAATTTGATTCTAATGCAGCAGCTTTTGCAACTGCAAGTGATACACCTAAGATTGCATTTGCACCAAGATTTGATTTATTTTCAGTTCCGTCTAACTTTATCATTGCTTTATCAATTCCTTCTTGGTCAAAAATATCCTTGCCATGTAATGCTTCATTTAAAATAGCATTGACATTATTAACGGCTTTTAAGACACCTTTTCCTAAATAGATTGAAGAATCATTGTCTCTTAGTTCAACTGCTTCATGAATACCCGTAGATGCACCTGAAGGAACTGCTGCCCGACCTTTAATGCCGTTTGATGTTGACACATCAACTTCAATAGTGGGATTACCTCTTGAATCGAGAATCTGTCTTGCAAAAATACTTTTAATATGAGCCATAGTTAGTTTTTAGAAGAAGCGATATTCTCAATAAATTGATCGAATAAATAACGTGAGTCATGAGGTCCAGCTGATGCTTCAGGATGATATTGCACAGAAAAAACTGGTTTATCAGTTAGTTCAATCCCCGCGATAGTATCATCGTTTAAGTGCATGTGAGTTACTTTTACATTTGTTTGAGATACAATACTTTCTTTTGATATTACAAATCCATGATTTTGAGAAGTTATTTCTCCTTTACCAGTTTTTAAATTTTTAATTGGATGGTTAATTCCCCTATGTCCGTTAAACATTTTTTCAGTTTTTAAACCTTGACTTAAGCCAAGAATTTGATGTCCTAGACAAATTCCAAAAATTGGTTTTTTAGTTGCTACGATTTCTTTAACCAATTCAACGGAAGAATTCATAACTGAAGGATCTCCAGGACCATTTGAAAGCATATAGCCATCTGGCTCAAAAGCTTCAAGTTCACTAATACTGGTATTCATAGGAAAAACACGAACATGGCAACCCCTTTCCGCCAAGCATCTAATAATATTTTTTTTAACTCCAAGATCAAGTAATGCTACTTTGTATAGTGGATTATCCAAGCTGAAGTCGTAGGCTTTTTTAGTTGATACACGTGAAGACAATTCTAAGCCCTCCATAGATGGAATTTCTTTTAATTTCAAAGCAAGTTTTTGGATATCTGTTTCCTCGGATGAAATAATCGCATTCATTGCTCCTTTATTTCTGATGTGTCTCACCAAGGATCGAGTATCGATATCTGATATTCCAACAGTTTCACTTATCTCCATAAGTTCTTGTAGCGAAGATTCACCTGAAGGTCGCGAAAAGCCTTGTGAGAATTTTTTTGTGACAAGTCCAGCAATTTTTATGGATTCAGATTCTATTTCTTCCTTATGAACTCCGTAGTTTCCAATATGTGAAGTAGTCATTATTAAAATTTGCCCAAGGTAGGAGGGATCTGTAAAAACTTCTTGATATCCGGTCATTCCTGTATTAAAAGCAATTTCTCCGCCAGTTGTACCAATTTTTCCAATTGCTAGACCTTCAAAAAAAGTTCCATCTTCTAAAAGTAGAACTGCAGGATGATTTTTTTCCATTTAGAATTTTCGACAAAATTAGGAACTATGATTCAATAAAAATTACGGTAAACAAAAAAAGGCAGTTATAACACCACCTTTTTATTAACAATTTATAAAATATGTTAGTTTTCCTCTTTCTTTTCTTCTTCAGTTGAATCTTCAGCTGGTGTTTCAGGGGTTGTTTCTTCAATAACTGGTTCTTCAGAAACTGCTTCTTCAGTAACAGTATCTTCAACAACTACTTCTTCAGTAACAGTATCCTCAACAACTGCTTCTTCAGTAACAGTATCCTCAACAACTGCTTCTTCAGTAACAGTATCTTCAACAACTGCTTCTTCAACAACTGCTTCTTCAGCAACTACATCTTCAACGATTGCGTCTTCAGCAACTACTTCATCCGAAACTACATCTTCAACATCTGTTTCACCAGAAACAGAAGAAGTTGTTGCTCCACCACCTCTTCTAGATCGACGTGTTGTTTTCTTAGCTTTTTCGTTTGTATAGATATCGTTGTAGTCAACAAGTTCGATTATACACATTTCAGCATTATCTCCTAAACGAAATCCTGTACGAATGATTCGTGTATATCCTCCATCTCGGTTTGCAATTTTAAGAGCGATGTCTCTGAATAGTTCAGTTACAACATCCTTATTTTGTAGGTGAGAAAAAACCAAACGTCTTGAATGCGTTGTATCATTTTTTGATTTCGTCAAGATTGGCTCGACAAAAACACGAAGTGATTTAGCTTTCGCCAATGTCGTGGTGATTCTTTTATGTTCCAAAAGAGAACAAGCCATATTAGAAAGCATTGCTTTTAAATGTCCTGTTTTTCTTCCTAAGTGGTTTACTTTATTACCGTGTCTCATGATTTAAATCTTAATCTTTGTCTAATTTATATTTTGCGACATTCATTCCGAATACCAATCCTTTGTTATCAACAAGGTCTTCCAATTCTGTTAAAGATTTCTTTCCAAAATTTCTAAACTTCAGTAAATCAGATTTTGCTATTGAAACAAGATCTCCTAATGTTTCTACATCAGCAGCTTTCAAACAATTTAAAGCTCTAACAGATAAATCCATATCTACTAATTTTGTCTTAAGTAATTGACGCATGTGTAGTGATGTTTCGTCAAATTCCTCAGTTTCAGCTTTAATTTCGCTATCTAAAGTAATACGCTCATCAGAAAACAGCATAAAGTGATGAATAAGAATCTTTGCTGCATCTTTTAACGCTTCTTTAGGATGAACAGAACCGTCAGTTTTGATGTTAAATATTAATTTTTCGTAATCAGTTTTTTGCTCAACTCGAAAGTTTTCAACTGTATACTGAACATTTACAATTGGTGTAAAGATAGAATCGATAAAAATTGTACCAAAAGCAGCGGTTGATGATTTATTCTCCTCTGCAGGAACATAACCACGACCTTTAACTATAGTTAATTCAACTTCTATTTTAACTGAAGATTCCATGTTGCAAATCACTAAATCTGGATTTAAAACTTGGAATGCACTTGTATGTTTTCCAATATCACCAGCTGTTAATTTAGTTTGACCACCAACAGTTATAAATACAGTTTCTGAATCAGTTCCTTCAATCTGTCTTTTGAAACGTACTTGTTTCAAATTTAATACGATTTCAGTTACATCTTCTACAACACCTTTCAAAGTTGAAAATTCGTGATCAACTCCTTGTATTTTTATCGAAGAAATTGCAAATCCCTCTAGTGAGGAAAGTAAAATTCTTCTTAAAGAGTTACCAACTGTGATACCGTATCCAGGTTCAAGTGGACGAAATTCAAATTCTCCGTTGAACTCATCGGAGTTAATCATGATTACCTTATCTGGTTTTTGAAAATCCAATATTGCCATTTTGTTTTTTTATTTAGAGTATAGTTCGACGATTAATTGTTCCTTAATGTTTTCAGGGATCATTTCCCTTGATGGTAAATTCAATAATTTTCCTGCCATAGCAGAATTGTCCCAATCCAACCAATCATATTTCTTAGTATTTGAACTCAAAGAATTTGCAATTGCTTCTAGGGATTTTGATTTTTCCCTAACTCCAACTACGTCACCTGGACGTAATGTGTAAGAAGGAATATTAACTACATCACCATTTATAGTAATGTGACGATGAGAAACTAATTGTCTAGCACCACTTCGAGTTGGAGCTATTCCAAGACGAAATACGGTATTGTCTACACGTGCTTCACACAACTGTAATAAGTTTTCACCAGTAATACCTTTCATGGCTGAAGCTTTTTCAAACATATTAGAGAATTGACGCTCTAAAATTCCATAAGTATATTTAGCTTTTTGCTTTTCACCCAATTGAATTGCATATTCTGATTGTTTCCCTCCTCTTTTTTTGGAAGGACCATGTTGACCTGGGCCATAGTTTCTTCTATCAAGTGCTTTGTCTGCACCGAAGATAGGATCTCGAAATCTTCGAGCAATTTTGGTCTTTGGACCTGTATATCTTGCCATATTTTTGTTTTTAGTCGGGAATCATGAATTAAGGCATTCCTTCGATGATTTTGTCCCTTGGTTATTATTGTTAAACTCTTCTTCTTTTTGGTGGGCGACATCCGTTGTGTGGAAGCGGTGTAACATCTATTATTTCTGTTACTTCAATTCCCGTATTATTCAATGAACGTATAGCAGATTCTCTTCCAGCTCCTGGTCCTTTTACATAAACTTTTACCCTTCTAAGTCCAAAATCATGTGCTTCTTTTGCTGCATCTTCAGCAGCTATTTGAGCTGCATAAGGTGTATTCTTTTTAGAACCTTTAAACCCCATTTTCCCAGCTGAAGACCACGAAATAACTTGACCACTATTATTTGTAAGTGAAATAATGATGTTGTTAAAACTCGCTTGGATGTGCGCTTCACCAGCAGCATCAATCTTTACGTTTTTTTTCTTTTTTTGATTTGCTTTTGCCATAATACTATTTATTATTTAGTTGCTTTTTTCTTGTTAGCAACTGTTTTTCTCCTACCTTTTCTTGTGCGAGAGTTATTTTTTGTTCGCTGACCTCTTAATGGAAGTCCAGATCTATGGCGGATTCCTCGTGTACATCCAATATCCATTAATCTTTTAATATTTAATTGAACTTCAGAGCGAAGTTGACCTTCAGTTTTAAATTCATTAACAGAGTTTCTGATTGCTGATAATTGATCATCGTTCCATTCTTGAACTTTAATACTTTCATCAATACCATTTGTATTGAGGATTTTTTTAGAAGTACTTCTTCCAATCCCAAATATGTAGGTTAAACCTATTACTCCTCTTTTATTTTTTGGTAAATCTATACCTGCGATACGTGCCATATTTTTTTAATTAACCTTGACGTTGTTTTAATTTTGGATTCTTTTTGTTAATTACGTAAACTCTTCCTTTACGCTTAACGATTTTGCAATCCACTGATCTCTTTTTTACTGATGCTCTTACTTTCATTTCTTTCTTATTAAACTATTTATATCTAAAAGATATTCTTCCTTTTGTCAAATCGTAGGGTGACATTTCTAATTTAACTCGGTCACCAGGTAATATTTTTATATAAAACATTCTCATTTTACCAGATATATGAGCAGTTAGAACATGTCCGTTTTCTAGTTCTACTCTAAACATTGCATTTGGCAAAGCTTCTAGTATAACTCCATCTTGTTCTATTGATGCTTGTTTTGCCATTTTTTAAAATCCGGATAATTCGTTTGGTTCTCTTCTTCCTCTAACACGTGTTCCTTCCATTAAGCTATCCATGTGACGGTTTAATTGATATGTTTCTATTTGCTGCAGTGTATCTAGAACAACACCAACCATAATTAATATAGAAGTTCCTCCAAAAAACATTGCAAACCCATCATTGATTCCAGCTAATTTTGCAATTGCAGGTAGTACAGCAATTAGTGCAAGAAATAATGAACCGGGGAACGTAATTCTTGAAACTACAGTATCTACATGTTCAGCAGTTTCTTCTCCGGGGCGAACACCAGGAATAAATCCACCACTTTTTTTCAAGTCATCCGCAATTTTACTTGGATTAATCATAATTGCAGTATAAAAATACGTGAATACTATAATTAATACAGACAATAATATATTGTAGCTCAATCCGTATACATCCCCTAATGTTCTTTGCAAGAAACCACTCTGATCAGAAGAACTAGCAAAAATCATAACTGGAATTGTCATTATTGCCTGAGCAAATATAATTGGCATAACACCACTTGCATTAACTTTAATTGGCAAATAACTTCTAGCGCTTTTGTCGTCTACACTTTTGTTTCCTACAATTCTTTTTGCAGTGTTTAAAGGAATTCTTCTAACTCCTTGAACAATTAATATAGTTACTAAAACAACTAGCATAAAGGCAACAACTTCAATTACTAATTTTATCAAATTACCTGCTTCCATTGATTTACCAAATTCCGCAAAAAATGCTCCTGGAAGGCGTGACAAGATTCCAACTGTAATTAGCAATGAAATACCATTTCCAATACCTTTTTCTGTAATTCGCTCACCTAACCAAACAGCAAACATAGAGCCAGCAACCAATATTAAAATTGTCTGTGTCCACCAAAAAGTTGATGCATCCGCTGGCATAGCTCCTTTTTGAGCTACGTATAGTGATAAATAACTTGGGGCTTGTAAAGCACAAATAATAATCGTTAATATCCTTGTATAATTATTAATCTGCTTTCTTCCTGATTCACCTTCATTTTGCATCTTTTGAACTGCTGGAACAGCCATTGAAAGAAGTTGCATGATAATAGATGCACTAATATATGGCATGATACCAAGTGCCATAATTGAAGCATTTGTAAATCCTCCACCAGAAAATAATGATAGTAAAGTTTCGAGAGTATTTTGTTCGCTTGCTTTTGTTGTTAAAGCAGCATAATTAACACCAGGAATGATAATGAAAGATCCGATTCTATAGGCAAGAATTAACCCCAAAGTTAAAAGAATTCTTTTGCGTAATTCTTCTACTTTCCAGATATTGCGTATGTTTTGTATTAATCTTTTCATTTAGTGGGGTGCAAAGGTAGTTAGATTTTTGAACATATACCACCTTGAGCTTCGATTGCAGTTATTGCAGCTGCTGAAAACCCATGTGCGCTAATTGTTACTTTAGAATTTAGAGTCCCTCTTCCTAAAACCTTAACAAGTTGATTGTTAGATAATAGACCATTAGAAAGAAACGTTTCAATTGTAATTTCTGTTATTCCTTTAGTTGTAGCTAAATATTCTATAATATCAAGATTAATAGCTTTGTATTCAACTCTATTGATATTTTTGAATCCAAATTTAGGAACACGGCGTTGTAATGGCATTTGTCCACCTTCAAAACCGATTTTAGTTGAATATCCAGAACGCGACTTAGCTCCTTTGTGACCTCTTGTTGAAGTACCACCGTGGCCAGATCCTTGTCCTCTAGCAATTCTTTTTTCTTTTTTTACTGAACCTTGTGCAGGTGTAAGATTATGTAAATCCATTTTATTCTTATTTGAATTTTTAGTCTACTACTATTATTAGGTGCTTCACCTTATTAATCATTCCAAGTATTTGAGGAGTAACCTCTTTTTGAACGATATGATTTAAGCGTCTGAAACCTAAAGCCTTTATTGTTGCTTTCTGATCAGCCGGTCTTTTTATAGCGCTACGTACTTGTTTTATTTTTATGGTTTCCATTCTATTTATTTTAACCGTTGAATACTTTATCCATTGAAATACCTCTTTGTTTTGCAACTGCAATAGCATCTCGCATTTTGGAAAGAGCATCAATTGTTGCTTTAACTACATTGTGAGGGTTAGAAGAACCTTGCGATTTTGCCAATACATTATGGACACCAACACTTTCTAATACTGCACGCATTGCACCACCTGCAATAACACCAGTACCTGGAGTCGCTGGCTTCAATAATACTTGAGCACCTCCAAATTTCCCTTTTTGAGTATGAGGAACTGTACCTCTAAGTATTGGAACCTTAATAAGATTTTTCTTAGCATCATCAATTCCTTTTGCGATTGCTTCAGTTATTTCTTTTGCTTTACCAAGTCCGTGCCCTACAATTCCATTTTCGTCTCCAACAACAATAATTGCTGAAAAACTAAATGTTCTTCCTCCTTTAGTAACTTTAGTAACCCTATTTACAGAAACGAGTTTATCTTTTAACTCAATGTCTACTGCTTTCACTCTGTTCATTGCTTGTTCTGCCATTTTCTTAAAATTTAAGTCCTCCTTCACGTGCTGAATCAGCCAAAGATTTCACTCTTCCATGATATAAGTAACCGTTACGATCAAAAACTACTGTTTTAATACCTGCCTCCTGTGCTTTTTCAGCAATTTCTTTACCAATCATTGTCGCTTGCGTAATTTTATTTACGTTTTGCGCTTCTTTTTGCTTGAAAGAACCAGCAGATGCCAATGTTTTACCTGTTGCATCATCAATCAATTGCGCATAAATTTGCTTATTGCTTCTGTAAACAGATAATCTTGGAATTAAGGAAGTACCCGTTACTTTCTTTCGAATTCTTCGCTTTATTTTAGCTCTTCTTAATACTTTATTTAGTGCCATAATCTACTTAATAATTATTTTTTACTTGCTGATTTTCCAGCTTTTCTTCTAATTTCTTCACCTAAGAATCGAATACCTTTTCCTTTGTATGGTTCTGGTTTTCTCAAGGAGCGAATTTTCGCAGCCACCTGACCTAGTAATTGTTTATCATGTGATTGAAGTGTTACAAGTGGTGCCTTTCCTTTTTCAGTCACAGTTTCTATTTTAACATCAGAAGGAACTGATAGAATAATAGCATGAGAAAAACCAAGTGCTAATTCTAATTGTTGACCAACTGCTGTTGCACGATATCCAACACCTATTACTTCCATTTCTTTTTTGAAACCTTCAGAAACACCTGTAATCATATTCTGAACAAGCGATCTATATAGTCCATGTTTAGAACGATCATTTGGTGAATCTGTTTTTCTAACAAAAGTTATTGTGTTTTCATCAATAGACATTGTTATACATTCATCCATTACTTGATGCAATTCACCTTTTTTTCCTTTTACCGTAACAGATGTCCCATTTAACGTAACTTCTACGCCATTTGGAATTGTTATCGGAGCTTTACCTATTCTTGACATTTCTTTCTTATTTTAATAAATGTAGCAAAGTACTTCGCCACCAATATTTTGTTTACGTGCTTCTTTATTTGTAATAACACCTTTTGAAGTTGAAACAATTGCAATACCAAGTCCATTTAATACACGAGGCATTTCATCGGAGGCACTGTATTTTCTTAAACCTGGGCGAGATGCTCTTTGCAATTTAGTTATTGCAGGCACTCGGGTAGATTGGTTGTATTTTAGTGCAACTTTAATCGTACCTTGTTTATTATCTTCCTCAAATTTATAGTTAAGAATATATCCTTGATCAAATAAAATCTGAGTCATTGCTCTTTTAATATTTGAACCAGGTATCTCTACCATCTTCAAACCAGCTGCGCTTGCATTTCTGATTCGGGTTAAAAAATCTGCTATTGGATCTGTGTTCATTTTATTACTGTTTCAATATTACCAACTACCTTTTTTCACTCCTGGGATTTTTCCAGCAAGTGCCATCTCTCTAAACGTTACTCTTGAAATTCCAAATTGTCTCATGTATCCACGAGGTCGACCTGTAAGTCCACATCTGTTATGTTTTCTTACTTTCGAAGAATTTGCAGGAAGTTTCTGTAAACTCATCATTGCATCCCATTTAGCTGTCTGAATTTCTTCAGAGTTATCTGTGGATTTAAGTATTTTTGTAAGCGCTTCTCTTTTCTTAGCAAAGCGTTCTACTAATCTTTCTCTTTTGCGCTCTCGCGCTTTCATTGATTCTTTAGCCATTTTTTATCTATTTTTTTATAAATGGAAAACCGAATGCATCTAATAGTGCTTTTGCTTCTTCATCACTTTCAGCTGAAGTTACAAAGCTTATATCCATTCCTAATATTCGATTTACTTTATCTATGTCTATTTCAGGAAAGATAATGTGCTCTTTAACTCCTAAATTGAAGTTGCCTCTACCATCAAATCCTTTTGGGTTGATTCCTCTGAAGTCACGTGTTCTTGGAAGAGCAACAGCAAGTAATCGATCTAGAAAATCGTACATTCTATCTCCTCTTAAAGTTACTTTTGTCCCAATCGGCATTCCTTTTCTTAATTTGAAATTTGAAATATCTTTTTTGGATAAAGTAGTAATTGCTTTTTGACCAGCAATACGAGATAAATCTGCTGCAGCATTTTCAATAATTTTCTTATCAGCAACTGCATCACCAATACCTTGGCTCAAAACAATTTTTTGTAACCTTGGAACTTGCATCACAGATTTGTATCCAAATTGATCTCTCAATGCCTGAATAATTTCTCCCTTGTATCTTTCTTTTAATCTTGGCTTGTAACTCATGATTTAATCACCTCCCCTGATTTTTTTGCATAACGTACTAATTTACCTTTATCATTTTCTTTTCTGCCAGTACGAGTAGGAACTCCATTTACTAAAACCATAAGGTTTGATAAATGAATTGTACCTTCTTTATCTTCAATTCCACCTTGTGGATTTGCTGCACTTGGCTTCGTATGGCGCTTGATCATATTTGCCCCAGAAACAATTGCTCTCATTTTGTTACGGTCAATAGAAAGTATTTTTCCTTCTTGACCTTTTGATTCGCCGCTCATTATTCGAACAGTATCACCAATTTTAACATGTAACTTCTTCTGCATCTCTATTTAGTTATAGCACCTCAGGTGCTAATGAAACAATTTTCATGTAGTTATTCTCTCTTAATTCTCTGGCTACAGGTCCAAAAATACGCGTTCCTCTCATTTCACCAGTCTGATTAAGGATAACACATGCGTTATCATCAAAACGGATATAAGAACCATCTGCTCTACGAACTTCTTTTCTAGTGCGGACAACAACAGCTTTTGCTACTGTACCTTTTTTTACTCCACCATTCGGCATAGCACTTTTTACTGTAACCACAATCTTGTCACCAACTGAAGCATATCGTCGTCTTGTTCCGCCTAATACGCGAATACACAACACCTCTTTGGCACCTGAATTGTCTGCGACTGATAGTCTGGATTCTGTTTGTATCATTTCTCCGTTTATTTAGCTCTTTCGACAATTTCTACTAATCTCCAATTCTTAGTTTTACTCAATGGACGTGTTTCCATAATTTTAACAGTGTCGCCAATGTTACAATCATTTTTCTCATCATGAGCAATAAACTTGGTAGTTTTCTTTACGAATTTCCCATATTTCGGGTGTTTTACTTTTCGCTCAACAGAAACAACAATGGATTTTTCCATTTTGTCACTCATTACGACCCCAACTTTTTCTTTTCTTAAATTACGTGTTTCCATTTCGGCTTATTTTTTCAAGCATTAAGCTTGATTCGAACGTTTTGTTAATTCTGTATTTAGTCTAGCTATAACTTTACGCATACTTGTTATTCTCAATGGATTCTCAATTGGAGCCATTTTATGCGTTAATTTTAAGTTTACGTACTGATTTTGAAAATCACTTAAGCGACTTTTTAAATCTTCGTTTGTTAGCTTTAAAATCTCTACTTGTTTCATTTTTCTTTTTTAAACTGGTATAACATAGTCGTTGCGAACAACGAATTTGCATTTAACTGGTAATTTTTGTGCTGCTAATCGCAATGCTTCCTTAGCAACCTCGTATGAAACACCGTCAGCTTCAAACATGATACGTCCAGGTTTGATAACAGCAACCCAATGACTTGGAGCTCCTTTAC